>JAJDYI010000009.1 GCA_022825235.1 Alphaproteobacteria bacterium | reverse complement strand
CACCTTCATCGACGAGAACCGGGAAATCTGGACCGAGGAGTTCCAGCGCGAGCTCTACACGATCTGCAACACCGTGATCGAACACGAGGACGCGTTCATCGACCTCGCCTTCGAGCTCGGCGGCGTCGAGGGGCTGACCGGGGCGGAGGTCAAGCAGTACATCCGCTACATCGCCGACCGGCGCCTGTCCCAGCTCGGACTGCAGCCGATCTACCGCATGGAGCGCAACCCCCTGCCCTGGATGGACGAAATGCTGAACGGCATGGAGCACACCAACTTCTTCGAGAACCGGTCGACCGAGTACTCGAAGGCGGCGACCCAGGGCAGCTGGGAAGAGGTCTGGGACGACTGAGCGCGCCCGGATGACTACGCCCCAACCCGGGCAGACCCACGGCAAACTCGTTGTGATTTGATTTTCCTGATCAACTGTGGGCTCCCGATCATAGGCCAGCGCTCAATCCTTGCATCGCGTCATGGATCAGCCGTAACGTATTATTCGCCGCTTTAGGGCTATGCACGCTTGTCGATCGACCATTGCCTGAGAACGCTTGGTGCCGACGGGTGATGGGCGCGGAACGCGGTCCGCCCATCCACAAAGGAGCGAGGGATCCATGAGAACACTTCTCGCGGCGCTCGCCGCGGCCGTTATTCTCGCGGCGGGTCAAGCCCATGGCGGCGCGCTGGCTCCGGCCCCTCGGATCGTCGCCGAGTACGACCGCGGCTTCATCGAGCGCTCCGGTGCCCAGACCTTCGGCGAGATGCTGGATACCGGCATCGTCCGCTACTTCTTCACCGGCGGGCGCGACGTGCTGATCATGGTGAACGGTCGGCCCTACGCGACGACGGCGCACGATCTGGACTCGCTCCCGCTGTCGGCGGTCGAGCGCATCGAGGTGCTGCGGGGCGAGAGCCTGGGGACGCTGGGCGGCCACGCCGCGGTGCGCGGCGCGTTCAACCTGGTGCTGAGGAAGGGTCTGGACGGCTTCGACGTGCGCACCGTCGCGCGGATGCCGAGCCGCGACGGGGGCGATGCGCGCCAGGGCAGCGTGGTCTGGGGCGGCGCGGTCGGTGCCGGTCACCTGAGCGTCGGCGTCGACATCCTCGAGCGCGAGGAGATCGTCGGCAGCACCCGCGAGCACAGCCGTTCGGAATGGACGGAAGGCGGGAGCTTCGCCGAGGCGAGGAACGTGAGCATCGGCGGCAACACGGTCTACGTCCTGGACAGGAGCGCGGACGCGCTGAGATCGGTGCCGCTGGGCGCGTGCGATCCGGCGCACGGCTACACCGGCCCGCTGAGCAACCCGTCCGGGATCGACACGGGCGACAAGGGGTGCGGGTTCGCCTACGGCGATTTCTGGTGGGACAGCGCGAGCCATGACCGGAAGACCGCGATCCTGAGCCTCGACCACCCGCTCGGGGAGAACGCCAGGCTCCACATGGACGCAAACATTACGCAGGGACATTGGGCGTTCCGCTACGCGCCGTCCGTCGATGTCTTCTCCATCGCCCCGGGTGAGGGCCTGCTCGACGCGATCAACGAATCGGCGCGCGAGGCCGACCCGGCGTTCGAGGCGACGGGAGAGGATGTCTTTTCGGTGGGGCACCGCTTCATCGGCCACGGCAACCGGGACTGGAAGACGGACGCCGAGGAGTACGATGTCTCGGCAAGCGTCGAGGGCCGGATCGCCGACGGCCTCGGCTACGACGCGGAGGTCGGCGCGTGGAAGCTCGACGGCTCGGTGATAGGCGATACCTTCGTGGACGCCGAGATCATCCGGCGGGAGATCGAGGCGGGTCGCTACGATCTGACCGATCCCCTGTCGACGGACCCGGACCACCTGAGGGCGATCGAGCGGAGCAGCCTGCGCCAGGAGGAGGACTTCGGCGGGAGGCATCTGGGCCTGCGTCTCGCGCTCGAGGGAAAGGGTCCGGGCATCGGCGGGCGCGCCTCGGCATGGACGGCGGGGGTGGAGTTCGCCGACGTGGAGGCGCACCGCCTGCTGGCGTTCCGGGCAACGGACGGCCGGACCCGCGACGTGAACGGGGTGCTCGGCTCGGGCGGCACCAGCTATTCGGGCGAGCGCAGTACGGTGGGAGCCTTCGCGGAGGTGTCGGTGCCGATCGCGGACAGCATGGACGTGAGAGCGGCGGCGCGGGCCGACGAGTACGACGACGTCGGCGGCCTGCGTGCGTGGCGCCTCGGGGCGGAGTACCGACCGACCGACATCGTGACGCTGCGCGGCTCGTGGAGCGCGGGCGACGAGGCACCCTCGATGCACCACCTATACAGCACCGCGGCGCAGGATCACCCCTATGTGCGCTGCGTCCCGGAGAGCGGGCCGCCGCCGCGGACCTGCGACACGTCGAACTACCGCCAGGTGACCCGCCGGACCAGCGGAAACCCCGACCTTGAGCCGTCGCGCTCGGAGAGGCGCTCGATCGGCGCGGAGACCCGCGAGGGGCCGTTCTACCTCGTCGCCGACTGGTACTGGCTCACGACCTCGGACCTGCCGGGGCGGCGCGACGCCGACTGGGCGATGCTGAACCATCCCGAGTGCCCGCCGGGCGGCGGCGCGGGCTGCATCGAGCGCGCGGCGGGAGAGATTGCCATCCACGAGAGCTTCGCGAACATCGTCAGGGTGGAGATCTCGGGGCTCAACACCCGGTTCGGCGCGCGCGCGGAGACCGGCTGGGGCTTCGTCGCAATGCGCGGGTTCTGGCGCCATGTGGCGAGCAGCGAGGAGTACATCGCGGGCGAGGGGCGGCCGTACCCGCTGCCGCGCAACGCGGTGCGCATCGTGAGCTCGACCGGGCGCGGCAACCTCGCCGCCGTCTGGGCGGTGAACTACCGCGACGAGATCGAGAACCGGCGGGGCGACGGACGGTTCAAGTCGTGGACCGGGCACGACGCGACGCTCGACTGGAAAGCGCCGCTGGGGCTCGACCGGGCGCGGGTGACCGCGGGCGTCTACAACCTCACCGATGCGAAGCTCTCCACCAACACCGCGAACCCCGCCGCGACCGACGGGCCGCGCGCGGCCGGCTGGGGCCGCACCTTCTTCCTCACCCTTAACATGCGGTTCTGAGATGCCTGCCCAAGGGGATACGCGGAGTGCGTCGGTCGACCGGGTGTCGGTGTCCATGACGCTGAGAGGGCGCGGTTTTTCAGCGGGGCATGCTCACAAAGAGGTAAAGAGCTTCGGGCCCGGGGAATAACGGCGACCTGCTTATTTTAGGGCGATATGATAGTTGACAAACCCCGACCTTGACAGGCCGCCCTCGCCCGGTCAGGCTACCCCCTGATGCACTTCGAGCCGAACCTGCCAAGGTCCGGCCCGAAGCTCCCCACAAGGTTTCGAGACCGATCAGGAAGCGCGCTGGAGCCAAGCTAGATCGCCTCTGGCGCACCGTCAATCGGCCTCCGACGGAACGAAGGCCGGCATGATCCCCAAGACAGCCATGAAGACGATCTCAGGCGCGCTCGCTGTTTGCGGGCTGATGCTGGTATCGGGGTGCTATAGCAGCGCTTTGGATGCTGCCTCCCACATAGCGCTCGAAGCTGCCAACCGAGCGCCCGGACCCGGAAGTTCTGGCAGCGTCAGACCTGCTAGCCGCAAGCAGGCGTCGATCGATGCCTATACGATCGAGCAATGTGTCGTGATGCTCAGCGCTAATCCGCCGGGCGCCCTCTCCGGGAGCAATGACTTTGGGGGCTCCCCTGCTGTTTTGCGCAACAGATGCTCTAATGCGACGTTTGTTATGCGCATTTGCTACAACGGGATTCGAACGCTGTTATTGGATGAGGAGACCCATGACAGGGTTTGGAATACAGAGGGGTCACAATTGGCCTGCCGTGCACAGAAGTATGAAATCGTCCCTCGTAGGACAACACGCATTCATTTGGCTCAAGAAGAAAGGCAAGCCCTACGGGATAATTGGAACCGTGCGTTCAAGAACTGAACAAGGGAGAAATGGAATGGACGCCTCCCACCCGCTGATGTTGGAGGGCTTGAGGGATGAGTGGACCCTCGCGGGCCGACGGCATCAAAGTGCCAAGGTGGAAGAGCGAGCTCTTCACGGGCAAACCGGAGGGTCCGAGATGAAGACTAACAGAACCGTCGTCGGGGTGGATACGGCGAAGCGCGTGTTCCAGCTGCACTGGGTCGATATGGAGACTGGCGAGATCGAGGATCTGAAGCTGACGCGGGCGAAGTTCCTGGAGCACTTCGCCAACCGCACGCCGTGCGTGGTTGCGATGGAAGCGTGCGGCGGCTCGCATCACTGGGCGCGCGAGCTTCGCGAGCTCGGCCACGATCCCTGGCTGTTGCCGGCCAAGGCGGTGCGGCCCTTCGTGTCGGGCAACAAGAACGATGCGCACGACGCACGGGCGATCTGGACGGCGGCGCAGATGCCGGGCATCAAGACCGTTGCCGTGAAGAGCGAGGAGCAGCAGGGGATCCTGGCGCTTCACCGGATGCGCCAGCAGCTCGTGAAGTTCCGCACCGCGCAGATCAACGGGCTGCGTGGCCTGTTGACCGAATACGGCGAGGTGATGCCGAAAGGGCGAGCCGGCATCGCCCGCGCGATCGCCCCAGCCCTGGGGCGCGTCTCGGAGCGTCTGCCGGCGATGGTGATCGACACGCTTCGCGAGCAGTGGGCGCGGGTCGGCCGGCTCGACGGGGAGATCGCCGAGATCGAGCGGCGGATCGGCGTCTGGCACCGCGGCAATGCCGACAGCAAGCGGATCGCGGAGATCCCCGGCGTGGGTGTGCTGACCGCGACCGCCGTGGTCGCCGCGATGGGCGATCCCGCCGCCTTCAGGTCGGGGCGCGAGTTCGCCGCCTGGCTCGGCCTGGTGCCGCGGCACGACGGCACCGGCGGGCGGGTCCGCATGCTCGGCATCTCCAAGCGCGGCGACAGGTATCTGCGAACCCTGCTGATCCATGGCGCGCGGAGCGTGCTCACACACGCGAAGGCGCCCCCCGAGTGGACGGTGCGGCTGGCGGCCGAGCGGCAGTCGGTCAACGTAGCCACGGTCGCGCTGGCCAACAAGACGGCGCGCACGATCTGGGCCTTGCTGGCCCATGACCGGGCGTACCGGGCGGACTTCGTCAGCCAGCCAGCGTAGCCGCGGCTGAAGACGGGACAGCGAACCAACAGAGGAGGTGGCCGCTGAAAGGTTGCGCAAGGCACGACAAGGAGTGATGGCAAACAGGTCAGACCGCGATCCGCCAAGCCTGAATGTTCTATGGGGCGAGAAGCCCACGGGAGAAATGAGGCGCGGATCGGCAGATACCATCAGGGCCAGCGGGAAGAAACCTCGCACCAACAGGTCGGATACAAAGCTGCAATCTGCCTGCCCGTCACACCGAAATCGATCCTTGCGTTCCGGGAGGCGTCCATACAAGGACATGAAGAAGATGATCGTGGCGGCCTTGGCCCTAAGCCTCGTGCCCGGCGGGGTCGCCGTCGCCCAAGAACGGCCACTTGTCAATCCGAACATAGAGAGACGTTTGCAAGAGTTGGTCAACGAGAAGTTCGCGAACGCCATTCTGATGATGGAGAAGGAATGCGAGTCGCTCGGGCCAGGATGGCGAGCTTATAGACAGATTGCCGGCCGTTTTCCTCTCGCCGCCGGCGTAGGCAGAGACGACCGCAACGAGCGTAAGAAGTTCGATCCGGGCGACGACGGGGGTGAATATCAGCATGTTCTATCGGTGCCGGAAATGCCGAAGCATAAGCATGGATATGTTGATCATCGCTATGGCGGGAGGCCCCACAAGGTAGACCATGGCGACGACAGAGCTCATGAGCTTCAGAAGCTCCCAAGGGAAACGGACGTGAGAGGTGGCGGCGAACCTCATAACAACATGCCGCCGTATCTGGTTCTGCGCTTCTGCCATAAACCGTAGCCGGAACATCGCCATGCCCGACATGAGAGTCGACGCGCTCGACATAGCCCGAGATCTTAAATTGGCCGGCGTCAAGCGCTCCCAGGCCGACGCGATCGCCGTTGTGGTCAACCGTGTCTCCGAACGCGGAGCGACCAAGGTGGGACACCTCGAATCCTCGCTCGCCGCTGTACGCGCGGAACTCGCCTTTGTCCGACTCGTGGGCCGCTGGGTGATGGGTGCCATCCTGAGCGTTGTGGGCATCCTCGTCGGCAAAGCCTTCGACGTGCCAGTGATCAGCACGCTGTTTTGAGGCACCCTCCCGTTCTCTCTGTCAGTCGTCTCTGAGGCTCATCTCGAACTGATCGTTCCGCACGGGGAATGCCCGCTTGAGGCTCCGCTGGGATCGTCCTGATCGTCCTTCTTCGGCGCGATCCGCTTCAGCGTCTCGTTGAACCGGCTCTCGTCCTCGTCGCATTCCAGCTCGCGGGCCGTCTCGATGAAGCGGTCACGCTGGGGCTTGGCTTTCGCGTCGTTTAGATTTTCACGGGCCATATTCGCCTCCCCTTGACCTGATAGATGAACGGCGCCGTCTCGTTCTCCGCGATCTGGACGATACGGGGAAACGCGCTCACGAGACTGTAGACCTTGGACCACGTGGGATCGCTTCCACCGTATAGGTAGAAGCATCGTATGGAATGAGCCCTGATCGCGGCAATCTCCGGCCCCCTCTCGTGGAACTTCCGATCATGGGTGATGACCACCCAGTCCTTCGTCCCCACTTTCGCCAGCCATTCATCGTCCGGCGCATCGATGGCGAAGCCTACTTGCTGGTGATCCTTGATGGCAACGGGCGGCCGTGCGGTGCGTAGGGCCTTGGGCACGCGCACTCCGAGGTTGCGGTCGAAGAAGAGAGTCAGTGCGGCCACGAAGGCGGACGGTCTATATCCACGTCGACCGCCTCAAACTTCAGCGCCGCGATCACGTGGCACCGATCGAGGGCGTAATCCTCGGCGATCTCGGCAACGTTCTCGCCGCCCTCCCATCGGTTCTTGAGCACCCACGTCGCGATCCCGCTGACATGGGGAGCGCCGAAGGCGACCGCAGGATCGATTCGGATCGGCTGGTCCTCGCCGGCCACCTTCCACAGACGCACGACGTCCCCATCGGGATCGTACTCGAACTCCTTTAGCAGGGACTCAAGAAACCGGTTCCAGGCTAGTTGCCCGCCCTCTCCTGTATCCAGAAGGAAATCCGCAGGAGCGGCGGGGTCGATTTGCTGCATGCCCACGAGGAGCCGCTTGCCGTCGGTCTTGAAGCGATACTCCGCAAAGGGAAACTCGGCCCCCATTTTCTCGGAGAGGTACTTCCGCGTCGCCTCGATCGTGCGCAGCTTGACCTTCGATTTTCGCATGGCCGAGACCACGCCGATCTCGATCAATTGGAGATACGATAGGGCCACGCCTTTCGGGCGCGGGGTGAGCACCGGATCTCCGCCCCGCCGGAGCTTCTGCCAGTAGGCAACGGTTTGGGAGGAGACATCGGCGTAGCGCGCGGCCTCGCTCACCCTATACGCGGGGATGCGGATACGGTCTCGCCACAGATCGGAGCTGGCGGCTGGGGGCAAGTGTCCCCCAGCGTCACGAATGAGATTCTTCGTACATCAGCCGCTTCCCTGCCACGCCTCGCAGCGCGATCGCCGCCCGCGTGGCGTCGTCGGTGCCGTTTCCGATCCGGTTGTTATACCGGAACTCGAACTCGGCTGCATAGCGGTGCAGGTGGCACTTGGAGCAATGCTGGTAGACGCCCTTCATGCCCCGCTTGAAGATGCTGAAGTAGCCTTCGATAGTGTTGGTGTGGTCGCCGCCGGGCTTGGTCCACTGGTCAATGCTGTGGGTGACGAAATCGTGACGGCCGAACACGCGCCCCAGGCTCCGGTACTGGCCCGCCTCGTCGGTGTAGACCGTGGCCTCGTGGTCGATGTTCTCTTGCAGGATCGGAACGAGGGTCTGGGCCTTCAGGTCCTCGACCACCACGGACCTGGCGCGGCCGGTGGTCCGGTCGACGAGCGAGAGAATCTTGTGCTTGTGCATGTAGCCGCGGCAATCGGGCGATCCTTGTCGCGGCCTATGAACGTCTCGTCGATTTCGACCACGCCGCCACCAGAGCCGAAATCCACCGAGCCGTCATCGCGCATCGCCTCGCGGATGCGGTGCGACATGAACCACGCGGACTTGACGGTGATGCCGAGCGTCCGGGAGAGCTGGTGGCTGCTGATGCCCTTCTTGCTGCTGGTCATCAGGTAGATCGCCTGCAACCACAGATGCAGCTCGATATGGCTTTCCTCGAAGATCGTCCCGACGCGGACGGTGAATTGGTGCTTGCACGCCTTGCACTTCTTGAGGCCGTGGCGGACCTTGCCCTCGGGGTTTTTCTTCGACGGCTTGGTGCGAACGCCCTTCAGCTCGTAGGCTTCGCCGATCACGCCGCACTTGGGGCAGACCGGCCCATCGGGCCACAGCATCGCCTCGATATGGGCGAAGGCGGCGGCCTCATCGTGCATGTAGGGGGCTGAAAGGGCTGACATCGTGGGGCTCCGTCTCTACCCCACTTAGATGGTGACTCGACTATGGTTTGTCAACTACCATATCGCCTATTTTAGACGAAGAACCTGGGATGCCGCGTATCGATGGCGTCGGGTCTTTCCAATCCAATTGCTCAAATTTGGGGATCGTATTCTTCTGTAATCCGTCATGAGGCCCAGCGCGGTGACGAGCCTCACCGATTTCGCGTTGACGGCGGCGATCCCGGACATTCTTTACAGTGCGCGGAGAGCCTGTTCGAACGGCCAGCGCCGCAGGGTCCATGCCCGCAGTCGGTGCGAAGTACCGCTCGACAGCCCCGATGCAGCGCCGCCGCATCCGCAAGGCCTTTTCCTTCGGCGGAGGTCCGCGCAACCGGGGACGGCCAGTCGCCGATCTGACACGACCGAACCGGCCATTCGTTCGCATACGCTGTGCAGGCCTCGCAGGTGGCCAGCGCGTGACCTTACTTGATGAGCGACGGCTTGACCGGATCCGCGGCACCCACAAGAGCGAAGTGGCGTCGGCTACCAGTCGTCTGGTCGGACTCGGGATCCGCTCAGTAAATGCCGAACGGAAAATACTTCGCGTTGATCTTCCGGTAGGTTCCGTCGCCGAGGATGATCCGAAGTGCCCGATTCAGGCGCCGGCGCAGTACATCGTCCTCCTTGCGGACGGCGATGCCGATACCCTCGTCGAGACGGTAAGGATCTCCCGCGTATGCGAAGCCCGCGCCCTCCGGACTCATGAGCCACTTCCAGAATCCCAACGCGTCGCCCAACGCCGCGTCCACCCGGCCTTCGATCAGCGCCCGGTCGAGCGTTTCCTGGTCGGCGTAAAGCTCTATCCCAGCAAATTTCTCTCGGTTGTCCTCGAGCCAGTCCGAGGCGATCGTCGCGCGCATAGCGCCGACGGTCCGGCCACCGGGCACGGCGGGATCGAAGCCCGATCCCTTGCGGGCCACGAAGCGGACGCCGCTGCTGTAGTAGCGATCCGTGAACGCGACCAGGCGCCGACGCTTCTCGGTGATGGACATACTGGAGACGATGGCGTCGAACTTCCCGGCCCGGAGCGCCGGGATCAGCCCCTCCCATTCCTGGCGGACGAACGTGCATACGGACTTCATGCGCGCGCAGAGCGCGAGTGCGATATCGATGTCGAATCCGACAAGCCGGCCCTCATCGTCGATTTCGCTGAACGGCGGATAGGCGGGGTCGACGCCGATGCGAAGCGTAAGCCTCGGCCGGTCATCTCCCGAAGCGGAGGCGAACGGTACAAGAAGAAGTATAAGCGCCACGGCGAGCGTCTTCATGATGGTTCCGTCCCCTCGACCGTGTCTTATGGGTCGATCGTAATGAGAGCTGGCAGCGAGCGCCAGCTCGGCCGGACAGGCGGCGACTGTCGCTCGACCGGCCGAAGCCGGCGCCCGGGTCCAGACCCGCGCGCATTGGGAGACAGTCCTCGCCGAAATGCCAGTCTTCGTTTCAGCGCCTCGCCCGCAGCCCCATGATCACCTCACTGGCTTTCGCGAGGCGGCCCGTCAAGAGATTGCTTTGGCTGATCTCCGATACATTGCGATGCTGGGAACGATGCTTGAACCTTGTGCTGCGCCCCTGCCAGACAACGGGCTGAGCGTGAGACAAGCCTGCGATCTCATTCAGGCCTCGTGGTACGGTATCAGGCACAAGGCAAGGGACAGGGACCACCTGTTGGAGTTGCTCGCGTCGCTGAAGGCGTTCGTCTTGCGTGCGGCAGAGGTTTGCTGAAGGATCCGGAGCCCAAAAAATGCAGAATTCCAGTCTGTTACAACTGGCCGTGCCGCTCATGCTGACCCGGCGCGGCTTCACGGCCGCGGCGGCCCTGTCCGTTCTCGTACCGCCAATGTCTGGCCTCGCCCAGACACGGCCCCCGGGGTTCACCTTATACGGTCGCGACCCCGGCGATCCGCAGGCGTGGGCGGACGCGCTCAGGCTCGATCCGAACAGCTTCGCGCCGGGCCAGTTCGAGTGGTGGTACTCCGACGGCCACCTTTCGAACGGCGTCACCTTCGTCGCCTCCTGGCACCTGGAGATCGACGATGCGGGCGCACTCCAGCCCTACATCACGGTCAACTTCGCGACCGGGGACAGGGTGCTGCTCGACCGGAAGATCCGCTTCGAGGCGTCGCAGGCGCGCTTCGAACGCGAGAGGTGCGATGTCGGGATCGGCCCGCACTTCATCCGCTCGCTCGACGGTCTGAACCGCTACGAGCTCTTCATCGACCCCGCGGCCAACGATGGCTACGGCCTTCATCTGCAACTCGACCGGACGGTTCCGAGCTACAGTCCCGGCCCGGACGACGGAAGCAACCCGCCGGGGCCTTATTTCCGGTGGGTATGCGCGGTGCCCAACAGCGCTCTGAAAGGCACGGTGACCGTCGGTTCCGTCACCCACGAGGTCACGGGCTCGGGCTATCACGACCACAACTGGGGCAACGTCCCTATGTCGGTGCTTGTGAAGGACTGGCACTGGGCGCGGGGCGCGGCCGGCGGCTACGCGGCGGTCGCGGCGTCGGTGCGGTTCAACAACGGCGTCGATGCCCGCAACGTCTACATTGCGGACGAGACGGGCGTGCTTGTGGCGGCGCTGGGTCCGGCGGTCGGGTTCCGGGAACTGGCGAAGGCGGCACAGCCCGACACCGGCAAGACGATCGGCAGGGACATCGTCTTCACCGTCGAAGACAAGGGATCGGTACGCTTTGCCGGAGAGAAGGCGATCGCCTCGTTCATCTTCGACAGCGATGCGAAATATCGCTGGTGGTACACGCGCTTCGACTCCGGGCTTGAGATCGACCTCGTCCACGAGGGCCAGCGCGTCGCCGCCTCGGGGCATGCGGTGCTGGAACATATGGACTTCCGTGGCCAAGTTGTCGAGACCAAGTAGGTCGCTATGAGCTAATCGGCAATTCCCGCGAGAGCCCGTCAGAATCCACCAGCCTACCTCCACCGTGTGGCGAAGACTTGCCCATTCCGCGCTGCCGGGGGCTGCCATCGCCATCCTTATCGACCTCCATCATCGACCTCCATCTGGCGGTGGTCTTACTCGCCGTCGCCTCGGCAATCGTGCTCGCGATGTTCTATCTCGAACGACGCGACTCGCTGCCGCCGGACGCGTTGGTTGGCCTGTTTTCTCACGGCGGGCTCGCACTCTGCATCGTCATCCCTTCGTTTTCCCGAACACGCGGCTGCAACTTGAGGCCCTTACGTTCGGAGATACCTCTGCCGTTTCATGCTTGGGGGTCGCGGTGATCTGCCTCGGAGGCGTGTCCGGCCTCGCGGTGCTACAGCGAAGCTGTTGCCCGCTGCTGGCTATGATCGTCAATACCGATCTTGCCGCGATGGCAGTGATGAGGCCGGAGCGCCTTCGGCTGATTCTCGGTATCTTCTTGGCCGCCTTGATCGAGATCGTGGATGTCCGGCGGATCGTCGCGTTTCTGATGATCCCCGACGTGATCGTTCGCCGCCTCGCTTCGAGCCTGCAAGGAATGGCGACCGGTACTGTGCCTATGAATCCCGCTGCGGTCGCCAGGGGGCCGTTCGCCTTGGCGCAGTTTGACAAGCCGTACGGCCTCTCGATCATGGTCGCGGCATTGCCGCCGGTACGCTCTGTCGCCTGCATCGGCCCGATCCACTATCGGGTCGCCATCCAGCGCAATCGCCGCGGATGTTGGTGGTCAACATGCGTGCTGGTGCGCCGGCCCCGGCCAATGCGTTCCTCCTCAGGCAGGCTGATCGATGGGAACTCCATTGTGCTGCAATCCGTTGGCGGGGAGACGACATGCAGGTTGTCAGGCGGCTTAACCCATCGTCCTGTCGGAGCTGGTCTTGACCGCCCGACGTCCAGCCGGATCCGCTGGATTTGCACTATGCTCCTGTGAAGCACTTCGACGCTGCAATTGTCGGATTACGGCATGCCCATGCTGACCTTTACCGAGGAAATCCTGCTTCTGCTGGGCGATGAGGAAGGCATGTTCCTGCCGGTCGAGGAGCACGCCTTCGAATGTGCGCTGGCCGGCGCGGTGCTGATGGATCTCGCCTTCGCGTACCGGATCGACACCGATCCGGAGGCGCTCCTGACGATCGATCCGACGCCCACCGGCAACCCCATGCTCGACCGAGTCCTGGAGAAGATCGCCGCCCGTGCCGGGACGACGGACACCCGGACCTGGGTCGGGGTGCTGTCCAGGGAGGACGCGGCGATCCTCCGCGAGCAGGCGCTGGCGAGCCTGGTGGAGCGCGGCATCCTGGAAAAGAGGGACGAGCGGTTCCTGTGGGCCTTCGGCACGGTTCGCTACCCGACGATCGACGACGGCGCCGAGCGCGCGATCGGGGCGCGCATCGAGGAGGTGCTGTCCGACGACATTCCCCACCCCAGGGACGTCGCCCTGATCTCGCTGGTGGATGCCTGCGAGATTCTCCCGGACCTCTTTCCCGACCGGGACGTCGCGTCGTTCGGCCCGCGGATCGCGCTGCTGCGCAGGATGGACCTGATCGGCCGCGAGGTCGCCGGCACGATCGCCGAAATCCAGCGCACCGTCGTTCGCGAGGCCCGCGCCCGGGCCGCGCGCTTCCAGAAGCTGCTGCTGATCCTGTCCGCCTGCGGCGGGCTGGCGGTCGCCGCCACCCTGCTCTCGCCGCCGATCCCCCTCGCCGACCGGTTCGGCCCCGGCCTGCTCGAATCCCTCTGGTACGACCGGGTGTGGAAGCAATGGAGCGGCTACCTGCTGCTCGGCCTCGGCATCGCCGGGCTCGGCATCGCGGTGGCCGTCAAGAAGCGGCTGGTGGCCCGCATCGCCGGCTCGCACGGGTGGCGGCTGTTCCATATCGCGCTCGGGATCGCCTGCGTGCTCGTCCTGTTCGCCCATACCGGCTTTCGCTTCGGCGCCAACATGAACACCGCGCTGATGGGATTCTTCGTCGCCGCCCTGCTCTCCGGCGCGCTCGCCGGGGCGGCGATCGGCGGCACGCCCCGGCTCCGCAAGATGGGGGTTCGCAGGACCGGCAGGCACAACCGCGCGCTGATCGGGCTGCACGCCATCGCCATCTGCCCGCTGCCGGCGCTGCTGATCGTACATGTCCTCACCGTCTATCTCTATTGAGGGGAAAGCGGGGTGTCGCCGAAGGTGGTTCCGTGGGCGGTGGTGGCGGCGACGCTGCTCGGCGCGGTCTGGTTCGCGGCGGCGATGACAATAGGGGGCGACCGGAGCGCGTTGTTGATCGGCGAGACGACCGACGCCCATCATCAGCTCGAGATCGCCTGCGAGACCTGTCATACCGCGCCCGCCTTCGCCAGCGCCGCCAGGGCGGAGAAGGCGCTCAACCGGACTTGCCGGAAATGCCACGACGAGGAGCTCAAGGCGGCCGACGACAGCCATCCGCGCAAGAAGTTCCGCAACCCGCGAATGGCGGCCTACTGGAAAAAGCTCGACGCGCGGCTCTGCACGTCCTGCCATGTCGAGCACCGGCCCGAGATCGCCCGCGTGGGCGCGGTCACCGTCGCGATGGACTTCTGCGTGGCGTGTCACTCCGAGGGCGATCAGGACGTGCGGTGGGACCGGCCGAGCCATGCGGATCTCACCTTCGACACGTGCGCGTCGGCCGGCTGCCACAACTACCACGACAACCGTGCGTTGTACGAGGACTTCCTGGTCGAGCACGCGGGTGGCCCCGCGCTCGCACCGTCGCCGGTGCATGCGCTGACCGCGCGCCACCGTGCCCGGGAATCACCCGCGGAAGCGGCGCTGGCACGGAGCGATGCGGTGGCGCCCGCGGCCGCGGTGGCCGACCCTGCGGCCCTCGATCACTGGGCCGGCTCGGGTCATGCGGCAGCGGGAGTGAACTGCGCCGCGTGCCACGCGGCGGACCTTGCGAAAGACGCGCCGCCTGCCGAGATCGAGATCCACTGGATCGACGCGCCGCCTGCCGAAGTCTGCGAGGGCTGCCACAAGCCGCAGGCGAAGACCTTCGCACTCGGCCGGCACGGCATGCGCGGGCACCCCCGGCTCGCAAAGCCCCGCGATCCGGGCCGGGCGCTGAAGAAGGTCGGGCTGGGCGGGGTGGTGCCGGAGTCGATCACCGCGTGGCTTGCGGACCCGCCGCTGCCCGCGCGCATCACCGCCGGCGAAGCCCGCCTCCCGATGCGTCCCGATGCCGCTCACCGGGTGTCCGACTGCGGCACCTGTCACCGGCCCCATGCCGTCGACACGGCGCGGGCTGCGGTCGAAGCCTGCGCATCCTGCCACGATGATTCGCACACCCGGGCGTACTTCGCGAGCCCCCACTACCGGCTCCGGGAGACGGAGCTTGCCGGTCGTGCGCCCCCCGGCACCGGCGTGAGCTGCGCGACCTGTCACATGCCCCCGACGGTGCGCCGCCGAAAGGTCACGACCAACCATAACCAGAACGACAACCTGCGGCCGAACGAGAAGATGGTCCGGACTGTCTGCCTCGACTGCCACGGCCTCGGCTTCTCGCTCGACTCGCTGGCCGACGCCGTTCTGGTGAGTCGGAACTTCAGCGGGACGCCTGCGGTTCACGTCGAGAGCATCGAATGGGCACTGCGGCGCGCCGAGTCCGGCGAGCGGGACACCGATGGTTGACGGGTTGGCGAGACGCCCCTTCCCGCCATCACCACGAATCGACACGAGGAGAGAAGCCATGAAGCGAAAGTCACTGAAGGCCGCCGGGCTCGTGTTCGGCATCGGAACGGTCGTGGCCGCGGGCGCCGCAGCCGAAGGGATTGCGTACGAGCGGGTGGCCGACATGCTGTTTCAGGTGATGTCGGCGGACCGCGAGGTCTATACGCGCATGGTGGTTCAGCGCCTCGCGGTGGAGGAGGAGCTCATCACCGCGTCGGAGCACTTCGAGGACGATGTGGCGCTGCCGCTGCCGGCGCAGATGTTCCGCTTCGGCGCGGAGGAGGTGATGGACAACACCGAGGACTTCTCCTATTCGCTGCTGTCGTTGAACCCGATCAACAAGAAGAACGGACCCGGAACGGACCTGGAGAAGGAGGGCCTCCAGCACGTCGTCGACAATCCGGGAGAGAACTTCTACGGTGAAGAGGA
>JAJDYI010000073.1 GCA_022825235.1 Alphaproteobacteria bacterium | reverse complement strand
CCCCGCCCCACCCCGGGCCGGCGACGCCTGACCGGTCGGCCGACTCGACCCCCCCCGGCGAACTACCATGCGGGGCGCCGGTCCAGCTTGCGCGTCGCGAACTACGGCCCGGCCGTGCCCGGTGCGCCGTCGTCGTCCGCGACGAGCAGCCCGTCGCGGATCCGTGTGCGGCGCCGGCATTGCCGGGACACCTCGGGGTCGTGCGTGATGATCACCACGGTGATCCCCTCCTCCCGGTTGAGATGGGCGAGCAAGCGCATGACGTCCTCAGCCGTGTGCGAATCGAGGGCCCCGGTGGGCTCGTCGGCCAGCACCACCGCCGGTGCTCCGGCCAGCGCCCGGGCGATCGCCACCCGTTGCTTCTGCCCGCCCGACAACTGGTTCGGCTTATGGTCCAACCGGTCCGCCATCCCGACCTTCTCGAGGATGTCACCGGCGCGCCGGCGGCGCTCACGCCGGTCGAGGCCCCGGTAGACCAGTGGCAGCGCCGCATTGTCCAGCGCCGTGAGATGTCCGAGCAGGTTGAACGACTGGAACACGAAGCCGATGCTCGCGTTGCGGAAGGTCGAGAGTTCCCGGTCGTCCATGGTCGAGGCATCGCGGCCGTTGACCAGATAGGAACCCCCCGTCTGGCGGCTCAGCAGCCCGAGAATGTTCATCAGCGTCGACTTGCCGCTCCCCGACGGACCCATGATGGAGAGCAGGTCCCCCGCCTCGACATCGAGATGGATTCCATTCAGGACCTGTACTTCGTCGGGCCCCAGGCGGTAGGACTTGCGGATATCGACGAGCTGCAGCATGCCGGGGCGCCTACGCGGCATCCGCGCGCGCGTCATTCCGCACCGTCGCGCGGGCGCGCCGGACCAGCTCCTCGCCGGCCCCCGTCACCGCCCCGGCCAGCAGCTCGATCCAGTGCTGGCCATGCGAGGCCACGCGATGCACGAGGCCGATCCGCCGCGACGGCTCCGGCTCGGTGAAACGCAGCAGGGCCAACCCGGGCGCATGCGAGCACTCGCCGAGCGCCGCCGTTTCGGGCAGCAGGGTCAGCCCGGCCCCGCTTTCCACGTACTTGCTCAGGGTCGCCAACGAGCCGACGCCGCAGCGCTCGTCCTCCAGCCGCCACGCCGCGCACGCGCCCCTGATCTGCTCGCCCAGGCAATGGCCCCAATCCAGCGTAAGCAACGGTCCCAGGTCGGCGTGCGCCAGGTCCGGAGGATGTGGATTGCCGTCAAAGGCGAGCTTGAACGCGGCGATCCGCTCGGGGCGGGCCGCCAGCAGGAAACGGTCCTCGAAGAGTTCGCGTTCGGGCAGTTGCAGCAGACCTACCGGCAGCGACACGATGGCAGCGTCGAGGCGACCGGCAGCGAGATCAGCCACCAGGGCCTGGCCGGTGGCTTCCCTGGGGTCGAGCTCGATCCGCGGTTCCACCGACTGCAGGCGCTCCAGCACCCCGCCGAGCAGGTACGGGGCCAAGGTCGACACCATGCCGACCACGACCCGCAGCGAGGTGTCCGAGTAACGCCTGCCGATGGTCTCCAGCAGCAGCGCCTCGTCGAGAACCCGCAGCGCCTGGTGATAGATCTCCCGGCCCAGCAGCGTGAGGACGACCCTGCGACTGTCGCGTTCGAGGAGGCATCCCAGCCTGCCTTCCAGTTCCTTGATCTGCAGCGACAGCGCCGGCTGCGAAATGCTTACGCTCTCGGCGGCCTGGCGGAACGTGCCATGCTCCACAACCGCCCGGAAATAACGCAACTGACGCAGGGTTACCTTCACGCCCTCAACCTTTGCCACCACCCCGTCCGGCTCATGGACACGGGGTTCGCCTCCGTCGCGGATGCCGGCAGGTCAAGCCCGAGGGTTTCTGGCTGTCCACCCGGGGTGCGCTGAGGCGGCGGGGGCATCTGCGCGCGGAGCCCGCGCGCCGGACACCGCCGGGCTGTCCCGGAGCCGTCCGCGAGCAGAGCGCGAAGCGCCGGCTGGCATTGCCAGTCGTGGTACGCCCGGGCCGCCTGCAGGGCTCGATCGCACGCAATGCCATTGCCTGTCTTCCCGGTCACCTGTCCCCGTGGCAAGCGGAGAGTCAACACGTATGTACCGTAATTGTCAACCAATAGTCCATCCGTACTGCCATTGCGCGACCCGGCCTGCCGCCACTGAATGGGTCCGCCGCCAATGCGGGTTACCGGATCAATTCATGCGGTAGCTCGCCTCGCGGACAACACCCGTGGCACGACCGCTCCGGCCGGTCGTGCCGCCGACTAGCGGTCGTCGCTTCCCCGCGTCTCAAGCCGGAGGACGTTGCGATCCGACGAGCACAACGCGGTACCGCAGCACACGCCCCCCTCTTGCGGCCTGGCCTTGCACAGGCTTTGCTGCGGCTCGATCGTCATGCAATCAATCCCGGGCACGCCCGTCCGTCCGGGCCGATCACGATCGACGTGAGCCAGGACTTCCACGCCAATGCTCCGGTTTGCAACTGAGAGCATTCCTCCCGGCAAATGGCCGTTTCTGGAGACGACGTATGCCGGGCTTCGGGAGCTTGAGGATTCACTCGCGGGTCCCATCGACCTCGCCGAAGGCAACCGGCGAATCACGATAACCGGCTGCCTCGACGCATATCGTCGGGCGATCTCGCACCGTACGCTCGACCTCGCTCAGGCCGTCATTGCATCCTGGAACGCCGGTCAACCCGTTGGATCGGTGGTGTGCGCCCGGGCTCTCCTTGAGACCCTGGCGACGTTTCATTCCCTCCAGGCCCGGGCACGGACCGCCGCGGACGACGGAGACTGGGAGGAAATCGGGAAGCTCGTCGACTGCTAAGCCTTTTCTACATCACCTGCTAGATCACCGTCCCAGCGCAAAGGGAAACGGGAGCCACAGGCGCCACCCCCTGTCGGCCGCATGGTAAAGGCGTTCATCGGCGAGACGCAGCTAGGGAGCGAGAAATTCTGGGATCAAATCTGCGGGGTAGCGCATCCGAACGGCGAAACCCTGATGTCCTTCGGCGGTATCCTGCGGGAACGACGTTTCAACTCGAGGTCACGCCGCCGCCGTTGCGGCGGGGCTGACAGCCGCCGCGGCACTCGTTGTCAGGCCGTCCCGTCGTCGGTTTGTCAGGCCGTCACGCCATTCCGCCGTCCAGGCCTTGTCATTCCGGCCTGCAGTATGTCCGGATGTACTCGCACTTCACGCCGACCCGGCCGCCGGTCGTCGCCCTCTGTACCTCGTCGGTCACGCGGCAATCCTCCTCAAGAATCGCCCGGGCGGCCTCCGGTGTGTCCGCCGTCCGCTCCCATTCGTTCGATTCCGTCCGCTCGCCGGTGAAGGATGTGCGGTAGACCACCGTCCACCGTTCGCAGGCCCCGTCCGGCGTCCGCCCGGCTCCGCCCGCGTGCTCGGAGACGGAGCATTCCGACGCTTCGATCCGGCATTCGTCGTTGACGGCGTGGCATTGCTCGAGGGCATCCGCCCGGGCCGCGGTCTCCGTTGAGGCCCAACCGGTCCCGTAGCCATTCTCGTCGCCGACCGCGAGCGCGCCGCAGGCTTCCTGGAACCAGCCGACTTCCTCGCATGCCGTGCCATCGTGGGCCCGGCACTGCGCCAGCGCCTCGGCATTGGCACCCAGCGAGGTCTCGAAACTCCACGCGATCCCCCACGCGTAGCTGCCGTCGTCGTGCTGCGAGAACGCGATCGAGCCGTGCAACGGGCCGGTCTGGCCCGCCGTTGCCTGTCCACTCCATACGGGGACATCAGCCGGGTCTCTGCCATCCAGGACCGCCGCGTACGCCGGAACACAGGTCCGGAGGTAGTGCTCGACGAGCCGTCTCTCAACCTCACCAAGCGGCCCGTCCGGGTCCAAGTAGTAATCCGGATTTAGCACGATGGCCGCTCTATGAGCGCGCGTACTTGCCCAGATGTCCTGGGCCAGCTTTCCGCATGGCCGGCCGGATTGCTCGACTTTGTTGCCAACGGACTCGCACATCGTGATGTACCGTTGCGCGGTCGGGACGACGGGGGCGCCACGTTCTTGCACATCTGCGAGAAACTTGCGCATGCCCTGCTCGCCGGCATATTTCTCGGCATAGAGCCCCCACCCCGCGAGTTCCCGCCACATGCTGAGGCACTCATTCATTCGGTCGCCGACGCGTTTCCGCGTTGCCTGGTCGGGGATGTCCGGCCGGGCCCCTTGCGATGCTGCCGGCTCCGCGGCCGTCGGCGATCCGGCATCCGCAACCCGCTCGCCGCCGCCGGACGGCACCGGCGGCTCCGTGGCCGGCGGCGATCCCGGATCCACCAGCAGGGGTCCGTAGATGAAACCGTTGCCGCCGCCCGGCATCGCGATCTCCGCCCAGTCGCCGGACGTGCCGATGACGCGCACCTCCGTGCCGGTATCAAGCACCCCCACCCGGTCGTGCGCCATGCTCGGGCCACTCCGCACGTTGGAGCGGGTCCGCACCTGCATCGCGCGACCCCGCGCCCCAGCTTCCCCCCGCTCTGCCGCAGCACCGGAAGCCGCGTCACCGGCGTCCGCGCGGTCCAACGCCGCCGCGCCCGCCCGGTCCAACGCCGCCGTGTAGATCGGTACGCACTCCTCAAGGAACTCCTGCGCCTTCTGGCGATGCCGGTGTTCTACGTCGGCGGCCGGATGCGTGATGTCAGCGCTCCGGACCAGGCGTGGGGTATCCCAGTACGCCTCGATTAGCCGGCACCAGCGACCCAAGGTCCGTTCCCTGATGTAGTCGCCGACAAGCCCGCACGCGCCGGACCAATCGCCGTCGCAGCGCTCGATCCAATCAGCGACGCGTTCCCGGGTGGCCTCATCCGGAATGTCCTGTGACTGCCCCGGGAGTGCCCCGGCCAGCATCAGCACGAAAGCGGCGACGGACAACGAGCGATACCACCTCAAGGGACGGTATCCCCGGGCTCTGCCAAGCGATGCCGGCCATGACAACGGCCGCGCATGCAGCCCATGATCTGCGCACAGCGCGTGATTGGGCCATTCTTCTGACATTAGAGGGCCCGTGACGTCAAAGGACCCGACGCTGCGCCGTTACCCCGCGGCGGCCAGGAACTGAAACTTCCAGGGCTGAGACGGAATTCAGTGCTCGGATCATGGCCGATCCCATTCGATACGGTCCTGTCGGTGCCAGGCCACGGAAAGGCCAGCAAGGCCGACCAGCCCCTGCCCCCGCTACAGGGGAGGGGAAGGACATGTGCACCATAGTATCTCACACGCAAGATCATATGTCCTGACCGGTGACGGCCCGCGCGGCGGGCCGCCGCCAGCGGCCGGGCCGCCGCGATGCATCAGTCCGTCCAGTCTTCGCGGAGGCCTGCCGGTATCCCTGCAACCGGTTGATCCGTTCCAGTTCGGAATCAACCGGCCGCTCGGCGCCGCCACCAGCCCGCCGTGGTGCCGCATCGCCGGGCGCCGGTCGGTCGTCCCCACCGCCGGCTGCGCGTGCAGGTAGTACGACAGGACGTACGAGGTGTGCAGGCGCTCGATGGCCTCGAGGCTCTCCCCGTCCTCCCCGGGCTGGCCGCCGTTGCGGCGGACCATGGCCCAGGCTTCCCGGAGAAAGTCCTCTCGCCACACCTTGTCGCACAGGGCATGGAAGCGACGCTCAGGTTCTTCCTTCGCTTTCGCATACAGGACGGTCTGGACGTGCCGAACTCGTTCTGACCCTGTTAGGCGTCCGCCAGTGGTCATGCCTTCGCCCCTTCCCGTCATCCTCTCGAAGTCAGGCCCCTTTCCTCGACCGGCGTTACCCGGCGTCGTCAGTCCTACGGGCCTGTCCGCCACCCTGCCGGCCCGGCCTGCCCCTCGCGGGGTTCCGGTTGGTGCGTGCCACCACCGACAGGGCTTCCCGTGTTGCCACGTCATCCCTCTTGCAAGCATGCCGGCGCCACTACCCCGGCGAGAGCGGCCCGGTGCATCGGACGCTTGCCTTCCCGGACCGCCGGCGGCCTTCCCCTTCACTCAGGAGGGTCGGCTCCCGCATCGCCCGTTTCGGGGCCTGCTCGGCGTTCACTCGCGTTCCGGCCTGCCGGCTCGCTGAGCCGCCCGACGGCGTCCCTTCACACCAGAGTGCTTCGGTCTACATCGTTACCTCCGTAAACCGCTCTGGTTGCTTCCAACCGAAGCGACAAGGGTTGGGTGGGATTCGCACCCACTGGGATCACGCGCCTTTCCACGGCGCACTGAGCGAAGCGGGCTAGCCCAAGGCCGCCGGCAGCAACGATGCTCGGGTGGAACTTTCGCCAGCGATAGCAGCGAGGTCGCGGGTGCGGCGGCGGGACCGTTCACGACGGGGATCACGCCGCGACCGCCAACGTGCTGCTGCGCGAAATCGCCATCCATGCTGCCTCGGCGGCACCAACCCAATGCGGGCCGTCCGGGTCCGCGGAGACGGCGCGCAGGCGCCGCCTGCCGGGACCGGAGTGCTGGCACGCCCACCGGGCGGCGCTGGCACGCGACCCGGCGGGGATCAGCTCCGAACGCCTCCCGCACGCGGCAGTGCTGCCAGCTGACGCCCAGGACGCGATCGGCCGCGGCCTTGAGGCCGCGGCGGTCATCCGAGCGCACCAGCTGGACGCCATTGAGGCCGCGCCCTCGGGGCCGGCGTTCACCGCTGTCACGATGACGGCCGTCGTGCGGGCTGAGGCGTCTTCGTCCGCGCCGTCGCTCACCGCCCGAGGCCGAAACTCGCACAGGCCGGGCCGCTGGAGTCCGCCGCCGCGGACCACCGCACCGGGCGCCGGCACCTACCAGGACGCGCCGAGCCGCATCCCCACGCCGGTCTCGGAGGGCGCGCCATCGTTCGGCGCACCGGGGTGACGGTCAGCCGAATATTCCCGCTTGATTCGATGGACGGAGCTGAATGACCGCTAGACACCGCAATTGATGAAGTTTTTCGTTACACTTCCGGTTACTAGTGCCCCGTCCCTGGTCGCCGGCCAACAGTCGTTGAAAGTACACGATGCGCTGTCGTGTACTTTCGTTGGTGATCGGTGGTCCACTTGGTGGTCCGGCCACAAAGTGGAAACTAAAGTGGCTTAAATCACAACTGTTTATGAATCAGATCCTACGACACCTGAACGGAGACCATGATCATGGCCACGTCCGCTCCCACGCCCCCCGAAGCCGCGCCGTCTGGGCGTCCCCGGCGCAAGGTCATCGTGACGTGCGCGGTGACCGGTTCGATCCACACCCCGTCGATGTCGCCGCACCTCCCGGTCACGCCGGACGAGATCGCGACCCAGGCCATCGATGCCGCGGCGGCCGGCGCCTCGATCATCCACCTGCACGCCCGCATGGCGGAAGACGGGCGTCCCACCCAGGACCCGGAGGTGTTCCGGCAGTTCCTGCCGAGGATCAAGCAGAGTTGCAACGCCGTCGTGAACATCACGACGGGGGGTGCGCCGAGGATGCCGGTCGCGGAACGCATGCGCCCGGCGGTCGAGTTCGCGCCGGAAGTCGCGTCGCTGAACATGGGCTCGATGAACTTCGGCCTGTTTCCGATGCTCCGCCGCTACAAGACCTTCAAGCACGCATGGGAACGCGAAGCCCTGGAATCGAGCCGGAGCAACGTGTTCCAGAACAGCTTCGAGGACATCGAGAACATACTCCGGGCGTGCAGCGGAAACGGCACGCGCTTCGAGTTCGAGTGCTACGACACCAGTCACCTGTACAACCTGTCGTACTTCCTGGATGAGGGGCTGGTGCAGCCACCGCTCTTCATCCAGACCGTGTTCGGAATCTTCGGCGGGATCGGCACCCACCCCGAGGACATCGCCCACATGAAACGGACCGCCGATCGGCTGTTCGGGGACGACTGGCGCTGGTCCGTGCTCGGTGCCGGCAACCACCAGATGCGGGTGGCGGCATTTGCCGCGGCGCAGGGCGGCAACGTCCGGGTCGGGCTGGAGGACTCGTTGTGGGACGGCCCGGGACGGCTCGCGGACAGCAACGCGGCCCAGGTCACCCGCGTCAACAAGATCCTGGACGGCCTGTCGCTGGATACGGCCACGCCGGACGAAGCGCGCGCCATGCTGTCCCTCAAGGGTGGCGACGCCGTCCGCTTCTGATTCGATTCAGCACGGAGTTTGAGGAGACATGCCCATGAAATGCCGCGCCGCCGTTCTACACAAGATGGGAGAACCGCGGCCGTACGCGGACACCAAGCCGGTCAAGATCGAGGAGATCGAACTGCTTGACCCGGGCCCGGGCGAAGTCCTGGTCCGGATGGCCTCCGCGGGGCTGTGCCATTCCGACCTGTCGGTGGTCAACGGATCCAGGCCGCGCGACTTGCCCATGGTCCTCGGCCACGAGGGTTCGGGCGTCGTCGAGGCGGTTGGGCCGGGCGTGGACGAACTCCGCGTGGGCGATCACGTGGTGTACGTGTTCGTGCCGAGCTGCGGCCGCTGCGTGCCGTGCGCCGAGGGACGGCCGGCGCTGTGCGAACCGGGCGCGAAGGCGGCGGTGGCCGGGACCCTGCTCTCGGGAGAACGGCGGATCCTGCTCAACGGGAAGCCGATCAACCACCAGGTCGGGGTGTCGTGCTTCGCCGAGTACGCGGTTTCCAGCACCCGCTCGCTGGTCCGCGTGGATCCTGACATTCCCCTTGACCAGGCTGCGCTGTTCGGGTGCGCGGTGATCACGGGCATGGGAGCGGTGGTCAACACCGCGAAGGTCCGCCCCGGCGCCGTGGTGGCCGTCATCGGCCTCGGCGGGACCGGCCTCGCCGCTGTGCTCGGTGCGCGCGCCGCCGGGGCCAGCCGGGTCATCGGCCTTGACCTCCTCGACAGCAAGCTGGAATCCGGCCGCCAGATCGGGGTCGACGAGGCGGTGAACGCGGCCGACCCCGACGCCGTCGAGACCGTGCGCGAGATGACGGCCGGCGGCGTCGAGTACGCGTTCGAGTGCGTGGGGTCGGCCAGGGCGATGGAACTTGCCTACGCGATCACCCGTCGCGGCGGCACCACGACCAGCAGCGGGCTACCGCCCCCGGACGCGAAGTTCGCCGTGCCGCATGTGCAGCTCGTCGGCGAGGAGCGGACCATCAAGGGCAGCTACCTGGGATCCTGCGTCCCCCGGCGCGATATCCCGGCCTACCTCGATCTCTTCCGCGCAGGCCGCCTGCCGATCGACCGGCTGGTGAGCGACCACATCCCGCTCGACAGGGTCAACGAAGGCTTCGACCGCCTTGACGACGGCGATACGATTCGGCAGATGATCGCCTTCTGATCGGAGCACTGGAGCCGGCATGCGGAGTACCCACAACGCCGAACGGGCCGCCCGGGTGGACCTGGCCGCCGCCTACCGGCTGGCGGACCATCACGGGCTGTCGGAGGGCATCGACAATCACCTGACCCTGGCCGTGCCCGGGGAGGACGACCGCTACCTGCTGATCCCGTACGGCATGCACTGGTCCGAGGTCACCGCCAGTTCGCTGTTGGTCGTCGACGGGGACGGTAATGTCATCGACGGGGACGGCATCGCCGAACCTACCGCCTTTCTCATCCATGGTGCCGTGCACCGGGCGCGGCCGGACGCCGCCTGCGTCATGCACACGCACATGCGCGCCGCACTCGCACTTTGCATGGTCGAGGACGGCGGACTGCACATGGCCGACCAGAATGCCTGCCGGTTCTTCGGCCGCACCGCCACGATGAGCGCGTTCGACGGGGTCGTGCTCGACGAAGCCAAGGCCTCGCCCATCGTCGATGCGATCGGGGATCGTGACGTGCTCTTCATGGCCAACCACGGTGTGATCGTGACCGGACGAAGCGTGGCGCGCGCGTGGGAGGACCTCTACTTCCTGGAACGCGCATGCGCCGCCCAGGTGGCGGCCATGTCGACCGGAAAACCGCTCAGGCGGGTGCCGGACGCTGATGCCGCTGCCATCGCGGCGGACGTCGCGCGTGACGCCGAATCGGGCCTCTGCACCGCGGACACGTTCTTCGGTGCATCAAAGCGCCTGCTGGATCGTTGCAACCCGGGATACGACGCCTGACGGACCGGTGCCATGGCAGCCAGCGGCCGTCAGTAGATCTCGTCCTCGAAGCCCCGCACCGTGGGCCCGGCGGTTTCCGGGCCGGTGCCGCGCGCGAACGCCTCCAGGATCACCCGCTCCGACTCCGGTAGCGGCCGCCGGCCGGTTTCCGCATCGATGCGAACCATGTCGACGCCGTCAGGGATGCGAAACGGCGAGTTCGGGACGCCGCCCAGCGCCCGCTCCATGAACGCCCCGAAGATGGGCGCGGCGACCCGGCCGCCGCTCTCCCCGCGGCCCAGGTTCGTCGGCTGGTCATAGCCCACGAACACGCAGACCACGAGGTCCGGCGAGAACCCCACGAACCAGGCATCGAGGAAGTCGTTCGTGGTCCCGGTCTTGCCCGCCAGCGGAATACCGAGGTTTGCCAGCCGCCGCGCGGTCCCGACTTCGACCACCCCCTTCAGCATCCACGTGACCTGGAACGTGTTGATGGGGTCGGCGACAGGGATCCCGAGCGGCGCCAGGACCGGCGGCACCTCCGATTCGGCTCCGCAGGCCGGACAGCGCCGGGTATCGCGGCGGTGGACGGTGCGTCCGTGCCGGTCCTGAACCCGTTCGACAAACGCGGGCTTGATCTGCCGACCGCCGTTCAGAAGCGTCGCGTAGGCCGACGCCAGCGCCAGCGGCGTCGTCTCGGTCGTGCCCAGCGCGGTCGCGAGGAACGGCTGCGGTGACCCCAGGTCGAAGCGCTCCGCGACCTCGACCACGCGCTCCACCCCGAGGGTATTGGCAAGCCGGATCGTCATTACGTTCCGGGACCGTTCGAGTCCGTCGCGCAGCGTCCGCGGCCCATAGAACCGACCGGCCGCGTAGTTTTGCGGACGCCACTCCTCCAGGTGCGGTCCCTGGTCGATCACCAGCGGCGCGTCGAGGACCAGGCTCCCCGGCGTGAGGCCGTTCTCCAGCGCCGAGAGATAGATGAAGGGCTTGAAGGCCGAGCCGGGCTGACGTCTGGCCTGCGTGGCCCGATTGAATCCGAACTCCCCGTCGCCGTAACCACCGACCAGGGCCAGCACGCGTCCGTTGCGCGGATCGAGGGCGACGAGCGCGCCTTCCGCCTCGGGCAGCTGGCGCAACGTCGGGCGCGGCCCGTCCTCGCCGTCCAGCATCTCCACCAGGATCACGTCGCCCGGCTCGAAGACGTCGGCGGGGCTTCCGTTCTCTTCGTCCTCGAATGCCCAGGCCGCATCCGCCCGCGCCAGCTCGGTGTTCGTTCCGTCCGGCAGCCCGACGACGGCAACCTCCCGATCGATCGCCAGCACCACGGCCGGCTGGAGGTGGGGCGGAACCCCGACAGGACGCGCGTCGGGGTCGGACAGGCGCTCCGCCCAGTCTGTCTCCTGCGGATCGTCGATCGTCCCCACCGGTCCCCGATAGCCGTGCCGGCGGTCGTACGCTTCCAGCCCCTCGCGCAGCACCTCGGTCGCAATTTGCTGCAGCCTGGGCTCGAGCGTCGTGGTCACCGTCAATCCGCCTTGGTACAGCGCTTCCTCGCCCATGGAATTGACGATCCATCGGCGCACTTCCTCGGCAAAATGCGGGGCGGCGACCAGCGCATCCCGCCCCTCGCGGGCCACGGCCGTGAGCGGCTCCGCCCGGGCGGCGGACGCGTCCGCCGCCGTCACGAAACCCTCCTCCGTCATCCGCCGGAGGACGTAGGCGCGCCGAGCCAGCGCGGACTCGCGCCGCAGTTCCGGGTGGTAGTTGTTGGGCCCCTTCGGCAGGGCCGCCAGGTAGGCCATTTCCGCCAGGGAAAGCTCGTCGAGAGACTTGTCGAAGTAGTTGCGGGCCGCCGCTGCAACGCCGTAGGAGCGAAACCCGAGGTAGATCTCGTTGAGATAGAGCTCCAGGATGCGTTCCTTGCTGAGGACGCGCTCCATCCGGAGAGCCAGGAGGGCCTCCTTCACCTTCCGTTCGATCGACACCGTCCGCGTCAGGAGGAACGTCTTCGCCACCTGCTGGGTGATCGTCGAGGCCCCGATCGGCCGCCGGCCGTCCGCCAGGCGGCTCGCATTCTGGACCACGGCCCGGGCGATGCCCACGTAGTCAAGGCCGGAATGCGTCCAGAAATTCCTGTCCTCCGCCGCGATGAAGGCGTTCGCCAACTGCTCCGGAATCGAGCGGACCGGAACAAAGAGCCGGTCCTGCTCGGCGTAACGACCCAGCGGCTGCCCGTCCGCGGCATAGGTACGCGACGTTTCCGCAGGCTCGTAGTCCATGAGCTGCCGATACTCGGGCAGCCCCTGTCCGAAGTGGTTGAGCACGACGATCACGGCGACGACGCCGACGGCCGCCGCCAGCAGGCCGGCCAGCCCAAAACCTACCAGGAGCCGGCCGGCCCAGTTGCGGAGGCGGCTTGGCGGTTCCGGTTGCCCGGACTTCAATCCGGAGGTGCGCCGAAACAGCGCCGCGTCGTTGGGATCAACCGAAAGCGGCACGCACAGCTCCCAGTCCGTCGAACGCTCCCTCGATCTCCGCTCCGCGCTCAACCCACTGGATGGCGGTCACGCTGCCGAGCAGGACAAACTCGCCGGCTTGCAGGACCCCGCCGCAGGCCGCGCGGTGCGACGCAAGCCACGCCAGGGCCTCGAGCGGATGCCCGAGGATGTCGCGCCCGCGCCCGACGGAGCGCGTCTCGCCGTTGATGCGCACCTCGCCTGCGAGTTCAGCCAGATCGAGCTCCGGCGAGAACTTCCTCGCCGCTCCCAGGACCGCGGCAGCGTCGAAAAAGTCGTCAGCGATCAGGGTCGGGGTATCCAGGTTGGCCCGGTCGACGTAGCGGTCGTCCACGATCTCCATGGCCGGCATGATCTCGTCGACCGCGGCCACCATGTCTTCGCCCCGGAAGGGCCCGTCCGCGGCATGAAGCGTGGCGCCGAGCCGCACGGCGATCTCCACCTCGACGCCGGGCCGGACGAAATCGGCGTGGCGAAACCGGCCGGTCCCGAGGTGGACGGTTTCGGCCATCACGCCGCCGCCCGCCGGATGACGGATCCCCAGGTACCGCTGCATCTGGGGATTCGTGCACCCGATCTTCCAGCCGACCCGCTCGCCGAGCCCCGCCGCCGTGAGTTCCCGGTGGAGCGCATGCTGCACGGCGTAGGCCGCAGCTTCGTCGCGCGGCCGTAGGTGCTCGGGCGGCGCGGGCAGGGGATTGTGTTCCAAGCGGTGGCGCGCGATCCAGGCGGCGGCCTCGCGTACGGAATCAGATGCGGTGGCGGGTGGCGTCATGGTTTAGTCATGGTGCGGAATTCCGCTGAGGTCAATCCTCGGGAGAGCCGGCACGCGGAGGCGCCCGGCGTTCGGCCATCAGCATGATGAGCAGGAGTGCAATAAGTCCGGCGAACAGCGGCATGTCGCCCATTCGCGCATGCAGCGGCGGTTTCTCGGGAACCGGCAACGGGTGGTCAATCACGCCGCGCTCGCCCAGTCCAAGTTGGGCGAGCACGCGGCCGCGGGCATCGATCACGGCAGAAATACCGGTGTTCGCGGCGCGGATGACCGGCAGGCCCTCCTCGACCGCGCGGAGTCGCGCCTGCGCGAAGTGCTGGTACGGCCCCGAGGTGCGTCCAAACCACGCATCGTTGGTCACATTGAGCAGCCAGCCCGACCGGTCCGGCCCTCCTGTGGGTGTCGGAAAGATGATCTCGTAACAGATCGCGGGCGCGGCCGTCGAGAATCCGGGCAGGTCGATGCGGGCGCGCGCATCGGCGGCGTGCATCCCGCGTCCCGTCACCGGCAGCAGCGATGCGGGGAGCCATTCGGCGAGCGGGAGGAACTCGCCGAAGGGTACGAGGTGCACCTTGTCATAAGACGCTTCCAGGCGGCCGTCCGGCGCCAGGAAGAACAGGCTGTTGAAGACGGCCCCGTCGTCCGGGCGGAGCCTGAAACCGCCGGTTGCCAACCGGGCCTCGCCGGGGATCATCGCCTGAACGTCCCGCCGAAATTCTTCCCGCCCGGAAGGATCAAACGGCAGTACGGCCTCCGGCCAGATCACCAGTTTCGGCGGCGCGCCCGCAGGGGGGGTCCGGGAAGTGTCTACGTACTGCCGGATATTCTCGTCGTGCCGGCTGGCGTCGAGACGAGCTTCCTGCGGCACGTTGCCCTGAACGATTCGGACCACCGGTCCCTCACCGAGATCGAGAGTGCGTACGTTGTCGCGCAGGAGGCCGAGAAAGAGCACGGCCGCCAGCGGTGCGGACAGCAGCAGCCCCTGCCGCATGCGGCGGCCAGCAATGGCCGCCGGAGCCAGCGCCGCAAGCACGGTCACTGCCCCCAGCCCGTGCGTGCCGACCCACGCTGCGGGTTGCATCGTCGTAACGGAGAACGCCCAGATCTGACCAGTGAGATTCCACGGGAAGCCGGTCAGCAGCCAGCTTCGGAGCCCTTCGGCAAGCACCCAGGCCACACCGAGGGCGATCAATCGCCCCTGCGGCTGGTCGAACAGTCGCGCCGTCGCCGCGGCCGCCGCGGGCAATACCGCGAGGCCCGCGGAGAGCCCTGCCACGCCGATGCCTCCGGCGATCCATCCGAACTGCCCGGTGTAGACGAACGACGCGCCAATCCAGTAGAGCCCGGCAGCGAACTGCCCGAACCCGAATGCCCAGCCAGTCCAGAACGCCCGGTGAACCCCACCGCTGCTGATGAGCCAGGCAAGCAGGGGAAAGGACACCCACAGAACGGGAAGTGCGTGGACCGGTGCAAACGCCAGTGCGGATACCGCCCCGGCCACCATCGCCAAACCGAGGCGGAGGAGGAGGCGTTCCGAGATTCGAGGCGCAATCACGACCCGCTCCACGGCATCTCAGGACCCTTGAGGATGGAGCGCGAGCCGCCCGGCGACAACCAGGTTCCGGACGTCAGCGACGCAACATCTTGCGCTTTCAGACGGCACTGACACCATACCATGGTTACTGGGCGCGACCGACTACGTTCGCCGGCCGCTCGAACGTTTCGTTCTTTGCCGAAGCGTCGGCCGCCAATTCTGTCGCTGGAGGGCCGTCGGCCGGACCAGACATCCGTGCGGGAGACCGCACACAATTCACGATTGCTCGTTCCCCGGCCAATCATGGGCATGTCTTGGGGCGGGCAACCTTCCCCGGTTTGTTGCGTTGAGAGGGCTTCGTTGGCACACTCGCCATCTCCGGCGTCACGTCGCCCGGGTTCAAGCGCCATCAAGCCCTGACGGGTTCGGAGCCGAGGCGGCGCTGTCCCGCACGTACCGGAAACACGCGGGGCCCCTTCGTCTAGCGGTCCAGGACGCCGCCCTCTCACGGCGGAAACAGGGGTTCGATTCCCCTAGGGGTCACCAACTCAGAGCAGGCTGTTCCGGCAGCTCTGTAAACGACCACAGAAATTGTCAGTCACAGATCGCTGTTGTTGTCGCACTTGGGCCGACAGACAGAGCGTAGGGCGATCGTCCATCTACCGAAACTCTTCGGATATTTCGTATCGATATCGAAAAATTATCGTCAGGATCGCAGATGATCACCAAGCGATCTGCGCCAGACAAAGGAAGGGATACTGGTCGGGGAGGACTGCCGGAAGGGGGGTCTTGGTGCAGACGTAATTCAGCTAACGGAAGAAGTACAGCGGGCTGATGCCCTCGGAGATGAAGCGCCTGAAGCAGCTCGAGGGGGAGAGCCAGCAGCTCAACTGGCTGGTGGCAAACCTCAGCCCGGACAAGGAGATTGCTACAGAAAGTGGTGCGCGGAAAGCTCTGACGCCGGGGCGGCGACTGGGGCCGGTCGACGAGACCCAGCAGGTCTGGCAGGTGAGCATTCGGCTTGTGTGCGCGGTGGTTGAGGCCAACCGGCAGTACCACTACGCCGCCAATCGGTCGCTGCAACCGGGAGATCGTGGGGACCCGTGGGCACTAAGGGTATCGCCGGAACCACTCGCTGCAGCGGCGCGACGGCTGGCAGATGTACGCCAAACGGATCTATCGGCCTACACCGAAGAAGGTCTGCAACTGCGCCACAAGACGCCGAAGCGCCGAGTCGCGCCGGCGGTGTCGAAGTCAGGGCGCACTACCGCGGCACGGACGTGGTCAAGACGCAAGAACGAATGACCGGGATCCACGGCATACCGAAGACGATTCGTCCCGATAACGGGTCCGAAATCATCGGCAAGGCACTCGATCTCTGGGCCTAGATCAACGGTGTGACGTCCGACTTCTGCCGGCCCGGAAAGCCTACCGACAACACCCTCAACGAGCCGTTCAACGGGTCGTCCCAGGCCGAGCGCCTGAACGTCTGCAAGTGCCTGTATCCGGCAAATCCCGGGTCAAAATGTCAAGCGTGTTGAACGGATTACAATACCGTCCGCCCGAACACCTCAATTGGCCAGAACCCTCCGATTGAGCTGGCAAAATCTTCAGGGCCGGCATGTCGGTCTTGAGGCGGATCAGCCGAGATTTCCTCACTCCAGGTGGTCCAATGTCGGGGGCAGGCTCAACCCGTTGCGCGCTAACATTGCGCTTGGACTAATCGATTGGGGCTGATCAATGTCGAGAAAGCCGCGGAAGCTAAACCGTCCGGTTCCCGCCACCACGGACCCACTCAGAGCATCGGTCTTTTCGGGGATCAGGACTGTCCAAGCTCCGCCGCTAGACCTGCCTAAGGAAATACTGCCAAACACGCGTCTAAAGATGGATGGGATCAAATTTCTTTCCATGCTTCCTGGAGATTCCGTCCCGGTAGCGTTTTTCGACCCACAGTATCGGGGAGTTCTAGACAAGCTCGCCTATGGGAATGAAGGTCAAACTCGTGGCAAGCGCCGTTTTGTTCTGCAACAGATGACGATGGATTTAATTAAGAAATTTATGATCGGGATTGATCGCACACTTATTCCATCTGGCCATTTGTTTTTGTGGGTTGACAAATTTCATCTGTGCCAAGGCGTCCGAGAATGGTTTGATGGGACCAATCTCGACATTGTTGATCTTGTCACTTGGGACAAGGGAACGACAGGAATGGGCTACCGGACCAGGCGGCGTGCCGAATACTGCGTTGTTTTGCAGAAGCAACCACGTAAGGCTAAAGGGGTTTGGAAGATACATAATCTCACTGACGTAATATCGGAACCCGCCACAAAGAAGCGCGATCACCCTCATGCGAAGCCTGTTGATCTTCAAGGTGAGCTTATGACAGCAGTCAGCAACGAGGGCGATTATGTGATTGATCCAGCGGCAGGGTCGTTCTCGGTCTTGGATGCGGCAATCAATCGGAGGAGGACATTCTTAGGTTGTGACTTAGAGGGATAGGTGGGTGGCTCGAATTCGGGCAGCTAGGCCCAAGAACGTTTCTGGATCGTACGAACGGCTTTTCGGTGACGCCGAAATAGGCGCACTAGCGAGCAAAATTCAGTCTGCCGTAATTGCCGCTGGCAATGAGTTGCAGCGCATGATTACTGACCGGGTCGATGTTATTGACGACTTAGATGCGTTTCTAGAAACCGAGATCATGCCCGAGGGCGTTCTGCTGGCGCAAAAGTCTCAAATCAAGAAATCAACAACGTTGGAGTTCCCCGGGTCTGAACCAGACTTTATGGTGTTCAAAAGGCGCAAAGGTGTACAGAAGTGCCATATTGTTGAATTGAAAGACGGTCACGTATTTGACACGAAGAAGGCAAGTGCGGAACGGCGGGCGATGCATGCGTTCATTGAACATAACGCGCCGCATATCCCATATCGTTTCGAATCGCATTTCTGTGCATTTAACCAAGATGAAAGATCTGCAATCTGGGAAGGATTCAAGAAGAAAATTTCTCTTCGTGAGGCTATGACTGGACGAGAGTTCTGCAAGTTGCTGGAAATTGACTACGATGAAATTGTTACATCCAGGAAGAATGATTGCGATGATAACGTTGAGTTCTTTCTAAGCGAGATTGTAAAAATGAAACACCTCCATGCAAAATTGATCGCAAAACTATTGAATGAGCACAGCTAAAGTTGTTTGCAGGGTCAGGCAGGTTGGTGGCCCATGACAATCCTTAGTTTGCAGCGGATTTGCGCTCACCGTTGGGGACAAGCCCAAGCCCACCATGCGCCGACATCCGTGTTGGCAAATTAAATTTAGGGCTGGGCGGGTGGCGAGCCGGATTTACTGCCGGGAGGCAACTGTTCGCGTATCGACCTAACCAGCGTACCAATGAACACTCGGCATGCCACGCCGATTACCGCAGAACTCGTACGGCGGCTCCACTCAGGAACAAGCAGGCGTCATGCCAAACAACCCCTACGCACCCCACACCGACTGCCACGCGGCAAATTCGGAAGGCGTGACCCTGTAGCGCGAGAAGTTCCCTTCGTGAAGGCTCAGCAGTTCCCGCTCGACAACTTCACGGAACCGTGCGCCGTCTGCATCCTCGATGTGCTTTGCAGTCCACGCGCCGATGTGTGTGATCGCCGTTGTGTTGTCCAAGCCCGCTCGGATGATCTCGCCTATGAGCTGGCGGATCGCCGTCCGATGAATCATCCGGAAGGGATCCGGCTCGCCGAGCGACATCCGCACTGCGGCGTACCGCGCCGCAGACCGCCTGTACGCCCAAACGAAGACATCGCGCAATAGTTCCGTGCGATTGAGCTCGTACACGCCGAGAATCGCTTCCGTATAGAGCTCCCGTGGCACCTCCTCGAAGGACAGAGGCGACAGATTTGCCCTGATGAGCGGAATGTTCGCCGCAAGTCTGGAGACCCGCTTGTTCACGTCGTCGAAAGGTTGCAGATACGGCAGTTGCACCAGCGCGAACATTGCCTGTTCGAATGGATTCTCGATCTGTGAAGCCTTGGTCAAGGTCCGATCGAAGCATTCCTCGATGAGGTGCGGAATTTCCAATGGATGAAAGACCGAACCCTCGATGCCCACGCTGGCGCGCCGAAGCCGACCGGGCGCCTCGGGATCGGGAAGGAGGTTGTCTGCCAGCGCGGCGTGCAGATTGAGGATGGTGTGGCGGTTGAAGCCAATGCCCTCTGCGCCGTCGATCAGAATCTCGATGGCTTCCTTGTGGTTGAGAATCATCTGCGCTTCGCGCCGGTCTTTGCCTTCCGCCTCCTCACCGAGTTCGATCAGGCGTTTGGTGTCGAGCAGGGAATAGGTATTGCCCTCCAGGCGGCTCGAGTTCCACGACAGGTCGATCAGCAACCGGTTCAACACCCGCTTTGCATAGGTACCCGCAGGTTGTCGAACGATTTCGGTCTCGCCGTACTCGTTTAGCCCTACCCTCTCCATTTCAGAGAGATAGAAGGTCACGTTCGAGAGATAGCGATCCAGGAAGTTCCGGTCGTAGCCAGCGGGTTCACGGGCTACGACAGGCCGTCGGACATAGTCACGAATCTCTTTACCTGACTTTGACAGCGGAATCGGTGTCGTGAGGGGCGTAGTGACTCTCGGGAGTCCAGCATCCGTCTGAGTCGACAATGAGACATCTTTGGGCAAGCGGTAGCGCGCCCAGCGACCAGACCCGTCCCGTATCAAGCGCTTGGCGTCGAACAGTGCCTTCAAACGGTATTGCAAGGTCCGACGTGGCGGGCCTGCCTGCAGTGCGTCCATGATCCCTGACGTGGTCATGCCGTCAGGCCGTTGTCCCACCACTTCTTCGATTGCCCGAAGGTCTTCTTCACGAATGCGTCGCGCCACGATGCGATTCCGGATGAGCTGCCGAAGTATACGCGCAATATAACAGGCTTATGCGCAATAATAAACTATCCGCGCAGCAATAATGGCTTCCATTCTTGCATATTGCGCGCATCCGAGGCTTTAGCGCAAATTTGCAGGGCGGAGTATCTGGGAAGAGAAGTCGCGCTCCGGCTGGTTCATCCGCTTGCCGGCGCCGTTACTTCTCCGGTGGCGCTGAGCGGCACGGCCATGCCGAGGCGTATCGGGCGGCTTCGTCGTGCAGAGCGGCTTGACCAATACACCGGATCAACGGGAAGGCATCGCGTTTTCACCGAGCCAACAACCCTGGCGGCTACGAATCCAATCGACGTTTCCCAACGCAGACGGGGAGCACGCTTCAGCCTGGTCAACCCTGATGTTGAGCCGCTACTCAGAATCCCCGTGTCTTGAAATACTCATCGACATAGTCGGCGATGGCGGTCATCAGCTGGCGCCGGTACTTGGCGCTGGAGAGGAGCTTTGCGTCCTTCGCATTGGATACGAATCCCATCTCGATCAACACCGACGGTATGTGAAAACCGCGCAGCACGGCGAAATTCGCCTGCCGGTGGGGCCGCCGAAGGAGACCGATGCCGCGTTCCCCGAGCGATACGACCAGCGATTCGGCGAACTGCGCTGAGAGATTACGCGTTCCGGTACGCGTCAATTCGATCATCGTGCTCTGGACCTGCTCATCGTACGTTTCGAAGTTCGCGACATCCAACTCGGCGTCGACTGCATCCGCATCGCTCGCAAGTTTTGCAGCCAGTCGGTCCGATGCCTTGTCGGACAGGGTGTACGCACTCAGTCCCCGGGTGTGGGGGCGTTCGACTGCGTCGGCATGCAATGAAATGAACAGATCGCCCCCCGCCTGGACCGAAATGTCCACCCGTCGTCGGAGGGGGATGTACACGTCGGTTTCGCGGGTGAGCACGACCCGGTATTTCCGCCTCCGCAGGATCTCTCGCAGCTCCTTCGCGGCCGCGAGCGTCAGGCTCTTTTCTTGCAACGAACCCCGCATCGCGCCGGGGTCCTTCCCGCCGTGGCCCGCATCGACGATGACGGTGAACGGCGTGTCGCGGGCCCGAGGCGCCGCCAGGCCGCCCCTCAGATCAAGGACGATCCGGTCCGGCCGGCCGTTGCCCGGAGGAAGCGTGAAGTGCCGGTCCAGCTGAAAGGTGCCCGCAGTATCGAACACCAGGCGCGTCACCCGCCCTTCACGCAGACCGACGCGAATCCGCTGCACTGCACCCGTGGCCGGGACCGAGCCCAGTTCGCCGAGTTCGGCCGACACGTCGACGACCAGACGGCTGGGGTCCTGGAGGACGAAGGTCTTGTAGGTGGCGGGCGCCGACAAGTCGACGACGACCCGCGTCACCGCGCTGTCGGGGAGCCCTATGCGGATGCCTTCCACCGTAGCGCCGGTTGCGGCGCCCGCCGACATCAGCGCGCCAATGGTCACGACGCCGAGAATGGTGACACTCGCCCACGGCGGCGCCCAACAGGGTCCTTGCCGCGCCATCAAGTCCCAGTCGACCACCCGCGTCCAACAGTGCGCGGAGGACTGTGGCTATATGCTTTTATTTCCCCTGTTTGTTCCAATGTGAAGGCCTCATCGGAATATCAAACTTGCGAAAAACTGCAAAATATGCGAGACTCTATGTGCATATCAGACAGTGCCAAGATCGCGCGACCACGTGGCGCACGGCGCTGCTCGGAAAGACTTTACCTAAGGGCGGCCCTCTTAACACGGCCGTCGACCTTCAATGTCCTAGCTCGTGCTGAATCATATCGCAACGATGGCGCGCTGCACCGCCAAATCGAACCTGGACGGCGCGGTGACCTCGAGCATCGGCACACTGTTCAACGCGCACGGGCGGGCCGAACCCTGCCCGGGTTCACGATATCTCACGGCTGCTGGCCCCGCTCGCCATGCGAGGGCTCACGCGCCCACCTGGAGTTTTCATGTCCAAACGAATGCTGATCGACGCCGCGCGTCCCGAAGAGACGCGCGTCGTCGTTGCTGATGGAGCCCAACTAGAGGATTACGATGTAGCACTCGCCTCGCGCCCGCAGATCAAGGGCAACATCTACCTCGCGAAGGTGGTTCGCGTCGAGGCGTCGCTGCAAGCGGCCTTTGTCGACTACGGGCACGAGAAGCACGGATTTCTCAGCTTCACGGAAATACACCCGGACTACTTCCAGATCCCCGTCGCCGACCGGGAGGCGATCGTTGCTCGCGACAGCGAACTTGCCCGCCAGGAGGCCGAGGCAGACGAGCTGGATGACGATGGCGACGACGACATCGATGCCGGGGAACCGGCCGACGAACTGGCGGCCGACCGAGCCGACGAGGACGACGAGCAGGTCGCCAACGGGGACAGCCGCGGCGGGCGTCCGCGGCGGCGCGTCAGCCGCAGGCGTTCGGAAAAGCAGCGCCGGGCGGAACTGTACCGGAACTACCGGATCCAGGAAGTCATTCGCAATGGGCAGCTGATTCTGGTTCAGGCGACGAAGGAACAGCGAGGCACCAAGGGTGCCGTGTTTTCGAGCTATATCTCGTTGCCTGGGCGGTACACGGTGCTTATGCCGAACACGCCCCACAGTGGCGGCGTCAGCCGAAAGATCGGCAGCCCCGACGACCGCAAGCGCCTTCGGAAGGTCGTGAAGGAGCTTGAGGTGGCGGACGGCATGTCGGTGATACTGCGCACCGTCGCCAAGGGCCGCACCCGGGCGGAAATCCGCCGTGACTTTGACTACGTCGTCTCGCTTTGGTCCGACATCCGGGAGCGGACCCTCAATTCGGTCGGCGCGTCACTGGTTCACAAGGAAAACGACCTGGTCAAGCGGGCGGTGCGCGACATGTTTCAGTCCGACGTGGACGAGGTCATCGTCGCCGGCGAGGGAGCCTACCGACGAGCCAAGGAGATCACGAAGACCCTGTCACCGTCGAAGGCGCGACACGTCAAGCTGTACCGGGGCGACCTGCCGTTCTTTCACTCCTACGCAATCGAACGACCGCTGGCCAGCGTCCATCGGCCGGAGGTGCGGCTGCCCTCCGGCGGGTCGATGGTCATCGCCCAGACCGAGGCTCTGGTCACCGTTGACATCAACTCGGGCCGCGCCATCCGTGAACGGCACATCGAGGAAACGGCGCTCAAGACCAATCTGGAAGCGGTTGACGAACTTGCCCGGCAATTCCGGCTCCGGGATTTGGCCGGGCTGATCGTCATCGACTTCATCGGGATGGAACGGCGACGCAACAACGACCAGGTCGAGCAACGCCTCAAGGAGGCCTTGAAGCACGATCGCGCCCGCACCCACGTCGGCCGCATGTCGGAATTCGGCCTGATCGAGATGTCGCGCCAGCGACTCCGTGCCAGCATCCACGATACGCAGCACGAGCCGTGCGCCAACTGCCAGGGCCACGGATGGATCTACCGGCCCGAAGCCCACGCGCTGATGGTGATCCGGGCGTTGGAATGCGAGGTCGCGAACTATCGCGGATGCCGGTTCAGGGTGTCGGTCCCGCCTGCTTGCGCCCAACACCTTTCCGAGACCATGTGGCGCTCCGTACACCAGCTCGAAACGCAGTTCGAGGTACGAATCGAGATTCTCGCGACGACCGAGCCAATGGTTGACAACTACCTCCTCGAGGTCATCCGGGCAGATGGCGCCACCGTGTCGCTCAGCCCCTCCCAGGCCGGCGAATCGGATGCCGGGACCGCCAGGCAGGGCGAGCGGAGCCGCCGCGGCGCGCGGAGTCGGGGTGCCGCACGGGAGGACGAAGCTGTCGACGAACGCCCGGCAAGGGCGAGGCGGGCCCGATCAGCGGACGCCGACGACGGCGGTGACGAGGGCGACGAGGACCGGCGTTCCCGAAGCCGGAACGGCAGGGCGTCCGCACGCCGCAGCACCGACGACGATCGACGCCGTTCGCGCAACGGCCGCCGGCGCCCCGCCGCCCGCGCAGATTTCGAAGACGATGCCGTGGACGACGTCATGGAGCGGCGGCCGCTGATGGCCGATGACGAGTACGACGAGGAGGGCGACGGGGACCGCCTCCCCAGGACCCGTCGCGCCCGAGCGAGTGCCCGGAACGGGTACGACGAGACGGAGGAGAGGCGTGGGCCCCGGAATCGCCGCGGTCGGACCCTCGAGCGCGAGGAACTCGATGACGCCCCGGACGATGACCGATCCCGCTACGAGGGCCGGACCAGGGCGGTCGATGACGATGACCACGACGCCGAAGAAAACCGCCGACGCCCACGTCAACGGTCGAGGTACGTGGAACGCGACGGGGGTGGCGACGACGAGTTCGAGGAGGGCGTTCGTTCACGCAGGCGTCGGTCGCGCGCGCAATCGCGGCATGATGTCGAGGACGATGCGGCCGACCGGCCCCGCCCGCGCGGCAGGCGCGCCCGTGGTCCCGCGCGCCCCGACTATGACGATGAGTTCGCGGAGGAACCGCGGCCCCGGCGGCGGCTTGCGCAGCCATCGGCAAGCAGCGAGACCATGAACGGGCTGGACGACGAACCGCGCGCCAGAGGCAAGCGATCGGATTCCGAGCTCTCCGCCTATGACGAAGAGGCCGCTGCAGACGAACCGCGCGGGCGAAGCCGGCGGACGCGGTCGATAGCGCCGGACGGGCGACGTAGCGACGGCGCCGATGACAACCGCCCGCGGCGCGCACGGGCCGCACGGGACATGCTCGAGGACCGTCCCGATTCGGCCGACAGCATCGACTCCGCGCTGCGGGACGACGGCGAAGGGGCTGCGGGCGACAGGCCCGAAGCACCGGATACACCCGCCGACCTCGCCGAAGCCGGCGATTATCCGGACGGGGCGGCAGATTCCCCCTTCGGGGCGCAGTCGGAGTCGTTGCTTCCAAGTCGCAGCGACCGCTCCGGCCGGCGCACGCGTCGCGGCTCCCGCGGGGGCAGCAGGCGCAGGGGATTGCGGGCAAAGCGCGGCGACGCCCAGGCACCGGATCGGCTTGAGCAGTCCGGGCCGGAAGCAGGCGATGCCTTGGCCGGGCCGACGGACCTGTCAGAGTCCGAGCAATCTGCCGATCTCGCGGTAGCCGCCCAGAATCCGGACCCCTTCGGAGCCGCGCTCGAAGGATCGGGGGCGGGTGCAAAGGCGCAGGCCCCCAACTTCGCTACCGAACCGACTCACCCGTTCGGGGGGTCCGACGAGCGAGTCCTCCAGGACGCGCGGGAGGTCGGTGCCGCCGGGGGCCCGGAACTGTCGCCGGCCACCGATGATCCGTTCGGAGCGGCGGCTCAGGTGCCCTCCGACACCGGTTTGGCGGGCGATGACGCCAGGGCGGCAAAGAGCCCTGAGGATCCCTTCGCCCGTCAGGAACCTTCGCCGGAGATGCGTCCGACTCTGCCGGCCGATGGCGATCTGAACGGCAAGTCGCAGCCACTATCCGAAGATGAGGCGATGCCGAAAGCCGCGCGCTGGTGGAATCCGCTTCGGAGCCGGTCGTGATGGACGACCGTCAGCCTAGCGAAGGGTCCAGTTGCCCAGACGGTTGACGGTCTCCCGGATGGTCTCGGGGGCGCCGGAGTAGCTCATCCGTACGAACCGGTGCCCCCGCTCGCGATCGAAATCGACTCCGGGCGCGACTGCCAGCCCTTCGTCTTGCAGGAGCTGTCGGGCGAACTCGAAGGAGTCATCCGCGAAGTCGGAGACGTCCACGTAGAGATAGAACGCGCCGTCAGCGGCGGCGACCTTGCGGAAGCCGGATTTCAGCAGCCCGGCGAGCAGCACATCGCGGTTCGCGCGATACCGCTCGACATGGGCGTCGAGTTCCGCATAGCAGCCGAACACCTCGCACGCTCCCACTTGCGCGACCGTGGGGGCACACAGAAAAAAGTTCATGGCGAGGCGCTCGGCGGCCTCGATGAGTTCCGGGGGTCCTGCGACCCAGCCCAGCCGCCAGCCCGTCATCGCGAAATACTTCGAAAAGCTGTTCACCACGACGGCCTCGCCATCCAGGCCCAGCACGGTCGGGCATGCGGCCTCATACGCGATCCCGTGGTAGATCTCGTCAGCCACCAGCCGAATGTTGCGTTCCCGACAGAATGCCACCAGTCTGATCAGCTCGGGTTCCGGCATGACCGACCCGGTCGGGTTCGCGGGGCTGGCCAGGATCACTCCGTCGAGGTCGGCGGCAACGGGTTCCAGGAGATCAACGACCGGCTGGTAGGCGCTGTCGTGGGCCCCGGGAATCGTGACCACCTCAATGCCCAGCGCAGCCAGGATGCTGCGGTAGGCGGGGTAGCCGGGCGAGGCGAGCGCCACGCGGGCCCCGGGATCGAACAGCGCGAGGAACACGAGGATGAACGCACCAGACGCACCGGTCGTCACGATGATGCGTTCGGGTTCGACGTCCACGCCGTAGAAGTCCTGATAATGCGTAGCGATGGCCCGTCGGAGCTCCGGCAGGCCGAGCGCTTCCGTGTACCCGGTCCGGCCCGCTGCTATCGCGGCGCGGGCGGCGTCGCGCACTCGGGCCGGAGCACGAGCGTCCGGCTCCCCCACCTCGAGATGCAGGATGTCCCGACCGAGGGCGGCCTGGCGATTCGCTTCGGCGAGTACGCCCATGGCGTGAAACTGCGGCACGTTCGACCGCTTGGACAATTTGCCGAACACCTTTGGGCTCCCGCTACCTGAGCGATCGTTTCTGACCAGGGCGCTGTGGCCGGACTCGGGCGGCGCACATGTCCCTGGTCGGCAGAGTCCCTGCAGACCAAATATTAGGCTGCCGTCGGTCCGATGGGGCCAGACGTGTTGGCGTTGGCTCCGGCTCGGGATACAGTGGCGCGGCGCTGCGGGCCAGCACCGGTTCGCACGGCAGGTGTATACTGCGCCGCTTCCATTTCAGTATCGGTCTGCGCCGAAGCCAACTCAGGACACCGTCCCATGTCACGACGCTGCGAACTCACCGGAAAGGGTGTGCTCACGGGCAACAACGTGAGTCACGCCCACAACAAGACGCGTCGTCGGTTCCTTCCGAACCTGCAGCGGGTGTCGTTGCACAGTGACCTGCTCAACCAGACCGTACGGTTCCGTGTCGCCGCTTCGACCCTCCGGTCAGTGGACCGGAAAGGCGGCCTCGATCCGTTCTTGTTGGACGCGGATCCGCAGTCCCTGTCGGACCGTGCCCGGGCGCTCCGCACTCGGATTGCGAAACGCCAAGCCAGCGCCTAGGCGCCTTCAGACCGCAAGTGGGCCCACCCGCCCGGCCTGCATTTCTTCCGAGAACAGATCGGCCAATTGTTCGGTGATCGCGCCGCCCAGCTGCGCGACGTCGAAGATCGTGATCGCCCGCCGGTAGTAGCGCGTGACATCGTGCCCGATTCCGACGGCCACCAGTTCCACCGGGGAGGTCCGCTGGATCGTGTCGATCACTTCCCGAAGATGGCGGTCGAGATAGTGCCCATGATTGGCTGACAGGGTGCTGTCGTCGACGGGCGCACCGTCCGAAATGACCGTGAGAATGCGTCGCTGCTCGGTGCGCGCGAGGAGGCGCTGGTGTGCCCACAACAGGGCCTCGCCGTCAATATTCTCCTTTAACAGTCCTTCCCGCAGCATCAGTCCGAGGTTCCGGCGCGACCGGCGCCAGGGCGTGTCGGCAGCCTTGTACACGATGTGCCGAAGGTCGTTGAGGCGGCCCGGGTCAGCCGGCCGGCCCGCTTCCAGCCACGCCGCCCTAGCCTTTCCACCCTTCCAGGCGCGAGTGGTGAAACCAAGGATTTCCACCTTCACGCCACATCGCTCCAGCGTGCGGGCGAGAATGTCCGCACTGATCGCGGCCACCGTGATCGGTCTGCCGCGCATTGAACCCGAATTATCCAGAAGCAGGGTCACCACGGTGTCACGGAAACGGGTCTCCGCCTCCCGCTTGAAGGACAGCGGCGTGGCGGGGTCAACCACTGCGCGGGCCAGACGCGCGCAGTCGAGGAGCCCCTCCTCGAGATCGAACTCCCACCAGCGCACCTGCTGAGCGAGGAGCAGGCGCTGCAGCCGGTGGGCCAGGCGCGCGATGAGGCTTTCGAATTGCACGAGATGCCGGTCCAGTGCCTCACGCAACCGGACCAGTTCGTCCGGCGCACACAGGTCCTCGGCCGCAATGATTTCGTCGTGCTTGCGAGTGAAGATCGAGTACGGGGCCTGCCTGGAATTGTCTGCCGACAAATTGTGCCAGGCGGGCGGCGCGCCCTCCTCCTCCTCTTCCTCGCCCTCGCCATCGAGCCCGGACGTACTGTCGCCGCCCTCCTCGTCTGGCAGTTCGTCGTCCAGGGCGCCGGTCCCGGGCATACCCTCGGTTTCACCGTCGTCCTCGTCGTCGGCGTCAGTATTTCCCTGTGACTGCTCGTCGTCGGTAGCGCTCTCCTCCTCTTCGCCCTGCTCGTCTTCCTCGCGAGCCAGGGCGTGCAGGTCGAGATCGTCCAGCAATTCCCAAAGATGCTGGGCAAAGGCCGCCTGATCGTCCATCACCTCCACGAGCGAGTCGAGCGACCGGCCGCTTGCGAAACGGAACGTATTCTGCCAGCGCTGCACCAGGGCGGTGGCAGCCGTGGGAACCGGTCGACCCGTCAAACGTTCCCGGACCATGAGACGCAACGCGCTCGCGAGCGCCTCGTTGCCGTCGTCGCCCGCATCCACCCGGGCGGATCGGCGCGCCTCGACGACCAGCGCCGCGTCGAGATTGTCGGCCACCCCCCGCATGGCGTTGGCGCCCAGCGCCTCGTACCGGGCCCGCTCGGCCGCGTCGAGCAGCGCTTGGCCGAGCGGACTGGGAGAGCCCAGTTCACGGTGGAGCGTTTCGTCGTGGTACCGCAGCCTGAGCGCGGCCGTGTCGGCGATGCCCCGGATCGACGCCGCATCATCGGCGTTGCGGGCGGGCACGGGAATGGCGACCGCGCTGCTGTCCGGTGCAGCATTGCCGAATCGCACCTCTACGCCGGACTGGCCAGCCAGCGCGCGAACCGCCCCGGCCGTGGCCCGCTTGAAATCATCCAGCCGGCCGCGTGCTCCGGCCACCGTCATCCGTCCGGCATCCCATTGACCCAGCTCTCCGGCAGGTCACGCCCGAAACAGCGCTGAAAATACTCCGCTACCACCGGGCGCTCGACCTCGTCGCACTTGTTCAGGAACGTCAGCCGGAACGCCAGTGCATAGGCCTCTTCCCGGTCGCCGCCGCCAGCTTCGAAGATAAGCGCGTTCTCGGCCCACGTGATCACCGTCCGCGGCGACATCACCGTCGAGATGTCCCCTGCCGCAAGCCCGCGCCGCGTCAGGTTGGCGACGGCGACCATGGCCTGCACGATCTCCGCGTGCGGAGGTTCGGAGAAGGCCGGCACCTTCGCGTGGACGATGTCGACTTCCGCATCTTCGGCCAGATAGTTCAGCGTCGCCACCACGTTCCAGCGGTCCATCTGCCCCTGATTGATCTGCTGCGTGCCGTGATAAAGCCCGCTGGCGTCGCCCAGACCGATGGTGTTGGCCGTCGCGAACAGCCGAAAGCCCGGGTGCGGGCGCAGGACGCGGTTCTGGTCGAGCAGCGTGAGCCTGCCGTCGACCTCCAGCACCCGCTGAATCACGAACATGACGTCGGGTCGCCCGGCGTCGTACTCGTCGAACACCAGCGCCGTGGGCGACTGGAGCGCCCAAGGCAGCATCCCTTCCCGAAACTCGGTGATCTGGTGACCGTCGCGCACCACGATGGCGTCCCGGCCGACGAGATCGATCCTGCTGATATGGCTGTCCAGATTGATTCGGACGCAACGCCAGTTGAGGCGCGCCGCCACCTGTTCGATGTGCGTGGACTTGCCTGTGCCGTGATAGCCCTGAATCAGTACCCGGCGGTTGTCGCGGAACCCGGCCAGAATGGCCAGCGTAGTTTCGGGATCGAACCGGTACGAGTCATCGATGTCGGGAACATGCTCGTCCGGCTGCGAGTACGCGGGAACCTCGAGATCGGTATCGATCCCGAACACATCCCGGACCGATACGACGGAATCAGGTACAGGCGTGCGGACGGCTTCAGAGCCAGCTGGAATATTCGACATGCGTGCGTGTTCGATCGTAAGGGCAGCCCGGCCCGCTCAGGCCTTGCCGTGGTGACGGGTAAGGACGGCATACGCCGCATTGATCCGGACCAACCGGTCCGAAGCCTCCGTATCGCCGCCGTTGGCATCCGGATGATGCGACTTCACGAGTGACTTATAGCGCGCCTTGATGGCTTCGAGCGATGCGCCCTCGCGCAGGCCGAACTCGCGGAGAGCGCGGGTGACGTGCGCAGGGTGCCGCTCCGGGCGGGTCGCGGGTCCGCTGCCGCGCGACCGGCCGCTCTCACGAAACAGACCGAACCAGTCGGCCAGGCGGGGCTCCGGTACGTAGGCGTGCTGCCCGAGCGGCCAGGTCGGACGCTGCCAGCCAATGTCCTCGCGGACCTCGCGGCCGATCTCAACCTCGTCGCACCCTTCGAAGTAGTTCCAGCGGCGGTTGTACTCGCGGACGTGCATCAGGCAGAACCAGCGCCAGTTGCGCAGCGCATGGCGCGAGCGTGGCGCCGGATACTGTCCGAGATCGGTGCAGTCCGGATGCTCGCAGATGCGCGGGGGCATGCGGGCGTCGTCGCCCAGGCATTCGGGCGCTCCACGAGGAGGGTTGCGGCGCGAGCGGCGAGCGGTCATGGCCGCATCATGGTGGCAGAGATCGATTCAGGCAAAGGGGCGGCACCCCGGCAATGGGCACCGGAACCCGCCCGGTTGCGGCGATCCGATCCATCCGTCAGGGTGTCCGTTCGGCCGCTGACCGGAGAGGAGACCAAAGGGTGACCCGAGCGGAACGCATGCTGGCGGCGCTCCAGGCGCAGCTCGGCGAGGCAAGCATCGAAGTTGAGGATGAATCGCACCTGCATGCGGGCCACGCCGGGGCTCCGCGGGGCGGGGAAAGTCACTATCGCGTCCGGGTCGAGAGCGCCGCCTTCCGCGGCCTGAGCCGAATTGAGCGCCACCGGCTGATCCACGACATTCTGAAGGAGGAACTGGCTGCGGGCGTCCATGCGCTGGCTCTCGAGCTGTCCGTGCCTCCACCGGATCCCGGAGCGGCGGCCAACTCCTAAGTGCGCCGTTGCGCCGCGCCGTTCCGGGCTGGCGCGGCGCGGTAATGCGCGGGGTAGAGATCGCGGACCACCGGGCTGCTTTCGGCGTAGGCGTGGCACGTGTTCAACAGCATGGGCCGATCGCCTGCCTTGAGGTCTTCCACCGGCTGTCCCTGATCGCGAATCCGCGCCGGATAGATCGTCTGAAAGGCAGCTGTGGCCAGCGGAAACAGCATTTCCACCAAATGGGTACAGCCCTCGATACCGCCCAGCCGCTCGCGCACCGCGCGCCGCCAGCCGCGCGCAATCGGGATCCCCTTGAGGCGCTGCAGGTTCGGAATCACGGCCGGACAGATCGGATACGGCGACTTCTCGACCGCCACCTGCACGTCCCGAACGATGAACTGGTCGTCGACGGTCAGCCGGATCCACATGTCGTGGATTGGGTCCCCGGCCGGGACATCGCCACGCCAGCGGGACGTGAAGTCGTAATCCTTGGTGTCACAGAGGTGCCCCTCGATATCCCAAAGGCCGTCCTGGCGCTGGTAGCCGCGACAGATCAGCTGGCGGCAGTGCAACGGGGCACGGGTTTCGGGTTCAGGCAGGGGCATCGCAGCAATCTCCGGATGCGGAACAGATTTGTGAGGGCCCCGCCCGGCGGCGGGTCAGGGTAGCAACAAGTACGTGAGCATGATGGGCACCAGCAGGAGCGACGCAACGGTCGTGACCACCACGACACTGGCAACCTCGTCGGGGCTACGCCGATAGTGCTGGGCGAACAGGGCCGCAAACACCGGTGTCGGCAGGACCGCCTGGATCAACACGACCCCGCGCGCCACGCCCTCGAGCACGAGGAGTTCGGTGACCCCGAACGCCAGCAGCAGGCCGACGGCGTACTTCATGGTGACCGCGCGGGCGGTGCGACCGATCCGTACGACGCGGAAGTTGGCGATCGTGGCGCCCAGCGTGAACAGCATCAGGGGAATCGCGATACCCCCGAGCAGGGACGTGGTCGCAAACACCCATTCCGGCACCGCCGCGTCGGTCAGCAAGACGGCCAGCCCGGCGGCGACCGCGTACGGGAACGGCGTGCGCAGAAGGGCAACGGGGTTGGCGCTCCCGGACCAGATCAGGACGCCCAGCGTGAAATGCAAAGTCGCGGTGACCGTGAAGTAGACGATCCCGAGTTCCAGGCCCGCCGCCGCAAACGCAAACAGACAGATCGAGATCCCCAGATTGCCGCTGTTCGGGAACATGAGCGGGGCGAGAAATGTTCGCCGCGACAGGCCCACCAGCGGGAGCGTGACAGCGCCGACGATCATCGCCCCCAGGATCATCAGGATGGCTGCCAGCGCCACATCGATCGCGAGGGCGGCCGGCGAATCGAGCGTTGCCAGCGTCGTGAAGATCAGGCACGGGGCTCCGATTCGGCTGACGAGATCCGTGACCTGCCGCGTGTCGAAGTTGAACCCGCCCTTCACCCACAGATAACCGAGCCCGGCTATCGCGAAGACCGGCGCGAGGATGGGCAGGAGCGCCAGCACGACGGTGCCGAGGGAAGCGATCACAGCAATTCCAGTTCCAGTAACCGCCGCCGGCCGGAGGCCAGGCACTCCGGGACACCGGCATCGCCGCATCGATGCGGGCCTCCAGCCGTCGACACCGACCGATGCATCCGGAGCGCTCATCGTCAGCAGTACTGCTCCGCTTCCACGCACGCAAGCGACCCCGCGGTCCGGCGTCAGGCGGTCGGAGACTCCGGTTTGCCCGCACCCGGCCGGCCGGCCGGGCCCACGATCACGGCGCTGTCCCGGCCCGGTTCCCGCCGGGGCGGGTGGTTATGACGACGCCGGGCGGGGCCGCAGCCGCAGGCGGACCAGCCGGGCGCCGTCCTTTCTCAGGACCTGCACCGCGAAGCCGGGCACCTGCACTTCGGCGCCCTCCTCCGGAAGTTCCTCCGCTGCATCGATCACCAGCCCGGCAATCGTCGGCGCCCCGTCCGTGGGCAGTTGCCAGTCGTAGCGCCGGTTCAGATCGCGCACCGACGTGTCGCCGGGCACGACGACGCTTTGATCCATCCCCGGCGGTGGGAGCGTCCGCACCGGATCGAACTCGTCCGGGATGTCCCCGACGATGTCCTCGAGGATGTCCTTCAGGGTCACCAGGCCTTCGAGCGCACCGTATTCGTCGACGACCAGCGCCATGGGCGTCTGCCGCTCACGGAATGAATCCAGTTGATGGGCGAGCGTCGTGACGTCCGGCACATACCAGGGCTCGTCCAGCACCTCACGGATCGCGATCGACTGCGCTCCGCCCATCTCCTGAATCCGCATGAAGAGCTTCCGCGCGTGGAGGATCCCGATGATGTTTTCCCGCTCGTCCGCCCAGACCGGGTAGCGGGTGTAGGGATTCCGGAGCACCTCGGACGCCAGGACGTCGGGTGGCTGCGACGCATCCAGGGTCAGCATCCGGACCCTGGGAACCATGACGCTCCGCACGGTGACGTGATCCAGGTCCAGCACGCTCCGCAGCATGTTGCGGTCACGACGACGGACGCCTGCGGTCGCGGCCAGTTCGATTGCGCCGCGGAGTTCCTCCCGCGCGGTCCCGCCCGTCGACCGGGCCCGGCCCAGCCGGCCGCCCAATCGGAACACCGCCGCGACGACCGTCGTCAACGGCGTCAGGAGCGTCACGAGCGGCGCAATCGGAATCGCCACCCACGGGGCGATGCGGTCGGCGTGCCGGATCGCGATGGTCTTGGGCAGGATCTCTGCAAACACCAGCACCAGCGCCGTCATGACCACTGTTGCGTAGACCACACCCGCGCCGCCGAACCGCTCGATCAGGGCACGGGTGGCAAGCGCTGACGCCAGGATGTTGACCAGGTTGTTGCCAAGCAGAATGGCGCTGATCATCTGTTCGCGGCGGTCAAGGAGCCGCTGCACCCGGACCGCCCGGCGGTCGCCGCGGGCAGCATGGAGGTGGATCCACGGGCGCGACGCGGCCGTCAAGGCCGTCTCGGACCCGGAAAAGAAGGCGGAGAGCAGCAGCAGCGCGCCGATGGCGGCAATGTCAACAGGCAGCGGGTTCAATGGTTGGTCCTGGTGGCGGGAGCGGCGGTGCCGGTCAATTCGCAGCCTCCGCGCACAGAAAGCGGGCGAGTTCGTCGCGGCTGCAGTCCCGGGTCAGGAACGCGGCGCCGATCGCCCGGGCGAGCACCAGCGGCAGCCGGTTGTCGCTGCGGATCTTCTTGTCCGACTGCATCTGCTGCAGGGCGGTCGCCGCGGGCCACGGCCGGCCGAGCGCTTCCCGCGGGGACGTCGGCAATCCCGCTTGCGCGAAGTGCCGGGCAACGCGATCCGCGGTGCCGGCGGGAACGAGCCCGCGTCGTTCCGAAAACCGGAAGGCCAGGACGCAGCCGACCGCCACCGCCTCGCCGTGGCGAAGCGTTCCGTCCATCCCGGCCTCGGCCTCCAGTGCGTGCCCGAAGGTGTGCCCCAGATTCAGCAGGGCCCGCCCGCCCTGCTCGCGCTCATCGTCGACGATCACCTGCGCCTTGATCCGGCAGCAGCGCTCTACCGCCTCGGTGCGAAGCTCTTCGTCGCCAGCCAGCAGCGCCGGTCCGTGCCGCTCCAGCCAGACGAACAGGTCGGCATCGCCGAGCAGCCCGTACTTCACCACTTCCCCGTAGCCCGCCCGCAGTTCGCGGAGCGGAAGGGTTCGGAGCGTCGCGATGTCAGCGAGCACAAGGCGGGGCTGGTGGAACACCCCGAGGAGATTCTTCCCGGCGCGCGTATTGATCGCGGTCTTGCCGCCCACCGAACTGTCCACTTGGGCAAGGAGGGTGGTCGGCGCCTGCACGAACGACACCCCGCGGAGCACGGTCCCGGCGGCAAACCCGGCAAGATCGCCGACGCAGCCTCCGCCCACCGCGTAGACGCTGCAGTCGCGCCGGATTTCCGCCGCCAGCAGGCGCTCGACCAGTTGTTCGAACGACGCGTGAGACTTCGCCGGCTCGCCCGACGGCACCTCGAGGACCGCCCGCACCGACACGCCGGCATCCCGGAGGGAATCAACCAGGGCTGGGGCGTGGTGGGCGGCCACTTCGGGCTCGGTGACGATCAGTGCGGGCCCGAGTCCCAGTTCCCGGTGGTACTGGCCGGCCGCACCAAGGACCTCCGGCCCCACCACCACTTCGTAGGCACGATCCCCCAGCGCGACGGGGACCCGGCGGTGCGGCGTATTCATGCGCTGAGGGCCGCCACGGCCGCGAGCGCGCGACGCACCGTCACCGCGCGGTCGACGTCTTCGGAATCGACGACGACGTCGGCCTCCGCGTAAACCGGATAACGCGCGCGCATCAGGCCGGCCAGGGTCTCGCGGAGGTCCTCACCGGCAAGCAGCGGCCGCGTGGCGGGCCGCCGGATGCGGCCGACCAGCACGTCGAGGTCGGCGCGCAGCCACGCCGACACCGCAGCCCGCCGGATGCGCGCGCGGTTCGTCGACCGCAGGAACGCACCGCCACCGGTGGCGATGACGGCGGGAACACCCTCAAGCAAGCGCCCGAGGACTGCCTCCTCCATCCGCCGAAAGGCTTCCTCGCCATCGCGCGCAAACATGTCCGCAATGGTCTGGCCGGCCTCTTCCTCGATCACCGTGTCGCTGTCGGCAAACGGCCGGGCAAGCGCCTCGGCCAGCCGCCGCCCGATTGCCGACTTCCCCGCACCCATCAATCCTACGAGTACCAAGTGTCGATGACCGAGCACCTGCGCGGCGGCACGGGCATCGGAAGCACGGCCCAATGCGTGTGCGCTCCCAGTCTCCACCGGTGACGCTCCCCATGACGATCCGGCAGGCCTGAGCGCGTCCGCCCTGCTGCGTCGCAACACGGCGTCAGTCTATCACGCCCGGGCGCGCTTCCCTTCCCACCCGAATTTGGCCGGCAGACGGGGCATCGGTGTGTGGGAATCAAGGCCGTTTTTTCGGTCGCGGCCCGGTTGCCTCTGGCCGGCACCTTGTGGTCTATATTGTTGCGCAAGAACTAGGCAAGGACCGCATTGAGCAATGTTCGCCCGTCAAGAACAGACTCGTTTGGAGGCGCGGCGCAGGATGCAGATCCTGACGGTGCTGTTCCTGCTGGCGACGGCGACTGTTCTCGGCTTCGGCGTGTACGTGCTTCTTTCTGTGGACATCACTCCCGAACCTGCACTCGTGGAAGAGCAGATTCCGAATGATCGCTTCTTTTGAGCGCCTCGCGCGCTTCCTGGTCCATGCCACCGCCTGCCTAGTGTTGACGTTGCCGGTCGCCGCGGCGGCGCAGGCACCTGACTCCGACACGACGGTACCCGCCGAGGGCCCGAGCGGGGCGCCGGCAGCCGAGACTTCCGGCGAAGTCCCGATCCAGATCCTGCCCGACAAGGTGGCGGACCCCGCCGACGCGAACGTCGATGCAGGCGAGGAAGAGGACGTGCCGCCCGCGTTCCGGGTCCCTGAACCGGCGGAAGGGGTCATGGTGTCCGACCTGCCCTCCGCTCGACCTGGCTGGATCGGGGCCCTGACCGGAAGCGAGGGCGGTCTCGGCTGGACGATGTGGGAAGGCACCGACGCAGCACTCGCGGGGCGGCTGCTGGCCGCGGTGCCGGCGGCGATGGAATCGCCCGCCATGCGGAGCCTTACCCGGCGTCTGCTGCTGAGCCGTGCCGCGGCCCCGGAACGCCCGCCCCAGCGCGAGATCGTCCAGCTTGGGCCGGACGGGCAGCCGGTCGACACGGACACGGGAGAGGTGGCGCACTTCCTCGATGAGCGGATTCGCCTGCTGGTGCAGCTGGCGGATGGAGAAGGCCTTGCCCTGCTTGCCGACGTCGTGGCGCCGGACACGGTCGGTGCGGCCCTCGATGAACGCGTGCTCGAAGGCCGGCTCCTGGCCGGCGACACGGAACTGGCGTGCGCGGAAGTGCAGCGCCGGCTGGCCAGTCGACCGACGGCCCGGCTCCGCGTGGCGCTCGCGGTCTGCCAGATCCGGCAGGGCGCGCTGGACGCCGCATACCTCACGCTGCAACTGCTCGAGGACGAGCTGCCCGCCGATGCCCCCCTGACGGCGCTGGCGTACGCGGTCCTGGACGGTACCCCGCTGCCGGAAGGGATGACCTTCCCCGATGACGACTACCTGGCCCTGGCGCTGCTCGCGAGCGGTGGCGAGTCCCTCGTCCGGCACCAGAACTCGGCCGGGCTGCCCGTCCTCCGGTCGATCGCGGAAGGCGCGTCCGGCGACACGGTGCGTCGGATCTACGCCGCCGAGCAGACGGCACGCGTCGGGGCGCTGCGCAACGGGGCCCTTGTCGAAGCGTACGCCGCGATCGAATTCACGCCGGACCAGCTGCGCAGCGCAGGAACCGAAGCCAACGCCCTGCATCCCGTGCTTGCCCGCGCGCTGCTGTTCCAGGCCGCGCTCAAGGCCACGACCGCGATCGACCGTGCCCGCTTCCTGCGACTCCTTTGGGACCAGGCCGACCCGGAACCGGGCTTCACGGTGATGGCCAAGGCGACCGCCCCGGTCGCGGCGACCGTAAAGCCCCGCCAGGACCTTGCCTGGTTCTCGGTGGCGGCCGCCCGGGCACTTCTCGCCAGCGGCCGATACGTCGAAGCCGAAGCGTGGGTCGCGATGCTGGCGGGTTCCGCCGACCTCGACTTCATGACGTCCGGCCGGCTCTACTCGCTGTTCCCGGCCCTGGCCCTGGCGGGCCGGCCGGTGCCCGAGCCGTTCGAGGTCTTTCCGCGCGAAGACGTGCGGGCCACGCTGCCGGTGACGGGACCGCCGGCCGACCATGCCGATCAGCTGAGCCGGTTGCTGGTCGTGCTGGAGGCGATGGATGTACCGGTCCCGCGCGGGTCCTGGGTGACGCTGCTCGATGACGCGGCCGTGCGGACCACCGCCACGATCCCAAGCGCGCCTGCCCGCTACCAGCTGCGTGACGCGGTCGCGCAAGCGCGGACCGCGGAAACCGTCCTGTTCGTGTTGGCGATCCTCGGCGCCGGCGGCCCGGCCGGAGCGGACCCGCTGACCCTGAATGCCGCCATCCGCAGCCTGCGGGCAATCGGCCTGACGGAGGACGCGCGCGCGCTCGCGTTGGAGGCGGTCATCTGATCACCCCGCCACGGGCACCGGATTCGATCGCGCTCTTCGTCGACATGCTCGCGGCGGAGCGGCAAGCCTCCCCCCACACGCAGGACGCCTACGCCCGCGACCTTCGCCGCCTGCAGCGGGCCCTGCACGCCCGCGCGACCACGCTGGAAGCGGCGGGCGCGGATGATCTCCGCCGCTATCTGGGCGAGCTCGCGGAGCGCGGCTACGCACGTCGGACGCAGGCACGCCACCTGTCATCCATCCGCGAGTTTTACCGATTTCTCCTGACGGACGGCCGCCGCGACGACAACCCGGCCGAAACGCTGCAGTTTCCCAAGCGGGCACGAAGTCTCCCGAAGGTGCTGGACGAGGGTGAAGTCGCGCGGCTGCTCGAGACCGCCGCGGCCGATTCGACGCCGCGGGGACTCCGGCTCCGGGCCGCTCTGGAGATCCTCTACGGCACCGGGCTTCGGGTTTCGGAACTGCTCGGCATTCCGATCACCGCGCTGGAACCCGACCTCACGGCCCTCTCGGTCATCGGAAAAGGGAACAAGGAACGGCGCCTGCCCCTCGGGGAGCCCGCCCGCGACGCGATCCGGGCCTGGCTCCAGGTTCGGCAGGCCAGGCTGTCGTCCGGCGCGCCCGCCCGCTGGCTGTTTCCCTCCGGCCGCGGCCACCTGTCACGTCAGCGCCTGTCCCAATCGCTCAAGGAACTCGCCGCCCGGGCCGGTATCGCACCCGCCCGCGTGTCTCCGCACGTGCTGCGCCACGCGTTCGCGAGCCACATGCTTGCCCGCGGTGCCGATCTACGTACCCTGCAGAAACTGCTGGGGCACGAGGACATCTCGACGGTGCAGATTTACACGCACGTCGTGGATGCGGCCGTACGCCGCGCCCTGGACGCCCACCCGCTGGCGCGGAGGCCCTCGGGCCGGCCCCGCTCAGGCGAGGCCCAGGACGGGCGAGCCAAGGGGCCGCTATGAGCTTTCAGATCGTCGAACAGGCCGCCGCGCGCCTGAATCGCAGCGAACTGTCCGTTCCCGGCAGCCGGCCCGAGTTCTTCGAGAAGGCGGCGGCGTCCGCCGCGGACATCGTGGTCCTGGATCTCGAGGACGCCGTTGCGCCCGACGACAAGGAGCGGGCCCGCCAGAATGTCATCGCCGCCCTCGACGAGATCGACTGGGGCCACCGGGCCCTCTCGGTGCGCATCAACGGGCTCGATACCGGTTACATGTACCGTGACGTCATCGACCTGCTCGAGCAGACCGGCGACCGGCTGGACCTGATGATGCTCCCCAAGGTTGGCAACGCCGCCGATGTCTACGCCGTCGACATGCTGGTCTCGCAAGTCGAGTGGGCGAGAGGCCGGACCAAGCGCGTTGGTTTCGAACTGATCATCGAAACCGCACAGGGCATGGCCAACGTCGACGCGATCGCCGCGGCGTCGCCACGCAACGAAGCCCTGCATTTCGGCGTCGCCGACTACGCGGCCTCGACCCACGCCCGGACCACCAACATCGGCGGCCCGCATCCGGACTACGGCGTCCTCACGGACGCGATGGAAGGGGGAGAGCGTGCCTACCACTGGGGGGACATGTGGCATTACGCCGTGTCACGGATGGTCGTGGCGGCCCGGGCAGCCGGGCTTCGCCCGATCGACGGCGCCTTCGGCGACTTCTCGGATCCGGACGGCTATCGTGCGCAGGGGCACCGCGCAGGGGTGCTCGGCTGTGAGGGGAAATGGGCCGTTCATCCTTCCCAAGTGGCAATGGCCAACGAACTGTTCAGCCCTTCCGAGCAGGACGTCGCCCGGGCCCGGCGAATCCTGGCGGCGATGGACAAGGCTCAGCGGGACGGGGCGGGGGCTGTGGCGCTTGACGGCCGCATGATCGACATCGCCTCGATCAGGCAGGCCGAGAATCTGGTCCGGAAAGCGGACCAGATGACGTTCTGCTAGGCGCTTGGTGGATCCGATGCAGCATTTCCTCGACTTCGAAGGGCCGATCGCCGAGCTCGAAGGCAAGATTCGCGAGCTCCGCCACTTGAGCGGCGAAAGCGACCTCAACATCGTCGAGGAAGTCTCGCGCCTGCAGTCGAAGGCGCAGCTCCTCCTCCAGCAGACCTACGCCAAGCTCACGCCGTGGCAGCTGACACAGGTCGCCCGACATCCGGATCGGCCGCACACGTTGGATTACGTCCGGGCGCTGATCGAGGACTTTCAACCCCTGGCCGGCGACCGGTGCTTCGGCGAGGACCATGCGATGGTGGGCGGCCTGGGCCGGTTCCGGTCGCGTTCCGTGGTCGTGCTCGGGCACGAGAAGGGGCGCGAGACGGCGGAACGGGTACACCGCAACTTCGGGATGGCCCGGCCGGAGGGCTACCGCAAGGCAGTGCGCCTGATGCGGCTGGCCGACCGGTTCCAGTTGCCGATCGTGAGCTTCGTGGACACGGCCGGAGCGTATCCGGGCGTCGGCGCTGAACAGCGGGGCCAGGCGGAAGCGATCGCGCAGGCAATCCGGACCTGCCTGTCCGTCGGGACCCCCATCGTGAGCGTCATCATCGGCGAGGGCGGCTCCGGCGGCGCCGTCGCCATCGCGTCGGCCGACCGGGTCCTGATGCTTGAAAACAGCGTGTACTCTGTGATCTCTCCCGAAGGATGCGCATCGATTCTGTGGCGCACCAACGACCAGGCCGATGCCGCCGCCGAAGCGCTCCGCCTGACCGCAGCGGACATGAAGAACCTGGGCGTGGCTGATACCGTCATCCCTGAACCTGTCGGCGGGGCCCACCGCGACCCGGACCCGGTCCTCAAGTCCGTGGGCCGGCACCTGGAAACAGCCCTAACGGCGCTCGAGGGCAAGGCCCCCCGCACACTGGTCGCGGCGCGGCGCAAGAAGTACATAGACTTCCGCCGCATCTAGATCCGCCCGTTCCGGCCTGGGGGCCGTCCCATGCCGGTTGTCCTGTTAATCGTCGCGATCGACATGATGGGGTTCGGGATCATCATCCCGATGCTCCCGTTCTACGCGGAAAGCCACGGCGCCAACCCCCAGCAGGTCGCCCTGCTGATGACAACGTTCTCGGCGGCGCAGCTGCTGACCTCGCCGCTGTGGGGCGGGCTGTCGGATCGCTGGGGCCGGAAACCGATCCTCCTCGCAACGCTCGCCGGCGGCATCGGTGCCTATCTGCTGCTGCTCCATGCCCAGTCCCTGACCGACCTGGTGATCGCCCGCGCCGCCGCCGGCGCGATGGCGGGGAATCTTGCGGTAGCCCAGGCATATATCGCCGATGTGACGGCGCCGGAGGACCGTACGCGGGGCATGGGGCTGTTCGGTGCGGCCCTGTCGGTTGGATTCGTCGCCGGGCCCGCCGTCGGTGGCGTGTTGGCCGGGATGGATCCCGCCGAGGCCGATTTTGCCGCGCCGCCCATCGCCGCGATCGGGGTCTCGGGCGTGGCCCTCGTGCTGGGCACGATCAGTATGCGCGAACCTGCACGCCGACGCCCCCCGGACAACGGCCGCAACCCGGTTCGCCGTCTGCTACCGGCCTTTGCCAGCGCTTTCTGCGCCGGTCTCGTGCTCCTCTATTTCGGCGTGACGCTGGTGTTCGCGGGGATGGAGTCGACGTTCGCCCTGTGGTCGGAGCGGGTGCTGCAATGGGGGCCCATGCAGAATGGCTACCTCTTTGCCGGCGCCAGCGTGCTCGGGGTGCTGGTGCAAGGCGTGCTGGTGGGACGGCTGGCCAGCCGGATCGGCAATCCGGCCACCACCGGAATCGGGATCGTCCTGGTGGCGTTCGGCATGGGCGGCATTGCCGCCAGCACCGACCTCGTGCTGCTGATGCCGTCCACCGTCGCCTTGGTGTTCGGCTTGGGATTGGCCAATCCCGCGCTGGGGGCCCTGATCGCTGGCACCGTCAGCAGCGGCAACGCCGGCGCGGCGTTCGGCCTGGCGCAATCGGCCGCTGCATTCGCCCGGATCGTCGGTCCGGCCGTGGCGGGCGCGGGGTTCCATCATGTCAGCCTGACCTGGCCGTACACGGCGGGGGCGGTGTTTGCCGCGGCCATGGCCATCGGAGCACTGGTACTGTTCAAACGGTACCCCCCGGGGAACTGAGATGCAGGAACTCGCGACCATCGTCGCCGCCTGCGCCAACGCGAACCTCCGGGATTTCCGCAGGCTGGAAATCGACGGCAGAACTGCGGGTCACGTCCACCATCGGCGGGCGCCATTCCTGCTCGAACGACTCCCCTGGCTGCGGCAGGACGCCGAGATGCTTCGGTGGGACGGCAGCAACACTGCCGAGCGCACGCAGAGGCTCGCGGAGGCGCTGCCTGTCCTGGCGGGCGCCGGGCTGTCCCGTGCACCGACCGGCGAACTGTTCGACGTGGTGCGCCCGTTCGGCGGAACACCGCTGGCACAGTGCGACCGGGCCCTGCTTCCGACGTTCGGCTTTCCCGGGTACGGAGTCCACGTGGTGGGCTACGTGGCCCGTGCCGACGGCCCCCTGATCTGGATCCCCCGGCGGGCGCACGACCGGGACGTCGCGCCCGGTCAACTCGACAACACCGTCGCCGGCGGCATCGCCGCGGGGATGAGCGCGGCCGAAACGCTGCGCAAGGAGGCCCGGGAAGAGGCGGGCCTGGAACGTGCTCTCGTGGACGCCGCGCGACCGGCAGGCGCACTCGCGTACCTGCATCAGGAAGGGGAGTTCCTCCGGGACGACACCCTGTTCGTCTACGACCTCCCCATGCCCCCGGAAATCCGGCCGTGCAATCTGGATGGCGAGGTCCAGGACTTCTCGCTGATGCCCTGGCAACAGGTGCTCGAGCTGCTGCGCGACGGCACGCCCTTCAAGTTCAATTGCGGCCCGGTATTGGTGGACTTCCTGCTGCGGCACGGCCTGCTCGATCCGGATGGGGAACCCGCCTATTCGAGCCTCGCGCGGATCCTCCGGCGGCCGGCGCACTGACGTATTGCCAGCCGGCGGCTACCGCAGGTCCTTCGTTCTGAGCCCGCCCACGGCCTCGAGCAGGCGATAGGTTTCCACGATCCGGTCCCGCTCGGCCCGCAGAGCGTCAATCTTCTGCTCGACCAGGACGCGCTGGGCATCCAGCACTTCCCGCAGCGAACGCTGGCCGACCTCCGCTTCGTTCCGGATGTGCTCCAGTGCGGTTGCCGATGCCGCCACTGCGGTCGAGATGGCGGCGCTGCGCTCCCGCGCAGCTTGCAGTTTGTACCAGGCACTCTCCGACTTCTGCACGGCTTCCAAACGGGCCGCCATCCACTCCTCGCGGCGCTGCAGGTACAGCCGCTTGGCCTGGCCCAGCCGGGCCTTGACGGCGCCGGCCTGGTAAATCGGCACACGCAGACGGATCCCCGCGCTGATGTCTCCCCGACGCTCCGTCGCCGCCGAATCGGGACTCGTCAGGGGGGCGCCGGGGAGGAAGAACCGCTGGCCGCGGTCCTGCTTGTTGGTCACGGACATCGATCCCACGAGATCCAGCGTCGGGCCGGCCTCACCCTGCACGGCCCGCATGGCATGCTGAGCCGCACGCAGAGCGTGTTCGGCCACGCGCACGGACGGTCCCACGTGCTCGGCGGCACGGCGAGCGTCATCGAGCGTGGGCGGCAGCAGCATGGGATCGGGCTCGGTAACGGATTCGAGTGCACCCGGTGCCGCGCCCACGAGTTTTTCCAGCAGGGACCGCTCGATCGCGAGTTCCGCTCGGGCGGACAGGATCGCGGTGGCGGCAACTGCCCGTTCGGCTTCCGCCTGCGCGACGTCGCTGCGCGTGCGCTCCCCTACCTCGAACAGGACACGCGCCTCCCGGGCGCGCTCCTCGAACGCCGCCAGTGCTTCCTCCCGGAGTACGACTGTATGTTCCGCCAGGAGGGTGTCCAGGTACGTGATGGCAACGCGCAGCAGCACACCTTGCTGGACCTCCTGTGCCGCCGCAATGCTCCGGCGTGCGGTGCGGCGGGCCTGACGCAGCGTCGCGGTATCGCTGCCGCCACGGTAGAGGCTGTGCTGGTACACCAGCCCAAGCGTGACCTGTCCGGTAGTGGACGCGCCTGAATGGTCGCCCTCTCGAATGGCGGTCGTATCCAGCCAGTTGTAGGCGGCGTCGGCGTTGGCGAACCCATAGACCGTGGGAAACCACGCGGAGCGCGCGACGGCGACGGCGGCGAAATCCGCGTTGGCCGCTTCGCGGGCCGCCCGCACCGTCGGATTGGCCGAGGCGGCCAGCGCGAGGGCCTCGGTCAGCGTCAGACCGTGGGCCGGCGGGATGGTGGCCATGACTCCTGCCGACACGGCCAGGATGACGTTCCGGATCCGCTTCGGGCGCACGTCAGGTTCCATCATCCTCCACACGCTTTCGTCAGCGGGCCGAGGGCATGACTGGTCGCATCGCCGGACGATACGCGGCGGGAACTCCCGGCGCGGCTCGCAACCCGCCACCTGATCCGGGGCGTCCACGTTGTCCGCCGGCGCCGGCAGCCGGGCAAGGTGATCCGGCCAATCAATTCATCCCGTTGGTCACAGCGGCCATCGTTCCGCGCCCACGTACGGCGATTTCCGCACCCGACGCTATTCGGCGGGCACGTGGGGGCCTCCGGTCGGCGGCCGACCGCCCGGAGCATGGTAGCCGACGCGGCCAGCGGACTGGCGACCATGGCCTGCCGTCAAGCGCCAGGGCTCCACGACATCATCGCCGTCAAGCGCGAACGCGGCGGACCAAAAGCGTCACACCGTCTGCGCCGATGACCTCGACTTCCGTGCCGGGCGCAAGTGTCTCGCCCGTCTCGCTTCGCACTTGCCAGACGCTGTCGTCGAACGTCACGCGGCCCCGCCCGCCACGCAGCTCGTCAGCAAGCACGGCGCGCCGGCCGAGGTACTGGGCAGTTCGCACGTTCAGGTCGGGACGGTCGCTTCCGGCCCGCCGTCGCCGCCCAATCACGTGCTCCCAGGCGAAGGCGGCGGCACCGGAAGCCAGCGCCAGGATCAGCACCTGATAGCGCCAATCGAGTTCGGGCGCGAATGCGACAACCGCCCCTGCCACGAAACATCCCGCGGCCGGCCACACGAGGACGGTCGTCGTGACGAATGCCTCCAACGCCAGGAGCGCGAGCCCGAACGCCCACCAGTGCCAGAACTCTATGGCCCAGAGCCACCCAATCAGGACATCCACTGTGCCCTGCTCCTAGTCGCCCGCGTTCGGCACCGACCCCCGCGCCGGTGGCGCCGGCTCCGTCGGCCGGCCGGCGGCGACGCCGGCGGGAGCACTTGCGACCGGAGCCGCTGCCGCGGCAGGCGAGGGCCGATCCCCGTCCGCCCCGAACACCGATTTCGCGATTTCAGCAATGCCCCCGAGGCTCCCGATCAGGCTGGACGCCTCGACCGGAAACAGCACCAATCGCTGGTTGGGTGCGGTCGCCAGGCCGCCGATCGCCTCCACGTACTTCTGCGCCACGAAATAGTTGATCGCATTGGTGTCCCCGGCGGCGATCGCGGCCGACACGGAGGCCGTGGCGTGGGCTTCGGCCTGTGCTTCGCGCTCCCTCGCCTCCGCATCGCGGAACGCCGCCTCCCGCCGGCCCTCGGCTTCGAGGATCGCGGCCTGCTTGAGCCCCTCGGCCCGCAGGATGGCCGATTGCTTCTCCCCCTCTGCCTGGAGCACCTCGGCGCGCTTGTCCCGCTCCGCCTTCATCTGCCGGCCCATGGCTTCGACCAGGTCCGCGGGCGGCCGGAGATCCTTGATCTCCACGCGCGTCACCTTGACCCCCCAGGGATTGGTGGCGGCGTCGATCACCCGCAGCAGCCGCGCGTTGATGTCGTCCCGCTTCGACAGGATGTCGTCCAGGGACATGGCGCCCAGGACGCTCCGGATGTTGGTCATGGCGAGGTTGATCATCGCGCCTTTGAGGTTCTGCACCTCGTAGGCGGCGCGGGGGGCATCGACCACCTGGTAGAAAGCGACGCCGTCGGCGGTGATGGTGGCGTTGTCCTGGGAAATCACATCCTGCGACGGGATGTCGAGGACGGTTTCGCGCATTGACAGCCGTTGGCCGACGCGGTCGATGATGGGCACGATCATGCGCAAGCCCGGCGGCAGGGTGCGGACGTAGCGGCCGAACCGTTCAACCGTCCACTGCTCGGCTTGCGGCACTTGCTTCACCCCGGCCAGGACCACGACCGCCATCACGGCCACGACCGCTAGGACGAAGATAAGGAACGGACTCAGGCTGTAGGCCTCCATGTCAAGGGGCTCCCGTGGATTGAACGCAGCGCCAGCCCTGCACCGGGCAGACTACGGCAATACGATCGGAACGTTGTCAAACAGCGATTCGTTCCACAGCAGGTGAACCCAGATGCCGACCGCGTAGCCCACCGCGATCACGGGCGTCCAGCGCAGGTGCGAGAAGAAGGTGTAGATGCCGCGCGCCTGTCCCATCAGGGCCACGCCCGCGGCCGAGCCGATCGAGATCATGCTGCCGCCGACCCCCGCGGCGTACGTCACCAGCAGCCACTGCCCTTCGTCCATGGGAGGGAACGCGGTGAGCACCGCGAACATCACCGGGATGTTGTCGACGATGGCGGACAGCACCCCAACCAGCGAGTTGGCCCACGTGTTGCCGAGCCCGCCGTAGACCACCTCGGTGGACAGGGCGAGATAGCCGAAGTTGGCCAGGCCGCCCACGCACATGAGCACCCCATAGAAGAAGAACAACGTGTCCCACTCGCCGCGTCCGACCGTCTGGAAAATGTCGAAGATGTCGTCGGCGTCGCGTTCTTGGCGGACGTCGTGGCGCCGCAGGAGCAGGCTGAACCAGCAAAGCACGCCGAAGCCCGCCAGCATGCCGAAGGCCGGCGGCACGTGGAACAGCTGGTGGGACGACACCGTGAAGCAGATGGTCGCGAGGAACAGGGCGACGATCATCAGGGCGCCCGTGCGAAGCTGCACGGTGTCCGAAGCGACCGTGGGCTGCTCATTCGGCACCGCGAAGTGCATGACCGCCGCCGGGATGAGGAAGCTGACGGCCGACGGCACGAAGATCGCGAAGAAATCCCAGAACGACAGCACCCCTTTCTGCCACACCATCAGTGTCGTGATGTCGCCGAACGGGCTGAACGCACCGCCGGCATTGGCCGCCACCACGATGTTGGTGGCCGCGAGGGCGACAAACCGCGGCTTTCCCTTGCCGACGGCCATCACCACGGCACACATCACGAGGGCGGTGGTCAGGTTGTCTGCAATGGGCGACAGGAAGAAAGCGATGATGCCGGTGATCCAGAACACCTTTCGGAGGCCAAAACCGCGCGACACCAGCCACGCACGAAGCCACTCGAAGACGTTTCGCTCGGTCATCGCATTGATGTACGTGATCGCCACGAGGAGGAAGAAGAAGAGCTCGGCGAATTCCAGGAAGGTGTGCCGGAAGGCGTCCTGCAGCGCGTGCTGCTCGGCCCCGACCTCCCCGGCCGCAACCGCCAGCAGGACCCAGATCGCGGCACCGCCGATCAGCACCGGCTTGGATTTCCGGATGTGGGTGAACTCCTCCGTCATCACCACGAGGTAGGCGACGACGAAGATCACCACCGCAAACAGCCCGATCGGCGCTGACGTAAGACCAAGATTCATTCCGCCGGTCGCCTCGGCAGCCAGAGCCGGGGTCGGGGCGAGCAGCAGCAAGGCGGCGATGATGCGCATGGAATACACTCGAGTGGGAACTGCCGGAAGCGACTTGGACCCGTATAGCCGAGCACTCCGTCCGCTGCCACTGCCTGACGCCGGGTGCACTATGCTTGCCCCACGCCGACTTAGGATGGGGAGGCCGGAATGGCGGTCCAACTACGCGCTCTCGACCATGTGACGGTTTGCACCCGCGATCTCGACGCATCGCTGGCGTTCTATCGTGAGGTCCTTGGATTGGAACTTGCCGACTGGCGGCCCCCGTTCCGCTTCGACGGGGCGTGGCTGGCGCTGGCCGGGCACGCCGTGGTGCACCTGGTCGCCGGGCGGGCCGTGGCCGACCCCGACGGCGCCGTCGACCATTTCGCAATCGCCGGCGCGGGCTCCCCGGAAACCGCCAAGGCCGAGCTGACGGCGAGGAACATCGCCTTCGACGAGCGCGAAACTCCGGACGGGCGCTTCCGGCAGCTGTTCGTCAGGGACCCCGACGGCGTGAAGATCGAGATCGTCTTCGACCAGCAGCGGCCGGCTGCCTGAAGCGCCGCCGCGCGGCGGCACCCCGCCCACGTTCACACGGGAGCAGATCCGCGCCAGGCGTTGGTCAGCATGACCCGGAGGGGCCCCGCCGAGAGCGGGCGCGGGTTCGCGCACGGGGCGGCCAGGATCATGGCGACCGCCTCCTCGATGCCCGCTTCCGGGAAGCCGAGATCCTGTAGCGCCAGAGGCGCCTCGATACGGCGCATCAGGTCGTACATGGCGCTGGCCGCATCCGAGCCGGCGGCACCGAGCGCGCGACCGATGCGGACCATCGCCGCCGGCGCCGCGGCCGCGTTGTACGCAATCGAATGCGGCAAAAGAGCCGAGTGCGTCTCGGCGTGCGGCAGTCCCCAACTCCCCCCGACCACGTGGGCCGCCTTGTGATGGAGCGCAATGCCGGCGGACACGATCGGCTGGCCGCACAGCCAAGCGGCACGCAGCCCGAGCCCCCATCCGTCCAGGCTGCGGGGCTCGGCCGTCAGGCGTTCGAGCGCGAGGGCCATCGTCCGCAGCCCCTCCTCCGCCAGAAGCGAGGCAAAGGGGTTGGCACCGGGGCTGTAGAACGCCTCGACGGCATGGGCAATCGCGTTGAAGCCGCTGGCGATGGCCACCGCCGGCGGCAGGGCCCGCACGAGTTCGGGATCGTAGATGACGGTCGCGGGCAGCATGCGCGCCGACTGGTGGAGCCGCTTGACGCCGTCCTCCAGCATGCCCTCCATGTCGGTCGATTCGGATCCCGAGAACGTGGTCGGGACGGCGATGATGGGGACCTCCGTCGTGTGGGCGATCATCTTCGCGAGCCCGATGGCAGATCCGCCGCCGTACGCGACCAGGCTGTCCGCCTCGGCATCCCGGGCGGCCGCCCGACCGACTGCGACGACGTCGGCGGGAACGTGGGTGCGGGCCTCGGCGCAGACCGCGCGGATCCGGCCCGGAAATTGCGCGACCAGGGCCTCCGCCGCGTCGCGCCTGCCCGGCGTGCTGCAGATCAGGGCCCGGGCGGCGCCGAGCCGGCCGATCTCGTCTCCCAGGGAACCGACGGCCCCGGGGCCGAAGACGACCCGGCCGGGCAGGCCGGTGTGGATGAACCCCTCCATGGCGATGCCCCGGCAGCCCGTCCGCGGCTCAGCCCAGCACGGCAGTCGTCTGGCGTTCGATCAGGTCGAAGTCGATCTCGGCGCCGATGCCTGGCCGGTCCGGGGGATAGACGAGGCCGTCACGATCCGGGCTCAGGTCCTCGACCAGGCCGTACTTCTGCGCATCGGCCGGGAGCAGCACCTCGAAGAATTCCGTGTTGGGAATCGCAGCGATCACGTGCAGATTGGCCCAGTTGTTGTGCGAGTTGCCGCCGTGATGAACCTCGTAGTTCATCCCGAACGCCTCCGCGAGATGCGCGGTCTTCAGGATGCCGGTAATGCCGCCCTTGACGGCGACGTCGCCACGCAGGTAGTCGGTGGCCCGCATCATGATCCACGGGACGTAGGCGGTGAATCCGCCCGGCGAGTATTCGGTTGCCATGAGCGGGATGTCCAGCTGCTCGCGCAGCTTGACGCAGTTGTAGATGTCGTCATCAGCGAGCGGGTCCTCGTACCAGTAGAACCCGAGCTCCTCGATCGCGCGGCCCACGCGGATCGCGTGCTGGAAGGAGTAGCTCCAGGTCGAATCCAGCATCACGCGGTAGTCGTCGCCGACCGCCTTCCGCACGGCGCGGCACACCTCGATGTCCTCCGCCCACCGGGTCGGCGGATGGATCTTGTAGGCCGCCCAGCCGGCCTCCTTGATCTTGACGGCCTCCTCGGCATAGGCCTCTTTCGAGGCCAGCACCGCGGACGACGCGTACGCCGGAACGCTGTGCCGGTACGTGCCGATGAGCTGGTGCACGGGGAGCCCCGCGGCCTTCCCGGCAAGGTCCCACAGCGCGATGTCCGCGGCGCCGATGGCGCGCCAGGCCACGGCCCGGTTGCGGTGGCACAGGTCGTCGTAGAGCCGCTCGCGGTCGAGCGGATTCCGGTCCATGAGGAGCGGCTTGAGATGGCGGATGAAGTCCGGGCCATCGGCGTGCGCGCCGTCCAGGGCCGATCCCAGGAATGCGTGGCCCTCGAGGCCCTCGTCGGTCTGGATCGTCACCAGTCCCATTTCACTGGTGCCGCCGAACGTGCCGGTGTGGCGGTTATAGGACGTGGCGGGGATGCCGTCCCATCGGAACAGCGTGACGGTGACGTCGGTGATCTTCATGGGTCCTCCGGCCGCGGCGGTCGTTCAGCGGGTGCTCGGGCGCAACTCCGCCCAGGTGGCGCGCATCCATTCCACACAGGCGATGGCCTGCTCGAACAGCGAGTACTGGCACCCCTCGCCGTAATCGAAGTTGGGGATGAACTCCGTCGAGATCTGGCCCAGCGTCGATGCGTCGTCCGCCGCATGATGGCGCAGCAGCGCCCGGATGACTTCCTTCCAGGGCTCCAGGGCGGCCGCGTCCCACTCGGCGTGATACTCACCTGGCGCCGGCTGCTTGAACGGGTACTGGATGCCGCGGCCCGGATTGCCCTCTTCGTCGACCACGGCGGTGTTCTTCGGATTGTTGGGAACGGCGGCGCGCGCGTGACAGTGCCGCACCCAGCCGGCGTCGATCCAGCGCTGGCAGACGTTCCCCGACACGCCCGGATCGAGCACGACCTCGCCGCTCGCCACGGCGTCGCGAATCCCGCTGATGTCCTGCTCTTCGGGATTGTCCATCTTGAAGATCACGTGGCTGTGGTCGAGGGTCATCGCAAACCGTACGCCGTGCGACTCGACGGCCCGGCCCACGGTTTCCACGCGGCGAAAGTCCTCCGACCACATGTTTACGTGCACCTCGAAACAGGGCGTGACCCCGATCCGGTCGCCAGCCTCGGCCGCCCGCAGACACGCATCGACCACTTCATCGTCCGTCACCGCATGACCGTCCGCATGGTTCGCCATGAACTGCACGTTGTGCGCGACCGACCCGAGTTCCCGGCCAACCTCGAGATTGTGGACAAGGAGATCCTCGTCACGCCCCAGCGTGTAGAACCAGCCCCCCGCCCGCACCGGGATCCCGTACTTGTCCCTGGCCGCGAGGAATTCCTTCACCTCGCCTGGCGCCGGGGTCTTGTCCACGTAATCGAAGACGCCGGCATCCCGAACCATCCGGAACCGGGTGTCAATGTCCGGCATCGGGTCTGCGTGCGCGTGCTTGATTCCGTTGGTCTGGATGCCAAACAACAGGTCTGTCGCCATGGCTCGGCCCTCCCCGTAGGCCACCCAAGCGTCCGTCGTGGGGCAGGGGGATGCCGGGCGGCGCTGGCCCTCAAGCATAGTGGCACCCGTCAGCAGCTGGGGCCCACGGTTCGGCCAAAACCTTCCCGCCGGTCGTGGGCATCCCCTCCCGGGCGACAAACGACTATGGTGCTGACCGGCACCGGGCCGTTGACCGTTCCCGACCGTGATGGACAATCGCGGGGTTTGGACCGGTAACCCTAGCTGCACCGGGAGTGAGGCCCATGCGGGCATTGCCTATCGTTTGTGCGCTGCTGGTAGCCGGCCTGATCCCGCGCCTGCCCGGCGCGGCGGCGCAGGCCGACGATTCCACACCTACGAAGGCCGAGGGATACGCTGAGGGCGAGGCTTATCCCGTGCCCTTGGAGGCCTTTACCCCGGGGCTGGGCGCGGACTGGCTGTCGGTTGAGTTGGCGCAGAAGCTCTTCACGGACGCCGATGCCGTCGAACCGCTGGAAAGTGAGCCGCCCGTGGCTCCCGTATTTGCCGGCGGCGTCCTGCAGGGGTACGTGTTCGTAACCCGGGACATCACGGAATCACTCGGGTTTTCGTCGCTCGAGTTCCTGATCGCCGTCGGCCTGCGGCTCGACGGGACACTCGCCGGGGCCCGGGTGGTCGCACATCGCGAACCGATCATCGACCTCATCATGCTGCAGGACTTGGTGCCCCGGTTTGCGCGCCAGTACGTCGACGTCGACATTCGGGCACCCCTGAGGGTCCAGCTGACCCAGTCCAGTGAACCCGGCTCCATCGACGGTATCTCTTCGGCCACGATCAGCGCCGTACTGTTCAACGAGGCGATCCTCCGAGCCGCCCGGATCGTTGCCCGGGCCAAGGGCATCCGTCTGCACGATCAGCCGGTTCTCGACATCGTGACTTTCAACCCCATGCGTTTCGACGCGTTGGTTGACCAGGACACTATCGGGCGGTTGCGGATTTCGAAGGACGCGGCGGCGGCGGCGGGTATCGCGGAACCCGACCTGTCCGCAAGCGGCAAGGGTGCGGCCGATCTCTACGTCTACGCCAACGAACGCGAGAGCCGCGCCGCCACCCCGCCGTTCCCGGAGGACCTGCTGCTGGACATCTACGCTGGCCCGGCCATGACACCGACCGTCGGCCGGAACCTGCTCGGGAACACGTGGCATGACCTGTTCGTCAGCGGGCGCAACCCGAACGATCTCATGCTTTGCATCATGACGATCGGTCCGTACTCCATCGATGGCGAACGACATCTGTCGAGCGGTCCGTTCCGTCGTCTGCGCCTGCTGCAGGCGGGCCAGACCTTCGAGCTCAGCAAGGACCGCTATCGCTATCTCGGGTTCCTCCACGGAACGGACAAGCCGGACTTCGGCGAGATCGGTCTCTACTGGATTCCGGCCGAGACCGGTATCGACCCGGTCAAGCCCTGGACGCTGGAAGTGCTGGTGGAGGATCAGGAGGGAACCAACGGGGCCTGGTTCAGGCTGGATTACATGCTGGACGACCAGTTTGTGCTTCTGCCGACCAATACCGAAGTGCTCGCGGCCGATCACGACGCGCCGGTCTGGGTAGCCGCATGGGACGCCCAGCGCGTGAACATTGCCATTCTCGTGACGTCTCTGGTGGTCCTGAGCGGCATCCTGGCAGTGCATGGCAGGTTGTCCCGGAGGCCGGTCCTGCTGCAGTGGGTCCGGCTCGGGTTCCTGGGTTTCGTGCTGGTCTGGATGGGCTGGTACGCGGGTGCCCAGGTCACCATTCTGAACATCCTGACATGGCTGCAGTCGGCGGTCTCCCAGACCGGGCTCGCCGTTCTGCTGTCGGATCCCCTGATCGTGCTCCTAGCGGTGTTCGTCCTGGTCACGTTCTTCCTGTTTGGCCGCGGAATCTACTGCGGCTGGCTGTGTCCCTTCGGCGCGCTCCAGGAACTGCTGGGCAAGGCGGCACAGGCGCTGCGAATCCGCCAATTCGTGCCGAGCTATCGGGCACATCAGTGGCTCTGGCCGGTGAAATACGTGGTCCTGGCCGTCCTGGTCGCACTGTCATTCCACGACATGGACCTGGCGGGCACCGCTTCGGAAGTCGAACCGTTCAAGACCGCCATTTCACTGCGGTTTGACCGGGCATGGCCGTTCGTCCTCTATGCCGGCGGCCTGCTGGTGGCAGGGGTGTTCATCGAGCGCTTCTTCTGCCGGTTTCTCTGCCCGCTCGGTGCAGCATTGGCCATCGGCGGCAAGTTGCGGATCCGGAACCCGCTGAAGCGGCGCGAAGAGTGCGGCACGCCCTGCCAGCTATGCGCGCGTCGGTGCCCGATCAACGCGATCGCACCTAGTGGCGCGATCCGCATGGACGAGTGCTTCTACTGCCTCGACTGCCAGGTGATTTACCACGATGAGCACGTGTGCCCGCCGCTGGTTCGGGCTCGGCGCCGGCAGGTCGCGCCGGACTTGACCGCCCGACCGACACCGGCGGTGGCCGCCGTCAAGGACTGAAGCGGGGCACGCCGGCGACCGGCAGGCCCCGTTCGCTCACCCCAGGCAATCTCGCGAGTCGAGCGCCGTGGAGCACCTGGACCGGCTACCGGAACTGGTGCTGTGGACCACGCTCGCCGGCGCCTGCATCCCGGCCGGAGCGGCCCTCGCCCGCGTCGAACGCATTCGTCCGCGCTGGCTGGAGGACGAGTTTCGCCAATTCGTCATCGCCTTTGGCGGCGGCGTGCTGGTGGGCGCGGTCGCTCTGGTGCTCGTTCCCGAGGGCGCCCGGCATCTTCCTCATCCCCTGACCACCACCGCTCTGCTCCTGACCGGCGGAGCGGCCTTCTTGCTGCTCGACCGCTGTCAGGCCAGACGCCGGCACGCCACCCCGCAGTTTGCCGCCATGGCCGCCGATTTCCTGCCTGAATCGCTGGCGCTCGGTGGCATGTTCGCGGCCGACGCCGAGGGCGCCGGGGCGCGCTTTCGACCCGCTGCGGTTGCACCGGCCAGCGGTTCTCACCTACCTTCCAGCATCGGCGCACCAGGACGAGCGGGGGTCGCAGCGCGCGGCCGGGCGCCGCGGGAGGAGAGCATGGCGCGACTATCGCCCGCGCAAGTCGAGGCCTACCGGCGCGACGGCCACGTGACCGCCAACTGGCGCCTACCTGCCGAGACGGTCGATGCGATGCGGGCGGCCCTCGAGAGGCTCGTGGACGCCAACGGCCACATGTCGAGCGACAACGTGTTTTGTCCGCACCTGCGCAAGGCCGGCGCCCAGGGACTGGCGGGCGATGATTCCTGGCTTGGATTTGCCCGCATTCCCGAAGTTCTCGACATGGTGGAGCAGCTGATCGGGCCCGATTTTCTGCTCTGGGGCACGACAGTGTTCGGGAAGCCGGCGCGCGACGGCAAGGAGACTCCCTGGCATCAGGACGGCGAGTACTGGCCGATTCGGCCGCTTGCGAGCTGCTCGGCCTGGATCGCGATCGACGACGCGACTCCGGACAACGGTTGTCTCCGCGTGCTCCCGGGCACCCACCGCCAACGCAGGATCCTCCAGCACCATCGGCGCGAAGGCGACGACATCACGTTGAACGAGGAACTGTGCGACCCCGCCATCGACTACCGGACGGCCCGTGATGTGGTCCTCGAAGCCGGGCAGATCTCCTTTCACGACGTCTTCCTGGCGCACGGCAGCGCGCCCAACCGCTCAGGCCGGCGGCGGGCCGGATTCGTCTGCCGCTACATGCCGGCCACGTCGGTGTGGGATCGCAAGCTCGGCGCGAACCTGGAGAAACGCTCCGGTGTCATCGAGTTCGCCAAGCGGGATCTGTATCTGGTACGCGGTCGCGACGTGTCCGGGCAGAACAGCGTCGCGACCGACCGCTGACGCTAGAGGTAGCCGAGGTCGCGCCAGAGCTGGTAGCGCTCCCGGAACGTACTCAGCGACTCCCACACGCGCGCGAAGTCCGCATTCGCCGCAGCCTCCTCGGCCACGACCTCCTCCCAGGCCGTGCGGAAGGTTGCGAGCATCTCGTCCGGCCACGTGTGAATCGTCACGCCCTTGCTCTGAAGTTCCTCAAGCGCAGCGATCTGGATGGTTTCTCCCTCCGCGATCGAGTGCCGGAAATTGTCCCCGCACACGGTTTCGATCTGCACCTGCTGGAGCGGCGAAAGGCTGTCCCAGCGTTCCTGGTTGATCATCAGCTCGAAGTTCGTGGACTGCTGGTGCCAGCCCGGGAAGTAGTAGTGCTTGGCCACCTGGTAGAACCCGAGGTTCAGATCGATCGCCGGCATCGAGAATTCAGTCGCGTCGATCGTGCCTAGTTCTAGCGCCGGGAAGATGTCGCCGCCGGCCAGCAGCTGCGTGGAGGCCCCGACCCGGTCCATCACCTTGGCCCCCAGCCCGAAGAACCGCATTTTCAGGCCCTGCAAGTCGTCGACACTCTCGATCGGCTGCCGGAACCAGCCGGACGCCTCCGGCGGGATCACCCCGCACAGGATGCCGCGAATGTTGTGCTCCGCGTAGATCTCCTCGAACATTTCCTTGCCGCCGCCGAAGTAGAACCACGCCATGTACTCGTTGGCCGGCGGCCCGAACGGCACGGCCGCGAAGAGTTGCAGCGCGGGCACCTTCCCGGCCCAATACCCCGGCGTGGACCAGCCGGCGTCGAGGCCGCCGCTGGACACGGCATCGAAGATCTCGAGCGCGGGCACCAGCGCGCCGGGATCGAAGAACTTGATCTGGATCGCGCCGCCCGAGACCGCTTCGACCTGGTCCTGAACCCGGATCCCGAGCGACCCCAGTTGCGTGAGCGAGCCGGCAAACGTGCTTGCCATCTTCCAGCGGACGTTCTCCTCCTCCGCCGGGGCAGGCGCGGCCGCTTCCGTGTGGGAGCCCGGTTCGCCGGCCGGTTCGCCGTCGCCGCTGGCGAGATACGTGACCAGGGCGCCGATGACGATTCCAGCCACGCCAAAGAGGACTGCATTCCGCATGTGCGGATCTCCTGAAGCTCAATGTGGGAGGGCGCCGGCCCATGCGGCCGGGCAGACCGCACCATTCCAGTTGGTCGCCTGAATTGCAACCGCGATCCGACCGGCCCGGGCCCGGCTCAGGCTACGTGCTGTCGGCGTCAAGTGCGTACCCCGTGGCCCACACGGTGCGGATCAGGTCGGGGCCGTCGCCCTCGTTGAGCGCCTTGCGCAGCCGGCGGATATGCACGTCCACCGTGCGCTCCTCCACGTAGATGTTCTCGCCCCAGACCGAATCCAGCAACTGCTGACGCGTGAACACCCGTTCCGGCGCCTCGATCAGCTTGCGCAGCAGCCGGAACTCGGTCGGCCCCAGGTGCACCCGCCGCCCCGACCGGCTTACCCGATGGGTCACCGGGCTCAGTTCGAGGTCATGGTAGAAGTACGATGTCTCGCGATCGTCCGATGCCTGCCGGCTGCGCCGCAGGAGCGCCCGCACCCGCGCCAGCAGCTCCGCGGTGGAGAACGGCTTCACCATGTAGTCGTCGGCGCCGCCGGAGAACCCCTGCAGCATGTCCTTCTCCGCCTTGCGGGCGGTGAGGATCAGGATCGGAAGCTTGCTGGTCGCGGGCTCGCGCCGGACCGCGCGGCAGATGTCGACACCGGACACGGTGGGGAGCATCCAGTCGACCACCGCGAGGTCGGGCAGTTTCCGGCGGAGCATGTCAAGCGCCTGGGCGCCGTCGTCGGCTTCCTCGACCTCGAGACCGCCGGCCACGAGGTTGTAGCGGATCAGGTCACGGATCTCGTCGTCGTCTTCGACGACCAGAACGCGGTCCGTCATAGCGAATCATCGGGTGTGGGCGCGCCCTCCATCAGGAAGCCGCGGCCCCGCGGGCGGTCATCGGACGCCCGGGTTCCGGTCGTCACGTAGTCCACGAGCTCGGCGATATTGGTCGCGTGGTCCGCGATGCGTTCCAGATTCTTGGCCACGAACAGGAGATGCACCCCGGGGGTAATGCGATGCGGGTCCTCCAGCATGTGGGTCAGGAGTTCCCGGCAGAGCACGACGTACATTTCGTCAAGTTCCCGGTCACGGTGCCGGATCGACTTTGCCTGTGCGACGTTCCGGTCGCGGTAGGCGTCGAGCGAGTCCTTGAGCATGGTATGCGACGCGTCGCCTAGCTTGGGCAGCGCGTAGAGCCCCGGCACCTCACGCGTCTCGCACAGGACGATGGCCCGCCGCGCCATGCTGGCGGCGAGGTCCCCGGCCCGCTCCAGATAGCCCGCGATCTGGATCGCCGAAATCGTCATCCGCAGATCCTGCGCCACCGGCTGGCGCAGCGCAAACAGTCGCTCGACCTGGTCCTGCACGTCCTGCTCGTAGCGGTCGATCTCCGAGTCCTGCTCGATGATCCGCGGGGCCAGCTCGCTGTCGCGCTGCGTGACCGCCGTGACGGCGCGGGCAATCTGGGCCTCCACCAGCCCGCCCATCTCAAGCAGGCTGCGCTCGATCTTGGCAAGATCTTCGGTAAAGGCTTTGACCGTATGTTCGGCAGGCATGCGCGGCTCCCGAGGCTATCCGAAGCGACCGGTGATGTAGTCCTGGGTCGACTGTTCAGATGGATTGGTGAAAATCTTCGTCGTCTCGTCAAACTCGATCAGCCGCCCCAGGTTCAGGAAGGCGGTCTTCTGCGAGACTCGGGCCGCCTGCTGCATGTTGTGGGTCACGATGATGATCGTGTACTCCGACCGAAGTTCGTCAATCAGCTCCTCGATGGTCGCTGTGGCGATCGGATCAAGCGCCGAGCACGGTTCATCCATCAGCAGCACGTCCGGCCGCACGGCGATCGCCCGGGCGATGCACAGACGCTGCTGCTGCCCGCCCGACAGGCTCGTTCCCGGCTGGTCGACCCGGTCCTTGACCTCGTCCCAGATGCCGGCCCGCCGCAGGCTGGTCTCGACGAGCTCGTCGAGGTCGCTGCGGGACGGCGCGAGGCCGTGGAGCCGCGGACCGTAGGCGACATTGTCGTAAACCGACTTGGGAAAAGGATTTGGTTTCTGGAACACCATGCCGATCCGTGAGCGCAACTGGACCACATCCACGTCGGGCCCGGCGATGTCGTGGCCGTCAAGCAGCATGCTTCCCGTCGTCCGGCAAATCTCGATCAGGTCGTTCATGCGGTTGAAACAGCGCAGGAGGGTCGACTTGCCGCACCCGGACGGGCCGATGAACGCGGTGACCTCGCGCGGCATGATGTCCAGGTCGACATCGAACACCGCCTGCTTCTCGCCGTAGAACACCGACAACTCGCGCGCCACCAGTGTTGGCTGCGGGTTGGAAGACACGCTCGTGATCACCATTGCTTCTCGAACTTTCGGCGGAGATAGACGGCAAGCCCATTCATCACGAGCAGGAATCCCAGGAGCACGATAATCGCGGCGGCCGTCTTTTCGGCGAAGCCGCGTTCCGGACTGTCGGCCCACAGGTAGACCTGCGCCGGCAGCACCGTGGACGGATCGGTGAACCCGCCCGGCACCTCCACGACGAAGGCCACCATCCCCATCATCAGCAGCGGCGCCGTTTCCCCCAGCGCTTGGGCCATACCGATGATCGCGCCCGTCAGCGTCCCTGGCGCGGCCGCCGGCAGCACGTGGTGGAAGATGGCCTGCACCCGGCTCGCCCCCAGCCCCATCGCCGCCTCGGCAAACGACGGCGGCACGGCCCGGATGGCGGCACGCGAGGAGATGATGATCGTCGGCAGCGTCATCAGGCTCAGCACGAGCCCGCCGGATACCGGTGCCGAGCGGGGCAGACCGAACAGGTTGAGGAACACCGCGAGGCCGAGCAGCCCGAAGACGATCGAGGGCACGGCGGCCAGATTGTTGATGTTGATCTCGATCAGCCGGGTAATCCGGTTCCGCGGCGCGAACGCCTCGAGATACACGGCCGTCATCACGCCGATCGGGAACGACACCACCAGGGTCACCACCAGTGCCAGCGCCGAACCGACGATGGCGCCCAGGATCCCAGCTTCCTCCGGGTTGCGGCTGTCGCCGCGGGAGAAGAAATTGCGATTGAAACGCAGCGCGATGCGCCCGGCTTCCTCGAGTCCGGCTATGCGGGCCAGCGAGGCGTCCGAGATCGGGCGCTCCCCTTCCGGAAGCGCCGCGTCGATGCGTCCCTTGTAGAACTGGTCGACCGGATCCGACGCCAGCACCCAGACGTCCTGCACGGTGCCGACGATGGCCGGATCCGCCTCGACCGTTTCCCGCAGGACGAAGACCGTGCCAGCACTCACCATGCCCGCCAGCGCCCGCCGTTCGGCCCGCGAGCTGCCAGCCTCGGGAAAAAGCTCCACCAGGCTCGTGCGCAGGATCTTCCGGTAGCTTCCGGCCTCGATCAGCTCCGCGTCGAAATTGACCGTCAGCTGCACTTCGGTCTGCACGAAGCCCATGTAGCCCCGGCTGACGATGCTGGCGAGAAACACGATCAGGAAACCGACCGCCGCCGAGATGGCGAGGATCCCGTACAGCTGGAACCGGCGTTCCGCCCGCTTGCGCCGCAGCAGCAGCCGGTTGGCCGCAGCCTGGGAGCTGATCGCGGAGAGGCCGGTGCTAGTCATAGCGCTCGCTGTACTTCTGGACGACCCGAAGGGCCACCACGTTGAGGGCCAGGGTCACGAAGAACAGCGTGAGCCCCAGGGCGAACGCCGCCATGGTCTTCTCGGAATCAAACTCATGGTCGCCGACCAGCAGCGTGGCGATCTGCACCGTCACCGTCGTCACCGCCTCGAACGGATTGGCCGTCAGGTTGGCGGCCAGGCCCGCCGCCATGACGACAATCATCGTTTCCCCGATCGCGCGCGAAATCGCGAGCATGAACCCGCCGACGATGCCCGGCGTGGCTGCCGGCAGCACCACGCGCTTGATCGTCTCCGAGGCCGTGGCACCGAGGCCGTAGGAGCCCTCCCGGAGGGACATCGGGACCGACGTCATGATGTCGTCGGAAAGGGACGACACGAACGGAATGATCATGATGCCCATGATCAGTCCTGCGGCCAGCGCGCTCTCCGAGGAAATGGTTAGCCCCAGGTCCACGCCCAGGTTGCGCATGCTCGGCGCCAGCACGAGAGCCGCGAAGAACCCGTAGACGACCGTCGGGATCCCGGCGAGGATTTCGAGCAGCGGCTTGATCACGGCGCGGACCCGGGGATGGGCGTATTCCGCGAGGTAGATGGCCGACATCAGGCCGATCGGGCCAGCCACCAGCATGGCGATGACCGTGATCAGCAGGGTGCCGGCAAACACCGGCACGGCTCCGAATGCGCCGGATGCCGCCACCTGATCCTCGCGTAACGCGATCTGCGGGGACCATTCGAGGCCGAAGAAAAACTCGAACGGGGAGACCAGCTGGAAGAACCGGAACGTCTCGACCACCAGGGACAGCACGATCCCCACGGTCGTCAGGATCGCGATGATGGACGCGATGAACAGGGCGACGAGCAGGGCCGTCTCGACCCGGTCACGCGCCGTCAGTTCCGGCCGGATCCGCTGCCAGGCCCAGAAAAAGCCAAGTACGGACACCGCTGTCACCACGGCGAAGCGGGCTGTCGTGCTGAGATTCTCGAGCTTGAGGAGCAGTTCCACCGACGCCATGGGGACGTCCTCGGTCATCACGCCGGCAGCGGCATTCTCGATCGAAACGAACAGGAGCGTGGCTTCCGCACCCGACAGGCCCGGGTGATCGGAGAGGACGATGTTGCGGATGATCTGTCCGTCGATGACGGCCCACGCCGCATAGACGAGGGTAGCCGGCACCACGGTCCAGAGCGTCCCGTACCAGCCGTAGTGCCCCGGCAGACCCGGTAACGGCTGCTCCGGCGCCGCGCCAATTCGCGCGCGCGAGGCATAGAACGCGCCGACACCGAACAGGACGATAATCAGGAGGGGCAGGTACGTCAGCATGGGACGAATAGGGGACGGCGCGAAGGCTTCGACCGTCCCCCTCAGTAAATGGCGGCTAGAGGCTCTCTAGCGGGATGAGATTAACGGCATTGTCGCCAAACTGCGCCCGCTCGTCGGTCGGCAGGGGGATTAAACCCCGGTCGGTCAGATAGCCCTCGTCCCCCCACGCGTCGTCGCTGGTAAACGCGGCGATGTATTCGCGGATCCCGGGGATCACGTCCACGTGCGCTTTCTTCACGTAGAAGTAAAGGGGGCGGGACACCGGGTAGGCGCGGGTTGCGATGTTCTCGAACTCCGGCGCCACCCCGTCGATCGATGCACCCTTCACGGCGTCGCGGTTCTGGTCGAGGAACGAGAACCCGAAGACGCCGAAGGCGTTGGGATTCTCTGCCAGCTTCTGAACGATCAGGTTGTCGTTCTCACCGGCTTCGATGTAGGCCCCGTCTTCGCGAATGCCGCGGCAGATTGCCTTGTAGCGATTCTTGTCTTCCTTCTTGATGGTTTTCAGCCCCGGGAACGTCTTGCAGCCGCCCTCGATCGCAAGCTCGTTGAAGGCGTCCCGCGTGCCGGAGGTCGGCGGGGGGCCGAGCACTTCGATGGCAACGTCGGGCAGGGAGGGGTCGACGTCTGACCACGCCTGGTTCGGGTTGTCGACCAGCTGTCCACCTTCCTGATTTCCTTCGGGCACCTGCTTGGCCAGGGCGAGGAACAGGTGGCGCAGCGTGAACTGTACCTCGGGAGCGGCCTTGGCGTTGGCGATGACGATGCCGTCGTAGCCGATCTTGATCTCGACGACGTCCATGACGCCGTTCTCGCGGCACTTCTCGAGCTCGCTGCTCTTCATACGGCGAGAAGCGTTGGTGATGTCCGGATGATCGGTTCCGAGGCCGGCGCAGAAGAGCTTCAGGCCTCCGCCGGACCCGGTGGCTTCAATCTTGGGGGTCTTGAAGTCGGAACCCCGGCCGAAGGTCTCCGCGACCACGGTCGCGAAGGGGTACACGGTCGAGGACCCAACGATGTTGATCTGGTCACGTGCCTGTGCGGCACCGGCCGCGGCAACTGCGGCACAGGCGACGAAGACCGCAGCGACGAGACGATTGTGCATGGTGCGGAATGCTCCCGAAGACGGTAAGGGGCCGATGCGGCCCGTTGCCGTCATTGGTACGGGACCCAGTCGTATCCAATTGTGTATGGAATACGAAAATTATGTGACAGTCACGTCGGTTGCGGCGCCGTTGCCGGGCCCTCGAACGTCACGCTGATGGCGCAACCGACGCCGGGCTCGCTGCGCACGTCCAGGGCAGCGCCGTGTCGACGGGCGACGTGCTTCACGATCGCGAGCCCCAGACCATGGCCGGGAATCCGCCGGTTGCGGGCCTGTGCCGACCGGTAGAAGCGCTCGAACACGCGGTCCGTTTCTCCCGGCGAAATGCCTTCTCCGTCGTCGGTCACGGTGATTCGGGGCGGGTTGGCGCCCACCTCGACGCCGATGCGCCCGTCTTCGTTGCCATGCTTAATCGCGTTGCTGAGCAGGTTGGTCAGTAGCTGGCGGAGTTGTTCGGCGTCCCCGGTGACCGTCACGGGATCACCCGGCACCTCGACATTGACGTGCATCGACCGCGCCGCCGCCTGCCACGCCAGATCCTCCGAGACCTCGCGGGCCAGCGGCACCAGGTCCACCCGGCCTTCGGGCGGCAAGGCCTCGCTCATCTCCACCGCCGACAGATGGATCATGTCGTCCACCAGCGTCACCATCCGGCTCGCCTGCTTGCCGAGCCGGTCCAGGTAGAGCTCCTGCACCTCGGGGTCATCGCGCCCGGGTCCCTGCAGCGTCTCCACCATGCCGAGAATCGCCGTCAGCGGGGTGCGGAATTCGTGGCTGGCGTTGGCCAGGAACGTGGTCCTGGCTGTCTCGCGCGGCGTGCTGTCGGCGAGCCCCTGGCAGATCATCACGCGCCTTGGCGGCGCCCCGGCATCCCGATCGAACGGATGCACCGACACCTGGTGCAGGGTCCCGTCCTCAGCCGGAAGTCGGCACTGGATGGTCTGGGCCGCGCCGCTGTCCCCGGCCGCATCGAATGCCTGCAGGCAAGCCGGCACCCGAGTGAGTTCCGCCAGTGCATGGCCGGACGGGGATTTCTCGAACAGTTTGGTCGCGGCGGCATTGGCGTGGGTGACGCGACCATCGGGAGCCAGCGCCAGCACCGGCATGGGCAACGTTTCCAGGAGCGCGTGGATGAACCGATCGCGCTCGGCGGTCCCGGCACGGACCCGGCCCACTTCGGACTCCAGTTGGGCGAGATGCCGGGAAAGTTCCCGCAGGCCGCAGGCCTGGACATCGGCATGCGCTCCGGACTCGCCGTCGCGCATCGCCCGGATCCACCTGACCAGCCGGGCCGTATCGCGGACCTGCACGAAGGCGGCGCCGGCGCCGAGCAGGAGCATGGCCGCCCAGATTCCGGCAGCAACCTGCCAGTCCAGCTGCCCGGCCGCCGACACGGCCAGCAACACGGCGGTCGCCGGGGCGGCGGTGCGCAGCACCGCACGGAACAGTTCGGCCATCGGCACAGAGGTGGGCCTCCCGACTTAGTCCCCGCCTTCCACCCCTTGCGCCGCGAGAATGGCGGCCGTCACGATTTCCGATACGCGCGCGCCCATCCGGGTGATCTGCGCCGAGTGCGTGAGGCCCGTCAGCATGGGGCCCAGAATCTGGCATCCGCCCGTCTCGCACAGGAGGTGGACGGCGATGCTGGCAGCGTGCAGACCCGGCATCACCAGCACGTTGGCCGGCCCATTCAGCCGGCAGATCGGATAATGCTCTTGCAGGTCGGTCCGCAGCGCGATGTCCGGGGCCATCTCGCCGTCGTAGGCGAAATCGGCTTCTCGCTCGTCGAGGATTTCAACGGCCCGGCGCACCCGGCCGGTTTCCGCGCTCATCGGCTGGCCGAAATTCGCGAATGACAGCAAGGCTACCTTCGGTTCATGGCCGAAGCGGCGCGCCGCCGACGCCGCGCCGACCGCGATATCGGCAAGCTGCGACGGCGACGGGGTCTCGTGGATCGTGCTGTCGGCGATGAACAGAGTCCGCCCCCCGGTGACCGCGATCGAGAGGCCGAAGAGCTCGCCGTTGGCCGGGGGGTCGATGACGCGACGGATGTCGGCGAGCGCCGAATAGTGATTCCGGGTCGTGCCGGTGACCAGCGCATCCGCATCGCCGAGCGCGACTGCGCAGGCCGAAAACACATTGCGGTTGCGGTTGACCAAGCGCTGGCAATCACGCCGCAAGTACCCCCGGCGGGCAAGGCGCCCGTAAAGGAAATCCGTGTAGTCATCGGTCCGCTGGCTGACGGCGGCGTTGAGGATCTCAAGCCCCGTAGCCGAGCGAATGCCCAGCCGGTCCATGCTGGCCAGCACGCGTTCTTCGTTGCCGACGAGGACCGGCGTGCCGTACCCCTCGTCTCGCCAGCGCGCCGCCGCGCGGATCATCCGGCTCTCGTCCCCTTCGGCAAACACCATGCGGCGCGGGGTGGCCCGCACGCGGTCGCCCAGCACCTGCATGAACGAGGCGGTTCGGTCCAGTCGCGTCGCCAGCGTGCGCCGGTACTCGTCGGATTCGCGGATCGGTCGCTTGGCCACGCCCGAGGCGATCGCGGCCTCGGCGACCGCCGGCGGAATCTGCGTGATCAGGCGCGGATCGAACGGCTTGGGAATGATGTGTTCGGGGCCGTAGCGGAGCGCCCGGTCGGCATAGGCAGCCGCCACCTCGTCGGGGACATCCTCGCGCGCGAGCGCGGCCAGGGCCTCGGTGGCGGCAATCTTCATCTCCATGTTGATCGTGGAAGCCCGCACGTCCAGGGCGCCCCGGAAAATGTACGGGAACCCCAGGACATTGTTGACCTGGTTCGGGTAGTCGGATCGACCGGTCGCGACAATCGCGTCCTCGCGCACCTCGGCCAGGTCCTCGGGCCGGATCTCGGGGTCCGGGTTGGCCATTGCAAACACGACCGGCTTGGCGGCCATCGAGCGCATCATGTCAGCGGTGAACGCCCCCTTGGCCGACAGCCCGAACGCCACGTCCGCGCCCTTCAGGGCATCCGCCAGCGTCCGCGCGCTGGTCCGGACGGCATGGCCCGACTTCCACTGGTTGAGCCCGTCCCGCCCCTGATAGATGACCCCGGTGCGGTCACACAGGATGATGCTGCCTGGCTGGCAGCCCATGGCCTGGAGCAGTTCGGCGCAGGCGATCCCCGCCGCGCCGGCGCCGTTCATCACGATGCGCGTGTCCTCAAGCGTCCGCCCGGTCAGATCGAGCGCGTTCAGCAGCCCGGCCACCGCGATGATCGCCGTTCCGTGCTGATCGTCATGAAAGACCGGAATGTCCAGTGCGGCCGACAGCTGCTGCTCGATAATGAAACACTCGGGCGCCTTGATGTCCTCGAGGTTGATGCCGCCCCAGCTGCGGGCAACCATGCGGACCGTCTGGACGAACTCGTCCACGTCTTCCGTATCGACTTCGATGTCGATGGCATCGATGTCCGCAAAGCGCTTGAACAGGACCGCCTTGCCTTCCATCACGGGTTTGGAGGCCAGGGCACCGAGATTGCCGAGACCCAGCACGGCGCTGCCGTTCGAGATTACGGCGACGGTGTTGCCCTTGGACGTCAGGTCAAATGCCGCCGCGGGGTCGCGCTCGATCTCCAGACAGGGAATGGCGACACCTGGCGAGTACGCGAGGGAGAGGTCCCGGGCCGTGACCAGCGGCTTGGTGGGAGCGATTTCCAGCTTGCCCGGCTTGCCACGGCGATGAAACTCGAGAGCCTCTTCGGTGGTGTAGCTGTGCAGCGGCGTCTGATCGATCATGTGCGATTCGGGCTTCGTCAGGCCGAGCTGGCCGGCCACGCGCCCTGTCCTGCCTTTGGGAAATCCAGGGCGTCCGGGTACAAGACACGGAGGTGGGTCGCACCTCTGCCCTGTGGGCAGGCAGGCAACCAGATCCGGCCCAAGCGCCTCATTGCATCGCGCATCGTAGCGAAATCTCCGCGTCGGTGCCGGTCGGCGCAGGTTGGTCTACCCTGCCCTGCCGCCGGATCGTGTTTCGTCGGGCCCGCGCCGGTCGTCACGAACGCGAACGCCCCGAACCGGGACGCGCCGGGTTCGCGGACGGGCTGCGTGCCTTGAAACTTCCGGGTCCGGCTTCCATCCTGCGCGCAGCTGGCCCCGTTTCGCGGGCGAGCCGTATCGTGCAGCAACGCCGACGACAGGGAATTCTCATGGCTAATTCTCCTTCCAACGACCGGAGCCTAGTGTGGGTCACGATCGGCACGATCGTGTTCGCCGCAGTCGCGATCTACGTGCTGGTACAGGTTCTCAACTACTGATTTCGAAACGCGCCGGCCGCCAGCCGGCCCACCATCGGAACTTCGCCCATGTCCATTGACTTAAGTTTCATCAAGCCGTCGCTCCCCCGCAGCGGCGCAGTCGTCGTTGCCGTCGGCAAGGGCGGCAAGCTCTCCGCCAGCGGTCGAGACCTTGACCGGCGCCTCAAAGGAGCGCTGCTGAAAGGGGCCAAGGCGCACCGGTTCCAGGCCGGCTTCGGCAAGACCATGCTGTTTCCGGCCCCGGCCGGCATCGCAGCCGACAGCGTCATTCTGGTCGGGCTGGACGACGTTGCGAAGGTCGATGCCGAAGCGGTGGCCCGGATGGGGGCCGCGATCGCCCAGGCGCTCGACCGCCACCGGGTAGTGCGCGCGACGGTGTTCTCGGAACTTCCGGACGGGGTAACGGTGGACGCGACGGAGGCCGCCGCCCAGATTGCCTACGGGATTCGTCTCCAGAGCTACCGGTTCGACCGGTATCACACGCGGCTCAAGGACGAGCAAAAGCCCGTCACCAGCACCGTGGAGGTGACCGCCGCCCCGGCGGACGCAGCGGCCAAGCGGTTCGCGGCGCTCGACCGGGTTGCGGACGGGGTGTTCTTCACGCGCGACCTGGTCTCCGAGCCAGCCAACATCCTGACTCCCGTCCAGTTGGCCGCGGCGGCCCGCAGCCTGCGTCCGCTCGGGGTCGAGGTCGACGTGCTGGCGCCAGCGCGCCTCAAGGCGTTGGGCATGGGGGCGCTGCTCGGCGTGGCCCAGGGCAGCGCCAATGAACCCAGGGTGGTAACGCTCCGCTGGCGCGGGCGCCGGACGACCCGACCTGAGCTCGCGCTAGTGGGCAAGGGGGTCACGTTCGACACAGGCGGGATCTCCATCAAGCCGTCGGCGTCGATGGAAGACATGAAATGGGACATGGGCGGCGCCGGCGTGGTGCTCGGGACCATGAAGGCGATCGCCGGCCGGAAAGCGAAGGCCCACGTCGTCGGCGTGGTCGGGCTGGTCGAGAACATGCCCTCAGGCACGGCCCAGCGGCCCGGCGACGTGGTGACCACCATGAACGGCCAGACGATCGAGGTGATCAACACCGATGCCGAAGGCCGGCTGGTGCTCGCCGATGCGCTCTGGTTCGCCCAGCAGAAGTTCAAGCCCAAGTCGGTGATCGATCTCGCCACGCTGACGGGCGCCATTCTGGTGGCGCTGGGCCAGGAGCGCGCCGGGCTCTTCTGCAACGATGACCAGCTGGCCGAACGCCTGAGCGCGGCCGGCGACGCGGTGCACGAGAAGATCTGGCGCTTCCCGCTCGACAGCGACTATGACCGGCACATCGAGTCGCGCATCGCCGACATGAAGAACGTGGGCGCCGGCCGCTTCGCCGGGAGTATCGCCGGCGCCAAGCTGCTGGAACGGTTCATCGACGGCATCCCCTGGGCGCATCTGGATATCGCCGGCGTGACCTGGCGGACCCGTGGACGGCCCCTGGTGCCGCCCGGCGGCACCGCGTTCGGCGTGCGCCTGCTCGACCGCTACGTCGCGGACAACCTTGAATGAGCGCACCGCAGATTCACCTCTACGGGTGCACGCAGCCGGTTGACTCGGTCGTCCCGAAACTGCTGCACGCGGCGCTTCGGCAGGACCTGCGGGCCGTCGTCCGCTCCCGCGATGCCGGGCGAATCGAGGCCCTCAACACCAGCCTGTGGGAGGGCGGTACGGCATTTCTGCCGCACGGTGCCGACGGCGACGAGCATCCCGAGGAACTCCCGGTGTTCCTCACCACCACCACGGCGGTGCCGAACCGGGCGCAGCTCTTGGTGTTGCTGGACGGCGCCGATGCGTCGGATGCCGACGCGTTCCAGCGGATCTGCATGCTCTATGACGCAGCGGATCCGGAGGCGGCGCGCGCGGCTGAGGCCTTCGGGCGGGCCCGGTCCGGTGCTGACCGCGTGCAGTGGTCGGTCCAGACCGCGTCCGGTGGGTGGGAGGAGGCGCCCGTACCGCCCGCCGACACGGCCCCCGCGACGCCGTTGGCCGCGCCCGATGCACCGGACGACGGTGCTATGGGCGGCGACCAGGAACAGGGCGAGGGGCCGAGCGACGATCCGTCGCCCCGTCACGACCCGGCACCGGTCGAACGCACGCTGTCGATCATCAAGCCCGATGCAACAGGGGCCAACGTAACCGGCCGTATCGTGGCCCGGCTGGAAGAGGCGGGCCTGCGGATCGTCGCGCAGCGCCGCCTCCGCCTGACGCGTCGGGCCGCCGAGGGCTTCTACGCCGAACACCGCGAGCGCCCGTTCTTCGGGTCGCTCTGCGAGTTCATGACGTCCGGGCCCGTAGTGGTGCAGGTGCTGGAGGGCGAGGACGCGATCGTCCGCAACCGGGAGGTCATGGGCGCCACCGATCCCGCGGACGCGGACGCCGGGACGCTGCGGAAGGACTTCGGATCCTCGATCGAACAGAACGCGGTTCACGGTTCGGACAGCCCGGCATCCGCTGCCCGCGAAATCGCCTACTTCTTCTCCGCGCTCGACATCGTGGGCTGACCCGGGCCCGGTCAGGCTCCCGGATCCTGGAGCCGACCGGCCGCGATTCCGGCCACCACCTCCGGATAGAGCCCGTGCTCGGCTGACAGCACCCGCGCCGCGAGCGTCGCCGGGTCATCGGTCCGCCGCACCGGCACGGCCGCTTGGGCGATGATCGGGCCCGCATCCACCTCCGGGCGGACCCAGTGCACCGTGCACCCGTGGCGGGTGGCGCCGTCGCGGAGCGCACGGGCGTGCGTATCGAGCCCGGGATACGCCGGCAGCAGCGACGGGTGGATGTTGACCAGCCGGCCGCGCCAGCGCCCGACGAAGGCCGACCCGAGGATCCGCATGAAGCCCGCCAGACACACCAGCTCCACGCCCCGGCGGGCCAGCTCGGCGTCCAGCCGAGCGTCGAACGCGGCCCGCCCCTCGCCGGGCGCGGGCGCGACCATCGCCACGGGGACTCCGGCCGACGCTGCCCGTTCGAGGGCTGGCGCCTCCGGCTGATCGGACACCACGACGGCCACCCGGAAGCCGGCCTGGGAAGCCGCCCGGTCCAGCAGCGCCCGCAGGTTGGAGCCGCGCCCGGAGACCAGCACGGCCACGTTCAAGACTGCCACGCGGCCTCCGGGCTCTCGATCACCACGGCGGGCCCCCGGCCCGCGGTCACCGCCCCCACCGGCCAGGCGCGCACCCCCTTGTCTTCGAGATCTTGCCGAATTCGCTCGGCCGCTCCGGCGGCCGCGATCAGGAGCATCCCTGCACCGCAGTTGAACGTGCCGAACAAGGTACCGGCGTTCAGTCCGCCGGCCACGCGCAGCCAGTCGAACAGCGGGGGCAGGCGGAGGGCCGCGCCATCGAGCGTGACCTGCGTGCCGGCCGGGAGAACACGGGCCAGGTTGGCCGCCAAGCCGCCGCCCGTGATGTGCGCCAGCGCCTTCACGTGGCCGGCCGCCAGCACGGGGCGCAGTGCGCGCGCGTAGATCCGGGTGGGACTGAGCAGCACGTCCCCGAGCGCCTGGTCGGGCGCGAACGGCGCCGCGCCGACGAGATCGATGCCCTCCCCGGCCACGATCGCCCGCACCAGGGAATATCCGTTCGCGTGCAGTCCGCTGCTCTCGAGCGCCAGCACGCAGTCGCCCGGCTCGAGATCGCTCCGGGGGAGCAGCCGGTCGCGTTCGACCGCGCCCACCGCGAAGCCGGCCAGGTCGTAGGTCCGGCCGGCATACAGTCCGGGCAGTTCCGCCGTCTCGCCGCCGGCCAGCGCACAGTCCGCCTGGCGGCAACCTTCGACCACGCCCTCCAGAACCTGAAAGGCGTGCTCGGGATCGAGCCGGCCGGTGGCGAAGTAATCGAGGAAGAAGAGCGGCTGTGCCCCCTGGACCAGGAGATCATTGACCGACATCGCGACCAGGTCGATGCCGATCCCGTCGTGCCGGCCGACCGCTTCCGCCAGCAGGAGCTTGGTTCCGACCCCGTCGGTCGCCGCCACGAGCAACGGATCGCGGAAGCCCTCCCGCTCAAGGTCGTAGACCGCCCCGAAGCCACCCAGGCCGCCCGCCGTGCCGGCCCGGGCCGTGGTGCGGGCCAGCGGCGCGAGCCGTTCCACCAGCGCTGCCGCGGCATCGGTGTCGACGCCGGCCCCGGCGTAGGTGTAATGCCTGGAACCTGTCATCGACGCTCGTCTTCACCCCGTCGCCGTCCCGACCGGCACCGGCCGGCGAATGCCGACGCCAGCGGAGCACCATCTATTTATAGTCGCTGTCATGCAAAGGTTGTCGCGGAGTCGGACCCTTCCGGCGCTGGCCGTCGCCGGGCTCCTCTGGACCGCGGGGCTCCCCGGCGGACCCGCCGCGGCCCAGGCTCCCGGCGACATCTACTCGGTCGGCGGAATTGCGGTCGACGAGACCGGGGCAGACGGGAGCGCGGCGCGCGCGGCGGCGCTCCGCGCCGGCGAGCGCGTCGCCTTCGACCGGTTGCTGCGATGGCTGCTGCTCGACCGAGACGTGGCCCAGGTTCCTGGCGATGTCCGGGCGGATCCGTCCCGCTTCGTGACGGGCTATTCGGTGCAAAGCGAACGCATCGCGGCCAACCGCTACCGCGCGACGATCGAGGTGCAGTTCGATCCCAACCAGGTGCGGGGCCTGATGGATGAGCTGGAACTCACCTTCGAGGAACGGCGCCCGCCCACCCACCTGCTGATCCCGCTGTTCGGCCGGGATGGCCGTCTGGACCTCTGGGACCACAACCCGTGGCTGGACGTCTGGGCGCGCCGGCCTGACGCCGGCGATTTCATCCCGCTGCTGGTGCCGCACGGTGAGATAGGGGACGTCTCCGCACTGTCCGCGGCCGCCGCCGACGCCGGCCAGGCGGACCGGATCGCGGGGCTCGCCCGCCGCTACGGCGTGACCCGCGCCCTGCTGACCCGGGCCGACCAGGGAGCGGATGACGGGCATGTGCTGGTCTCCGTCCGACTGGTTGACCGGGGTCAGCCGATCGCCGAACCACTGCACCTGCGCCTGAACCGCACGGTCGACGAAACGGACACGGAGCTGCTGCTGCGGGCCGCCTCGACCACCGCGCGGGCAGCGGCAGATCTCTGGATTCAATCTGTGCGGGACCGGCGCCAGGCCGACGGTGTCCTGGCCGTGCGCGCGGACTTTGGAAGCCATGCCGAGTGGCGCCGCCTGCTCGGCGAACTCCGGCGCTCCAGCCGGCTGACGGACGTGGCGATCCGGCGCCTGACCACGCGGCAGGCAGACCTCGCGCTCGCCTACAGCGGCACGCCCGAGACGGTACGCGCGGCGCTCGCCGCCATCGGCCTGGACGTCGATACCGTCAATGACCCGTGGCGGGTTCGGTTCGCAGCCGAGCCCGAGCTCCCGCCGGCCATCGAGCCCACTTCCGAAGCGCCGGTCGAGGCACCGCCGCCCGTCACGCCCATCGTCGATTGAGGCCCGTGCCCCTCCTCTCCGGCCCCCGCGCGGTTCTCGTGATCTGGCTGGCGTTCTTCGTGGCCGCCGCCGCTATCCTGTGGCTGTTCTCCTCGGTCCTGCTGCCGTTCGTCCTCGGCGTGGCGATCGCCTACCTGCTGGACCCCCTCGTCGACCGGTGCGAACAGCTGGGGCTGGGCCGGAGCCTCGCAACCACGCTGGTCCTGGTCTTCGCCACCCTGGCGGTCTTCGCCGTCACCGGCCTCCTGCTTCCGGTGGTGATCGACCAGGCTCACACGTTCGCGGACCAGGCGCCCGACCGAATCCGCAGGATCCTGGCCTGGCTGGATCAGATTCGACAACGCGTGACCGAGCGCTTCGGCTGGGAGCTCGGGGGCAGCGCGCAGGACCTGGTTCCACTCTTTACTGGCGAGATCGGCGCCTGGGCGCTCAAGGTGCTGCAAAACCTGTTTCGGTCCGGGGCAGCGATCATCAACGTCGGCGGACTGCTGCTGGTGACCCCGCTGGTGGCCTGGTACCTGCTGCGCGACTGGGATGATCTGGTAGCCCGCATCGACGAACTGCTGCCGCGCCGCAACCTGGCCGAAGCCCGGGCCCGGTTCGCCGAAATCGATCGGGTCCTGGCCAGCTTCGTCCGCGGCCAGTCGACGACGTGCGCCATCCTGGCGGGCGCCTACGCCCTCGGCCTCGGCCTGATTGGCATCCCGAACGGGGTGCTGATCGGCCTGTTCGCCGGCCTGATCTCGTTCGTCCCCTACGTCGGGACGATCCTCGGCCTGCTGCTTTCGGTGGGGCTGGCCGCTCTCGAGTTCGGGGCGGCCTGGCAGACGCTGGCCGCCGCGGGGGTCTTCGGCGCCGGCCAGCTGCTCGACGACTACGTCCTGCGCCCCCGTCTGGTCGGCGAGCGCCTGGGCCTGCACCCGGTCGGCACTATCTTCGCCCTGTTCGCCGGCGGTGCCCTCCTGGGCTTCGTCGGGATCCTGGTGGCCGTGCCAGCCGCCGCCGTCATCGTGGTCCTGCTCCGGTCGGCGGTGGCGTGGTACCGCGAAAGCGCGTTCTACCGGGAACCGTGACACCCGTGTCCCAGTACACGTTCGACTTCGACGTTCGCGAGGCATTGGACCGGGACGACCTGGTCGTGGGCTCGGCCAATGCGGCGGCCGTCGCGTGGGTGGACCGGTGGCCGGACTGGCCTCCGCCCGGCCTGGTCCTGATCGGCCCGCCGGGGGCCGGAAAATCGCATCTCGGGGCCGTGTGGTGCCATCGCTCGGGCGCGGCGCGGCACGAGGCGACGCAGCTCGATTCAGCCCTGGAGGCGGCCCGCCGGGGCGGGCGGGCATTGCTGATCGAGGATGTCGACGCCGGGGCCGACGAGGACCGCCTGTTTCGCCTCGTCAATACGATGACCGACGCGCGCGGACACCTGCTGCTCACCTGTCAGCGCCCTCCGGCCCAGCTCGCCCTGCGCGTGCCGGACCTGCTGTCGCGGCTCCGCGCCATGCAGTCGGTGTTCCTCGGTCAACCCGACGACGAGCTGCTCGGCCACGTCATCCGGAAGCAGTTCGGCGACCGCGGGGTGCGGGTCGACAACGAAGTGATACTCTTTCTCCTGCGGCGCATGCAGCGGTCCTTCGCTGCAGCCCGGCGGCTGGTCGCGGAACTCGATGCTGCCGCTCTTGCGCGTCGTCGCAAACTCACGATCCCGTTCGTGCGGGCATGGTTCGCGGACGCCGCGAACCCGCCCGCCTGACGGGGCCGTCAGACTGCCGGGAGGCTTGCATGGATCTTCAAATAGCCGGGCGCACCGCGATCGTGTGTGCCTCCAGCCGCGGACTGGGGCGCGGCTGTGCACTGGCGCTCGCCGAAGAGGGCGTGCACGTCGTCCTGAACGGGCGCGACCCCGAGACCCTTGAACGCACGGCCGCCGACGTCGGCCGGGTCGCCACCCACGGCGCCACGGTGAAGACGGTCGCCGCCGACGTCACGACCCCCGAGGGCCAGACCGCCTTGCTCGAGGCCTGCCCGGACCCCGACATTCTGGTCAACAATGCCGGTGGCCCGCCGCCCGGCGATTTCCGGGACTGGACGCGCGCGGACTGGACCGCCGCCTGCACCGCCAACATGTTCACGCCGATCGAGCTGATCAGGGCCACCGTCGACGGCATGATTGCCCGTCGCTTCGGACGAATCGTCAACATCACCTCCAGCGCCGTGAAGGCCCCGATCGACATTCTCGGGCTTTCGAACGGCGCGCGGAGCGGCCTCACCGGCTTCGTCGCCGGCGTCGCCCGCAAGACCGTCGCCTACAACGTGACCATCAACAACCTGCTCCCCGGCCCGTTCGACACGGACCGCCTGCGGGGCACGATCGAGTTCGAGGCCGAGAAGCGGCAGCTCGGCGTGGATGAGGTCGCGGCCGAACGGGCCGCCGGCAATCCGTCGGGCCGCTTCGGGACCCCCGAGGAGTTCGGGGCGGCCTGTGCGTTCCTGTGCAGCGCCCACGCGGGCTACATCACCGGACAGAACCTCCTGCTGGACGGCGGCGGCTACCCGGGTACGTTCTGACCGACCGGCCGGATTCAGGTCTCGAGATGCCCATGCAGGCCGAAACTGCGGTTGCCGTGCGGCCGGTTGCCGTGTCCCGGAACCGCCGGCCGAAGGTCGACCGCCGACCACCGGCAGCATTCGGCTCCGACCGCTTCGTCAACCGGGAACTGTCCTGGATCGCCTTCAACCGGCGCGTCCTGAGTGAAGCCAGCAAGCCGCATCATCCGCTGCTGGAGCGGGTGAACTTCCTGTCGATCTCCGGCGCCAACCTGGACGAGTTCTACATGGTCCGGGTGGCCGCCCTGATGGGGCAGATCTCGGCTGGCGTCAACCGGCGCTCGCCCGACGGGCGCACGCCAGCCGAAACGCTGGTCGCGGTCAACGATGCCGCCGCACAGCTGATGGCCGAGCAGCAGGAATGCTGGCGGCGCCTGCGCGCCGAGCTGGCCGCGGCCGACGTCCACGTGATCGATCCAGGCGAGCTCACCGCAGGCGAGCACGACTGGCTGTCCGATCATTTCGGCAGCGAAATCTTCCCGATGCTGACTCCGCTCGCGATCGATCCGGCCCATCCGTTTCCGTTCATCGCCAATCTCGGGTTCGCGCTGGTGATGAGCCTGCGGCCGCGCACCGGTGCCGCTCGCAGCCTGCACGCCCTGATCCCGATTCCGGCCGTGCTACCGCGCTTCATCCGGCTGCCGGGATCTCCCTTGCGGTACGTGATGATCGAGGACGTCATCCGGACGTTTGTCGACCGGATCTACAACAACTGTGAACTGCTGGGCCACGGGACGTTCCGGATCATCCGCGACAGCGACCTGGAACTGCAGGAGGAAGCCGAGGACCTCGTCCGGTCGTTCCAGACCTTGCTGCGAAAGCGCCGTCGGGGCAACGTTGTGCGCCTCAAGATCAATGCCCGGATGCCGTCAGACCTCCGGGAGACCGTGCTCCAGGAATTGCGCGTCGACCCCGCCAACGTGGTCGAGGCCGACGGCATCATCGGGGTCGCGGCGCTGGCGGAGATCGTGCGGTGCGGCCGGGACGATCTGCGGTTCGAGTCCTTCGAGCCGCGCTTCCCCGAGCGCATCCGGAGCACGGGCGACGACTGCTTCGCCGCCATTCGCAAGAAGGACCTGATCGTCCACCATCCCTACGAGAGTTTCGATGTCGTCGTCCAGTTCCTGCGCCAGGCCGCGCGCGACCCGCAGGTGCTTGCGATCAAGCAGACCCTCTACCGGACGCAGCGCGAGGACTCTCCGGTCGTCGACGCCTTGATCGAAGCCGCCGAGGCCGGGAAGTCCGTCACCGCGCTGGTTGAACTCAAGGCCCGGTTCAACGAGGAGGCGAACATCAAGCTGTCCCGCGACATGGAACGGGCCGGGGTGCATGTCGTGTACGGCTTCATGGGCCTCAAGACGCACGCGAAGGCCTCGCTCGTCGTCCGCCAGGAACCTAACGGTCCGATCAGCTACGTCCATTTCGGGACCGGGAACTACCATCCCGCCACCGCGAAGATCTACACCGACCTCTCGCTGTTTACCTGTGACCCGGTCATCGGCCGCGACGCGGGCGCCCTGTTCAACCTGCTGACCGGCTACGCCGAGCCCGAGACCTGGCAGGCCATCACGGTGGCGCCGGCGCACCTGCGCGGCACGCTGCTGGACCTGATCGCGCAGGAGGTTGCGCATGCCCGGGCCGGACGTCCCGCATCGATCTGGATCAAGGCCAACGCCGTGGTCGATCCGGAAGTGATCGATGCGCTGTACGCGGCCGGACAGGCCGGCGTCGCCATCGAACTCGTGGTCCGCGGCGTATGCTGCCTGCGCCCCGGTGTGCCCGGCCTGTCCGAGAACATTCGCGTGAAGAGCATCGTTGGACGCTTTCTGGAGCATGCCCGGATCTACTGCTTCGGGGGCGGCCGCAAGATGCCGTCGCGCCGCGCCAAGGTGTTCATCGCCTCGGCCGACCTGATGCCGCGCAACCTGGACCGTCGCTGCGAGACGATGGTGCCCATCCTGAATCCCACCGTGCACCAGCAGGTCCTCGACCAGATCATGGTGGCCAACCTGAACGACCGGACGCAGAGTTGGGAAATGCTGGGCGACGGAACCTATCGACCGATGCACGGTGACGCCAGATCGGAATCGGCGCATCAGTACTTCATGGACAACCCTTCGCTCTCCGGGCGCGGCAAGGCGCTTCGTACCGGCGCCCCGCGGTCCGTGCCGCTCGGTAAGTCCGCCAACTAGGCCAGGTCGCGCACGGGATGACGAACCGGCGGGCGCCGGGGTCCGTAAACGGGCGCGACCGCCCGGTCGCCGTGGCCGACCTGGGTTCCAACTCGTTCCGGCTGGTGGTGTACCGGCCGCCAGCCCGCGCCCCAGTCGTTCTGTACAACGAACGGGTCATCGTGGGCCTTGCCCGCACGCTCGGCCGCTCCGGCAAGCTGCAGCGGCGCGGCCGCGAGGTCGCGCTCGCGACGGTGCTGCGTTTCCATCGGGTCGCCGAAGCGATGGGCGCGCAACACATCCATATGGTGGCAACCGCGGCGATCCGGGACGCCGCCGACGGCGGGCCGCTCGTCGAGGCGATCCTTCAGCGGACCGGTGTGAAGGTCGAGGTGATGGGGGCACACCGGGAGGCCCGGCTGGCCGCCAACGGGCTGATGGCCGGGATCCCCGACGCCGACGGGATCCTCGGGGACATGGGGGGCGGCAGCATCGAATTCGCGCGCGTCCGCCAGGGGAAGGTGCTGGCCAACGACTCGCTGCCGGCGGGAATGCTCCGCCTCATGGATCTGAGCCGGCACGTCGCTGCCGATGCGGAGCCCGCACTGACGCGCGAACTAGGGCGGCTCGACTGGCTCCACGACGGCCGCGGGCGACCGTTCTACGCGATCGGCGGCTCCTGGCGCGCCCTGGCCCGCGCTCTGCAAAGCCGCACCCGGCACCCCCTCCCGATCATTCACGGGTACCGGCTGAACCGGGATGAACTGCTCGGCCATCTCGCCGACCTGGTTCACTTGCCGGCCCGCAAGTTGCCGCATTCAATCCCCAGCCACCGCCGGCGCGGGTTACCCTTCGCCGCGGCCGCGATGCTGGCGGTGATGCGGGCCGTTCGACCCTCGAAGGTCGTCTTTTCCGGGTTCGGCCTGCGGGAAGGGATCCTGCTCGACCTGCTGGAGACGCCGGCGGGCCGGCCGATGTCGCCGCTACAAGAAGCGAGCGCCTCGCTCGGGCCCGTGAACCGGCCCTTCGTCGGCGACACTGACATCATTGCCGACTGGCTTCGGCCAGCCCTCCGGACCGCCGGCTTTCGGAACCGGAACCGAGAGTTCCTGCGCGCCTGCGCGCGCCTCGTCGATCTCGCCTGGAATGAACACCCGGACCACCGGGCCCGGTATGCCTTCGATCGCGTCGCACTCCGCCCGCTGCTGCCGGTCAGCCAGACGGTCCGAATCCGGATGGCACTGGCGCTCTACGCGCGCTACACAGGCGCAGGCGTCACCGGGCGGATGCGGTCGATCGCCGGGCTGATCCCCGACGTCCAGGCCCACTCGTCACGAATCGTGGGTCTGGCCCTGCGGCTTGCGATGACGATCGGCGGGGGCACGGCGCACACGCTGCAGAGCTGCCGACTCGAGCTGCACGACGGCGTCCTGATCCTCACCGTACCGCGGTGCCTCGATGCCCTGGTCGTTCGGGCGCGCCTCAAGACGCTTGCCGAGGCACTCGGGGGCAAGCACCGCATCGTCTACGCCTAGTCGGAACTTCAAGCTGGTAAACAGCCCGTTCGCGCGTCCAACTTCCTGAACCGCAATGGCTTCCTGCCGCCGGCAGGGCGTCATAGCGTGGATGCATACTTACATAAGCAGACCTTGACATGCCCCAAGCGTGGCCTTACA
>JAJDYI010000032.1 GCA_022825235.1 Alphaproteobacteria bacterium | reverse complement strand
CTGGGTGGTGAAAAGGGAAACCCTCACGACCCGGATTTCAGTCTCGGTGTTGGGCCATCCGCCACAGTCGAGGGTGTCCATGACCAGATTGACGATGGGCTGGTTAGGTGAAATCTCCCGCTCTCGGGCGGTCTTTTCTATGCGGCTCCATTGTTCCGGGGTGACCCGGATGTTCTTCTGGATGGTCTGCGGCATTGGTTTTATTGCCTCACTTAATGTATTGCGAGGTGTCGTTTGGGCCCGGATATTACCAGTGTTCCAGCTTTGGATATTCCGGAATTCTGCAGTCTCTGTACCGCACAACGAGCTGGAAAGTACCCTTGGGTCGGCTACCGCAATGATGGCCGTCAACACGGAGCGCAGGGATTCGCTGATACCAGATTGGTATCAATCCGCAATGCGCCGTATTACGCCTAGGGCCAAAGCGCCACCACCCTAGCGCCAGGGTAGTCCCTGAGTTCAGGAAGCCTTTATTTTTCAATGTAATTCTGCGTATGCGCAGGGAAAACGCCGATATTGCAGGGGAGTGCCGGTCATGCGCGCGCTTGGTTTTAGAACATCAGAGATGCGTCGGGTGTGAGACCAACGCGTCGAAGGGCGTCCTAATCGTGCTTCCTGACCGCTCAACCCGTCGGGCGATGAAAGCCGTTGTACAATCGGCATTTAGCCCGAGCGGCGCTTGAGCGGCAGCGCCCGCCGCGCACTTGTGGAGACAGTCTCCGAACCGTCGCGCAGCTTCCGGGCGGGATTATAGGAAGTACAAGGTGGCAGGGCAATTTCTCGCAAGGCCGTGTGGGCGTTGCGCAGACGAGCACTTCCCCGAGGCCACATCACTGGAACTTGCGTCGCTTGAACGCTCGCAGGTCGGTGGCGGTTAAGCGGAACCACTCGCCCTTTGCTCGCTTCTCCGAAAACCTACGATGCCAATACGCCTCGATCCCGGGAGGGTCGTCTGTACGAATTGCATGTTCCAGAGAAACCTCCTCCGGAAGCGATACGCTGATCTCCTTCACTCTTCGTTCAAGCCTATTACTGCGGCCGATCTTGTAGTAGTTGCCAGATTTGAGAAGATAGACAAGACCCTCTGTCTGCGGAGACGAGGTATCAGTTTCCTTGGGTTCGGGAAGCAATGCCATGAGGTCCGAGAACTCGTCGTTGTTGCTCACCCACTCCGTCAGAGCGGCAATAAGGCCGGACTTGTTGCCGAAGTGGTTGGAGAAAGTACTGTGTCCTGGGAAGCCCTTTCTTTCGCGCGAATACATGCGAATGTCGATTTCAGCAGGGATGCGTCCAAAGTCGCGAACGGCTTCGGCATACTTTCGAAGTAGTTGATCGGAGTTGAACTTTTCTTGCTTCTCGTTAGGCTCGTATCCTGCCTCCCTGAGAGCATCGCCCCAGCTTCGGAAGTGGACGCCGTACCATTCTGCCATGCGGATGCCGGTCTCTTTCTCAAAAACTTGACGACCGGGCCCACGTCCAACCTTTTCTGCAACTCGCCGAATCTCGTCGATAATGTAGTCGCGTTTGAGCATGTTAGGATCCAGCTTGGTGATCAAGCTGCATCCTAACCTGAAAACACTGACGATGTATTCGACCTTGTGATGGGTACAGGGTCAGATGGCATCCATCGGTGTCATCGCCTGCGCAATCAGGCTCCCAACGTTCTCGGCTGCCTCGACAAGATGATCGTCGGCAAGGTGGGCATAGCCCGCTGTCGTCCGGTGTCGGCGGTGTCCGAACAGCTTGCCAATCAGTACATTATGGCTTGACTGGCTGCCGTGTGCCGAAGGTCATGCATGCGCAGCCTGCCCAGCTTCGCATCCGCGCACACCGCCCGCCAGCAAGTTGTCAGTATCCATACACCCCGACCTTCGGCATGGCGCGGAAACAGGAAGGAGTCGGGATCGCGCGATCCGGGCAGCGCCTCGACGAGCGCCCGCGCGGACGCGCCGAGCGGGACCGAGCGCGGGCCGGTCTTGGAATCCTCAAGGTTCAACGCATCGTCGTTGATGTTCCGCCAGCGCAGACTCAGCACTTCGCTCCTGCGGTAACCGGTAAGCGCCAGCAGGCGAATAGCGGCCACGGCCTCGGGCCAACGGGCTTCGCGGGCGTCGAGCGCGCGCCCGAGCCGGGCCAGCTCGTCCGCGTCGAGGAACCGGGCGACCTTGTTCCTTGGGTTCCTTGCGATGCCGAGGCAAGGGTTGGGGCCCCGCTCGCGCAATCCCCATTCCTCGGCGCGGAACATCATCGCGCGCAGGATTTCGAATGCGCGGTTGGCCGCGCCGGGCTTGTCCCTGCTCGCCGCGTCGAACCACGCGGCCACATCCTCGGCGCCGATGCGGTCGACCGGCATCCTGCCGAACGCGGGCAGAATGCGGGCTTTCAGATAGATGCGCACGGTCTCGCGGCCCGACGGCTTCCAGTGCGGGTCCGAGCGCCGCAGATACTCGTCCGCGAACTCGCGGCAGGTCGGGGTCTCCTTCTCCCTGCGGATGTCTTCTGCGGGATTGTCGCCCGCGCGGATGCGCGCGAGCACGTCGCGGGCGCGGCGGCGGGCCTCGGCAAACTCCATCTCGCCGTGCCGGGTGATGGCGATGCGGCGGCTTCGCCCTTCGATGCGGGATGGCGTCTATCATGGCCCGCGCGGCGCTCGACAGCCAGACCGTGCGCGGCCCGGACTTCGAGTCGGCAAGGTGGATGCGCCTGTCCCTGATCCAGTTCCATTCGAGCGTGGCGATCTCGCCGAAGCGGTAGCCGGTCAGCATCAGCAGGCGGACAATGGCGACGATGTACGGACACCAGAACTCGTCGCGGGTCAGCACGGCGTTGAGCCGGGCCATTTCCTCCGCCGTCAGGAACCGCTCTACGGGCTTCATCCGGTAGCGCCGGGTATTCCTGCACGGGTTGGATTTGTGGGTGCGGTATCCCCAAAGCTCGGCCATGCGCATCATCATGGACAGCACCGGCATGGCGCGGTTGGCGATGTCGGGCCGGTTGCTCATGGCGGCAAACCAGTCCTGGACCTGCTTGATCGTGATGACGTCCACGGTCATGCGGCCGAAGGCGGGCAGGATGTGGTTGCGCACGATGTAGGCGTTGGTCTCGCGGGTCGCGAGCTTCCAGTGCCGGGCCTGCCGGTCGAGGAACTCGGCGGCGAAGACGTCCATCGGATTTCCTGGCATGCGGGGGCCACCACCGTTCCTGACCGTTTCGGTGAAGGCGGCAATCAGCCTGCGGGCCTCGCGCCGCGCCTCGGGGATGGTCATGGCGTTGGCGTCGCCAAGGGTGGCGAAGCGCCTGCACCCGCGCGCTGCGCGGTCGAGGGCGAAGCTGCGCGCGCCGGTGGGGGAGACCCGCAGGAACAGGCCGGGAATCAGGTCGTCCCGAATGTCGTAGCGCCTGGCGCGCGGCTTGGCGGCGCGGACGCGCCGGGCGAAGGTGGATTTGGTCTGGTCGCTCATGATCGCGGCTCCCGTTCGGGCCGCGCGGCTGGGTGAGAGCACAGGAAGCAGCCGCGGCGGCGTTTCGTCGTGGAAGCCGTGCGGCGGTGCGGGACGGGTTGAGACGTAACGCCCTGTAACAACGAGCGTTTCATCCGGTTCATGCGATAGCGGGCGCTCGCGGGAAGGGCACCATCGGTGCGTCAAGTGTGCCGCCTACCTCGTGCAAGAGGTAGCCGGCATACGACTGCAGTTCATCTACTCGAAGCAGCCGTCGAGGTCAACGTGATCCGGGCGTGGCTTGGCCATGTCAGCCTCGATACAACCAACCGGTATGCCGAAATCACCGTGCAGATGAAGGCCCGGGCGCTGGAAGCCTGCGAACCTCCTGCGCACACTTCGGCGGGACAC
>JAJDYI010000013.1 GCA_022825235.1 Alphaproteobacteria bacterium | reverse complement strand
CGATGACGGGCCGGCCGGACCAGGTGCCGATCCCGTAACCGATGCCAGCGCCGAACTGGTAGGCGAACACGGTATCATCGTCGTCGGTGGTCTGCGTGCCGGCAGTGCTCGCCTTCATGGAGACGCGGCTCAGCCCGATACTCCCGCCGACGTAGGGCTTCAACCCTGAAGCCAGGTCGATATCGTAGTAGAGGCTGACCATCAGGGAGTGGGTTTTCAACTGCACGTCACCTGTGCATTGAGAAGCATCGCTTTGTGGTGACGCACCCTTTTCACCCTCTTCACGGACGCGAGTTCGATCTGATCGAGACCACGTCGATGGTCGGGGTTGGACTGGTCCACTACACGGATGACGACGGCACGGTGCGCACGATGCGCCAGGCATTCACAAGCGTCGCGGCGGTGGATCCGTTCGTGCGGGTGGCGGCGGGACGACCCGCATTCCACGTACCGGACCTGCTCGCGCTGTCGGCATTGCTGGCCGACCTGGACGGGGATGCCCGCGATGGGAACGAGGGCGACGGCGATACGGGCAGTGTCAAGGAGATTGTGTCCCATGTGTAAGATCGTTTTTGTCTTAAGTGAGGAATGGGCGGAGCATATCGGGATGGGCCTGATAGAGAGAAACGGGAATAATCCTATATATGTTCAGGATTATTCGTACATTCACAGGAGAAATCCTCTTGATTCGGTATTCATAATGTGCATAAATAGATTTACATTCATTTTTCAACGGACCCCACGCGATGGCCAGACATTCCATCGATGCAAAGACCCGGGCCCTCAGGGAGCATGGCTGCCTGAACCCGAACGCGGAGGCGGTGCGGGACGAACTGTTCCTCTCCAACGCCTTCTTCGATCCGCGCGACCTGCTCCAGGTCAAGTACGAGATGCTGCGCCGCGTGCGCGAGGACGGCGTGCCGGTGAGCCATGCCGCGGCCAGCTTCGGGGTCTCCCGGCCCACCTGGTACCTCGCGCAGCGCGCCTACGATGCCGGCGGGCTGCCGGGACTGCTGCCGGACCGTCCGGGGCCCTGCCGGCCCCACAAGATCAGCGACGAGGTGGTCGAGGCGCTGCGGGCGGCGAAGAGCGAACAGCCGGAGCTGACGGCCGCGGACCTGGTCGATCTCGTGCGTACGCGCTTCGGCATCTCGGTCCATCGCCGCAGCATCGACCGTGCCCTCGGGCGGGAAAAAAAACGACGAAGGGCAGCCCACCGGATATCGTAATTGACGCGGCCGAACACCCCGCCTACGGGCATGGCTACGAGCGGATGCGTCGCCACGCCGTCGAGCCCGGCGCCGTTCACGACCGCCACGGGCACGCCGTGGTGGCACTGCGCGGCGTCGCGGCCTGGCTGCGGGCATTCGCCGAATTGACCGTCCCACCGGCGGCGGTCCCGGCAGACGCCCCTCCGGAGACGCTGCCTGCCGACGTCGAAAGGCCGGTGATCGACGTTCTGCTCGAGATGCTGAAGGGTCATATGCAGGGGGAGCCGGCATGAGCGCCGCCCACCAGAAGGTCACCGCGAGCCATCTGAGCCGCGACGCCTACCTGTACGTTCGCCAGTCCAGCCTGCGCCAGGTGTTCGAGCACGTCGAGAGCACCCGCCGCCAGTATGCGCTGCGCGACCGGGCCGTGGCGATGGGATGGCCGACGGAGCGGGTCGTCGTGATCGACAGCGATCTCGGCCAGTCCGGCGCCGACAGCGACCGTGAGGGGTTCAAGCGCCTGGTCGCGGAAGTCACCATGGGGCGGGCCGGGATCGTGCTCGGGCTGGAGGTGTCCAGGCTTGCGCGCAACTCCACCGACTGGCATCGGCTGCTGGAGATCTGCGCCATGAGCGAAGCGGAACTCCACATGATGCGCGCCCGGCTCCGCGGGGGGACGCTGAACGCGGCCAAGCGGGGGGAGTTGCGGATTCCGCTGCCGGTGGGGCTGGTGTACGACCCGCTCGGCCAGGTGGTGCTGGATCCGGATCGGCAGGTGCAGCACAGCCTGCGGCTGCTGTTCGACACCTTCACCAGGACCGGCTCGGCCAATGCCACGGTGAAGCACTTCAACCGGGAGAATCTGCTGCTGCAGATGCTGAATTCAACATCTCGGCCAGGCTATTTTCCGGATCCCCGGACCACGTTTCCGGCGATGCCGGTCATGCCGTCTGCGATATGCCGCGGACACCGACCATGTCGGTCCGGTCCGGTCCGATCCGGTCCGGTCCGATCCGTTGACACGCCCGCCCGGCGATGGGATATTTTCTCCGTGGCCTTCCGGCAGGATACGGGCCGGCCGGCGAAGAGGCCACGCCGGCCCCTCCCCGTCCCCGTGGACTGCCCGGCGCCGTGCGGGGCTTTCGCCTTCCGTCCGGCCGATGGCGAATGCGGAAATGAACATCGGCGATTTCTGGGGGTTCGTGGTCTCCCGGTACGCGCATCGCAACGCCCGTGGAGAATTCATCCGGGCGGTGCGCCGCGTGGTCAGCGAGGGGGCGGACCCGGAGGCCTGGATGGAAGGCGCCGGTCTGCGGTTCGCCAGGGAGGCCCGCGGGCTGAGGCTGGAA
>JAJDYI010000012.1 GCA_022825235.1 Alphaproteobacteria bacterium | reverse complement strand
ATACCGATATAATCGCCATTGTCAATATACCATCCGCTATCTACATGGCTACAGTCATCCGCGCGAATGGCCACGCAAACCCCGCCAGCACAAGCACTTGGCTCGATCATCCGGTGGCAATCAGGGGGAACTTCAGACTAGAGGAACTACTCCAGCTAGCTCAGCCACGTGCGGCGCAGGGCCGCCCGCCAGGCTCCGCGGACGCTATCGCAGGTAGCCGAATTCCGCCCACTTGCGATACGCCTCATGAAAGGCGAAATAGGAATCCGCCACCCGCGCAAAGTCCGCGTCTTTCGCCGATTCCTCGGCAACGACCTCCTGCCAGCCCTGACGCATCGCCTCCAGAATCTCGGGCGACCAGCGGTGAAACTGGACTCCGAGCGCCTCCAGTTCGGCCAGCGCCTTCGACTGCGCCGCTTCTCCCATCGCCGCGCCGCGCACGAAGTTTGCCTCGCAGACGATCTCGATCTGGGCCTGCTGGACCATCGACAGCTCGTTCCAGCGATCGATCGAGACCAACAGCTCGAACAGGCTGGTCTGCTGGTGCCATCCGGGAAAGTAGTAGTGCTTGGCGACCTGGTAGAATCCCTGATTGAGGTCGATGACCGGCATGGAGTACTCGGCGGCGTCAATGGCCCCGAGTTCCAGGGCGGGGAAGATGTCGCCGCCGGCAAGCAATTGGGTCGATACACCCAGCTTTTCCATCACCCGCGCACCCAGCCCGAAGAAACGCATCTTCAGCCCGCGAAGATCCTCGATCGATTCGATTTCCTCCCGGAACCAGCCAGACCCCTCCGGGGAGTGCAGTCCGCAGTGCATCGCGTGGATGCCGTGTGGCGCGTAGAGCGCCCGATAGGTCTCCTCGGCACCGTCCGCGTACAGCCACCCGAGGTATTCGCCAATCCCCGGACCAAATGGCACTGCGGTAAAGAACTGCAGGGCCGGGATCTTGCCGGCCCAGAGACCCGCCGATGCCCAGGCCGCATCGATCGAGCCTTGTGAGACCGCATCGAACATCTCGAGCGGCGGGACCAGCGCGTTGGGCTCGAAGAACTGAATCTTGACGCTCCCCCCGGTGACCTCCTCCACCTGCTCCACCAGATGGGTCCCGAGCTCGCCCTGTATCGGCCACTGGCTGCCGAAGGCGCTCGCCATCTTCCACCGGACCTGGGCGACGTCGCCGCCCGCCGTGCTCGCGACAGGTTCTGGACCTGGTTGTCCCGGCTCACCCGAATCCCGAGGTGCCGCGAGAAATCCGCCGACGGCGCCCACCAGGAGAGCGCAGACGACAATGACGATTCGTCCCATGGCGATGGCTCCGCTGTACCCTGCGTGAAAAGACCCTATCACACCCCCTTTCCGCTCCAGCCTGCGCCAATCGATGCTGTAGCCGCCCATTTCTCTGGCTACTGCGCCAGCGACCGATGAACGCGAGGTGTCGGAAGGCGTCTGGACGGACCCCCTCCGGCGGGACGCCTGTGAGGCGTTGACGCGCGTCGATCCCGTCAGCCCCTGTGTAGCGTCGCCGGGACCCTGCCATCCCCGTTCGTCGGCATGGGTGTCTATGTCAGCCGAAAACTGCGCACTCGTGACAACTGGAAACTACGTGCTTCGGGGGTACGGGCGAAGGATCGGGCGGCGTCTGGCGGGTGGCTAGGCGCGCAGGGGCGTGGGAGCTTGCAACCGACGACCCTGCAGTCGCGTCAGAGCCGTGGTCGGCGGACGCGGAGACGTTCGGCGAGGTTGTCTGGGTCGCGCAGACGCTATTCGTGCCGCGACGGGGGTGGCGGGGGTCAAGCCGGAACCGCCTGAGCATGCCGAAGGTCTGCACCGCAATCCAGCACCAGCGAGTCACCAGACGGTTGAACTGCTTCTGCCGGATGGTCGGTACATGCTCCAGCGCCTGGTCCGAGAACGCATGCCCACGAGGGACGACACGCGGATGGTTCTGGGCCCTGAGTCACTCGTTGAACCGGGGACCGATACGCATCTTTCCGGGCTGAACGACGACGAACCTCCCGAGAAGATCATCGCCTCGTCGTTTGACCAACTCGGCCACGATTTCACCGACGTGTGATCTGGCGTCCGCCGGAAACCGCACCAAGATGACGCCGACAAAACGCGCTCCGCTTGCATGCACGAACTGGCCGAAGTCCTTGTCTTCCGTCAGTAGAATGCATCTCTCCCGCAGAGCCGGTTCGATTACCCACTCGTCGCTGGCCCCCGGCGAAAGATCGGCAACCGCCAAGACTTCATGGCTAGTGCGGGACAGCGTCCGAACCACGGCGTAATCGCAACTCTCGTCGGCGAGAAACCGCATTACCGAAGGCTCGTTGAAAGGCTAGGCAGATTCCAACGACAGGGTTTCTTCGTGAGCGATGGTGTTGGCTGCGTAGACGAGGCAAGCGTGTATGTCGTGTTCAGTCAGCCTCGGATAAGCGCTGAGCAAGTCAGCCGTGGTCGCGCCTTCACCAAGCTTTCGCAGTACCAACTCCACGGGGATGCGGGTACCAGCGACCACGGGTTTACCCAACATCACACCAGCTTTGGTCTCTATGCGGTCTGTCTGCATGGCAGAATGCTCCCGACCCGGTCATGGTTCCTATCCTATCCCGCCAAGTCACCTTAGGCACTTTGCCCGGGCCAAACGGCTCTGTTTCTCTGGTCGCTGTGTCCGTACCACGGTCACGGACGACGGCAACCCCTTCCCACCCCTCCTGCAGGACGAGGCGCTCACGGGCCTGGTCGCGACGCCCGGTGCGCGCCCGGTCGACGTCGTGGCGTTCAAGGCGGCGGAGGGTGTCGGCGAGGCCGTGATGGGGCATACGACCGCGCAAGACGGCCGCACCCCCCTTCTTCGCCAGTCGCGTGCAGCGACGAGACCGCAGCTCGACACGAGCAACCCCCCGGTGTGCGGTGGAGACGCTTGCTATCGGGCTGATGAGCTGGCGCGTGCGGTCCCTGCGCGCGCCAACGCCGCCGGCCAGGCTCTGGCAGGCGGCGCGACACGGGCGACGGGGCTGCAATGCGCCCATCGCCCCGGGGAGGAATCCTCTAGACGGCGTAGTACATGTCGAATTCGGCGGGATGCGGGGAGTAGTCCAGTCGCTGGATCTCCTCGCGCCGAAGCTCGATGTACCCCTCGATGGCATCCTTCGCGAACACGCCGCCTTCGGTCAGGAAACCGTGGTCGCTCTCCAGCGAATCGACGGCTTCCTTGAGGCTCGACGACAGCGTCGCAATGCCGCTGCGCTCCTCGGGATCCAGGTCGTACAGGTTCTTGTCCAGCGGGTCGCCGGGATCGATCCGGTTGCGGATTCCGTCGAGGCCCGCCATCAGCATCGCGGCAAACGCCAGGTACGGATTGGACGAGGGGTCGGGGAACCGTACCTCGACCCGCTTGCCGTTGGGGCCTGTCGTGAACGGAATCCGGCAGCTGGCCGACCGGTTCCGGGCGGAATAGGCCAGAAGCGTCGGTGCCTCGAAGCCCGGCACCAGCCGCTTGTAGCTGTTGGTGGTCGGGTTCGTGAACGCGTTCAGTGTGCGCGCGTGCTTGATGATGCCGCCGATGTAGTGCAGGCACGTTTCGGAGAGCCCGGCGTAGCCGTCGCCCGCAAACAGCGGTGCGCCCCCTTTCCACACCGACTGGTGCACGTGCATACCCGAGCCGTTGTCGTCGACGACCGGCTTCGGCATGAAGGTCGCCGTCTTGCCGTAGGAATGGGCCACCATGTGGACGCAGTACTTATAGATCTGCAGTGCGTCGGCGGCCTGCACCAGAGGGCTGAACTTCAGTCCGAGCTCGTGCTGGGAAGGCGCCACCTCGTGGTGGTGCTTCTCCATCTCGAGCCCCATCTCCGCCATGGTCGTCACCATCTCGGAACGGAGATCGTGGGCGGAATCCACCGGCGGTACGGGGAAATAGCCGCCCTTGGCGACGGGGCGGTGCCCCACGTTGCCGCCCTCGAACTCCTCGCCGGAGTTGTACGGTCCTTCCTCGGAATCGATCCGATAGAAGGTGTGGTTCATCGACACGTCCCAGCGCACGTCGTCGAACACGAAGAACTCGGCCTCGGGGCCGAAGTAGGCGGTCTCGCCGATGCCGGACGATTTCAGGAAGGCCTCGGCACGGAGCGCCGTGGAACGCGGATCGCGCTCGTAGGACTCGCCCGTCGTGGGCTCGAGGATGTTGCAGAACAGGATCAGGGTCGGCTGGGCCGTGAACGGATCCATCACGGCGGTGGACGCATCCGGCATCATGCACATGTCGGACTGGCTGATGTCCTTCCAGCCAGCGATCGACGAGCCGTCGAACATGACACCGTCGGTGAACGTGTCCTCGCCCACGATGGCCGTGGTCTGGGAGACGTGCTGCCATTTTCCGCGCGGATCCGTGAAACGAAAGTCGACGAACTCGACATTTTTTTCACGGATCAGTTCAAGAACGTTTTCTACATCAGAAGCCATGTGGTCCCTCCACGGCATGCTCACAGAAGAAGTTGGGAGAACGGGCCGGACGCAACCGGCGGCGCGGCTAGATTACAATGTCGCCTTCCTCGCCGGTCCGAATCCGGATCGCCTGCTCGACCGGCGTCACGAAGATCTTTCCGTCGCCGATCCGTCCGGTATGGGCCGACTTCTGGATGGCCTCGATCGCCTTCTCCAGCACCTCGTCCCGAAGTACCACCTCGATCTTGATCTTGGGCAGGAAGTCGACGACGTACTCGGCGCCACGGAACAATTCCGTATGTCCTTTCTGACGGCCGAAGCCCTTGACTTCGGTGACGGTGATTCCCTGCAAGCCTACCTCGTGAAGCGCTTCCTTCACTTCGTCGAGCTTGAACGGCTTGATCACGGCTTCGATTTTCTTCACGAGCATTCTCCGAGCTGGTGCCGACGCGGAGACCGTCGGGCGACTGTCGGGAAGAAATAAGCAAGTTTCGTACCAATGTCGGAAACCCAAGGCCAGACTGGCCGAGGGCGCCGGCGTCCGGTGTTGGCTGCGTACATTTTGTGCATACCTGCGCCTAGTTCATAGGCGTTTCTCGGGAGCGCCGCCGACCGACCGGCGTTGCACCCGGTTGTTGCAGTCCCCTCGCCCGCAGGCGATCATGAACGACGAGAGCGGTCGGGACAGTGGTCGGATACGTATCAGAGTTATGGACTATTTCGCCCAGCAATTCATCAACGGTGTCAGTCTCGGAGCAATCTATGGCCTGATCGCGATCGGGTACACGATGGTCTACGGGATCATCGGCATGATCAATTTCGCCCATGGCGAGATCTACATGATCGGCGCCTTCATCGCGCTCATGGCCGTGGTGGCGTTCGGGATCAGCGAGGGCGGCCTGGTGGTCCTGGCGCTGCTGTCGGCGCTGCTGGTGTCGATGGCCCTGACCTCGCTCTACGGCTGGGTGCTGGAGCGCGTCGCCTACCGGCCCCTCCGGGGCACGCAGCGGCTGGCGGCGCTCATCTCGGCGATCGGCATGTCGATCGCGCTGCAGAACTACGTCCAGCTCACGCAGGGCGCACGCGTCAAGACCCTGCCTCCGATTATCCGGGGCGGGTTCGAGTTTCAGTTCGGCAACACGGAGTTCATCGTCCGCCTGAGCACCCTCCAGATCCTGATCGTGGTGGTGACACTCGCGCTGATGGCCATCTTCGCGCTCCTGATCGCCAAGACGGCGCTCGGGCGCGCGCAGCGCGCCTGCCAGCAGGACCAGAGCATGGCGGCCCTGCTCGGAGTCAACGTGGACCGGACGATCTCGCTCACGTTCGTCATGGGGGCGGCTCTCGCCTCGGTCGCGGGACTGATGGTGACGCTCTACTACGGCGTGATCGACTTCTTCGTGGGTTTCATCGCCGGTGTGAAGGCATTCACCGCCGCGGTGCTGGGCGGCATCGGCTCCATCCCGGGGGCCATGCTGGGCGGGCTCCTGATCGGCCTGACGGAGGCCATGTGGTCGGGCTACTTCAGCATCGAGTACAAGGACGTGGCGACGTTCTCCATCCTGGTGATCGTGCTGATCTTCCTGCCGACCGGCATCCTGGGCACCCCCGAAGTGGAGAAGGTGTGAATTCGCCGCACGCGGCGTCGCTGCGCGACGCCGCCCTGGTAGCGGGAATCGCCGGGATCCTGGCGTTCCCGTTCGTCGGCCTGCTGCTGACCACCGAGGGAACCGCGCCGACCCTCAGCACCCGCTTCCCCGAATTCGCCGGTGCGGTCGTCGTGATCTTCTTCGGCCGGTTGGGCATCAGTGCCGCACGTCGGGGGCACGGGCTGCTCCCGCTCGTGCTCGGCCTCGCCATGGCCGCCGGCGGCGCGTTCTCGCTCGTTGTCGAAGCGACCGGCCTGGGGGCTTCCGGCACGGCCATCTGGCATGCGTTCGTCCCGGGCACGTTCCTGTCGACCGTCGCCTGTGCCGGCGGCATCGCCATCGCGGGCCTGGCCGGCCGCAACTACCTTATGCAGGGTCGCCAGCCCGCTGAACGGACCCCGCTCCCCATGGGCCAGCTGCTGCTCTGGCTCGGAATCGCGCTTGCGGGCTTCGCCATCCTGCTCCCGCTTCTGCCCGGAGTCGACCGTCGGCTGATCGATGTCGCGACCCTGGTCCTGACGTACGTGATGCTGGGGTGGGGCCTCAATATCGTGGTCGGCCTGGCCGGGCTCCTCGATCTCGGGTACGTGGCCTTCTATGCGGTGGGCGCGTACTCGTACGCCCTGCTCTCGGTCACATTCGGATGGAGCTTCTGGGTGTGCCTGCCGGTGGCCGGCGCCCTAGCGGCCCTGTTCGGGATCCTCCTCGGCTTTCCGGTGCTGCGGCTCCGGGGCGACTACCTGGCGATTGTCACGCTTGGCTTCGGCGAGATGATCCGGATCATCCTGCTCAACTGGTACGACTTCACCAACGGACCGGACGGCATCACCAACATCGGCCGACCGAGCTTCTTCGGGCTGCCGTTCGCGTCCAAACCGGAACAGGGCACCGAGTCGTTTCACACGTTCTTCGGCGTCGCCTACGACCCGGTCCATCGCCTGATATTCATGTACTACCTGATTCTCGCGCTCGCCTTCGTGACCAACGCGTTCACGCTCCGGATCCGGCGCCTGCCCATCGGGCGGGCCTGGGAGGCGCTCCGGGAGGACGAAATCGCCTGCCGGTCGCTGGGCGTCAATCCGCGCAACACCAAGCTTTCCGCCTTCGCGATCGGCGCGATGTTCGCCGGGTTCGCCGGCTCGTTCTTCGCCACCCGACAGGGATTTGTGAGCCCCGAGAGCTTCACGTTCATCGAATCCGCCATCCTGGTGGCGATCGTGGTCCTGGGCGGCATGGGGAGCCAGATCGGTGTCGCAGTGGCAGCCATCATCCTGGTCGGACTGCCCGAGTACTTCCGCGAACTGCAGGAGTACCGGATGCTGGCCTTCGGGATGGGCATGGTGCTGATCATGCTGTGGCGCCCGGGGGGCCTGCTCACGCACCGCGAACCCACGATCCGCACCCGGCCGGCCCCCGCATGAATCCGCCCACGCTGCTCAGCGTCGAGCATCTCACCATGCGGTTCGGCGGGCTGATCGCGGTCGACGACGTCAGCTTCTCGGTGGAACAGGGCGCCATCCACGCCCTGATCGGCCCCAACGGCGCCGGCAAGACCACGGTGTTCAACTGCCTGACGGGCTTCTACAAGCCAACCGTCGGGCGGATCACGCTGCACTCGCCGGAATCCCGGACGCCGTTCCTCCTGGAGCAGATGGACGACTACAGGATCGTGCGCGAGGCCAAGGTCGTGCGCACGTTCCAGAATATCCGCACGTTTCCCAAGATGTCCGTCCTCGAAAACCTGATGGTGGCGCAGCACAACCACCTGATGCGCGCATCCGGTTGGACGTTCCTCGGACTAATCGGCGCCCCGTCGTTCCGCCACGCCGAGGCGGAATCCGTGGAGCGGGCCGAGTACTGGATCGGGAGGACCGGGTTGGCAGAGTACGCCGATACGGAAGCAGGCGCCCTCCCCTACGGCGAACAGCGGCGCCTCGAGATCGCGCGGGCCATGTGCTGCGATCCCGTCCTGCTGTGCCTGGACGAGCCGGCGGCCGGCCTGAACCCGAGCGAAACCGAGGAGCTGAGCGAACTGATCGGGTACATCCGGGACCACCACCACATCAGCGTCCTGCTGATCGAGCATGACATGTCCATGGTCATGGGCGTTTCCGATCACATCGTGGTGCTGGATTACGGCCAGAAGATTGCGGAGGGCGCGCCCGAGACCGTTCGCAACGACCCGGCCGTCGTCCAGGCCTACCTTGGGAGTGACGATGAGGACGAGGCCGGCGAGAGCGAGGACACGACGTCGTGACGCCGCTGCTCAAGGTCTCGGGCGTGCGCACCTTTTACGGCGCGATCGAAGCGTTGCGCGGAGTCGATGTCGAGGTCGCCGAGGGCGAGATCGTCACACTGATCGGCTCGAACGGCGCCGGCAAGTCCACCCTTCTCATGACGATCTGCGGCAATCCGCGGGCGCGCGCCGGCGAGATCCGGTTCGCGGACCATGACATCACGCGCCTTCGAACCTGGGACATCGTGCGGCTCGGGGTCGCCCAGACCCCTGAGGGAAGACGGATCTTTCCGCGCATGACGGTGCTGGAGAATCTGCAGATGGGTGCCGTCGCGAATCCGGCCGTCGACTTCGACGATGGCGTCCGGCGCGCCTTCGAACTGTTCCCGGTGCTGGGCCGGCGCCGCAACCAGAGCGGCGGCACCCTCTCCGGCGGGGAGCAGCAGATGCTGGCCATCGCACGGGCGCTCATCAGTGAGCCCAGACTGCTGCTGCTCGATGAGCCCTCGCTCGGCCTGGCGCCACGGCTGGCGCGCCAGATCTTCGCCGTACTGCGCGAGATCAACCAATCGAGCGGCACCACGATCTTCCTGGTGGAACAGAACGCCTACCACGCGTTGCGGCTCTGCCACCGGGGGTACGTGCTCGCGAACGGCCTGGTCACGCTGGAAGGGACCGGGAGCGAGCTGCTGGCAAACCCCGCGGTGCAGGCGGCCTATCTGGGGGGAGCCGGGGAGTGATCGAAACCCTGCTCGGCATGTCACTCGGCGTCTATGCCGGGTTCACCGTCGTGATCGGCGGCGGCGCCGCGTGGTTGTCCGGCCGCGCGCTGGCCCTCGGCTGGCGGCCGGTCTGGATGGTCGTGCCGACTGCCCTGGGACTGGCGCTCGCCGACCGGTTCTTTGTGTGGGCCCTGTTCGCTGGCGAGTTTTACCCGCCAATCGGCACCCTGGCGGAGTTTGCCACCCTCCTCGGCCTCGGGCTGCTGGCGCACCGCCACACCCGGACCCGGCGCATGGTGCAGCAGTACCCGTGGTTGTACGAGCGCGCCGGACCGCTCACGTGGCGCCGCCTGACCCGCGATTCCGATCGCGATTCCGCCGGCTAGGGGCGCCTTTCCCGGCTGATATAATGGGGGCGCGGACGCAGTCGGGCGCAGCGGCGGCCTAGAGGTGCGTCAAGGGAGGATCGGACCAATGAAGCAGATCATTTACGGGATCCTGGTCGCGGTGGCGGCCGTGATTGTCGTGATCATCGCCATGGACCAGTTCGGTGGCGGCGACGATGGTTCCGACCAACCGATTTCGATCGCTGCGGTGGGGCCGCTCACGGGCCAGTACGCGTCGTTCGGCCAGCAGCTGGAGCAGGGCGCGGCCGCAGCCGTCGCCGACATGAACGCCCAGGGCGGGGTGCTCGGACGGCAGTTGGTACTGGAAGCCGAAGACGACGCCTGCGACCCGAAGCAGGCTGTCGCGGTCGCCAACAGCCTGGCGTCCAAGGGCGTCCCGATCGTGATCGGTCACTTCTGTTCCGGCTCGTCGATCCCGGCGTCCAACGTCTACGCCGAGGAACAGATGATCCAGATTTCGCCGGCGTCGACCAACCCGCAACTCACGGAGCGTGGACTGGACAATGTGTTCCGCACCTGTGGGCGCGACGACGCGCAGGGGCTGATTGCCGGCGCCTACCTCGCCGAGCACCACGGCGGCGACCAGATTGCCATCGTCCATGACAAGACCGCGTACGGAAAGGGCCTGGCCGACGAGACCCGGGCAGCGCTGAACGCCCAGGGGGTGACCGAAGCGCTCTACGAAGCGTACACGGCCGGCGAAAAGGACTATTCCACGCTGGTGTCCAAGCTCAAGCTTGAGCAGATCGACGTGCTCTATGTGGGCGGCTACCACTCGGAGGCGGGTTTGATCGTGCGCCAGATGCGCGATCAGGGCCTCGACACGCAGCTGATCTCCGGCGATGCACTGGTATCCCAGGAGTACTGGGCCATCACCGGCGAGGCGGGCGAGGGCACCCGGATGACCTTCTCGCCTGACCCGCGGAACAACCCGGAAGCAGCTGACGTCGTGCAGCGGTTCCGTGAGGAGATGAATTACGAACCCGAGGGCTACACGCTCTACACCTACGCGGCGATCCAGGCATGGGCACAGGCGGCCGAAAGCGCCGGATCGCTCGAGCCGGACGCAGTCAAGGCCGCGCTCAAGGGCGGGACCTTCGAGACGGTGCTTGGCACGCTGAGTTTCGATGACAAGGGGGACATCGAAGGACCGTCGTACGTCTTCTACGAGTGGAGCAACGGCGAATACCAGGAAATCAACTGACGACTGGATGCGACTGAAGTTCCCCGCACGAAGCGGACAGCACCTTCTCCGGGCGGCTCGGCCGGGTCGCCCGACGAGGGTCTGTCGACTTCACGGGAGGGATGCCGGAGTGGTCGAACGGGGCGGTCTCGAAAACCGTTGTGCGCGTCAGCGTACCGAGGGTTCGAATCCCTCTCCCTCCGCCATAGCCGTTTCCAATTTTGGGGCGGATTTCATGATTTGTTCTCCTGCTGGGCATGGAGACGGCTTCAAGGAGTACGAGAAAAAACTGATAGTTAGAGAATCAAGCCAGACCGGGTTAGATTTTCTGCTTACAAAGATCCCCGACTAAATCGGATCTTGTTGAAAGGGTTTCATCCCTGTCATGGTGCCGTCGAGAGTGCCAGATGGGTTGCCGAACGCACCGCCGGTGCAGGCGTTCTCACCAATCCGAATATTCGAGGACTGACCAATTGACGTCCGCGGTGATGGCGCGTGCCGCCGGCCGGAAGGCGGCTGGTCAGCGAGTGCTCCCGACCGGCGGGCCAGGCCTGCTAGAGATTTTGCGCTCGCAACTGTCCTGAGTACGGACGCGGTCCGGCGGAGAATCTCTCCACCATTCACTGATCAGCCGCTGCTCTGGCTCGCTCGGGCCTACGTCCCGTTCGCAGCGCGCGGTTTGGGAGGCAGCAATCAGCGATGTAATCCACTCGATGAATCTGACCAAGAGCGGACAGGCGCCTGCCCATCTGCCTTCATATTGATGGGATGGGGTGCATTGCATGCAAACTGGATAAGCATCCATGTCTCGCGTCAAGCGGTGATTCGCCTGTGATTCGGTGCTGACGGCGGTTCTGCACAGAAGCTCCACAGATTATCCACAGATGGGATGAGGTCATGCCGTGGCCACCGGTGCGGTCTCGGCCCAGGGA
>JAJDYI010000040.1 GCA_022825235.1 Alphaproteobacteria bacterium | reverse complement strand
GGCTCACCGTCGGCGGGGGCGTCGCCCGCGCGCATGTTCGAATACGCGACGCGCCAGCCCGCGGGTGCGACCGGGGCCACGCCCGTCGACCGCGAGATCGTCACCTGCCGGGACGGGGCCGGGCGCCTCAACGCGCAGTGGGCCGCCGAGATCACGCGCGCCGGCACGCTGTTCGGGCGGCGCATCTTCCCGGACGCGAGGACCGAGGCGCTCGCCCGGGCGGAGCTGCTCGCGGCATTGCCGGCGGCGCACGATTTTCTGATCGGCGCCTCGCGATCGGCGGCAGAGATCCTCCGCCAGCAGATGGTCCTGAACGCCGTGCACGACGCGGGCGAGCAGTGGGCGGCGGAGGCCGGGAACGCGGCAGCACTCCAGACCTACACGGAGGCCCGCGCGGAGGCCCAGACCGCCGCCGCGTATCGGGCGATCGGGCGGCAGGCCGAGACCTGGGTGCCGCTGCTCAGGATCGTGTTCGAGTGCCTCTATGTCGGCGCGTTCCCGATGGCGGTGCTGCTGATGCTGACGCCCGCGGGCTTGCCGATCTTCAAGTCGTACGTGACGGGCCTCATCTGGCTCCAGTCGTGGGGCCCGCTCTACGCGGTGCTCCACCGCATCTCGATGGGGGAGGCCGCCGAGCGCATGCAGGCGGCCGCCGTCATGCCGAACGGCGACGTCGGCATCTCGCTGGTGGCGCAGGCCGGCATCCGCGCCGTCGCGGCCGACGTCGCCGTGATGTCGGGGTATCTCTCGATGTCGGTCCCGTTCCTGGCGGCGGCGCTGGCGTACGGCCTATCGAAGGCGACGGTGCTCGCGACCTCGGTCCTCGCCGTCGGCCAGGATGCGGCGACGTCGGCGGCGCACGAGGGGACGACCGGGAACCTGGCGCTCGCGAACACGCAGTGGGACACGCACCGGTTCGCGAGCCAGGAGGGACGCCAGCTCCGGACCTCCATGCACGTCGACACGGACCGGTACACGGGCTACGCGCCGGCCGGCGCGGGGTTCACGGTGACGCCGGACGGGACAGCCGTGGCCGACATGGGGAGTGCCACGAGCCGGGTGCCGGCGGCGGGGGTGCGGCTCTCGGAATCGCTCGCGGTCTCGCACGAGGAGCGCGCCGCCGAGGCGCACTCGATGGGGCGCAACTGGGACGTGCAGGCGGCCACGGCGCGGACGGCCGCGGCCACGGATGCCACGCAATTGGTGGAGCGGTACTCGCGCGACGTGAGCGTCGGCACCGCGCACGCGCGGGGGGTCACCGAGAGCGAGAGCACGCAGGCGCAGGAGCTCGCCACGCACCTGGAGAAGCTGGCCGAGACAGCCGGGATCACGACGGACCAGGCGGCCGTGCTCACCGGCGAGGCCTCGATCGGTGGCGGCCTCACCGGGATGTTCCGCTTCGGGGCGGACGGCAAGGCGCTCTGGCGGGGCCAGACGATCGAGAGCGAGGCCTGGAACCGCATGCGCGACTACGCCGACCAGCACCAGCTCACCGACCTCTGGTCGCGGGTGCAGGAGGCGTCCCGGCGGTACTCGACCTCGACGGGCGACAGCGAGCTCGCGAGCCTGGAGGAGAGCCTCGGCGCCAACCTCACCCGGATGGAGCGCTTCGAGGACCGCGCGGCTGCGAGCTACGGCGAGTCGGAGCAGTGGTCGGAGCAGGCGGCGGCCGTCCGCGCCGACGCGCAGGCGATCGAGCGCGAGCTGGGCCAACCCTTCTTCGCCTGGCTGGCGGAGCGCGAGGGGGTGGACGGGCGGCCGATCGGTGCGGGCGGGGCCATGCGCCTCGCCTCTCCGCAGACCCCGGAGGACGCCGAGGCGCTCCGCGAGCACGCGGCCGCGTTCATCGCCGGGCGGTTCCCGGCGCCGGCCGGGCCGGACCCGGCGTCCGTCGGCGGCCGTACGGAGTTCGAAGCCGCACGCGCCGGGTTTGGCGAGAGCCACGGCCCGGCGGCAGCGGCGGCGCACGCCGGCTGGGCAGGGGACGTCCGCAGCCGCGCGGCGTCGGCCGGTGCGCCCGAAGCGGGCGAGGTCGCCGTGAAGGCCGGGACCCACCGTACGGCCACCGAGGGCGATCTTGCGCAGCGCGGGTCCGTCCGCGCGGCGCGGACGGAATTGACGGAGAACGCGATCCGTGACGGTCGAGATGCAACGGCGGGTGAAGTCGAGCGGCCGTTCACCGAGCACGCAGTCGAGGGCGTGCCGCTCATTGGCGACCGATTGGCGGGGAAGCTCTACGGGACGGCCAGGAACGCCGCGCCGGACGGCGGCGAGCGAACGCCGTGAGGCGTGCCCTAGGCGTAGTCCTCGCGCATCAGGCGGTCATGCTCGTCGGCGATGCGCATGTAGGCATACGCGCCGGTGCGCGTGCTCCAGTCGAACGTGTCGCTGCCGTCGGGCGGGTCGCAGCTGCGGAATGCCGACCAGTCGCCGAGGCGGAAGCCGCGCCACAGCGCGTGCGCGAGATTGGCGACGACCGTCCAGCCGATCGCCGCGGCCCAGACCGGGCCAATGGGCTCCAGGCCCCAGCCGAGCGCCAGCGAGACCGCCGTGACGGTCGCGGCGACCCCGATCCCGGCCAGCACGAATGCGCGTTCGCGCCACGTGTAGCGCGTGCGCGGATAATCCCTGTTTGTCGGTACTTTGTGCATGACTGCGCAGTATACGGACGAAGACCGGCAATGGAACCCCCGGCGGGCTCCCTCCGCCGGAAGTCGCGATCCGTGGCCGCACGGCCGGCGCCCATCGAAGGAGCCCTCCCATGCTGAACATCAACCGCGTGACCCTGCTCGGCCATGTCGGGCGCGACCCCGAGTTCCACGGCAACGCGGGCGGCGACCGGGCCGCCCGGTTCAGCATGGCCACCACGGAGCGCTGGAAGGACCGCGACGGGGAGCCCCAGGAGCGGACCGAGTGGCACCGCATCGTCGTGTTCGGCGGCACGGTCGACGTGGTGGAGCGCCTGGTCCGGAAGGGCACCGCGGTCCTTATCGAGGGCCGCCTCACGGTCCGCGAGTACACCGACAGGGAGGACCGGCCCAGGCAGGCGACGGAGATCATCGTCGCGGGCCCGCAGGGCATGGTGAACGTGCTCGCCTCGGGAGCCGATCGCGCGCCGGACGGCCCGGAGCCGGTGGCCGCGCCCCCGCCGTTGCCGCCCGACGCGGCCGCCGCCGCTGGCGGGTGGGCCTGAGCGCGCCCCGACGGCGGGCGCGGTCAACGTTCCCCGCGGCCTGAGGAACGGCCATGCGCAGCTTCGCCGGGAGCACCCTCCGCGGCGGCCAGACCGTCTTCCACGGAGTCCGCATGTGGGGGCAGCTCCTGCAGGCGGGGATGATGCTGGGCGCGCTCGTCGTGGTGGCGGTGCCGGCGTGGAACCTCTGGCACACGACCACGGGCGCCGACTGGTACGCGACCGGCCTGCTGACGCTGGCCGAGGTCAAGCTCGCGATCGGCTACGACCCGCAGTCGGGCCAGGTCGTCCGCGATCCGGGCGGCGCGCGCCGGGTGCTCACGATCCGGACGATCGCCTCCTCGGTGCCGGCCGAGCGCATCCGCGAGCGGATCCTCGACGAGATCATCCGGAGCGCGTGGCTCGGCGGCAAGGCCGGCGCCGGCGTGATCGCGCTCTTCCTCGCCTGGTTCTGGTACCGCGGCGTGCAGCTCGGGCGGAAGCACCGCGTCCGGGGCGCCGAGCTCGTGACCGCGGCGCAACTCCGCCGCCGCATCCGGCCGCTCCACCGGCGCGTTCTGGAGAGCCTGCCGTGGGCGAAGCGGGACCGCGCCTACCGGTTGGCCGGCATCCCGTTCCCGCCCAGGAGCGAGACCCAGCACACGATCGTCTCGGGCACCACGGGTTCGGGGAAGACGGTGCTGATCTCCGACCTGGTGGCGCAGATCCGCAGCAAAGGCGAGCGCTGCGTGATCTACGACAAGATGGGGAGCTACACGCGCGCGTTCTTCGACCCTGCGCGCGACGTGCTGCTCAACCCGCTCGATGCCCGCGCGCCCCGCTGGTCGCCATTCCTCGAGGCCCGCACTCCCCGCGACTTCGACATGATGGCGGCGGCGCTGATCCCCCAGCAGCGCGACAGCGCCGACCCGTTCTGGGTGACCGCGGCGCGGCAACTGTTCTCCAACGGGGCCGCAGTCCTCGCACAGAAGGGCGTCACGGAGAACCACGTCCTCGTCGACCACCTGCTCAAGACGGACCTCACGGCGCTCGCACAGGCCATGGAGGGGACGGTCGCGCAGTCCATCGTCGATCCCGAGAACCCCCGGACCGCGCTCTCGGTGCGCGCCATGCTGACCGCGAACGTGAGCGCGCTGGAGTTTCTGCCCGACGAGGGCACGCCGTTCTCGATCCGGGAGTGGGTGTCCGAGGAAGCCGGCGGCGGGTTCCTGTTCCTCACCTCGCGCGGCGACCAGCACGCGAGCCTGCGCGGCCTGATCTCGACGTGGCTCGAGATTGCCGTCAACGCGATGCTCTCGCTCGAGCAGGCCGACGACAGACGGATCTGGGTGATCCTCGATGAGCTGCCGACCCTCCACCAGGTGCCGTCATTGCAGCCGGGCCTGGCGGAAAGCAGGCAGTTCGGGGGCTGCTTTGTGCTCGGCGTCCAGGTCGCCTCGGCACTCCGCGACCTCTACGGGCGGAACGGGGCGGAGACCATATCGGGGCTTTGCGGCACGCGTGTCGTCCTCGCGGCCCCCGACCGCGACACCGCGCAGTGGTCGGCCGACAGCCTGGGCCGGAGCGAGGTCGAGGAGGTCTCCGAGAACGTGAGCTACGGCGCCAACACGATCCGCGACGGGGTGTCGCTGACGCCCAGGCGGGAGCTCCGCGCCCTGGCGCTCCCCGCCGACATCATGCGGCTCCCGAACCTCCACGGTTTCCTCAAGTTCCCGGGCGCGCACCCGGTGGCCTCGATCAGGCTCAAACCGGTCGACCGATCGGTCGTGGCGCCCCGGTTCGTGCCGCGTGACGACCACGCTCCCCCGGCCGCTTCGGGTGAAGCCCGCGTCCCCGTGCCGGTGGCCGACGCAGCCGACGCGCCGCCCTGGCCGGATGAGCCTGACCCCGGCGGCTGCGCGCCCGCGCCGGAAGCGCCCGCTGGCGAGGTGCAAACCGAGCCCGCGGACGTGGACAGTGTCGCGGTGCCGGTGCCCGTCCGCCTGACGGCTGGCCCGGAAACAGCCCGCAAGGCGGGTTCGCCGGGCACCGGCACCGCGCAGGCGCCCGTCGCGCGCCAATGGGCCTGACGTGCTCTCGATCGGGGCGCTGAGCTCGGCCGCCCAGGGCGCGTCCTATTACGAGCGCGACGGGTATTACGCAAAGGACGATCCCGAGCACCGGGATGCGAGCGCCTGGTTCGGGAAGGGCGCCGAGGCGCTGGGGCTCTCCGGGCCGGTCGACGCGGAAACGTTCAAGGCGATCCTGGAGGGCAAGGTGCCCGACGGGTCCGGGACGGAACTCGGCCGGCGCGGCAAGGACGGCGAGATCACCCATCGGCCCGGCCGTGATCTTACGTTCTCCGCGCCGAAGTCGGTCTCGATTGCGGCCCTCGTGGGCGGCGACGAGCGCATCGTCGGCGCGCACGACCGGGCGGTGAAGGCGACCCTCGCCTGGGTCGAGAAGAACGCCGTCCGGACCCGGATGCAGGACCCGGAAACCGGCCGCATGGTGCGCGCCGGCGACCAGAAGGCCGTCGTCGCAACCTTCCGGCACGACACGTCCCGCAACCTGGACCCGCAGCTGCATACCCACTCGGTGCTCGCCAACATGGTCCAGGGCGAAGACGGCAAGTGGCGGACGATGGCCAACGAGGCGCTCTACGAGCGCCAGAAGCTGATCGGCGCGATCTACCGGAACGAGCTCGCCGCCGGGCTGACGAAGCTCGGGTACGACATCGACAAGACCCACGCGGACGGCCGCTTCGAGCTCGCGGGGGTCTCGCGCGAGGCGATCCGGGCGTTCTCGACCCGCCGCGCCGAGATCGAGGCGGCGATGGCAGAGCGCGGGCTCGGCGAGACGGCGGACAATCCCCGCCACGCCGAGCGCGCGGCGCTGATGACGCGCGCGACCAAGCGCGAAGTCGACCGCGACGAGCTCCGCGAGGTGTGGCAGCGGCAGGCGGCCGACCTGGGGCTCGACGTAGGGGCGTTCACGCCCGGTCCGGACGCTCCACCGATGGCGCCGGACAGGGACGCAGGGGGGCGGGCACCGGAAGCCGGCCCGCCCGACGCGGCGGCCCCGGCGGTCGCCGCGATGGACCCGCCACTGCCGCCGGACGTCGACCAGGCCCCGCCGCCGGACCTGGCCCCGCGGGATGGCGCGGATGGGCCCCGCGGCCCGGCCACGGTACCGGCCGCCAGGGCAGACCGGGACGGTCCCGCCGTCGCCGTCGGCTGGGCCATGGCGCACCTCTCGGAGCGCGAGGCCGTCTTCTCCCGCGCCGACCTGCTGGCAGCGGCCCTGAGCTACGCGCCGGGCACGCTTGCCGTCGAGGCCGTCGAGCGCGAGGTGGCGCGGCTGGAGAAGGCCGGAACGCTGCACGCGGTGACGCTGCCGGGGGCGGCGGATTCGCTCGCGACCGACCGCACGGTGGGCGAGGAACGCGAGACCGTCGCCCTGATGCGCGCGGGCGAGGCGCGCGGGAAGGCGCCGTTCCGCCGCTGGGCTGTGCAGGAACAGCTCAACCGGGGTGCCCTCACGGCCGGCCAGCGGGAAGCCGTGCAACTGATCCTGTCGGCGAAGGACCGGGTGGTGGGTGTCCAGGGCTATGCCGGGACGGGGAAGACGACCATGCTCGACCGGGCGAGGATGCTGGCCGAGAAGAAGGGCTGGCGGATGGTCGGCCTCGCGCCCTCGGCGTCCGCGGTGAAGACGCTCGCCGCCGAGGCCAGGATCGAGTCGCAGACCCTGCAGGGGTTCCTCGCCCGGAACGCGGGCGTCGCCGCGGGGCGCCTCTCGAAGCGCGGCACGCGCGAGATGCGCGCCACCTTCGCGAAGACGATCCTGGTGGTCGACGAGGGATCGCTCGCCTCCACCGTGCAGGCTCGCGACCTGCTCCGCATCGCCTCTGAGCTGCGCCTGCCCCGCGTCGTGCTCGTGGGCGACGCGAAGCAGCTCGATGCGGTCGAAGCCGGCAAGCCCTTCGCGCAGCTCCAGGCCGCCGGCATGCAGACGGCGGTGATGGACGAGATCATGCGCCAGCGGGACCCGGCCCTGAAAGAGGCGGTCGAGACGACGATCAAGGGCGACATCGCCCGCGCCTTCGGGAAGCTCGGCGCCAACGTGGCCGCGGTACCGCGGGGCGGGATCGCGGCGGCCACGGCCGAGCGCTGGCTGGCACTGGCGCCCGAGGCGCGGGAGAAGACCGGCGTCATGGCGCCGAGCCACGAGCTCCGCCTCGGCATCAACGGCCACATCCGCGACCAGCTCGCGCGCGAGGGCCGCCTGCACGGGCCTGCCATGGCGAACGAGAAGCTGGTTTCGAAGGGCTACACCCACGCCGAGAAGGCGCTCGCCGGCAACTACGCGAAGGGGGACGTAGTCGCCTTCTACCGCGACTACAAGCGGCTCGGCGTCGCGAAGGGGGACGAACGCCGCGTGGTTGGCCGCGACGGCAGGCGCGGCGCCGTGCTGCTCGACGACGGCAGGGGCGGGAGCGTGGCCTGGAAGCCGTCGCAGATCGGCGGCCGGAAGGGCGGCACCGAGGTGTACCGCTCGGAGGGGATCGAGCTCCGCGCCGGCGATCGCATCCGCTGGACGCGGAACGACGACGGGCTCGGGGTGGTAAACAGCCGCACCGCCGAGGTGATGAGCGTCGCCAACGGGCGCGTCGCGTTCCGCCTGGAGGACGGCCGGCGGCTCGACCTGCGCCCGGGCGATCCGCAGCTCCGGCATCTCGACCACGCCTGGGCGTCCACCGTGCACGCTTTTCAGGGACGGACGGTCGACAACGTGATCGCCGCGATCGAGGCCAGGCACCCCCACCTGACGACGCAGAAGAGCTTCTACGTGGAGATCAGCCGCGCCCGGGAGCGTGCCGAGCTGATCACCGACGACGCGTCCGATCTCCGCGCGCAGCTCCAGGCGGTCACCGGCGAGCGGATCGCCGCCCTCGAAGGCATCGGCGAAATGCCGCGGGGGGCGTCCGGAAAGGCCCCGGACGTGGACCGGGCGAACACCCCGGACCGTGCCGCTTCCGACCCGGCGCAGCGGGACGGGCCGGCGCCGGGGCGGGAGCGCGCGGCCGACATGGACCTCGGCCTGTGACGGAACGACGCCGCCACTCGTGTGAACAGGTGATGCAGGGAGCAGAACGATGACCCAGACACGGCCGCCGAAAGTGCGGAACGACGCCACGGGATCGGAGAAACGGTCGCCGCGGTCGATCCGGTTCTCGGACCAGGAGTGGGCCCGCCTGGAGACATTCGCCGTCATGCGGGGCATGACCGCGGGCGAACTGGTGCGCGCGGCCATGCTCGCGGCCGTCGGCGTGGACTCGCCCGCGGTCGCGCCGGGCCGCCCCCTGGCCCCGTTGATCGAGCAGACCTTCCGGTACGTGCACATTTTGGCGACGGCGATGCGCGGCCGGATGCTGGAAGAGGACCGCGCCGGGGAGCTCGACGAGCTGATCCGCTCAGCCCACGAGCTTCAGGACGAGCTGCAGAAGCGCCCGACCGACTGAAATCGCCACCCGCGCGCGGCCGAATCCGCGGCGTTTTCCGGTCGGCAACGCTGCGAAACCAGGTCCGCGAAGGGTGCCGGCTGCCCGCCGCCCGCCCGCTCGACCGTAAATCAGTCTGTGGAAAACTCTCTGCGCGCCGGCGAAGCGATCGCTTTTGCCGCCCCGCCGGGCCGCGAAACCTCGCCGCGACGACGCGATTGCGAGCCGGAAATTCGCGGGAACGCCGCCGCCGGGTTCAGTGAACCGCGCCGAACTGGGGGCACGCCCAGCGTAGTACGCGCCCGGTTGCGGCGTAGTACAGCGGTAGTACGAAGGGTGACGCGCCCGCTAAGCTACTGAAAAACATTGCATCGAGGCGTAGTACACGCATCCCAACAACAACGTGACGCCGCAAGGCGTCACAAGTGCACGCAAGTGCACGCCATTAGCGCCAAAGGCGCGCCGGTCACCGCAGGTGAGTGGGGTGTGAAGAAGCCACTTCCGCAAGGAAGTGAGAACGAACTTGTGCGCAGCACGCCGTTACCGACTTGCCGGGTCACGCCCGCAAGCGGCTCCAGCCCGTCCGGCGACTGAGGACCGCGACCGGATCCCTTCCGGTCCGGAACCGCCGCCCGACGAGTCCGGTTGAACCTCACCGCGGGCACGTCCGCGTCGTTGCGCAGCGGCATGCCGTTCGCGCTGTGCTCCAGCGACGGGCGGTAGAACCCGGCACCGGCGAGGATGTTCCTCTCCGTTCCGGGAGGCCCGCTGACCGGTCGACGCGGGCGGGCCGGAAACCGCACAGACGAACGTAGGTGTCGATGTGCCGGTAGTCGTATTCGGTCAGGCGCTCCGATCAGGGGGCCTCGTCGGCGACCGCGGGGCCGGGCTCTCGATCGGGCATGGGGTTCCCTGCTGCTGCGCGCGAGGCCTCCGGGACCGTGGCGCTCCGGCGAAATCGGTCGGCGGAGAATACCCGATGGCCGCCCCCGCGCCCGCCCCGCCGCGACCGCCCGCTCACCCCCGCCGCGCGTCCGCCAGCGCGATCGCCCGGTTGAGCATGATCGCGAGCACGCCCTCTTCGTCGTCCAGCAGCGGCACGTCGTTCGCCCCGTGCTTCAGCCACGACCGGTAGAGCCCGACCCCGGCGAGGATGGTCCTGCCTGTGTCGAGGTGCACGCCGACGGAGCGCGCGGCGTCCTCGTCGCGCTGCACGTAGCCCCCCCATAGCGGCCCCGCCGCGGCGTGAGCGCGAGCCCGGTCTCGGGGTCGGTGTCCAGTGCCACCGGCCCCCGGTCCACGCCCGCGTCCCCGGGGCCGGCCGTACTCGCACTCGAGGTAGGTGCCGCAGCCCACGAACGGGCTGTAGCGCCCTAGCTTGAGGCGGAACTCCCCGTCGGCGCGGGACGCCAGGCCCGTCTGTCTGGCCCGGCGAGGATGAAGCACTCCAGCATCTGCACTTTCAATTCAGCACAATGACCCCGTGTTGCGAAACGGTCACTTTACTGTCCAGGGAGCCGATGGTGGCGTTGAACCTCGGCTGCAAACAACGGGACGTGCGTCGACGGCCTTCAACCACCGGCGTTTTTTCAGCAGCACCATCAGATTTGCCAGGTTAAATGCAAAGCGGTGCTTTGGCATTGCTGGTTGCTCAAGATGCAACGCGACGCGCCAGCGGCGACGCTTTTTCAAGGCGCATAAAGCGAAGTCGCGCTCACATTCTTCGTTGGCGTTCTTCGTGGCTGCCGCCAAACCCGCGAGAGTATCCCGGACCTTAGTCGCAAGCTCCTCGGCAATCGCCGGTGCTTTGGGCAAAGGGTGACCACGATAGTCTGTTACTTCGACGAGCCACGCCGTGCAGTCGGTCAAGCAAACGAAGTCTACGCCCTTGGAGCCGCGAGCTATCTGCTGAAACTGATTTCGATAGAACGACCACTTGTCATACTGGGAAACTTGGAGGCCGTTTTCGAACAAAAATTTGAGTCGCCCTACGTCTAACTGCTTCACTGCGCAAATGCTTCGACGAACCGGTCGGACTGGCTCAGTTCCTCGTCCAGTATCGTAACCGGGTCGATATCTCCAATTTCGTCACCGTCGGACAGCGTGACGTTATTTCCGTCGCGGCGCAGCGCGAAAAAACGGTGGCCAACCTCGGCGAAGTCGTCTTGCAGCAGCAAGTCCAATTCCCTGAGAAGAAACAAGCTGTGCGTGGCGACTACCACCTGAACCCCAGCTGCGCAGATATCCAGGATAATTCTTGCTATCTCGCGAAGCAGTTTCGGATTGAGGTTGGCTTCGGGCTCGTCCCAGAACAGGCATCCCTTTGAGAGCAATGAACCGGTTGCGACAAGGCGTGCGAGCATCGCCAGCTTGCGCCAGCCCTCTGCGACAAGCGGCATTTCCATTTTGCTTGCGCCAAACGGCCCCAAGTAGAAGCGGCCATTTCGTTCGAGGACGCGGCCACCGAGCAGGTCTTCAAGAGGTTCCAAGTGACTCGCGATGTCCGCTTGTCTCGGGCCCTTGAGGGTTGGCGCTCCAAGCAACTGGCACGTGTCCCGCCAAGTTTCGTCGAACTCCAGATGATGAGTGTCGTATAGGGGTATAAAGCCCGGATAGATGGTGAGGAGTTCCCTGGTAGGGAGGAACACGGGCGTCGTGTCATGCCATCGGCTGGGAAGGAGGTCGACAACGACTTCCGACTTGCTCTGAGACGCGAAGTTGAAACCGATGCTTGCGTCCCGCCTTCGAAAATTAACCCGGACCTCACAGCGGCTACGGCCGATTTGTCTCCGGGCAAGACGGCCCACACGTTCTTCAGGTCGGAACACGTTGAAAAGCTTGTCGGCGATACGCGTTTGCAGAACAGCTTTGGTAGGGCGTTCCGATCGACCCTTGTATTCGTCCGCGCTGACGGCCATGACGGCGTAGGGGAGCTTCAGCAGATGAGTCTTGCCTGTGCCGTTTTCCCCGAGAATTACGTTCAGCCCCTCGACGAAGCGCAAATGCGCCGCCGGGAAAACGGTAAAGTTCTTGACCAGCAGCGACCGGAGCACCGGCTCTCCCTTCCAGTCATGAATCGCGCGAGCAATCTCATTCTAAGCCAGAATCCGCCAGTTCACATCGATGACATCGGGGCCGAGCGGATTCTCTGTTGAGGCGTGTGCGCTGTGACTTTTTTCGGCTAGGCGACGCTATATGCGGTGATCAGAGATCGTCCGGCAGGATTCGCCGAGTGATTGCAATGCGCCTCTTCCAGGCGGCACGGGAAAATGCAGGAACATAATCGTCAGGCCGTCGAGCCCCGCCCCCGGCTTCAGCGACCTCGGGATGGAGCTGGCCGATGACGGTGGGGCAATCCCCCTGCGGCCTCGCTACGCCCCGTTCGGCCGCGCCCGGTACATGGACAATCCACATTAGATTGCGTGATCGCCACACCATCGATTACCGCGCTCACGCCTAGCCGTCAGCGAAGCTCGGCGCCGGCGAATGTGGAACCGCGACGGCGCGTCGAAGTCGATCCACGGCCTTCGGCGAGGCCGGCGGTCATGCTACCCCCGCTCACCCCCGCCGCGCGTCCACCAGCGTGACGGCGCAGGTCAGCCCGACCGCGAGCACGTCCGCGTCGTCGCGCGGCGGAACGCCGTTCGCGCCGTGCGCCAGGCACGAACCGTAGACCCAGACCCCGGCGGGGTTGGTCCTCCCTGTGCCGGAATGCGCGCCGACGGACGCCGACCGCGCGTGCCCGCAGGCCCCGACGCCTACGACCGTCGCCGCCCGTCCCACCCCGTGGCGCGAGCGTGATGCCGATGGACTGCAGGAATTCGAGGAGTTCGGCCTCGTCGCGCCCGTCGCCCGGCCTGTCCCCGGCGGCGAGCAGCAGGTACCCGACCTTGCCCATCCACTTGGCCCGCGCCATGTGGCTCTTCACCGCCTTGCGGGCGCGCCCGGGCGGGTGGGGAATGCAGGTGCGGACGTTCGCAGTTCTAGTCGGTGAGGTGCGACTGATTGGCTTGGACATGTTCTAACCCGCGGGTGTTCACGAGCGGGGGTGCGAGAAAGCCAAAAACGACAGCGTCAGCACAAAAAAGCGCCTTCAATGTCGCAGTATAATCAGATATCTTGATCAGATTGCGTCGATGATTTATATCGAGCCCCATGTCATCGAACGCTGAACCAGCGCGCTCGCTCGGAGCTGATCCTTGGGAGGGTTCCCTCGTGTACGCGAAGTACGGCGAGGCCGCGGTCGCAGGTTTCCAAGCTGTCCCTGATCTGCTTTTGAAGAATCAAAAGGACCTTGGCCTGTCACCCACGAATGTGGTTGTTTTGCTCAATGTGTTGATGCACTGGTGGTATCCCGAACAAAAGCCGTTTCCGCGATCAACGACGATCGCGAAACGGATGGGCATCAGCACGCGTGCAGTTCAGCGCTCCCTGCAGCGGCTCCAACAGCTTGGACTTCTCGCGCGAGAAAAATCGGAACACGGGCCGAGCTATCTCGACCCCATGCCCCTTGTCGCCAAGCTTAATGGGCTCACGGTGGGCGACACTGATTACGAATACCGTCGCCGTCAGAGGCGAATGGAAACCAGCAACGGAGAAGGGGAGGTGGGTCCACACCAACTCCCCGGGGCCGCGACACTAGGATCCCCCTTCTAGCTCTTCCACCAGCCAGAAGCCGAAGATCGCGGCTCCATCTCTTGGTCCCGGCGTTTCGGCGCCGGGACCACTTTCCTCCCTTGCGGGCTTTGTTGTCAACAAGCTGCCATCGCGTGGGCGTACGAGAGATACATTGCCGCAACCCTTCGGAGTCGCTACGCGGAGGCGCAGGCCCTGGCCGAGCAGGGCTGGAAGGGCCTGTGGCGGCCGGTGCGCACCACCGCCCTCTGGAAGTGGCGGCGGGGAGTGCGCGAAGGTGTGTCGGCAGCGCGGGCAGCCACCCGATAGCGCCGGCCAGCGTTCCTCACCCGTCTCCGCTGGTTACAGGTTCAGCGCAGGTAGGCGGACGCGCCCGGTCGAATCCGCCGCGCGCGAGGACTAACCGCCCTCCACGCCGACCCTCACGCGATCGGCCGCCCGCTCCGTCGGCTCGTACCCGCCCCGTCCCCGCGATCGCGCGCATCTCCGAATGAGCCCGGCCCGGTACAATTTCAGGACGATCCCCCAGGCGATCGAGTGCGTCATGCTGCCGGGTTCGCCCTTGCTCGTATCGCCTTTCCCACTGAATATCCCCGCCCGTCTGCTGATCTCGGCCACGCCCGGGCATTCGCCGTTGCATTGGGCCTCGAACAGGACATCGAGGACGGCCTCCTCAAGTTGGAGCATGCCGAGGCAGGCCTTCCGCTGCGGTCCGAGCATGATCTCCTACCCTTGCAGCGGCGTTGCGCCACGTACCGCGCTGTGTAGTCGCCGCACATCCCCGCAGAATTCCTCGCTGGTTGGCTGAGCCCGCCAATCCGCGCAGGCTGCCACCCCGCGATAGAGCGTGTCTGTCATTGAGAGAATCTGAAGGGGGATTCCATTTCGGGTAAGGATGTGAGTCAAAGGGGTTTTGACGGCACAGGAGGCCGGACCATCCCGGCCGATTCCCTGGTCATACTGCAGCTCGCCGCTTGCCCAGTGCGTTGAGGTCAAGCCGGCCCAGCTTGCGAGCTCACGCCGGTTGTCGAAGTCACGATATAAGATCTCGTGCGTGAGCAGGGTCGCGTCGTTCACCCCGATCCCCTTCAGACGGGCCAGTGTCGCGATCTTCGCTGCTGCCCCTGCGTCACTGCCCGCCCGCGCTACTGCCGGCCGGGGAGATCTTCCGGAAGATACGAAGGCGTCGCGTTCGGCCTCGACCGCCTCGACCTGCCGAAGGACCACGGCCAGGCGCTCCGCAATCCGTTCGATCTCCTGGCGTGCCTGTGACGGGAACGGCTCTCCATTTGCGGTGCGCACGGCGGCAAACTTCACATCGAATTCCGGCGCGCGAGGCTCCAGATCGAAGATGCAGTGCAACTTGAGAAGCCCCTTGATCGTGTTGGTCAGCGAGGTTCGCTCCTTGACCAGGCGCTGCCGTTCCCGAAGTAGGCGCTTCCGGTCCTCGTCCGCCACGCTTGGCACCCGCACCCGGCTCAGCACCGCGGCACCGCCCCGGTCATACGCCAGCAATGCGCGCACCATCTTCGTCGCGTCGATCCGGTCCGTCTTGCGCTGCTTCGCCTTGCGGTTAACCAGAAGGCTCGCGGGATCGAGCAGCACCGTGTCGACCGACGCGATTCGCTCCAGCCACCGCGCCGGCCAAAACCCCTCGTAGCCAGCCTCGTAGCAGCACCGCGCGCACTGGACGGCTGAGAACCCGCTCCGCCTTGGCCCGGTGATGCTCCATCAAGGCGGCGAGGCCCCCAACATCCGCCGCCCCGATCGTGTGCACACCGATCCTGTCGCCCAACGGGCTCTTGAGGCCAACCACCCAACTCTTCCGGCTGATCTCAATCGCCACATATAGCGTGACAGCCTCGGTACCGGTCGGCGCCACGGATTCGATCCTTGGGGACATCGCAGGTCTCCTCGTCAAGGGTGAAAGGACGGCACCGTAGCGCCGGCCGCCCTCATAGGATCTGGATGCAGCTTGGCAGCACGGGCTGCGGGCACTGGCCGCGGATCTCAAGAGAGGCGGCGACAAGGAAGGAGTGCTGGGACCGGTCGGGACTTGGTCACGGAGTACGGGCCGGCCGTCGATCGAGGCGTTGTTCAGCGTCCTCTGGCAAGCCCGCTGGCTGGTGGCAAGGCTGTTTCCGGACGCGGTTCAGAACATTCTTGATCAGTACCAACGGTGAAAGATCCCGGTGCACTCAGGCGGCGCCCCTCGTGTCCACCGAGTGGCAGATCAAAAGAGAAAGCGGGGCTCAGTTCCCTCAGGGTTAGCGTTGCATAGCAGCCAATGGCGCCACGACAATCTCCGCCGGTGTGTCCCGGCCGAAGACCGACTCGAGGGCCGTCTCCTCGGAATTGTTTTTGAGGGCGGGATCGGGGCCAGCGTTGCGGGCGAACGAAACGGCCGGTACCTGTTCGTCACTCAACGCGTTCAATGGGTGGGTAACCCGGACGTCTGACATGGTCACGGCGTTCAGTCTGGTCGGGAAACCGTTGCGCTCGGTTTTCGTGACCGGTGCCGAATTTCGTCGGCACTTCGGGCTGGTGCCTATCCCTTAAGTTAACTTCGACTCCGATGATCAGGCTGGCGCCGCTCTTCTTGATTCGACGATGCGCGGACAACTGCTGCAAGGCGCTGATGTCCTCTTCGCTGTGCAGTTCCTCATGCAGAATGCACTGCCGTGAACCAGACGAACCGCAGATAGGGTAAGTGTCTCCGTAGGGACTGCTTCAGTCTCGAAAACGTGACTGAGATGGAATCATGTACATCGTGGGTCCAGCTAATTTGGCAAGACTGTCAACCTTGAGCTGATCCGACAGGAACATCACTTCTTTCCCTTTGTAGCGGTTGTTCACCGAATATCTGAGGCCGTAAACAACGCGCCGCATTTGCGCGTGGATCCCATGTTGCACTGCCGCGTAGTCGTATGTGACAATCCACGGTTGCCGGAGTTTCGACACCCTTTTTGCTAGGCAATGATGCCCGTCCAAGTCGTAGCTGTTGAAATAGAGGCCACGGCCATTTGCAATATAAGGAGGATCGAAGTAGGTGAAGCTGTTGTCACCAAGATTTGCGACGACGGCGTCGATGAAGTGCAGGGCATCCATCCTGTAGAGGCTGATCCGTGTTCTGTGTCTCCAGATCTTCATGATCCGACGAATCAGCTCATCTTTGTTGAATCGGACGTCCAGTCTCCACTCGCCGGCCTGCCTTTTGCCTCCGATAACGCCGCCACCGAGGATCCCGGACCTGTTGGTCCGATTGAGAAAAAGTGTCGCGAAGCCAAGATCTTCGAGATCGGCATGGTCACGCGCTTCGTAGACGGCGCGTTGGCGCCACCATTCGGCCATCGTGACATCGGTCTTCTCGATGCGCGCACAGAGGCCACTGGCATCGTTTAGCACCGCGTGCCACAATGCAAACACCGCACGACTCAGGTCGTTGATGTGAACGCGGGAGGCACGCTGCTCAAATAGGAGGGCCAGGGCAATCGATGCCCCCCCCGCATAGGGTTCGGCGTAGTGAACGTCCTTGATAGCGTTCCATTCTAGGAGGTGGATCACGGCATTGGTCAACCGTCGCTTGCCTCCAGGGTATCGTAGAGGCGAATAGTATCGTTGCGGCGTGTATGACGACATCTCTGTATCGGCGGAGGATACAGAGGCCCCCAACCATTGGCCAGCAGTTCCCTACGGGGCCCAGATCGCCATGACGAATGGCTGCAGGTTGTCCCAGTGCGCACGCAGATCTCCGCCGACTGGAAAGACGTGTTGATTGTGGACGTATTGATGCATTAGGTCGATGGATGGGGCCAGGAACGAGTCTTTCTGGCAGGCCCTGTTGACGGGCTTCGCCTGTTGGGGAGTCAGCTTTTTCCTCGCCTGCAGGTCCCTCACGACGACGCGGAATTTCTCGCGAAGCCGTGAATTCTCGTTGACTCCGGTCAGCTTGAAGCGGTGGATGTAGTGGTCTGCGCTCAATTCCAGAAAGACGCGAAGAAGCACGCTGACCGCGTTGGTGTGGTTTTGAAGGCTGAGCCGTCTCAACTCGCTTTCCATTTGCTTGATTCGTCCAACCGAAATGTGCAGCGTGCAGTCTCTTGGGATCAGCTTGTCACGCGGACGCGCCGTGGTGCGCCTCGCGCCGGCGGGCTTCACGGCAGCCTTTTCCGCTGCAGTCGCCGGAATACGTTTGTCGGGGGGAAGTGTCGCTTTGACGGCGATACCGCGAGGCAGAGAATCAGCATATTTCTTGCGCAATTCTTGGGTGTAGATCGCAGCAGTGTTGATTCGCTGTTCGGTTAGGTCGTCCACGACGTGCTTGAGTGCACGGGCGACGCGTTTCGGGTCAGCCGCCAACATCAGCGTCCCGTCGTCAACGTCCACGCCCAGCCGTGCTCTGACTGCCGGTGTGCCCAATAGCCGCCTCAGGCTCGTGACCGGGACTTTGCGGCGCTGCTCCGCGCCCACCGCGCCCTGTTCCTCGAGGAAATCCAGCGCTTGCGTGTATATTTCAGCCTTCCTCCCATGCCGGGATCGGAACCGGGACGACTCGCTGCTTCCCCAGCCTACGATTCCGGCGCCCTTGTTCTCGCCGGTGTGACGAAGTTCGATCCAATGTCGAGCTTCTTCGCGGTCGTCCACGACAAGACACATCACGGACTCGATAGGATTGGCTTCATATTCCTTGCTGAGCGTTCTGAACTGCTTCAGGACGGAAGCGCTGACGGCATCCCTCAGGAGGTCGGGGTTCTCAAGCGCGCGCAGTGCAGTGAGCCTCCGGTTCCCTTCGAGAAAAACGTACTGGTTGTCGTCCATTCGCATGGCGATTGGCAGTTCGGAAGGATTGAGACCGTGCGCGATAATGTCCTTCGCGAGTGCGACTAACTTTGCCTGTTGGTTGTTGGCGAGCGTTTGCTGTGCGTCGCGCTGCCCTTTGTTCGGTTCCGGAAGACGAGGGTTTTCCGTGTCGACTACCAGATCCGAAACAGCAACAGTAAGAACTTCAATCACTTTGCCTGCTCACTCAGTTGTTGGTCGAGTTGAGGACTCTTACCAAGCGGGGCATTGCAGGGCAAAGCCGAACAGATCCTCTTGCTATTTCGGCGAGTGCCACTCAAAGGTGCGTCAGTAACCGGCAGATTGGGTGAGATGAACTGGCGAAACCGTGACCGTGGTCAGGCGATCGGGGCGTCCTAACAGCGTACTCGGATACACCGCCCTTCTCCGCCTCCCCGGCGACACGCCGCCCGCCCCCGCTTGAACGTCACCCGCACTTGATGCATCCCTACGGCATGGACGAGCGCGGATGGATCGCCCGTCACGGGTTCTGGCCGCTGGCGCTGCTCTGGCTGCCGGCCGGGATCGCGGCGCAGGCGGCGGTGCGGTTCGGTCCGGACGCGGTCGCGGCGGGCCGTCTCGGGCCGTGGTTGGCGACGATGGCGATGGAGGCGTGGTCGCTGGCGCCGTTCGTGCCCTGCGGCCTGCCGCTGGCGCTCGGATGCCGCAGGCTCTGGCGGCTCGGCTATCGGCGCGGCGCCTGGACCGCGGGCGTCGCGCTTGGCGCGGCGACGGTGGCGGTGACGCTGCCCGCCGGGTTGCTCGGGCCGGCCGCGGTTGCGGTCTGCGCCGTACTGGTCGGCCTGCCGATCTGGCTCGCGTGGTGGTGGCTCGTGTGGAAGGCTTGACCGGAGATGGCGCCCGGCCGACTGCGCAGCAGGGAAGACGGCGCGAAACAGACGGAAGACATCGCAGGGCGGAGAAGACGAGTAGGAGCCTGGTCGAATTTCTGAATGGGTTCAGGACTGTCCCACGGGATCGACCTCGACCGAGAGCAGCCTAGCTTTCCGTGTCCTGCCGTTGTGACGTTCGGCAACAATCTCCATTTGGACCGAGGCCTTGCCCCATTCGCTCTGCTGGAGCGTTACCAATTGTCCGGGGCGTAGCGCATCATCGGGAACGGTCACCTGAAATCTCTCGCCCGTCTCCAAATTGCGCACTCGCATACGGAAACCCGGGCCGATCCCGCCAGAAGTAACCGAGAGAATCCGGAAAACCGAAACGATGTGCTCGCTCGTGCCGACTGGGCCTGACCGACGGCAGCGTCGTCACCATCGCGACTGACAGGATCCCGAAGGACGGCGACGTCATCGTAGCCCACGTGGGCGAACAGGTGGCGCTCAAGCGGTACCGGCGGATCGACGATTGGCGCGTCGAACTGCGTGCGGAAAGCACCAACGCGGCGCACCGGCCGCAAGTCGTCGATGCCGATACCGGGCAGTTGCACGTCGAGGGCGTCATGGTCGCGGCGCTGGTCGGCGCGGCCGCCGCGATGCCGTTCTTCGACTGACTGTCCGAAGGCGTCGCAAGCTGACCAGAATGCGTGCTCCCGACAAACCGTCTTTCCGAACAGTTGTCCGATACGCTGTCGCGCGAGCTTTCCTATCGGACCTCGATGAGTTGGCTCTCATCCATTTCCCTCAGATGGTTCAAGTAGCAAGGTCTTGCTCAGTTGGCCCTCCCTGGACTGTCCCTCCAAGGAACTCGATTCCAGGGCTTTTTCCGGCGTTGGACCAACGATTGAAGGCTGTTCATAATGACTCCTATAGTTGGTAACCGCCCAGCCCACGCTTGCGACTGCAGAACCGCACGTTTTCGACAATCTGCCCCCGGCTGGAGTTGGTCGCGAGAACCGTGAAATGATGCCAGCAATCAACAAAATGATTGACAGGATCGCTGAACCCATCACGCGGTCGCATCCGTTTCAACGGCTGTACGGCATAACGTTCCTGGGAATCCTGTCGCCGCACTATTCCCACCTTCCAAACCATCCGTTCCCTTCCAGGAAGCCGGGTGCGACCTCGGATACCAGTTTCGACCAAACCCGAGCGGACCACAGCCTGGGGGTTGCAGAACTGGTGCTGCATTTCTGCGAAGCTGCGCGGTTGCCAAAGCCGACTACAGCAGATGCTGTCGCCTGGGCCCTCCTGCATGATATCGCCACATGGCCCCTGTCTCACACGAGCGAAGCTGCTTTTGCCAGCATAACTTCCACAACACACAAGGTTCTCAGGCGCAAGATGGTAATGGGTGATTCATCCGTTCCCGCCCAATTTCGTCTGAACGATAGAATCCGCGAAACCGGCGCAGACCCTGGTAGGGTTCTTTCATTGTTCGATAAAATACGCAAGCCTGAAGATCCTGATCTTGGTACTCTCCATTCGTTTATTCACTCGGCAATAACTCCCGATACGCTTGAAGGAATCCACCGGTCGAGACGGGCCCTCGGAATGGCCTGGTCGTCACCGCGAGAAGTGTTGAACTCCCTTCAGGTTGATTTGATTGACACGATGGTTGTGGAAAGACGGTCAAGACCAGTCCTCAAATTCCTGCGCGAGAAACGGGACGTATACGACAACTACATAAATCGACCGCATGCGATAAGGTTTGAATCATGCTGGTCGAACGCAATCCGGACGTCTTTCAGGTCTGTATCGCTGAGCGAATCTCTCGAATTGACGGAGGACGAAGTCGTCAAGAAGGTAACCGACTCAGGTCTCCCGCCATTTCGTTCGATAGACCGATATAAGGAACCGCGGAAGTACGTGTTGAACGAAGAGCTGCGAAACAAGAGGAAGCTAGCCAGGGATCAACGCATCGAGGACCTTAGCCGGATTTTCAGGTCGGAATAGGTAAACAAGCGGGCCAACAAGATGGTTGCAAACGACCTACTGAAATGCATGAAAAGCGAATCGGCGGCCGTCTACGAACGCGCAAGTCGCTGGTGCGACGACAGGGTCGGCGAGGCAGGAACTCACATCTGTGAGTTTGCGACTGAAAACCGCCTCGATCTAACGCAAATCTGTTTCGTCACTGTGGGTTCGATTGGTCGCAGAGAAGCTCTCGATGCATCCGATATGGACCTGGTGCCGATAGCGGACTCAAATGATGCGCTAAACGAATACAAGGATTTTGATCGCGCGCTGCGGCAATATCTCAGGGAACGTATGAGTGTCGAGATCTCCAAAGGCGAACAACTGACTAGGCCAACGACGATTTGCAAACTCGTCGCGCGAGAGAGAATTGGCGGCAGCAAGGACAACAATCGCCATCTCACGAGACGGATTCTGGTTCTTACCGAGGGTCGGGAAGTCGCCGGTGGATATGATCTGAACGCAGTCAGGAAAACAATATTGGAAGCCTACGGGGCCGAGGAAAGGTCCAGCGGTCGGCACATACTGTCTTTGTGCAACGACATCGCTAGATACTACAGAACGCTTTGTATCGAGTACAAGCCGAAAGTGGAAGCGCTGGGATCAGACTGGTGTACAAGAAACCTGAAGTTACGTCACAGCAGAAAGATATGGTATTTCTCCACCATTGTCTCCATTGCAAAGCTAGCCGAGCGTCATTTGCGCGGCGGGCCGGAGTATGAACAAGAACTTCTCCAAGAATTCGCGATATCACCAGTAGAACGCCTGTTTCGAGCGTTGCAGGACGTGCAGCGCACCGAACTCGGACAATTGCTAGAGACTTACGCATCTTTCCTCGAATTCATGAGCAAAGACGATCACCGCAGAAAACTCTCCGAGGTGTCGTTTGAGGACAGGTATGAGAATGCCCTCGCTAATCCGTTTCCGGTGATGAAGCTTAATTCAGATCTTCTTCACCGGCACGTTGTCGATATCATTGAAGGCATGCAGCAATCAACGCGACGACACGTCCTTGACTGGTTTCTCCTTTGAGTGCAGGGGAAAGTTGAGCGCAACCTGTCCGCAGTGCGGCAACCCATTGGCAGCATGGCCGCAGCCAATCCAATTGATCATCATCACAACATGATCGTTGTGGAGGCCCGAGGCTTATAGGCGGTTAATGATCGCGCGGCTTCTGCATCCCACGTCATGAATGCACGCGCGTATTCAGTATCGAGCTGGTGTTTGCGTTCCTCGGTTGGCGCGACGATTGAAGGTTACGCACGGGAGGAACACGCCGCGGGAAAGCATCGCCCTGTTCAGGAAGCGCTGGTCGGATTTCCGAGCCTTCGACCGTACAGAAGCCCGCGCCACCGAATCGGGAAACAGCCTCGTCACCGGCCAGCGTACCTGCCATAACACACTGAACAACGCTTCAACCGACGCCCGATTCGCGGTGCCGGACCATGTCCGGACCTGACCGCGCACGCCTTCAGGATTGCCGTCTTCCTCCAGGCGCTCAGCCAGCCCCTCCAATCCGTCCTGTCTGACAGCGTCTAGCGCTGCCCTCGAGATCCCGAGCATGACGACCGCTTCCGCCGGATGAACCCGTGGCCCGTTCGCGCGAAGCAGCCGAGCGTGCCATGGGTACTACGCCCGCGCACTCCCGCACCCCCACGACCACCACACCATCGCCCGCGAAGACCCCGACGCCAACGACGCCGGGGCCTGCCGAGCCCCAGGAAGCGCCACGCCACATCGGCGACGCCGCCGCTGACGCCGCCGGGGCCTGCTGAGCCCACGAACCTCTGCGGCATGCGCTGCATCGCGAAGGCCCCCGCGCCGCGGCAGTCCGACGGCGCCTACGGAGGTGTCACCGGGGACGGCTGACCGGGGGGGGATTGCGGCCGCTCATTTTCCGCCACCGGCCGCACTCCCGCACGCTCTTCTCCGCCTCCCCGGTGACACGCCGCCCGGCCCCGCTTGAACGCCACGCGCATCTGATGCATCCCTACGGCATGGAAGGGCGCGATTGGATCGCCCGTCACGGGTTCTGGCCGCTGGCGCTGCTCTGGCTGCCGGCAGGGATCGTGGCGCAGGCGGCGGTGCGGTTCGGCCCGGACGCGGTCGCGGCGGGGCGGCTGGGGCCGTGGCTGGCGACGATGGCGATGGAGGCGTGGTCGCTGGCGCCGTTCGTACCCTGCGGCCTGCCGCTGCCGCTCGGCTGCCGCAGGCTCTGGCGGCTCGGCTACCGGCACGGCGCCTGGACCGCGGGCGTCGCGCTCGGCGCGGCGACGGTGGCGGTGACGCTGCCGGCCGGGCTGCTCGGGCCGGCCGCGGTTGCGGTCTGCGCCGTCCTGGTCGGCCTGCCGATCTGGCTCGTGTGGTGGTGGCTCGTGTGGAAGGCTTGACCGGAGACGGCGCCCGGCCGCGCAACAGGGAAGACAGCGTAATCGCACGCCGGGCGCTGGGCCAGACCGCCCTGGAGACCGCGATCCGCAGTTTGCCGCCGCGGGCGGAGCGCGGCCGGCGGATGACGACGCCGACGTTGCGGCCCAACGCCGTCAGCAGCCGCACTCCCGGAAGTCCCCCGGAGCAGCCCTGACACCTCGGGCTGGGTGATGCCGCGCTGATCCGACGGACGCCGCCCGCGCGTGCCCGCAAACCCCGACGCCTGCGACCCTTCGCCGACCGTACCGCCGCCACCCCGCGGCGCGAGCGTGATGCCGATGGACTGCAGGAATTCGAGGAGCTCGGCCTCGTCCCGCTCGTCGAGCTCGTTGCCCGGACGATCCCCGGCCGCGAGCAGCAGGTACCCGACCTTGCCCATCCATCGGGCGCGCGCCATGTGGCTCGCCACCGCCTTGCAGGCGCGCCCGGGCTCGGCGTCGGGGTCGATGCCGAGAATTCGCCGGGCGATGTCGTCCTTCGCCAGGCCCTCGTTGTCGGCCTCGAGCAGGCGAGCGTAGGTCTCAACGTGCCGGTCGTCGTAGTCGGTCAGGCGCTCCGACCAAGGGGTCTCGTCGGCGACCGCGGGGACCGGCTCTCGATCGGGCATGGGCTTCCCTGTGGCTGCGCGCGACGCGTCCGAGGCCGCGGCGCTTCCACGGAATTCGGTCGGCGGAGAGTACTTGATGGCGCCGCGCCGGGTCCGTGCGCCTGTCGGCCCGGCACACTTGCCCCGCGGCCCTCGCCGGCGCCCCTTTCCCGCGCCATCAGCCGCCCCGCCCCAGCGCCACGTCCCGCACGGCCTTCCTGAGCACCCTGAACGGCGGCAGGTCCTCGGCCGTGCGCCTCGACACGAACCCGGTCCGGCAGCGGTGCCTCCCGAACTCCAGCGGCAGGGGCCGGAGCGCGGGCCCGGGCAGCTGCTCCAGGAAGCCGAGCGGCATCCACGCGAGATAGGGACCGAGCGCCATCAGGATGAGGCCCGCCGAACCGGCCCGGATGACGGTCTGGACGCGCCTGTTTGTCCGGTCGTGGAGATCCTCCAGCGCGGCGCCAGCGACGCCCTTCGGCGACGGACGTCAAGGCGCGCCGGCAGGTCGATGGGGCGCCAAATACTTCATGCGGATCGTGGGCGGAGCAGTCGGGGTCAGCGCGCTGTTTCCGAGTTCGCGTCGCGGATGCGCGCATCATGCTGCCAGAGCACGCACGTTCGATCGCGTTGTTTATCGAAACGATAGCAATACAGGCGATTCTGATACATACAAGTTATTGAGCATTCAGTACGTTGGGGAAACTGGCCGACCGGCGGCGTGGCGGTGAGAACGGCGACGATGACTGGGCGGGCGCCCGCGGTGCTTCCCGGTCCGGTCGCCGTGCGCAAGGCGTTCCCCCGCCGGTCCCGCGAGGACGGCCCGGCCCCACCACCCCCGCGCCCGTCGGCGAACGCCCCCGACGGGGCCGAAGGACTCCAGCGATGAAGACCGGAACATTCCTCTCCGCGGCATCGATCCTTCTCTGCGCCGGCCTGCTCGTGCTCTCCGGCGTAGTCCCCGGTGCCCGCCACGCCTCGGCGCAGACGCAGGACGCCTGTCCGCTTCCCGCCGGCGTGACTCCGCCCGCGGATCCGCGCGTGACGGCGCAGGACGTGGAAGAGGGCGGTGCCAGCCTGATGGACTTCGCGCTGGCGGTGAGAGATCAGAATAACGAGTTCGGGTCGGGAACGAGTTTGGAGCAGGTGGCGCACCTCGGATGCCTCGTCAGGCAGGAGGGGAGTCCCTACCGCTCAGGATCCACCTACCTCGTGCAACTGACACCCGACGGCAGGCTTCTCGTCCACGCGAAGGACATGGCCTTGTCGGGCCGGCAACTCCACCCCGCGATTTACGGTGCGGTACTGCAGGCATTGGGTATCAGCCCGGCCGACCTGACCAGCCCGGCCGCGTTCCTTGCCGCCTTCTCCGCCGCCGCCGCCGGGGATGGCGCACGGTTCGACACACCCAATCTTCCGGACGCCTCCGGGTACGCCTTCGCATATCTTTCGGCCAGTTTTCGGGCCCCCCTCGTGATGCTCGCCGGGTTCGACCTCGACCCGTCTCACCTGGCGCCGGAACAAGTCGATTTCGGTGATCCGGCCGTTACCGCAAGTGATGTCGTGGACCGGGCGACCCTGAAGGCCTTCGTCACGCAGGCGGGGGAATACGTTCTCGCTCTCCAGGAGAGCGGCGATCCGGCCGCCTCGTCGAAAGCGAGGATCGCCCTGCGGGATCCGAGCGGGCCCTGGCGGCACGACTCCGTGTACCTCTACGTCCTGGATCTCAACAGCAACATCATCCTGTTTCACGGGGCGTTCCCGGACCGGTTCGAGTTGCGCCCGCTGATCCCGACCGTCCGTGACACCGTGACCGGGGAGTTCGTCCTGCCGCAGGTGATCGCTGCGGCGAGAAGTGGCCCGGAAGGCGGTTTCGTGGAGTATTTCTGGGACGATCCCTCGGACGACAGCGACAGGGCCGACATTCCCAAGGTGGGCTACGCCCGGGCGTTCACCGGTCACGTGCAGAGGCCGGACGGAAGCGCAATCCCGGTCAACCTCATCGTCGGGTCGGGCTTTTACGGGAGGGCGTCCGGGAACACTGCCGTGGATCGGAAGACGGTCGTCGAGTCGGTGCTGCCCCAGGTCATGCGGGCCATGACCGCGAGCGCGGTCGATGCCGTCTCGGGCCGCATCGAGCAGGCGGCCTCCGGCGCCCCGCCCGCCGCGGCGTTCAGCCTCGGCGGGGCTTCCACCCTCCCCGCTGCCCTCCTGGCGCACGGGCGGGCGCTGGCGAACGGCACGGCCGATCCCGGCCGGCTGCTCGCGGGCTCCTCCTTCACCGTGTCGCTCGATGCGGCCGGTGACGGCGGCGGCGGCCCGCTCGGGCGCCTCACGTTCTGGGGGAGCGGGGACTACCGGAGCCTCTCCGGTGGCAGTCCGCAGGCCCTGGACTACGACGGCAGCGTGGCGAGCGCCAGCGTCGGGATCGATACCCGGCTGGGCGCGGACCTGCTCGCCGGCGCGGCGCTGTCACGGGCGCTGGGGACGGTGGACTACACCGGCGCCGGCGCGCCGGCGGGCGAGCTCACGGCGTCCCTGACGAGCATCAGCCCCTACGTGGGCTGGGGGTCGTCCAGCGGCATGAATTTCTGGGCCATGGCGGGTCTGGGCTCGGGCGAGGTCGAGATCGACGATGCGGCCGGCGCGGAGGCGAGCGACCTGACGCAACGGATGGCGGCGGCGGGTGGAAGCGCGGCGCTCCTGTCCAGCGACCGGTTGATCGCGGGCGGGACCACGAGCCTGCGGCTGAAGGGCGAGGTGGCCTTCACGTCGGCCGACATTGAGGGCTCCGGGACGCTGGCGAGCGCGTCGTTGCGCGTCAGCCGGCAGCGGCTGATGGTCGAGGGGAGCCATGCCCGGGAGCTCGCCTCGGGCGCGATCTTCACGCCCTCCATCGAGTTCGGCCTGCGCCACGACGGCGGGGACGGCGGGACCGGCGCCGGCATCGAGGCCGGGGGCGCGCTGCGCTATGCCAGCGCCGCATCGGGGCTCACCCTCGAGGGCCGGGTCCGGACCCTGCTCAGGCATGACGGCGACGACGAGGAATGGGGCGTGAGCGGGCTGGTGCGGGTCGATCCGGGAACGTCGGGCCGGGGGCTCGCGCTCGTCGTGCAGCCCGCATGGGGCCCGACGGACAGCGGCCTGCAGCGGTTGTGGGAGCGCGGCGTCAGTGCCGACGCATCACCGGACGACCGGGCGCGCTTGTATGCGGAGGTCGGCTACGGTTTGGGCGCGGGGCGCGGCCCGGGCGTCGTGACGCCGTACATGGGGCTCGGACTCGCGGGCGAAGGCGGTCGGTCGTGGCGCATGGGCACGCGCTGGGGGCTGGCAGCGGCCGCGAGCATGAGCGTCGAAGGCGCCCGGTACGAGGCCGCCAACGACAGCGGGCCGGAGCATGTCCTGTCACTGCGCGGTGCGTTGCACTGGTGACGTCGCCGGGCGGCGCGAGGCGGTGCCGCAGTGCGCTGTGGACTAAGCGCGGGCAGGGGCGGAGCCGGGATCCCCTGGCGGTCATGCCGCCGTCGCGGGTCCGCTCACGCGTCGGGGGCATCGGCTCAGTTGTCATCGCGGCTCGCCAGACGGCGTCATCTGCGCGTCAGGATCCGACCGAAAAGCCCTCGTGAGGATGCACCGGCCTGCGGGCCGCGCCGGAGGCCACCATCAGCCGCGCGGCCAGGTCGGGGGTCGTCCGGTAGTCGGTGATCGCATAGGCGGTCGTCTTCACCGCCTTGTCGAACAGGTCCGCAAACAGCGCCCGGAACTCCCCCGACATGGGCAGGCGGCACGCGCCGGCAACGGACCGTGTCGGCCCGCAAACCCCGGCGACCGGCGACGGGCCGGGAGCGCCATGGAGCCGGCCGGCCTACCGCTCGGGCGGCTCGATCGTCCTGGGTGTCAGCGCATCGAAGATGCCCGTGAAGCGTCCATGCGCGCCGTCGTCTTCGGCGAACAGCGCATCGGTCGAGCCGACCACGCGCCGGGGATTGCCATCCGCATCCGGCACGTTCGAGAACTGTCCCTGCCAAGTGCCGGCGCTGCTCACGATGGTGCGGTCGGTGTCGGAGAGCACGCCGACGGTGCGGGGCAGCGCGAGCAGCGCGCGCGCCACCTCCGCCGCGATCTCCTCCGTGCCCATGCCGGCAGGCACCGTACTGCGCGCGGCGTCTGCGTCCCCGTCCTCGCCGCGCTGGACGTAGGGCCCGTAGCAACCCCGCCGCAGCGTCAGCGCGAGTCCGGAGTCGGTGCCGAGCACCACCGGGCCGATCGTGGCTGCGTGGTCGTTCGTCGGGTCGGGCCGCGCGACCGGCCGAGTGCGAGGGAGCCGAACTGGCCCGGGTGCGCGGCGAACGCCCTCACGCCTCGCCTGGCCCCGCCATCCGGTAGCCGACGCCGCGCTCGGTGAAGATCCAGGCGGGGCGCGCGGCGTCGTCGCCGAGCTTCGCGCGGATCTGCTTCACGAAGGCGCGCACGCGCTCGGTGTCGGTGACGTCACGCCCGTCCCACGCCTGGCGGAGCAGCGACTCCGACGTCACCACCCGCCCGGCATGGACCGACAGGATGCGCAGGATCTCGTATTCGGTCGCCGTGAGCGCCACCGCGCGCCCGCCCACCGTCACCCGGCGGCGGTCGTAGTCGATGGCGAGCGCGCCCAGCGTGAACGGCGCCGCGCCGGCCCGGGCGCGGAGCGCCGCCCCGACCCGCGCGGTGAGCTCGGTCGGCGAGAACGGCTTGACGATGTAGTCGGCGGCGCCGGCCTCGAAGGCGCGCGCGATGGTCTCGTCGCGGCCGTAGCCCGAGATGAAGATGACCGGGAGGTCGGAGAGCTCAGGGACCTCGGCCATCAGCTCGATGCCGCCGGTCCCGGGCAGCATGAGGTCGAGCAGCACGAGCTGGGGCCTTTCCGCGCGGACGAGGGCGGCGATCCCGGACGGCTCGGCGGTGACCCGCACGGCGTAGCCCGCCCGGGTGAGCGCGTCGCGCACCTGGCGGAGCGTGTGCGGATCGTCGTCCACGACGAGGATGCGCGGCATCGCGGAGGCCTTGCCCGGCGCGCGCGTCGCGGCCGGCCGGGCCTTCGTGCCCGCGTCCCCGCTCTCGGCCGCTGGCAGGGTGAAGGTGAACCGGCTGCCCCGACCGAGCCCGTCGCTCTCCGCCCGGATGCGCCCGCCGTGCGCCTCCACGAGCCCCTTGCAGATCGCGAGCCCGAGCCCGCTCGCCGCGGCCCCGTCCCCGGCGTCGCCCCCGGTGAGCGCGACGTGCTTGCGGAAGAGCTGCCCCAGCATCTCCGGCGGCACGCCCCGGCCCTCGTCGCTCACCGCGACCGCGACGTGCCCGCCGTCGCGCGCCGCCTCGACGCGGATGGGGGCCGACTCCGGCGAGTGCCGGGCGGCGTTCGAGAGCAGGTTGGTCAGCACCTGCACGATGCGCGCGCGGTCGGCCATCACCCGGGGCAGGTCCTCCGGCAGGTCGATGCGGACGGCATGGCGGGCGCCGGCGCCGAGGAACGTGCTCCGCGCGCGGTCCACGAGCGCCGCCACCTCCGAGGGCTCCGGCGCGACCGAGAGCGTCCCCGCCTCGATGCGCCCGGCGTCGAGGAGGTTGCCGATGAGACCCTGCATGTGGTCGGCCTGCGCGTCGATGATGCGGACAAACTGGTCCGCCTCGGCCTGCGGCAGGGCGGGCGCGGCGCCGAGCATCGCCGCTGCCGAGCCCTTGATGGCCGCGAGCGGGGTGCGCAGTTCGTGGCTCACCAGCCCCAGGAACTCCGCGCGCTGCCGCTCGAGCTCCTCGAGCGGCCCAAGATCCTGCATGGTGACGACCACCGAGACGACCTCGCCGTCCTCGCCGCGGATCGGAGTCACGTTGATGAGCGCCCGGACGCTGCGCCCGTCGGGCACCGAGATCACGATCTCCTCGGCGCGCATCGTCGTCGCGCCGCCGAGCACGCGCACCAGGGGGAGCTTCGCGAGCTCGACCTCGCTGCCGTCGGCAAAGCGGCAGGTCACCTCCCCCAGCAGCGCTTCCAGGGGCTGGCCGGCGGTGCGAAGCCCCTCGACGAGGCGCCGCGCCTCGCGGTTGAACGACACCGGGCGGCCGGTCCTCGCGTCGAACACCACGACGCCCACCGGCGAGGTCTCGACCAGCGCCTCGAGATCGGCCCGCGCGCGCTGCTCGTCGCGGTGGCTGCGCGCGTTGGCGATGGCAGTGGCCGCCTGCGAGGCGAACAGCACCAGCACCTCCTCGTCGTCGTCCGTGAACGCCGGCGCCCCTTCCTTTTCGGCGAGGAAGAAGTGGCCGACGGTCTCGCCGCGGTGGCGCATCGGCGTGCCCTGGAAGGTCTTCGCCAGCATCAGGTCCGGGGAGAAGCCGAGCGAGCGGACCAGCGCGGGGAGGTCCGTGAGGCGGACGGGGCCCGGCAGGTCGCGCAGGTGCGCAAAGAGCTTCGGCCCATCCGCCCACTCGAGGAACCGGCGGTGCTCCTCCTCGGTAAAGCCGGAAGAGACGAAGTCGCGCGCCTCGCCGGCCTCGTCGATGGTCGTGACGATGCCGTAGCGGGCGGCGGTGAGCGCGCGGGCGGTGTCGACCGCCTCCTGGAGCACGGCGGCGAGGTCGAGGCTCGCGCTGGTGCGCAGGATCGCCGCGCTCAGCGCGGCGATCCGCTCGCGGGCTGCCCGGAGCTCGCGGCGCAGGTCGTCGGCATCGTTCATTGGCGGTCGCGCTCCCCTTCAATCCGGCCCGGGCTCGCGGCATGCAGGTTCGGCCGGCCGGCCGGCTCGGACACAGCGGGCGCGAGGTTAGCGCCGATTGCCGTCAAAACCTACGAAAAACGCATTCTACACCCTGGAATGCGCACACAAGACTCACGGACAATCGTGTTGCGTTCGGCTTAAATAAATATGAGAGGCTGCTCGTCGACGACGTGTGGGCGGGGACCGCTGAACGACTTCGGTGCGAGGGATGGGTTTGTTCACCGACCTGAAATTTATCGGTAGAATTAAGCCGAGCCGAGCCGAGCCGAGCCGAGCCGAGCCGAGCCGAGCCGAGCCGAGCCGAGCCGAGCCGAGCCGAGCCGAGCCGAGCCGAGCCGAGCCGAGCCGAGCCGAGCCGAGCCGAGCC
>JAJDYI010000018.1 GCA_022825235.1 Alphaproteobacteria bacterium | reverse complement strand
TCGTCCCACGCCAGCTGTTGAGGCGCGATATTCATACAACGCTGTGCCCACACCGCGTCCGGCCCTGGAAGAATGTCCGGCTTCAGCTTCATCGTGAAACCACTCTCCGGCTTCCTGTTCAGCACGATCCGAAACTCGGCTATTCCGGTATCGTTGAACCTGATGCTTTCGGGCCAGATTTCAGACCCCGGCGGGTAGTTCGTCTTGTCGACTCCACAACTGTAGTCTTCCCCTGCTTGCGCCACGCCTCCTGCCAGCACAAGTCCGATGGCAAGCGCCGCTGCCCGTCCTGCCGCGGCCAGCCCCTTCCCGAGTGTGGCTGCGATGTTCATCAGCAGCCCGAACGCCCCCGCGGGAGTGCGCACGGGTGGAGACCGGAGTCTGGGCCAGGCATGGAGGGAATGGGTCCCGCCACACGGCGGGCTGCGGGAGCCGCAAGGGGTCAGCTCACGGACGCGATCCCGGCATCGGGACCGAGAGCGGCGGGAGAATGACGGCAGCGCCGCAACCGCCCGGTGGAGCGCCCTCGTGACGGAAGACGCACGGATGGCGCCTGGGCGCTGCACTGCATCAGCGCCCCGGAGGACCGGTGTCAGGGCTTTGTCCCGCAGACTCTCCGGCAAACCCGATCGTTTCACGGCCGCGTTCCCAACCGACCGCCCGGATCGGTTCGCCGTAGCCACCGGCTGCGCGTTACCGTCGTGGATTGCACAGCCGCCCGGCCCGGGCCGGGTCGATGTCATCAGCTGTAGACGATGATTTTATGCTTGAATCCTAACCCGTGGCAAGGGTTCGGCGAAGAATGGCGCATAATGGTGACGATCGGGGACTCGTGAACCAACTATTATCTTCTGTAAATGTCCATACGGTGATCTACAGTATCTTGATTATAGCCATCATGGTCCGCATCCCCGGGCGACGTCGCCGCCGAGGGAGGCTGGAGCATGGCGCGCGCGATCAGCGCCCCGACCATCTCCGCCGCCGTCACCAGATGGCCGTCCAAGAGATGGGCGTAGCCCGCAGTGGCGCCGGTGCCCGAGGAGCCGGCCGACCAGCGGCAGGTTTTCGCCCGCCACGACGGCCTGGCTGGCGACGGTGTGGCGCAGGTCGTGCAGGCGCAGCCGGCCAAGCCGTGCAGGTTGTGTCCCTCGGCGTGGTGCGGCAGCGGCAAGCCCACCGCCGCGCCGCCGGCGCGCCCCCAATGCGCCAGTGGCAGGTGTGACCTAACCGCGCCTCCGGCGTGGGAAATCTCACTTCACCCGCGCATTTGCGGAGCACTGAAACCCCGGTTGTCGCAAGGGCTTGCAGCCCGTGCGGCGATTGAGCACGCCGCTTCCGACCGCTCCGAACTCCGAACCCGTCGCCGTTACCGGGCGTGTCCTGGGTGTTCCCCGACAACGGGACACCTGGCCGCGGCGGTCGCGACCGAATCGAACGGAAGGGACTGGAACATGGCGAACAAGACGAAGATCACGGAAACGCGAACCCCTGCCTTCGTGCCTACGGACAGGCGCGAGGCCGTGCTGTGGGACAGTGCCGCGCCGTGGCTCGGGCTGCGGGCACGCGTGAACGGACGCAAGACGTGGATCGGGCACCGGCGCTGCAACGGCTCCGTCGTCAAGCGGACGCTCGGCACACTCGACGCGCTGACGGTCGAGGACGCACGACACGCAGCTCGAACGCTGCTCGCCGAAACGCAAGCGAAGCGCGCACCGACGACGGTGCGGATGTTCGCATCCGCGTTCCTCGCGGACTGCGCGAAACGCTGGAAGCCTGCGACGAGGCGATCGCACGCCGGTGGCATGGATCGGTGCATCCTGCCTACTTTCGGCGACCGGCGCATTGATGCGGTGACCGCGAAGGACGTCCGCAACCGGTTCGACGATCTCAGCGGCACGAGCGCGGGATCGGCGAACCGGAAGCTGGCGGTGCTGTCGTCGATGATGAATCACGCGGAGGTGCTCGGACTGCGGCGTGAGGACTCCAACCCGTGCAGGGGACTGCGGCGACGCGAAGACCGGTCCGAGGCACGTTCTGCTCGGCGGCGCGGGAGCTACTGGACGGCCTTGCCGAAACTGCGTCAGGGGAATGGGTGTTCCCCGGCAAGTGTGAGGACAGGCCATTGGGCGTGAATGACCTCTACTGGTACTGGAGGAGGACGCGCGGCTGCACGAACTGCGCCACTCGCACGCCTCGCATGCGGTCATGAACGGCGAGAGCCTGCATGTCGCGGGACGCCTCCTTGGACATCGGCCGGCAAGCACGACCGAACGGTACGTCCATCTCAACGACACGACGTTGAGTCACGTTGCGGAGCGGGTCGCTCTTGCCGTCCAACGAAGGCTGAACATCTTGCCGTGAGTGTGCTAGTTTCGGACAAGAAAGTTGAGAAGGAGTAAGCAGCATTATGACACCGTCACCGACGGACGATCTAAGAAAATGTCTCGGCGACAACAGGTTTGGAACGATATTGGCTGATCCTCCGTGGCGCTTTGCCAACCGAACCGGGAAGGTTGCTCCCGAGCACCGGAGGCTCTCCAGATACGACACCCTTTCATTCGAAGAAATCGCTGCGCTGCCCGTTGCCGACTATGTGACGGATACCGCGCACTGTTACTTGTGGGTTCCGAATGCACTGCTCCCGCACGGTCTGGATGTACTCGCCGCCTGGGGCTTTGAGTACAAGACCAATCTCGTCTGGCACAAGGTCCGTAAGGACGGCGGTTCCGACGGGCGGGGCGTTGGCTTCTACTTCCGAAACGTTACCGAGATCATCCTGTTTGGGGTGCGTGGCACCAACGTCCGTACGCTTGATGCCGGTCGGAGCCAGGTAAACCTGATTGCCAGCCGCAAGCGAGAACATTCTCGCAAGCCGGATGAGCAATATGGGATTATTGAGAGTTGCAGTTGGGGGCCGTATCTCGAACTGTTCGGTCGAGGAACTCGCGACAATTGGACGGTATGGGGAAATCAGGCGGGGGCGGAGTATCAACCCGACTGGCCTACCTACAACTATAATTCTGCGCAGCTGTGCTTTGAGCTTAGCTCGTCTTGAGGACGCGGGATTTGATGTCCAGACCGTCAACCATGCGTTGGCGGTTCTAACTAACGACTTCCCTGGGCCACTGAGCGAGTTGTGTGACTTGCTTATCGGCGTACGAATTGCAGATGTGGAATTGGTGCGAGGTGGGGGTGGCGAGGCCAGCTTCACCCAACGTCTTCGTCGGTCCCTTACAAAGCGGAAGTGGCCCAAGAAGAATATTGTTATCCGCAAGACAGTTGACGGCACGGAGCGAACAGCAACTTCGCACGAAATTGATCATGTGAGACGCGCGGAGAAGGGGGTAATAGCCCTTGAAATCGAGTGGAACAACAAAGATCCGTTTTTTGATCGAGATCTTGAGAACTTCCAACGGCTGCATAGTGAGGGCGCGATCAGTGTCGGAGTCATTGTGACGCGCGGCAGATCATTGCAGGAAAATCTGGTCAATGTGATCGAGGCATGTGCCGCAAATCACGACGTGCGGAGCTTCGATGATTTGACGCAGTTCGGACTGACCCCGACCCGACGCCAGCGCGGTATGGTCAAACGCACAGGTGAGGGATTTGCTGCGGAATGGGCAAGACGGTTCGTGCAGGATAAATTCGGGCATTCGACAACTCACTGGGACAAACTTGTAGAGCGGATCGGGCGGGGCGTTGGCAACCCGTGTCCATTGTTGCTTATTGGCATATCGGCAACCTGTGTTCATCAAGAGAAGTTAGGGTGAATGGTCTCGCTCTGACCAACGAAAACAATCATGCCGCCACAGATAATCTCTTCTCAGCCGCGCTCTCGTGTTTTCTTCATGCGTGATTTGGCTAACTTCCGAAACGAAATCTGCGAGTTCTTCACAGCCCCCCAAGCCTATTACGCTTCTAGAATGAACTGCTATTCTAACAGACTGATCAAGGAGCTAACTCCACCAAATTTCGCCTTCGCCAGTTGTTTCCAAACCTCCTAGGGAAATATACCTAGCGCAATTTGTTTCATGGCTGGCTCTCTTTTCTAAGTCTTTCCCTTACCTGACTCGAGTCCTTGACTTGTCAGGACTCGGAACCTTCCGTGCACCTGTACCATGCAACTGAAAAATTCTCGATAGTTTTCCAGTCACAAATAGACGCGTTTCATCAAATTGCTGAGCTTGAGTGCCAGAGGCAAATGCCATTTCTACTCCAGCAGAGTTGCTATCATTTGGTGACGAGCACCGGTCCGTCAGGAGTCATGACGAAAAAACAGGCTCCGCTCGCAAGCAGTGTTTGTCCGAAGTACATCCTTATGTAACGGGATACCCCGGAAAGATTGTCGAAGTAACCCTTCAGCCCGGGTGCGCCGTTGTGGTCCATCTAGTTGCTCGTCGTCGACTGCCCTCGACGGTCGAGGAGGGACGGGCCCCGCCGCCGTCCGCGTTTCGCGTTCACCCCTGCCAGCGCCTCTCGAGCACTGCCCTGATCGCCTGCGTCACCTTGCGGCCTTCGCCCGTCACTCCGTCGGGCGATCGGTCGAACTCGCGGCCCTGCATCGTGCACAGCATGCCCAGCGTCGCCATCCGGGGATGCGTCACCTCCTTGCCGCGAAGGTAGTCCGGGCGCTCGAACCCCATGACTTCGACCACGAATGTCAATTCTTCACCGCCGCGGCGGCGCGCACGGATGAGGAAGTCCGGAAGGCAGGGACCCTCCGGCGTCTCGATGTCGAACACCGGCTTCTCGAGCTCGAAATCGGCATTCGGGAACGTCCCGGCCAGGATCTGGACGGTTGTCCTGAGTGTCCAGAATGCCCGGCGCTCGTAGTCCGAATCCACCGGCACCGGCCATTCCCTCGCCACGATCGGCTGCGCGTACGCGTCCAGGCACTGGTAGCCGGTTTCGCCTTGGGGCAGCCCCACCGCCCCGAGGAAGAGGTAAGGCGGCGCAATGGGGTGCTTGCCGACGACCGGCCGAACGACCCCCGATCGGACTTCGACGCGGTCATTCCCGCCGACCCTGCCAACGCCGTGCGCGTCCACTTCCGACACGGCCCAGCAGAGGAACCCCTGCGGCTTGTGACCCGCCGGCCAGCCTCTCGCAGCGGCCCGGACCCGGGCATGGACCAGCGTGCTGGTCCACATCGGAGCGCGGGGAAACCACAGCTCGGAGAGGGGGCGTCCCGGCGCAATCTCGATCTCCCTTGCCAGATCCTCGATTGCATTGACCCGCTTCTGCTCCTCGTTCGGCCGAACCCGGGTGAGCCCGGCCCTCTCCAACAGCATCAGCAAAAGCTGCGACAGCGCCGGCCGGCGGGCCCTCGTCCGCTGGCCTCTCGCCCCCACGCCACCGCCGGGACGCGGAACCCGCAGCTCCCCGGCCCGGGCCTGGTCACGTAGCACCGCGAAGAAGCCTTCCGGGGCCCTTCTCGGCGGCCGGTTCCAGCGGTCAGCATCCTCGCGGCGCTGGGCGGGCGGGCGATGGAAGACGCATCCCTCGACATGCGCGAGCTGTCCACGCCCCAGCACTTGCCAGTAGTAGGTGCCATGACTCTTGCGACAGGGCACCACGACCGGGCGCCGGCCATCCTCGCTGCGGCAATCGCAGCCGAGCCAGTGATTGTCTGCACGAGCCCGTTCCATCACGTGGCGCACCTGCAGCTTGAGCTGTTCGCTCTCGGCGCCGGCCGCCACCGCCCGGACGGCGTGCTGCACCTGCGGCGAGAGGAGCTCCGCCACCGACAGGTCGCGCTTGTGGACGAGATCGAGCGCCACTACGGACTCCTCCCGGCGTGCTGCGATCCGAGATCGAACGTCGGGCCGCTCCCTGCAATGACCGATACCTTCCAACGCTCCAGTTCGAGGAGGGGCTGAAGCTGGTCCGCAGTGGAACGCCCCCGACGCGACAGCTCCGTTACCAGAACAGCGTCAATGTCCCGAGCCCGCGCCAATGCCATCACGCGTCGCCGTTCCGTCCGTCCCGGCTTCACCCCGGTTCCCGTCACCGCGGACTCGCCCACAACCTCGTGCGCGACCTCATAGGCGACACGTTCCGCGACAGCCGTGCTTTCCTCGGGCGGCAGTGCGCATGACTGATCCACGGTCGGTACGTGGGCAGAGATGGTTGCACATCGTCCCAACCAAACCCTCCTGGATTCGGTGCGGTGAATCCCTTGCTTGCGTGAGGTCGTGACTTGGCCTGGTCAGCCTAGCGAATAATCGGGACCCCGCTGCACGTCAGAAATGCCAGTCCACCGAGCATTCCCGACTATTTCGCCCTGAATCTCGGTTGTCCTCAACCGACGCCCGCCGGGAATTCATCCGCGACGCCGCCTGAAGCCGATCCACCGCGCTTGCGAATTCCCGTACAACAGGCGTACTGCGGCCCTGCTGGCCGACGTGCACCAAACGATCGGACGACGAGCGGACAGGAAACGACCATGACCGAAGACGACTACCAGTCAAACCGGCAGAAGGTCGCCGAAGCGATCGCCATCATCGCCGGAGCGTCCGCGGACGCGGACGCACGGGCGCACCAGCCGGTCAAAAACGACGCACGGTTCCGCTCAGACGTCTGGCAAAGGGAGTTCACGCTTCGAACGGGGCTGGACCTGTCGCGGTGCGAAGTCCAGTCACTGCTCACGACGGAAGAGTCCGATCCGGTGACCGGACATCAGAAAAAGACAACGGAGATCTTCTGGCATCCGGAATGGATGCTGCTCGAGGCAGCCAATCTCGGACGACTTGTGGAACGTCTCGATACCCCGGAAGAAGGTCGCGCCTCCCATTTCGACCGATCGTCGATAGCGGTCCCCGTACTACTGTCTCTCGCCATCGAACTCGCGTTGAAAGCACTGCAGTGGAACGAACGGGACGGTCGGGCACCCGCTCGCACGCACGACCTGCTGATGCTGTTCAAGGGCCTGAAGAAGGACACGCGCGAACGGATCGAGGCAAACATGCCCGAGGTTCCGGGCACATTTCCGGAGCTGCCACACCGGCCGGGAATAAGGACTGCGTTGTCCCGAGCCAGGAAGGCCTTCATCGACTGGAGATACCCGTACGAACACCCTGGCCTCAGCGTCGAAACCCCTGTACTGAAGACCGCCCTGAAAGCCATTCTGGACGTTCGTCCCGTTCAAATCGTGCAGGGCCCGACAATCGGAAACCAGCGGCACCGCCAGTAATCGACGAGAACATCGGCAATCCGCAGAGCGCGGCCGGAAGGATGGCTTGCAGGTCATGCGCGTCCACGCACAGGCACTGCCTTCCTGGTTCCGTCAGGACCACGCAAAATGCCGACCGCCAGAAACGGCACTCGGGGCCACACTGGACCACTTGCCCGGTTCCTGCCAAACGGCCTCACTGCGGACTTCATGTGAGGAGGAGGCAGGTGGCAGGTCGTTCTCGGTTTGCTGACAAATGCAAGTCTCGCAAATGACTAGTCAGAGGAACACGTGCCAATACCCGGCACATCACCGGTAAGGCAGCTGTCAGGTGACCCAACTGGATATCTTTGAACGCATCGTGGCCTTGCTCAACGAGGCCATGCTCGACGATGCCCGCTGGCCCGAGGCCTCCGCGCTCATCGATGAGGCCTGCGGGATCAAGGGCAGCACGCTGACCTTCGGTCGCGACCTCGAAGACGGCAACGTCCAGATCTTCTTTGCGAAAAGCTATGCGCGGGGAGAACATCGCTCGGAACACGCTGAAGAGTACTTTCGGCTGTACCACCCCATTGACGGACATCTCCCACGCGTGCGGCAACTCCCCGACAGCAAGATCGTTCCCGTGGTCGACCTGTTCAGCGAGCGGGAACTGAGGACGTCACTCGCCTACAACGAAGGATACCGACGCTACGACATACAGAATGGCTTGAGCGTGCGCCTGGATGGACCCCGCGGCAGCCGCATCGTCTGGAGCATCATGGATCCGGTGGACGCGGACGGCTGGACCTCCGCCAGGACCCGGATGATCGCGCGTGTGCTGCCGCACCTTCGCCAGTACGTCCGGGTGCGATCCGCGCTCGAGGAAGCGGCGGCCTTCGGCGCCTCGGCCATCGAACTCCTCGACAACCGTCGCGTCGGTGTCATCCAGCTGGACCGGCGCGGGCAGATCATGACGGCAAACGACAGCGGGCGGGAGGTGCTGCGCAGCAACGACGGGCTATCGGATGAAGGGGGACAGCTTCACGCCGCCTGGTCGGAGGACGACTCCAGGCTTCAGGAGCTGCTGGCGCGGGCGCTGCCGCGGCTCGGGCAACAAGGTGCGGGCGGCTCGATGACGGTGCGGCGAAAGTCGTGGATGCCCAGGTTTGGCTTGCACGTGACGCCGCTGGCCCATTGGGGGATGGACGGTCGCTCCCGGCGCGCGGCCGCCCTTGTGCTGATCGTCGACCCTGCGAAGCGGGCGCCAATCAGTCCGTTTTTGGTCGAGGCGGCACTGGGGCTCACACCGACGGAGGCCGCGGTCGCGGTGCAGCTTGCGGAAGGTCGGACCGTCCGGCAGATCGCGGCGGCTACCGGTCGCGAATACACCACCGTGCGGACGCACCTCAGGCACATCTTCACCAAACTCGGGTGCTCGCGGCAATTCGATGTCGTGCAGGCAATCCAGGCACTGTCGAACCTGCCGGAGTCCCGAGACTGACTGCGTACCCGATCGAACTCGATCCCTGCACTTGCGGCCGTGGCGGGAGAGGGCGACGTGGAGCGAGACGGGGATCACCGATGCGGGAAGCGCATCCGTGCGGAACCGAACGCATAGGAAGTTCAGAGCGCATGCGCGCGTCTATGTCGTTCAATTGGACGACGCGGCGGAGATAGGCTAACCGTAGGTTGACCACATCCGAGAGCAGCGCATCGCCAAGGCGTTGTGCCGTGGATTCAACGTAGCGCGATCGACTGCAAGGCCGGCACCATGACATTGGCCACTTCATCTCAACAGAGACCCAGACTTCCTTCGATTGCAAATCCTGGATTGTTCCTGACGGCATATGGGGGCATCGGCGACTCCCCCGTGAGTATGGATGGCGGCATGAGCATGACCCCACGCGTGGTGGATCTTGCGCAGTGGGACGTCGTCGGAGAGGAAGCGCCGCTCGGCGTCTGTTGGGAACCCAGCTTCGAAAACACCGCCCGCGGCCTCCGGGTTCGCCGTGACCCAGGTGGAGGTCCGGTTCTGGTGACCGCATCTTCACCGATGCCTCGGCCAACGGTCGAAGCAACCCGGGTCAGCGAGTACCGGGCCTACGACCAATCCGTTACTCGGGTCGCCACTGCGTCAGTCTGATGGATGTCTGTGCGGTCGGCAAAAGTCCGGCGGGAAAGACGGCGTTCCCGGATGCCGCGTTCGAGCTCGAGAAGCCGGTGAGTGCATGCGCGAGCGCTTGAACTGCCCGGCCTCTCCACTTGCCGACGGCGCGGGCGGCCGGAGGCCGACCCGATGATGTCGTCGTGGTCGGTCTGCTCCTGGCGGGCAGTACCGCGGCAGCGTGTGGTCGACGCATGCCTGTCCTTGGCCGTCTCCGTGGTGGCTGTTAGCCATACTCGAGCACGGCAAATCCAATGACCTCAATCTGGGTGAGAAGTGCAATCGTACTATCGGCGCTGGTGTTTTGTGCTCCAGCCATGGCACAAGAACAGTTCCGGTATTATGTGTTCTATGAAGTATTTCCTACGACTGTTTCGCAAACTGAAGAAGCCATTTATTTCAGCGGTATCATATCATTTCAGTCGACGTTCACCCAGCAGTCAAGAAGATATGAACAATACGGGGAAGAGTTCGCCCGGCAACTCGAAGCAAAATTGGGGGTAACGTCTTATTTCCCCGATTATGGTCTGAACTATTTTCATGCAAGTTCGAAGCAGTGGGCTGAAGAGGAGTTGAGTAACGCGAGAGCCAGATGTGAGGGTATTCGTTGGGCATGTATCTTTACGAATTGGGTCCCGGGGACAGAACTACGCATAAGTGGACTACCGAGGGATGGAAAGGCGACATCCTCGGGGGATAGCACTGTCACGGATCGGTTGTTCAGTCCGCAAGCGCGCTACGCTACCAAGACGTGGATGGAGCGGAGCGGCATTGCTCCGGGAGGCGACGCCGAGAAAACGCTTGCACTCATGGTGCAGACGGCACTCGCCTTGTTGGACTTCGACCCGGGGCCCAAGGACGGCAAAATCGGGCCCAAGACACTGGCAGCGATCGCAGCATCGCAGGCCGTAGTCGGCTTTCTGGCGGGGGCGGATCTCGGAGACGTGCTCTCGGCGATTCTTCATACCGCCATGCGGCGTCAGGCTCTTGATCCCGGTCCGGTCGACCGGATGTTCGGGCAGAATGCGCTGAACACTGTCGCAGCATGGCAATCGGCGCACGGACCGGCTCTTGCGGAAGCGCAACGGGCGCGGCCCGACTACGGCGAAGAGAGTGGCGATCTCCTCCTGATCCCAGGCTGGATCGCGATACCTGGTGCCAACTCCTGCGTCTCCATCGATCCTTCGAAGAACGGCAAAATGCAATTCATCGTCAACAATTGCAACCACAAGGTCCATGTGCAGTGGTGCTACGCGTACAAGCCGGGATGGCATTTCGCGCAGTGCATTCCGGGCCCGCCGGGACGAGGATACATGGATGCGGTCGAACACAGTGTTGTTGTTGGCAGGGGTGCGGGCACACAGGATTACTACTGGGGTGGTCAATACCTCGAACCTAAGTCTGGTGATGACCGTGTGTATGGGCAAGATCACTCACCAATGCTGGAACTCGGTCGCATCAAGTACATCGCCTGTGGCTATGACCACATCAACGGCGCGACGCGATACAAAATGCAGTGGGATGCGAATACAGGGGACTTCAGATGCTTGGCGTATTTTCCTCCAAATGAATCGGAGGTCCCGTCCGAAGCAACCGTGCAATAACGATGTTGCCGGCGAAAACGGAGGGCCTGCCAGTGTGCAATACCCACCCGATTGGAAGACCAAGCATTCAGCTACCTACCGCTGGCCCTCATGCGGACAACTGCATTGCAGCGCACTCGTGATCGGTTCTTGCGCCAGGAAAAGCGTGGTTATGGAGAATGCAATGACGATGCCGGGAAAGCGTGGAGAGGACTGCACCAAGACCGGGCCGCGCGCTAAGCCCATCGAAAACCTTCACGGAGGAAGACACAATGGAAAAGGTGGACCGACGCACCGCAATCAAGGGCGGAGCCTTTGCAGCCACTGCAGCCGCTTACCCGATTGTCCCAACGGCATTTTTTTCGTCTGATGCAGTTGCACAGTCGGCAACTAATAGAAGGCTCTATGTGCAGGGGTCTCCAGAGTTTTTGGGTGTCAGTGTCAGCATCTACGATCCGGAGGTTGCAGACCGACTGACTGCCGACGCGGAGCTATCTCCTGTCGCGACGGACAACTTGGAGATTCTGATCGGTGGGCTGCTTAATGTGTCGTTGAACCGTGGCGACGGAGATCCTGCGACTCCGGTTGAAAATCCGCAAATAATCGAAAAAAGTTCAAGGATTCTAGATCAATCTATTGTTGGTGACATGACTACGCGTCAACTACTCGCGAGTCCGTCTGATCTCTCTTGGATGAGGCAAAGCCCTGCGTTCCTAATCGCAAAAGGAGGGCTCTATGTGGTTGCGGTTGGTTCCCTCACAGGGAGGTTTCTCGCAGAAGGATTTCTCGGTGAGTTTGGCAGTCTTCTTGCTCGCGACTTCTATCCCGAAGTAAAAGGGTGGTTCTTGGAAATATTCGACTAGGCCCCCACGAGTGACCCGATAAGGTCGCCTACCGGCGGGCGCTCTTGGAAGTTGCTAGAGATGGATTGCATTGGCGGCAGCGGTCCACTGAAGGAGGGGCCGGCCCCATCGCTTTGGCCCAACACGATGAACTTGGTCCCGCACTTGGCACAAAAAGCGTGATCTTCGCCCGTTAGAGCGGGGCCGAGGGTTGCAAGATCAATGAAGGCGAGCTGACGAACAGCATTGAGACAGCGCGCACGTTGGTGAGGAGGCAGGGTTGGACGGCGAAGCTGCGACATGGCACCACCCCTGCACTGAAGTTTGGTGGTCGAACGGCTAGTCGGACACGCTGCGCGCAGGTTGGTCCGCTGTCACGCCGCTTTGAGTCTGTCAGGCCTTTGCCGCCGTCTTCACCCGGCGCTTCGCCGCCCAAGAGTCCAGGTCCAACTTGAGACAGCGCACCAGGTTCCCGAGACGGTGGAAGGCAGGTCGCCTGAGGGCAGGTCAATCGACGTGGGCGTCAGTGAGAGCTGGGAGCAGGTCAAGCATCACGCCCCAGGCTGCCCGGCAACTTCGCCATCGGCCTCCAGGTCGTGGTCGATACTGTCGCCGATCCGGGCGGCCGACACCTTCATCGTGTCGCGGGCAAGGTGAGCGTATCGCGCGGTCGTTTGCACCTGGGTGTGGCCAAGCAATTTTCCGATCATCGGCAACCCTTCACCAAGAGCAAGAGCCCTGGATGCGAAACTGTGACGAAGGTCATGGAGGCGTACACCAGGAAGGCCCGCTCTCGTCCGAATGCGGTGCCAGGGATGCCGGAGGTCATTGAGGTGCATGCCCCGCCGTCTCCCTGGAATGACCCACGGGTTTTCCTCGTCACGCGGCAGAGCAGCCAGCAGCCGCACGGCAGACGGAGCCAGCGGAATCGCCCGCCTCCCAGTTTTCGTATCCGGGAGCTTCAATTCGCCGGCCTCCAGGTCGACGTGCTCCCACCGCAGCGTCTGGATTTCCGCACACCGGCAACCCGTCAGCATCAGCAGGCGGATCGCGGTTACCGCCGATCGGGTTTCGGATCCGTCTTCGAGAATCTCGTCTAGCACCCGGCCTAGGCGCTGAAACTCCGCGGCACTCAGGAACCGCTCGCGCTGTTCCTCCTTGTAGCGCTTCACGTGCAGGCACGGGTTTGATCCGTCCGGGCGCATCCCCCACAACTCAGCGAGATTGAACATTTTGGACAGCACCGCGAGCGTCCGGTTTGCCTGATAGCGCGTGTCACGCAATTTGTGATGCAAGGCAGCGATGTCGCTCCGGCGGATTTCGGGAACCCGCCGCCTGCCCAAGTTGGGAACCACAAACGACCGTACAATGCGGCCGTACTCGCGTTGGGTTGCAGGCTTACAGTGCAGCTTCACGTGTTCGTCCAGAAATCGGTCGCTCAGTTCTTTGATGGTCGCTTCTTCCCGGGTTTCCTCGATTTTGCGTACATCGCCACCGCCGTTCCGGAGCTCCGAAATAAATGCCATCGCCTCCTTCCGCGCGGCATCCGGGGCGAGGGCATGCGAGCCGATGGTCAGGCGCCGTTGACGTCCTCCGGCGCGGACTTGAGCAATGTAGTACTTCCGGCCTGAAGCCCGAACTCGCAGACCAAAACCGGGCAACTCGTGATCCCAGTAAATCCGCTCTGATCCATCACTCTCGATACGGTCAACAAAGCGTTTGTTGAGCCTCACTCGACTTGGCATCCGATCCTCTCCACAACAGTCAGCGGGTCCCAGCGTACCGAACTGGGAAGCTATTGGGAAGCACTTAGACGCAAATGTTTGGCAATTTGTGTGAGTGTTTGGCGTATGATCGGTTTCACCTGAGTTCTTCAGATCATTGTATTGCATGTAGTTTGACGACATATGGCAGCGCGAGACGAAACTGAGGCAAAGCTGGCGATTACTAGATGCTGCTGTCTCTTAATCAGCGGGTCCAGGGTTCGAGTCCCTGTGCGCCCTCCATCTAACCACATGATATATAAAAGGATGCGCTGATTAGTGGCAAAATGATTGAGGCTTTGGATTTCAGCTAGGTAACATATAGGTAACACTGAATTTTTCATTTTGGCGGTGTTCCGCGCGGTCGTGCGCCCGCCGTACATCTGTTCGATCGCGGACCACGGCACATCGGGCTCGCAGTTTTCGGTCCGGCCTCCCTCCAAGGGAGCCTGCAGAAGCGGGTGCAGGTCGAGCAAGAAGCTCGGAAGGGAGACGCCGGAGAACCTGCCAGGCCCGCGGGCCGTCCTTCAAGCGCTTCCCCACCCCCGGCGCCCGCAAACTGCGCGGGACAGTACGGGTATCTCTACCGACACAGCGCCGGGCGCGCCCGCCGGCGCGCCCGGCCGCTCTGCTCCTCAGAAGCGGGCCTTAAGGTCGAGCCGGAACCCGTGCTCCGGTTCCGCGCCGCCGCTGGCCGCCTCGCGCCGCGTCGCGTCGAGACGCAACTCGAACGACGACCCGCCGCCCGCGGGGTTCAGCCGCCAGCCGACGCCGTAGTCGCGGCTGCCGTCCGAGAGGCCGATGCCCAGCTCCGGCGTCATCGTGAGCCGGTCGCCGAACGCGCCCGTGCCGTAGCCGAACTTCGCCTCGAAGCGGCGCCGGTCGGGACCGCCGGTGTCCTTGGCCGCGAGCCTCGTCGGCGCGCCTTCCCGGAACAGCGCGTTCACGCCGTCCGATGCCGAAGCCCCCAGCGTCTGGGTCAGCGTCAGCGACGGACCGCGGTCCGATCCCGGCGTGGGGTCCCAGGCGAACGCGCCCGAGAAGCCGCGCTCGCGGAACCCGTCCGCCTCGTGGGTCAGCAGGCCGCGGGGCTTGAGCTTGGCCGCGATCCCGCTCGCCGGGTCGGACCACGCGAGCCCGGCGCCGGTCGCGATGCCGCGCCACGTCCCTTCCAGCCCGAGCCGGAGCCAGGTCACGTCGGCGTCCGAAGCGGCGAGCCGCCCGCCGGCACCGTCGCGCGCGGCGTCGGAGGACATGCGCAGCAGCAGCGCGTCGGACTTCACCGCAAGTTCGGGACCGCCCCCGGCCGACGCGTCGATCAGCACCCCGCGAGCGCCCGCCGCGGCCATCTGCATGTCCGTGTCGGTCTCGACCGCGATGCCGCCGTCCGGCGTCAGCGTGAGCGTGCCCGCGCCGTACCCGGCGATGCCCCAGAGCGAGAGCCGCTGGTTCACCGCGTAGCGCCCGTAGGGGTAGACCCCGGTGAGCGCAGCCTCGACCTCGCTGCCGCCCGCGCCCCGGTACGAGCCGTCGTCCTTGCTGTGCGCGAGCGCGACGCCCACCGCGGCCCGGTCGAGGCGGGTGAGCGCGCCCGAGCCCCAGACCGTGCCAAACCCGGTCTCGGCATCGCCGCTGGTGAACGCAAACGACGAGCCCGTGAGTAGCTCGCGCCCGGCGCGTGATGGCCAGCGCCCTCACCGAAACTCGCCACGGCGTCGAGCGTGAGCGCAGTGGCCGAAGCGTGACGGAGGGGCACGAGCCGTCGATCAACGTAGCGGCCCGGTTCGGTGAAGCGCTCGACCTGGAGTTCCGTGTTCCGTGTCTCCCCGGCACGCGAACCTGCACTTCGCCGCGGCGTGTGCCCGGTTGCGTCCGAGCCGACGACCCCGCGCGTCCGCTGGCGGGCACCCGGCTTCGTCGAGAGCTGCATGCAGAATGTCGACAGCGTCACCGTGGACGCCTGCGGCAACTCGTTACCGGTGCGGGGCGGCAATCGTCCAGGACAGATCCCGGCACGATCCGCTGCGTCCCGGGGGCGTCATGCACTTCGACCTGATGAGCGTCAGGACGCACGTGCTGCCTCGCGCGGCGGCGCTGGTCGTCAGCCGTTCCCGGCGTCCCCTTCGTCCGCGCCGCCGCCCTGCCGCAGAGCCGCCTGCACGGGTGTCTCTCTTGGCACTGGACGGGGCCGAACGGGAACAGACCCTGGCCGCGTGGCTGCGGCTCTTATCGTTCGCAGGCACCCTGTTGCACCGGCGGACAGGGCACCGTGGCATAAGAGCAGTACACGCAGCAATCCCCGGGTACAGGCTTGAGGACCGCTCCGCAATGACAGCAATCGTAGAACCACTGACAGGCGTCCGTCGGCATCGTCTCGGTCTTGGAGTGGCCGCACGCCGGACAGGTAATGGTGGACTCGAGAAGCAACGATATCTGCTGTACCGCCATGTCGTATTCCGTGACCGCCACGAACACCCGGGGTCCCGGGAGCCAAGCTACAACCCGGCCGCAGCCCGCGCGACCGAAAACACTGGCCCACGCCGGATGCCTGCGGTCGAAGCGGGATCGCGGAGGAATTAGTGCGGCCGGATGCTCGGGATCCTCGCCCATCTCGGAACGATCGCCGCGCTCTGGCCCGTCCTTTCGTTCGCGGTGTTCACCGGGCTTCAGGTGGAACCCCTCTATGGCAACATCGGCATCGGGGTAACGGTCGCGCTCGCGGCGGCCTACGTGTATTTCGGAGTGGCTCCCCTCTCAACCCGGCCAGCCTGCGCGTCGATGCCACCCTCGACCTCGACACCGTACTCGGCGAGGCAGTGGAGAGCGCCCGCTCAGTGCTTCGCGTAAATTCATCCCTGTTCCGCACGGCAGCTGGCGAAAGGGAAATGCGAGCGATAGCGGCCGCGATCGTCGTCTCGGTTCTGTCGGGCTGTCTGGCCAGCCAGGGGTCGATGGTTGGCTATGGCGGTTCCGAGGAGGGCGATTTCCGGGCGGACGAGGTACGGGTGTTCCTGCACTGGGACTACACCTGGATACGGGACGACGGCCGCCCCAGGATCACGCAATTCACGCCGAACAGCCTGATCCTGACGGACAGCATCTGGGGCACCGAGATCGAATCCATCGAGGGGGCGCTCGCCAACCGGATCAATGAGGTCAGGAACAGCGAGACCCGCGTGCTGATGGTGCAACTCGTCGACGGCACGCTGCTCCTGATCGCCCGGGGCAGGGCATTGAGGGCGCTCTCGCGCGACCACATCAGGAACGTGTTCTTCGGCTGGGAGGCGGCGGAGCATCTCTGATCCGCCCCCGCCGCAACGGCCCGCGCGGCCTCCGAGGCTCTGGAGTCTCTCCAGCCCAGCAGGCTCTTGCGGACAGCTCCCGGCCCGCCGACGCTCTCCGCGTCGAGGGGTATCGTTGCGAACGGTCTCCCCGTTCGGTCGAAGCTGACGCCTTCAGTCCGCTCCCCGCCGTGCAGCTTCGTTCGCATCCAAGTCAGCACCCGGTTCAACCTCGCCGACGTCGCAGGCGGTCTCGGCGACGTTGCCGCACCCGAGGTCCCTCATGTCCGCACTGGCGCCCTGCCGCGGCGCCGGCCGGGGACCGAGCGTGCCGTATGGCGACGCCGGGCCCTTCCGGACGCAGCGGATGCCGCAGAGCTCCAGGTGCTCGACCACCTCGGTCGCTATGAGTTCGATCCGCGCATCTTCGTGGTCGCCCGGCCCCCGCTTCTTTGGCCAGAGGTAGCGCGCCATGTGGAGCGCCATCTTCACGGAGCACAGAAGGTCTTCCCGGGCCACCGTATGATGGTGGTGGTTTTCGCTCATGGGTGTGTGGGTAGAACGGAACCATAAGAGGAACATGGAGGCGTTGTGGCAGGGTTCAGCTGACCTCGGCGTAAGTGCGGCAGTTTCGCTCGGCGCCCGTCGCAGAGCGAACCCCGCGAATGGATGGCCTCCATCGATCGCTACGGAACCTGTGGCCCCGCTACAACCTGGCGCCTGACCAGGACATTGCCGTCTTCCGCACCGCGAGCGGCGAGCATCGTCTCGTCATGCTGCGCTGGGGCCTGCTCCCAGCTTGGGCGAGGTGCCCCGCCATCGGCCACAGCCTCATCGACGCACGGTCGGAGACGGCTGCGGAGAAGCCGTCGTTCCGCGCCGCCTGGCAGCAGCGACGCTGCCAGCCCTAACCCTAGGCGCGACTGGAAGCCGCCTTCGCGTGCTCCCGGAGCACCCGATTAATCTCAGTCTGATATCCACGTCCGCCTTGCACATTGGCCTTGAACCACGCCACCACGTCCGCATCCAGTCGCAGGGTAATCTGCTGTTTCACTGGGCGATACAGAGCGCCCCGCCTGGCGCCAGACCAATCGAGGATCTCGGGGATCTCGCTCGTGTCGATGTCCCGATCAGGAAGTGCCTCGAGTGCCTTGAGCTCGGTCCTCTGCTGGGGGGTGAGTGTTCTAGAATTCCCCTTCTTCATAGGCCCTCCTTTCGTGTGACGTGGCTTTCCTGGCGCTGATGATCCGCCTCACTCCGGGTTCGGCGCTGGTTTCCGGAGCTGGCGACGTGTGCGAAACGACGATCACGACGTTGCCGACGAGGCCCACGCTGAGCCACCGTTCTTCCTCCGAATGCGGATCCGGCCGCTGCACCATCAACGGATCCGCAAACACCAACGCGGCCGTTTCGAAGCTGAGACCGTGCTTTCGCAAATTGGAGCGGTTCTTGTTCTCATCCCATGTCCAGCGCACCTCGTTCATAAGATGTAACTACAATATTGTAACGTCACTCAAGGACAGGTCAATCGACGTGGGTATCAGGGGGACGCGTGAGCCGTCCAAGCCTCATGCCGCAGTCTGCCCGGCAACTTCACCGTCGGCTTCCAAATCGCGGTTGATGCTATCGCCAATCCGGGCGGCCGACACCTTCATCGTGCCTCGGGCGAGGTGAGCGTACCACGCAGTCATTTGCCCCTGAGTGTAGCCAAGCAATTTTCCGATCATCGGCAACCCTTCACCTAACGCGAGCGCCCGGGACGCAAAAGAACGGCGAAATTCCGGCAGGCAGCCGCGCCACTTCGCCGCGTTTGCGCAACGCCCCCAGTCCCTCGTGTCTGGTCCTCACGCTCAACGGTAGTGCGATACGCTACACGCCCCGCAGGCATTCGCCGGTGCCGTCATGACTGGCGGCAGCACGGCGGAGCGGCGACGCCTGCAGGGGAACCCGTTTGTTACCGGGCCCGATGTCATGTCATGCCGGGCAAATAACGCCGTTCCAGGTGCCGCAGGAAAGCCCCGGTACCGAGCGGGCGACCAGTCGCGTGCTCCAGAAGCGCGTCCGACGATGAGTCGAAACAGCCCCGGCCGTGCACATGCTCCCGCAGCCATCCGGCCAGTGGTGCGAAATCGCCCCGTGCAAGGTCGACGTCGAGATCGGGCAGGGCCGCCCGTAGGGTTTCATAAAGTTGTGCTGCCATCAGCAAGCCCAGAGCGTAGGTCGGGAAGTAGCCCCACCCCCGCATGAGCGTCCAGTGCGGATCCTGAAGGCAGCCCTCGCCAGGATTCCGGGGACGGATCCCGAGCAGGGAATCCATCGCCTCGTCGAAGGCGTCCGACAAGTCGGCCGGGTCGAGCGTCCCGTTGAGCAGCGCTGTCTCGCAGCGGTGCCGTACGACGACGTGCAGCGGGTAGGTCACCTCGTCCGCCTCAACGCGCGTGACGCCGGGCTCGACATGGATGAGCACCTCGTGCAACCGGTTCGGATCCCACGCGCCGTCTTCCCCGAACTCGTCCCGGAGCAGTCGGGCATAGTGAACGGCAAAGGCGCGTGATCGGCAGACAAGCATTTCGATCAGCAGGCTCTGGCTCTCGTGGACCGTCATGCCCCGGGCCGCCCCCACCGGTTGCCCGAGATGGGCCGATGGCAAGCCTGCGATGTAGAGGGCGTGCCCGCATTCATGGAGTACCGCCATCAGGGCTTCACCCGGTCTTCCGGAATATCGGGTAGTAATGCGAATGTTGTCGGAATCGCCAGCCGTGAACGGGTGGGACGAGGTATCCAGGCGAGCGTGGGTTTCCGGCAGGCCGATCATCGACATCATCCGCCGGGCGACACGCTTCAGCTTCCGTTTCTTTCCTGTCGGCCCCGGGGGCTTGGGTCCGCCGCGCACCCCGTCGACAATCCCCGGCAAGACCGCTTCCAGTTCCGCGAACATGCTGGTCACGGCCGCATTCCGCCGGCCGGGATCGTGCCCCTCCAACAGCGCATCGTAGGGCGACAGGCCGAGCGCCTGGCCCTGTATCCGAGCGCCGGTGCTCACGTGCTCGAGAACCCCTCGCAGGGCAGGCAGGAACGCCGCGAAATCCCCCTCCGGCTTGGCAGTTTCCCACACCAGATGGGCATGGGTGGACGCCCGGACCTGAGCCTCCACGAGATCGGCCGGAAGGACCGAAGCAAGACGATGGCGGCGGCGCATTTCGCGCAGATTGGCGGCTTCCCAGGGCTCGCGCGCTTCGGCGTCCGCAAGGTCGTCGGCGCAGCTGAGGTCCACGAGCAGCTCGTGCGCCTGCTTGCTGAGCGTCGCGATCTGGCATCCAAGCCCGGTCTGTGCAGCCTTCGGCGCCTTGGTCCTGGCATACCAGTCAAGGGTCTTGGTCGCAGCGTTCACATCGTGAATGGTCGCGAAACGCTGAACCAATCGCCGGTAGGCATCGTTCTCCATCGCTTCCCTTCCGTATCTCCCCAGTCCGCACGAGAGCTGCAGATGTGGCGACGACCATGCCGAACCATAGCGAGCACGGCAGCGATAACGGGATGTTCGCTACCGGCGGAATGTTGGCGTGCGGCGGGTGGGACTAGCTGTGGAGCATCAATAGGTTGTCCTATGCGAGACGGAGTCTGCTGATGGGGGTATTGGCCTTCAGGCTGCCATGTGGTCGGTGCCAGTTGTATCGGTGCATCCATTGTGGCAGCTGCTGAGCGCGTTGGGATGAGGTTCGATAGGCGCGGGCGTAGGCCCACGCGCGCAGGGCGGTCCGGATGAAGCGTTCGGCCTTTCCGTTGGTCTTTGGGGTGTAGGGCCTGGTCCGGATGTGCTTGAGGCCGACGGCCTTGCGGGCGGCGCGGAAGGTGTGGGCCTTGCAGCAAGCGCCGTTGTCGATCATGACACGTGTGACGGCGACGCCGAGGCTCTGGTGGTAGGCGACCGCAGCGTTGAGGAAGGCGGTGGCGCTCTGCTTCCTCTCGTCCGGCAAGATCTGGCTGAAGGCGACGCGGGAGTGATCGTCGATGCAGATGTGGAGATACTCCCAGCCAACGTCGCGGTAGTTGCTTTGGCCGGTTCGGTCGCCGGTGACGCGGTGGCCTGGGCGGTCGAAGCGGCCGAGCTTCGTGATGTCGATGTGGATGAGCTCTCCGGGGTGCTGGCGCTCGTAGCGACGCACCGGCTCGGGCGGGTCGAGGTCCTTGAGGCGGTTGAGCCCGAGGCGAAGCAGGACCCGGCTGACGGTGGCGATGGAGACGCCGAGGTGGGCGGCGATCTGCGCGCCGGTGCAACGCCGCCGGCGCAGCGTGTGGGGCCGTGACGAGCGATCCTGGAGGCCTTCGTAACCCTCGGTCTGGAAGCGCCGGACCCACTTGCGCACGGTGCGTTCACAGGCCCCGAGGGCCGTGGCCACGGCCTTCGGGGCCTGCCCCAGGTCGACCACCCGCCGCACGATCTCGCCTCGACCGCGCGGCGTCAGATTTGCATTCTTGTGGACGTTCATCCGGGGCTTGCTTCTCGGTTCGCTGACAAGATTTCGTCACCCATCAGCTTCCGAGATCAGTCCCGGACGGACAACCTATTGAGAGATCACAGCTAGTCGCTTTCGGCGACGCTGCTCGTAGAGAGAAAGTGCGTGCAGGGGGAAATACTGGCGGTACAGCACATAATCCAGAAGTGCGGTACGAAAAAAAACGCCAGCCATGTCCTGCTTGGGCCAAGTCCCGTCTGCTTCCTGCACAGCAAGCAGGAAGCCCGCACCCCGTGAAATCGCAGCCCAGTCTGTTTCGCCCGCCTCAAGGAGTGCGATCAGTGCCCACGCCGTCTGTGTGACCTGGCTTTCCTGATGCGGTACGTAGCGACCGCTCAGGCAGCCGCTGTGGTGTTCACCCCATCCCCCGTCCGGCCGCTGGCGCTCCAGGAGCCAGCGGCAAGCCGCGTGTAGTGCCGGATCACCAGGACCGGCCCGGGCCGAAACGAGGCCCCTGATGCCGAAAAGCGTGCCATAGATGTACTGGACCCCCCATACGCCACGCCAACTGCCATCGGCCATCTGGTTCCGGCGCAACCACAAGGCGCCCCGGGCAATGGAGTCGGCAACCGCTGGCCTGTCACCGATTTCAGGAAAGCGATCCCGGCAGGCAGACAGCGCCGCGACGCAGGAGGCAGTACATTCGACAAAAGAATGCTCGGTCATCGATTCGCCAAACATCTCGGCAGGATTTAACCACTCCAGACCCATCGTCGAACGTCTGGCCTCATAACTGCCGAAGCCGCCGTCGCGGTTCTGGCTTCGCAACATGAACTCGGTTGCTTCGGCAAGCACAGACGAATCTGCGTTATTTCCGTGGACAGCGACGAGGCCGAGCACCGCCTCTGCCGTGCAATCGCTGACCGGCCAGCCATGCCACCCGCCGGCGAAGCACCAGCCACCCCTGGGGTCAGCGCGATAGGCATCATGAAATCGCTCAAAGCTGGTCTTGATCTGTTCGCCGAGCAGAAAATCTGCGCCCTGCCGGAGCGCGTCCCGAACCCGGTTTGTCTCAGGCACAGCGGCCAGAGCCTGCAGCGCGAACCCGGTATCCCACGAAGCGCTTCTTGCTCCTGTGACTCGGGCGCCATCGTCTTCGTCTTCCCAGATCCAGCCATCCACTTTCGATAGCGCCTGCCGGCAATCGGCATCGTCCGGATCGTGCAGCCACAGTGACAAAATGTTGAGGATGCCGCTGACCGGCGAAATGCTCGTATGGCTGGTGGTCTGCAGCTCCCATCTGATCTGCCCGAGAATTCCGTCCATGCACCGTGTGCGCAGGCGTTTGCTGTGGAACCGCTCAACCAGCCGCGCAAATTTGTATCCGGCCCTGAGCCAGACAGAGGGCCTCGCGAACAGGTCGGCATCCCGAAGCCGGTTCCGGGCAGCGGAAAAATCGGCCTTGGCAAAGCCTTGCGGATAAAGCTCTTCCCGCAACGCAGCGATCAACGGTGTGACGGGCACCTGGAACCGGCGGGCATAAATCGAAGCCATCGCCATGTAAATGAGTCGGGTATGGCAGTACCAGTTGGAGGGATGCAGCGGTATCCTCCGCGGCAGGCTCCACAATTCCGGCAGCACGGCGTTCACGCCGTTCCAGTCATAGAGATTAAGGAGCGCCAGCCAGAACTTGCCCCAGCTCGGAATGCCAAGGATTCCCTCGGCCTGCATGAACCGCCGGGACGGGACGATCAAGGGGTCATCCGGCTGTGCGCCGAGCAGCCGCGCTGCGACATAAACGAGTGCGGTGACGAACAGATTTGGCGGCGCATGCTCGTGCAGGCCCCATGCGCCTCCCTGGAGACGGGTCCTTTCGAACTGGCGCAGCACCCGGCGCCGCCTTCCCGGATCAAGCGGCTCGCCGATTATGTGGTGAAGCAGTGCATACTGCGCCGTGAGCATGGGACACCAGACCATCTCGCCTTCCCAGCTGCCGTCCGCGTTCTGGAGATCGAGAAGGCGTGCCGCTGCATCCTCTAGCGCCGGACCGGCATCGGGCGATTTCATTTCGCTGGGGCGGGCGGTGCGCGGTTCTCCGGCTCTCGACGGCATGGAAGTCAGGAATGCGCGGGCCAACGTGTCCCGGGCGGGCGGGTCCTGCCCGTGGCCCGAGCTTTTCGCCTTGTACAGCTGCAGGACACCACGCAACAGCCACCAGAGACGAACAACGAGGGCAAGAAGGATGTCGCGGGCCTGGCGCGAAGCGAACGAGCGGTCGGATTGCGAGATTTCCCCGGCAACCGTGCGGACCATGGTCGAGCAAAATGCGAGCCCGAACTGGACCGGGGAACGGTCTTCGCAGGCAAGTATTCGGGTGGTGTGGTCGCGATACGCGGTGCTTGCCCGCCAACCCCGGTAGATCGCCTGTCTGACTGCCACCGCCTCCGTCCGATGATCCGCAAACACCTCGTAGAGTCCCATCGCGAGGAGTTCCGGACTGCTGGTCGCTCGATAGCGCCTAGCGACGAAATCCCGAAATTCCCTGCCCTCGGCGAGCGCGAGCGCTTCGCCGAAACCGAGGGTCATCCCCACCGCCGTCAAGGGGTGATAATGCCCGGCCGCGTCGCCGATCAGCACGCGCCGCGAGTTCCCGTACGAGACAAGGGGCCTCAACTGATTGGTCGCGGCCTTGAAATCTCCCATCTGCAAGGCATCGACGAACGCGTGCCCGAGAGGTTCCGGCAACACGCCGGAATAGGCTTCCGACAGGAAGCCGACCCGGTCCCGGGGGGTCCAGCGGTCAAGCGGGACATCGACCATGACCCGGACAGTGTCTTCCGCCGGACGGTAAATGAGGACCGGACCCGGACCGCCCATCACCACGTGCCCGTAGCCTTCCAGCGGCAGGCTTACGCCTCTCAGGGCGACCCCCAACATCAGCGAACAAAGCTGCGGGCTGGTCGACAACCCCAAAGATCGACGCACGATCGAGGCCCGGCCATCGGCGCCGATAATCCGCCCGGCAGTCAAGGATCGATCAACGCCGTCGAGGGTAAAGGCAATCTGCTCGTCCCCAACTGCGGTTACGCGCGCACGGGAAAGAAAGTCGATATCCGCCTCGTTCTCGACAGCCTGATGCAACCTCGCAACGAGCAAGACGTGCTCGCACGCCAGGCCGCGGGATCCGCCCATATAAGGAAGGGCTATCGGTTCCGAGCCGTCTTCCGGGAACACCACGAATCCCTTGCCTTCGGTGCCGTCCGGGAACGTATCGAGGGCGATTCCGACATCCTGCAAGATCCTGACGGCCGGCGGATGCAGCCATTCGCCCGCCATCCGCTCGGAAGCCTTGGGATTCGCTTCGAGGAGAGCCACGCGGGCGCCCTTGCGCGCGTGAGCGAGCGCGCACAAGCTGCCGACCGGACCACCGCCGACGATGGCGACGTCGTACCGTCGGGAAGCGGTGTCGCTCATCGGAAAACCCTTGGCCGCGGGCTGCGGCCGCAGCGAAGCGGGCAAGGCGTTTCCCGACCCGTCACCCGGAACAGCCGTAATTCGGATCCGGAACGCGGATATCGAGAGAGAAGTTCAAGTCCCGAGGCGCCGGAAAAGCCAGTTGTTGGCGACGAGCACTCGGTACTCGATCCGCTTGCCGGGCAGCTCCGTGGCATCTGCAGCGGTTGGCGTGAGCGTGTCCGTGTCCCGTGGACTTTGCCTGCCCCCGCAAATCTGGACGTGCCGAACTGGGTGTTTCATGGCGGCCCTCGTGGAATGTGCCTTGGCGCTCCCACTCGAGCATCAACCAGCACGACGCCACGCCGATGGTGTGCATCTGATCGGGGACATGCCCCTTGACGGAATGCTTGTGGGCTGCAGATTGAATGCCGTCGAACACAGTCGGCGGTAAGGCGTAAGCGGCAGCCTCATCTGGGTAGACCGTCGCCCATTGCGCCGTGTTCCTCTTGGCGAACGGCACCAGCGTGTCCACGTCGGTTTCCTTGATCACCTTGGCGCGGTCCTGCCAGCAGACCCGATCTTTCGCACCGACGAAGGCGGTTGTTCCGGCAGCGCCACGGCCGGCCCCGACCAGTTCCGTGCGCTTGGCGTTCGATACCACTTCCCCACAGGTCCAACAACATCAACAGAAATGGTCAATTCACTTAACCATAAACCGGTCATCCAGAACGTACCGGAAAGTACGCCATATAGTACATGATTAGCATGCCAGAATGGGCCCGCCCGCCCGGGGTCGATGGTTTACACCGGTGTGAAGCCCACATATCGTGGCTTGAAGGGTGACGGCTCTCGACCTCGCCACCGGAAGGTCACCGACCCGATGGCCGAGCGTCACCGCTCGCAGGAGTTCCTCGCCTTCCTCGACCGCGCCGCCGGGGGGATCGCGCCGGAAGTTCCGAAACATGTCACTCTCGACAACATCTCCTCCCTCAAGTCGGCCGAGGTCAACGAATGGCTGAAGGACTGTTCCGACTGGACGTTCCATTTCACTCCGGCATCGACCTCGTGGATGCATGCCGTCGAGGGCTTCTTCTCCCGACTCTCGAGACATGGGGTCAAGCACGGGCTCTTCACCCCACTCGGCGCGTGCATCAGCAGCAACCCAGAGCCACATCGGGCCACTCAACGCCAATGATGCCCGCCCGGTCCGCTGCAGCAAACGGCCAGTAGTCCTTGTAGAGAGATGGAAAACAGGGCACCGGAAGCGAGCGGGATTGGCATCACGAGAGAGAATGACACCACGGGGATCGGAGTGTTGTTGACATGATTTCGAAGCGCCCGCTGAATATCCCGCAAGAATTCATCATGACGATTCTCAACGAGCAAACCGGCTACTTCCACCAAGTGGAGGGCTGGACCTTGAATTGTGCCACCATCGGCGCAGTTCTGGCTGACCTCTCCCTGAAGGGACGCATCGATACCGACGAGGAATCGCTTTTTCTTCTGGATTCAACCGCAACAGGCGAGCCAGTTCTGGATTTATGCCTGACAGAGATCGCTTCTGATCCCGATCCGAAAGCACCGCGATACTGGATTGAACGGCTTACAGTTCATGCGGAATACATCATCGATGCCACACTGAAACATCTGGTTGAGCTGGAAATCCTGACACGCCATGAAGGTGAGTTTTATACGGCGAATCACTGTCCGTGGCATGCGGACATGCAGCAATATCCCAAAGGCGACACAGTGGGAAAGTACATCAGGTCAAGAATTGAGGAGGTGATTTTCACTGATGTTATTCCAAACCCGAGGGATTCCCTGCTAATCGGTCTTTTGAACGCGTGCGATATCGTCAGATTTATGTTCGATCTGGAAGAGGAAGAGGAAAAGAGAGTCGAACTCGTTTGCAAAATGGAACTGATTAATCGGGTGATTTCTGCAGCCGTGAAGGAAGTTTCCGTTGCACCTACATTGCAGCGCTCGCCCACGACAAAGCCGATTCCGAAGATTCCGCTGAAGAGCTTGCTGGCCAATCGCCATTTATGGGATCGCAACATGCCGGCTTTCTTTGGGAACCTTGCCGAACAATATGGTCCGGTTTTCCAAATCGGCCTACCGTATCAGAAGCCACGAACATTCCTGGCAGGACCCAGCATCAATCACTGGGTACGCCGAAATTCCCGAGAGTTTTTGACATCCGGGAATTTTTTCCGCGAAATGGAAATGGTCTGTGGGGCAAACAACCTCCTTCCATCGCTCGATGGTGCCGACCATTTTCGAATGCGAAAGCTTATGGGGAAAGTCTACTCAAAAGCAAGATTCCATGAAAGGCGAGACGAGATAATCCGATTGAGTCGCCAATTCATGATCGACCAAAAGTGGCAAGCAGGTTCCGAGCTGAATGTACAGCAAGACAGCCGGCTGATGACCAGTTTCCAGATGTTTCAAATTCTTGTCAGTACGGATGCGCAAGACCTGTTTGAAGATCTGGTCAGATGGAATGAAAGGGCGATCATCTGTTATGTCGCGGATTTTCTACCAAAATTCCTGGTACACACGCCTGCCATGAAACGCCGCTTTCGGGCTTACCCGGAACTCATGCGACGGATCGAGCAGAACCATCTACCCAATCAGCGCACCGGAGTTGTCCAGGAACTGGCAGACGAACTGATCGCCTTACACGGCAACGACCCGCAGTTCATACCGGAGCAAAACCTGCTGTTCATGCTGGCCGTGACACCTGTGTTTCAGAGCATTTATCTCGGAGACATGTTGGGATTCGTTCTTTTCGAAATGGCCAGGCAGCCTCAACTTACCGCAAGAATTCGTGAAGAAGCAAACGCGATGTTCGATGACGGCGACCCGGGCAACGACAAGTTTTCTCCGGAGAATTATGACGTTACCCGACGTTTTCTTATGGAATGCCTGCGACTGTATCCGATTATCAGTACGCATCTTCGTAATGTTGCGAATTCTTGCGTTGTGGAAAATTATTCACTGCCGCTCAGGGAACGGCTGTACATTGTGCAAACCGCGACACATTACATGAGTGATTGCTTTCCAGACCCATACAAATTTGATATTGACCGCTATCTTTCACCGCGCAATGAACATAAAGGTCCCGGATACGCTCCGTACGGCCTGGATACCCACACCTGTGCAGGACAGGCATGGGTGCATTTGCAGCTGGCAGTCACCATGTTGATGATTGCGTACTATTTCGAGTTCGCGCCGTTGCCCAGTGACTACAACCTGAAGATCGACCCTTTTCCGGCATTGTCAGTTACGAAAAAACTCAAACTCCGCATCGCAAATCAGTTGCACGAACTTCCAACCTGAAGTGTTCGCCATCCCGCAGGCCCGACCAGCAAAACGGACGTGAGTTCGACGGCCAGTCGTCGATATCGCCACGGTCTCCGGACAATCACCGATGAGCGGCGCTGGCCGGGAACCTCGCCATCCGAGGGCAGACGTTGCCATGGGGAACAATGGGCCGTGAGACGGATGGAATGAGGCAATGTAGGTACGTGAAACGCCTTCCCTGCGGAACGTCTTGCTGCCACCCTTGGCTTCCACCCTGGAGGTTGGGGCAGACGTGTCCCGCAGAGTACCGTCAGGCAGTGATCCGGCCTTGGTGTCAGGGCGGTCGCCGAAGGTTCCGGGCAAGGATTGGCCATCTTCCGTACACCCACTGCTGCTGCAAGGGGTGCATCAGTCCCCGATATACGGCCCATTCAGTTCACGAAATACAAGAAAGACGAACTGTTCGCCGGCTGCGAGACGGCGCCACGAAACTTGGAAACGATGCTCCAAGCCCGATCGGCAGCTGCAGGCCCAACAGCACCGATCCCTACGTCCACCTGACGAATACACGGCGTCGCGGCGTCGAAATGCACCCCACGGCATTCGTTGGCCCACTCAAGCGCTGACAGTACGCGACGAGGATCCTGGGGACAGAAGGTCAGAACGGATCATTGCTAAGCGCCTACCGTTGTTTTGCCTTGTCGAGTGCCAGCAGAAGCGGTGGGAACAAGAGAAAATCGGCAACGAGTGCAATGGTGACTGTCATTCCGACCAGCAGTCCAAGTGTCTGATTGGTCGCGAGCCCCGACGTACCAAAGACAAAAAATGCCAGTGCAAAAATCAGCGTGGTGCTTAGCAGCGGTCTTCCAACGAGTTTGAAGGTTGGCACGATGGCCTCAGCAGGTGATTTACCCTCTGCGCGTGAATTCAGGTACTTTGAAAGGAGATGGATGGTGTCATCGACGACGATAGCAAATGCCACAGCGGTAACGATTGAAGCTGCAATACTAACGGTTCCCACGGCGTAACCCCAGGCCCCCATAGCAATGATTGCCGGAAGGAAATTGGGCACCAAACTCAGAAGTCCGAAACGAAGGCTTTTGAATGCAACAATCAAAAGCAGTGAGACGATCGACATCGCAATGAAAGTACCGATTAACATGTTCACGATGTTTCTCATCACCGAGTACGCGCCGACAATGGTAACGCCGGTCGCTCCAGCCTGGATTTGCGGTGCATTTTCCTGCAGCCAGGCAGAGGCGTGATTGTCCAGCTCAATTTGCTCTTTGACCGACATTCCCTCGATCACAACGGTCATGCGAGTGGCCGAACGTTCAAAGTTGATGAGATTGTTCAGATCACGGCCAACCGGTAGAGAGAACTCGTACAGCACCAGGTATTGCGCGGCCAGGTCGGAGTTTTCCGGCAGGACATAGGAGTCGTTTGCGTCATCGTGCAGATTCCGATTAAGTCGCTTCATGACATCGGCAATCGAGGTGACATGGGAAACCCCGGGCTGCTCGCGAAGCCAATCAGCAAACGAATCCACCTGACGCAGGTACGCTATGTCAGTGATCCCTCCTTCAACTCCGGAACTCAGTGAAAACTCAAAGGTATCCAGCCCGGAAAAGTTCTCGTTTATGAAATCCCCGGATCGGCGCAGCTCGTAGCTTTCGTCAAGCAGCTTGGCATTATTGTTGTCATCCAGATTGATTCTCGAGACGCCAATGGCACTCACCATAGTCAGTATGGCAAAAGTCCAAAGCAACAAGGTGCTGTTGGAAACAACGAAATTCCCCAATGTCTTGGAAAATTCCATTCCTTGTTTCGGTTTGACCTTTACCCGCACGGGCATCACCGCCAACAGTGCGGGTAACAGCGTGACCGAGTAAACAAATGCGCACATGGCACCAAACGCAACGATATTTCCCATCACTCGAAATGGGGGCATTTCCGAAAAATTCAGGCTCAGAAAACCGATCATTGTTGTGATCGAGGTGAGGAATATCGGTCGGGCATTTATTTGCAGGGAATGGACAATTGCGGCTGTACGTTCCATTCCACGGAGCATCCCATCCATCATTCCCTGGATTAGGTGGACGGAGTGTGCGGTGGCGACTGCCATCAGAACGAATAGGGCGGCACCGCTTTCTGCGTAGAACTTTATTCCGGCCCAGCCGGCAAACCCGAAACTCGATGCCATCACGGCGATCAGCATCGCTAGAATTCCGCAAACGCTCCAAACCGAACGCAGTAACACGATGGCCGTCAGAACCATCATCGCAAACGCAATTGGTGCCAAAATCGATGTATCGTCATTCAGTGCATCACGAACCGCTCGATTCAACAAGAGTTCACCGTAGAGGTGATATTCGATATCAGGGTTGGCCGCGCGCTGTGCATTGACGAACCCGTAAAGGTCGTCAACCACTTCGATTCTTGTCTGTTCCCTTCCCTCATCGGGGAGAGCCAGGCTCACGATCAGTCCGGCCAGGCGACCGTCGCGCGAAACAAGGCGTCCGGCCGTTTCCTGCGCGGTGAGCGCAATCTCTCGAATGCGGTCGATTTCCGCTTCGTCCAACAAAGCCGCATCGTCGACCAGCTGCCCGACAATCAGGCTGTCGTCCGCTCCCTCGGTGTGCAAGTAATTGGTTATCGAATCGACACGGACGGCATAGGGCGTTCGCCACAACACCTCAGTCAGCTGATCAATCGCGATGAGCGCCTCGCGGGTGAAGACAGTGTCGTCTGGCGGGGCGACAATGACGAGCACACTGTCTGACACCGCGTAGGTCTCTTCGAATTGCTCCAGTTGGACCAAGAGCGGATCATTTTCACTGAAGTGATTTCGGATGCCTACTTTGACGGTAACGAGGTGCTGCGCTCCCGCGGCGAGCACCGCGATCACCACGAAAGAGGCGGCCATCGTCCAGAAGTATCGATCCACTACCAGATCGAAAAAACTGATCTTGAACCTGGATGTCATGTCCTGTGGGCCTTCCCTCGTGGTTCGGTGCTTTTTCTTGTGCTCATTTGTCGGGCCTCTGCAGACGCGCTGAAGAACCCGCTACGGGTGGACATCACCATCGTGAACTTGGCCGCGAAGCTTCAGAAGTTGAGACCATGCGGGCAAGATACAGCCCCGAGTTCGGCGTTGTCCCCGACCAGCAGTTCCGTTTCAACGGCACACGGAAATAGACAGGAAGTCCGCCGTCCGATCATCGGGATTGCGGATTGTCCAGTTGGAAATACGTCATGCTCCGTATTGGTACTCCGTACCTCTCGTATCGTCCGAAGCCCCAGGTATCCGATTGCTCAAGCAGGATGCCCCAAACGAACGACTCAAAGCAGTAGCCCGACGCCTCCCGGCTGCCCCGGCAGGCGTAGGTGTAAATCGGTTCCCAGGGTGTTCCGATCCAGCTGTTCCCGGGCATCCATCCGGCCGTGGGAACTTCGATTCCGTCGGTCATGTTGCGAAGTTCGTTGCAGGTGGCATCGAACTGTTCGCTGGTCAGCCGCGAACGCCACAGCTCGAAGCTCCCACCATGTGGAATGATGTCGACATAGCGTTGCGAATCCACTGAATAGAGAGCGATCCGAGTCTCCCTGATGCCGACGCGAACGGACTCTACCAGTGTCCAGCGTCAGCAGGAATCAGCGGCAATCGCGCCGTTGATTCGGCCAAGGACTGCCGGGTTCGAAACAGGCTTTGGATGGGCATAACACTTCGTTGTCGGAGCGTCCGGAAATCTCTCGATCGTCCCGTACGACCGAGATTACAACTAGGCGGTCGGCCTATCCTGCCCTCCCGGCAGGACTGTGCAAGGAGGGCCCGTATGAACGTGACCCCCGTCACCTTCCATTCCGAGGGCTGCAGGATGGTCGGCGACCTGTACGCACCGGACAGCCTGCAAGCGGGCGAACGGCGAGCCGGCATCGTGCTCTGCCACGGCTACACGGGGGTGAAGGACCTCTATCTGCCGGACAACGCCCGCGTGCTGGTCGAGGCCGGCTACGTGGTCCTCACGTTCGACTACAAGGGCTGGGGCGAAAGCGAGGGGCCGCGCACGCGGCTTGCCCCGTACAGCCGGGTCACGGACGTCCAGGCCGCGCTCACCTTCCTCGGTGCGCAGGCGGCGGTGGACGATGCCCGGCTCGGGATCTACGGCACAAGCTATGGCGGGGCGACGGTGGTCTGGACCGGCGCCGTCGACCGGCGGGTCCGATGCGTCGTGAGTGTCGTCGGCATCGGCCACGGAGAGCGCTGGATGCGGAGCGTCCGGCGGCCCGATGAGTGGTTCGACCTGCTCGAACGCTCCGCGGCAGACCGGCTCAAGCGCACGCTGGACGGGGAATCGGAATTCGTCGATCGCAATGCGATCCTGCTGCCCGACCGGCAGTCGGCCGAGCTCGCGGCGGCCGCCCGCCGCAACGTTCCGTCCGCGCTCAACACCCTCCCTCTCGAGTACGTCGACGAGACCCTGGGCTTTCATCCCGAATGGGTGGTGGACCGGATCGCGCCGCGCCCGGTCCTGTTCATCACAACCGACGACGACCGCCTCGTGCCGCCCGAGGAATCCCGGCTGCTCTATGAGAAAGCCGGGGAGCCCAAGAAGCTGGTCGTGCTGGAGGGTTACGGCCACTACGAGGTGTACTCGGAGCCGGCCTTCGGCGAGGTCATGCGGGAGACCGTCGCCTGGTTCCAGGAGCACCTGCCGCCCGCTTGAACCAATGGAGTCGCCGCTCAGGTCAACGTCGGCGTTTCTCCTCGCGACCTGATCCCCACCCGGCTTTCCGCCTATTCTGGTCAGGGTCTGAGAGGAATCCGCCCGCCGGCGGCGCGGCCAAGGCATGACCCGCTCGTCGTGGCGCCGATTGGATCACGGAAAGGCGCCGGGTATCCCTGTCTGACTGCGCGGAACGTGGGGCGAGCATGGGCTACTGGATCGGCCATCTTCCACGCAGGTTCCCGAAGCTGAGCGAAGGGCCGGACGGCCGGGCACGCTTGCACGATCGGCACCACGAAGGGCCGGGTAAGCCTTGAAGGCCATGGAAGCGCTCGAGTCGCGGATTGGCGGCTGGGTCATCGCGTGGCGGTGGCCGATCATCGCCGCGACGGTGGTCGTGGCCTGCGCCGCGGCAAGCGGCACGATCTTTCTCAGGTTCTCGGCGGACTACCTCATCTACTTCGACGAGGACAACCCCCAGCTTCTCGCGTACGAGGCAATGGACAACACGTACGGGACGAACGACAACGTCCTGTTCGCCATAGTCCCTGACGACCACGACGCGACCTCGGCGCTGTCGCTCGAAGCCGCTGCCTGGCTCACCGGGCAGTCCTGGGAGCTTCCGTACGCGTCGCGGGTCGACTCGCTTGTCAACTTCCAGCACGCCACGGCCGACGGCGACGACCTGCTGATCCGCGATCTGGTGGGCGAACCAGCCCTCGCGGACGACGAGGAACGTTCCCGAGTTCGCGCGATCGCCCTCGCCGAGCCGCGCCTTGCGGGAAACCTCTTCGCCCGCGACGGCCGGGTCAGCGGCGTCAATGTCGTCGTCCAGCTGCCCGGCGAGGACGAGATGCTCGAAGGGGCCCGGGTAGCCGAGGCCGCGGACCGGCTCGCCAGCGGGGCTCGCGATCGCTTCCCCGGCATCGACGTGCGGATCACCGGTCAGGTGATCTTCAACCAGGCCTTCATGGAAGTGTCGCTGAGCGATCTCAAGATCCTGGTGCCGGCGAGCTTCGTCGCGATGATGCTGATGCTCGTGCTGCTGACGGGGGGGGTCAGCGGAACCTTCGCCATCATGCTCGTGGTCGCACTGTCGATCATGGCATCCGTGGGCCTCGGCGGCTGGGTCGGACTCCCGATGACGTCAGTGTCCGCCATCGCGCCGATCGTCGTGCTGACGGTCGCCATCGCGAGCTGCGTGCATGTCTTTTCGACCCTCGTGCAATGCCTGCAGGGCGATGCGTCCCGCCCGCCCGGGAACCAGCACAGCGAAGACTCTCCCTCGCGCGCCCGAACCGACGCGCGCAAGCAGGAAGCGATCATCGAAGCGCTGCGGGTGAACCTCCAGCCGGTGTTCCTCGCGAGCCTGACCACCTCGCTTGGCTTCTTGAGCATGCACTTCTCCGAAGCCCCGCCGTTCCGCCACCTGGGCACTTTCGTGGCGTTCGGGGTCGGCGCTTCGTTCATCTTCTCGGTGACCTTCCTGCCGGCGTTGCTGTCGCTGCTTCCCATCCGGGTGCCCGCGACCCGGCGACGCCGCGACGCAGCGATGATCGCGCTCGGGGAGTTCGTCATCCGCCGTCGCCGGACATTGCTCCTGGGGTCGGGCGTGGTGGTGGTGGCGCTGGTCGCGTCAATCTCCCGCAACGAGCTGAACGACGTCTTCCTCCACTACTTCGACGAGAGCGTCGAGTTTCGTCAGGACGCGGACTTCATCGTCGAGAACCTCACCGGCCTGTATGCCATGGAGTACTCCCTGGCATCGCGCGAGCCGGGAGGGATCACCGGTCCCGCCTACCTCGATGACCTCGCAGCGTTCGCCGCGTGGTACGGGGAACAGCCCGAGTCGATCCACGTCAACGTCATCACCGATACCTTCCGGCGCCTCAACATGAGCATGCACGGGGACGATCCGGCCGAGTACCGCCTGCCCGACAGCCAGGAGCTGGCTGCGCAGTACCTGCTGCTCTACGAGCTGTCGGTCCCCGCCGGTCTCGATCTCAACAACCAGATCGCGCCGGACCGGTCGGCTACCCGCATGATCGCAGCGACGCAGACGCTGTCGTCGAACGAAGTGATCGATCTCGATCGACGGGCGATGCTGTGGCTTTCGGACCATGCGCCCCACATCGCCCGGCCGGAGAGTGCCGGCACCACGCTGATGTTCGCGAACCTCGGCCGGCGGAACATCGTTGGGATGCTCCTCGGCACCACCCTCGCCCTCGTCGGCATCTCCTTCGTCCTGATCTTCGCGCTGCGGTCGCTGCGGCTGGGCTTCACGAGCCTGGTCCCGAACCTGGTGCCCGGCGCGCTGGGCTTCGGCATCTGGGGGCTGACGGTCGGCCAGGTGGGAGTGTCGCTCTCGATGGTGACGGCCATGACGCTGGGCATCGTGGTCGACGACACGGTGCACTTCCTGAGCAAGTACCAGCGGGCCCGGCGCGAGCTCGGCCATGCCGTGCCGGATGCGGTACGCGTGGCCTTCCGCACCGTGGGCAACGCCCTGCTCACCACCTCCATCGTGCTCGTGGCGGGCTTCCTCGTGATCAGCCTCTCCAGCTTCGAGCTCAACTCGAGCATGGGCAGGCTCACGGCGCTCGTGATCGCGCTGGCGCTCTTCGCCGATTTCTTCATCCTGCCCCCGCTGCTCATGCGGATCGATGCGGGCGGTACGGACGGTGCGGCGACGGGTTCCACGGGTTTTTGGGCACGATGGAAACAACGGCGTTAGGCGACCGTTCAGGCGATGGACGGGCATGGGCCATCGCGACCGATCCGGACGGAAACAACAGCGCTTCAGCGAATCCTTCCCGCGAAACCCCACCTCGGTTCCATGGCGACGCCCGCCGACGACGACGCCGTCGCCTCAGCCGGCGTCGGAATCGGGCTCCGCATGGCCGCGGGTTTCTGACGCGGCGGTCTCGGCGGACGGCGGGAGGCCGCCTGCGATGTGGACCGTGGACGTCGGGAACGCGATCTCGGCGCCGTGGCGGCCGATGATCTCGATGATGCGCAGCAGGACATCCTGCTTCACCGCGTGGTACTCGGCCCACCGCGTCGTTCGGGTGTAGCAGTAGACAAAGAAGTCGAGCGAGGACGGGGCGAAGGCGTCGAAGTTGACCATCAGGAACTTGTCTGCGGCGATGTCGTCGTGCGCGCGCAGCATCGCCTCGACATCCGCGACGATCGCGCCCATCACCCGCGCATCCGCGTAGCGAATGCCGATGGTCTCGTAGATGCGTCGGTTCTGCATGCGCGAGGGATTCTCCACCGCGATGTTGGCGAACGCACTGTTCGGGATGTAGAGCGGCCGGGTGTCGAACCCCCGGATGACTGTCAGGCGCCATCCGATCCGCTCCACCGTGCCTTCGATCTCGCGGTCCGGCGAGCGGATCCAGTCCCCGACCGAGAACGGGCGGTCGAGATAGATCATCAGCCCACCGAAGAAGTTCGCGAGCAGGTCTTTTGCCGCGAAACCGACCGCGATGCCGCCTATGCCGCCAAAGGCAAGCACGCCGGAGATGCTGAACCCGAGGGTCTGCAGCGCCACCAAGAAGGCGGTGATGATGACCGAGAGCCTGAGCAGCTTGACGACCGCATCAAGCGTGGCCCGGTCGACTTCCTGGCCCTTGGCCTCCCGGTCGGCGATGAAGTTGGTTTCCGCAATGCGGATGAACCGGACCGGGAACCACGCGATCGCCGCGATGAGGGCCACATCGCGGATCGGGTCCACCGCCTCGAAGATCGCGGTCCCCACCTCTTCCCGGATGATCTCGATCGCAAGTGCGAGGCCTGCGATCCAGATGAACGCGCGCACGGGCGGACCGAGCGCATCGACGAAGCTCTCGTCCCACACGCCCGGGGTGCGCACAAACCCGGCGCGAAGCCGCGCAGCCATGCGTCCCACCGCGAATGCGAGCACGGCGGTGGCGAGCACGGTCACGAACACCTGCAGCACCCACGACTCGAGGCCGATGGTGTGCAGGAGTCCGAGGAGCGTTTCGGTTCCGTTCATCCTTCGGTCAGACACTCCAAACGAGCGGGCGGGCGGGGGCGCGGCAAGGGACCGGGCGCGCTCGGCCGGCCGAGATTAGTCCGACATCTTGCAGGCTTGGCTCGCGTTGCCAAGCTGCCTGCCCGGATCAACCAAGCAGAGATGGCCCTCTGGCTCCAGACCGGTACGGGTTGGAGGCATCGCGGGGTCGGGTGGCACACGTAACGACCGGATGGTCACGGACACGGGCGCAACACCCCCGCCTGGGCCACTTGCCCGAGCCGCAATGAACCGCAGTCCTTATCGGGATGCACGAGCACCAAGGCGGGCTCAGGAGCGTGCTCTACGGGGACCCGGCGTCGGTCAGGAGATCCGGGACGCCCAGCTGGCCCGTGGTCTCCCGAATGTCCGCCAGGGTCGAGTCGTTCAGCGGAATCCCCGCTTTCCTGTAGCGGGCAGCCGTTTGTTCCTCGAGGCCGCCAGGGGCGAACAGTGCAGCCGCACCCTCTGCCCGCCGCGACCTCCGAATTTGTCGAACCACCTCGTCCACGCGGGACTTGAAGCGGTTGAGATCCTCGAAAAAGGCAACGTTGATCGCCACGTAGAACTGGCCATCCGCACCGGCAACGGCGCCGTCCACCATGTTGCCGGATTCGGTCCCGTAGCCCGCTCCCGAAAGCAGACTCGACAGGATCCCCATGCAAACGGCCAGCCCAAGACCCTTGAAGGCACCGATGGGCTGAATCAGGCCTTCGAGGGCGGCGGCGGGGTCAGTGGTCGGCCGGCCCTGCCGATCGAAGGCCCAATGGTCCGGAATGGGCTGGTCTTTCTGGTGGTGGACCCTGATCTTGCCGTGGGCGGTGGCGCCCAAGGCGATGTCGAGCACCACGTCGGCTTCGGCGTCCGACGGGATGCCGATGCCGATCGGGTTGAGCCCGATGATCTTGTCGGTCCCGCCCCAGGGAGCCATGGTCGGGAGCGCGTTGGACGTGGCGAAGCCGATCATGTCGTGATCCACGGCCATCCGGACATAGAAGCCCATGGTGCCGGCATGGTTGCTGCCGCCGACGGCGGCGGCGCCCACGCCGGAACTCCGCGCGCACTCGATTGCCTGGCGCATTGCAAAGGCCCCGCCGATCTGCCCCATGCTGTTGTCGCCGTCCACCACCATGGCGCCGCCGGCCTGTCTGACGATTCGCGGCTTACCACGCGGGTTCACGCCCTCGCGGGTCAGCTTCCCGACATAGTCGGGCACGCGCAGCACCCCATGCGAATGGATTCCTCTCAGGTCCGCCTGCACAAGGGAATCCGCCAGCAAGGCGGCGTCAGGCCCCGACATGCCGCAGGCGGCAAAGATCGCCGTGACCTGATCCGCGAGGAGCTGCCCGTCGATGCGTCGCTCGCCTTCAGTCCCGGGGTATCTCGCCATGGCATTCTCCTGCCGCATGAAAGCGTGCCGCGAGAATACTTCTGTCGATGAAGCCGCTTGCCCGGGAGGGCGCGGCAGACCCGGGCCGTTTGCGGCCGACGCCGGGTACAGGCACCGTGCATTCGCCCGCCCGGGTGAGTGGTGATCGGACCACCAGGGTTGCGGGCTGTTCGTATGTCGACGATGCAGGTGATCACATGACTGTCCGGCTCACCTACGGATCGCGGCAGCAGTTCCGGCGCCGCCACCACGACCTCACCGTGCTTGGCCGGATCCTGGATGCCTCATTCCCGGTCAAAGCGGCCCAATGGATGCTCAACGGTGGCGCCTCTCAACCCTTCTATGTCGAGCAGGAACCGGATCTGGATGTGGATTGGATCCGGGGCTACAAGCAGTCTCCCGGGGAGCTCCGGTGCCGTGATCAGGGAGAATTTTGCATCGAAATTCCAGCCGATCTGGGCGACCTGGCGCCCGGCGAGAACCAGCTCTCCATCGAGGTGAAGGACGCAGCGGGGGCATTTCACACGGCGGGCATGGCCTTCACCTGGATGCCCGAGCCCGTCCCCCTTCCGCTGGACCTGCGCGACCTTTCAGCCTACCGGTCGATCCAGGAGATCGGCCAGGCCGTCAACGGTGCCTTCGACCTCGATCCGGAGGCCAACGTGATCCGTTCCCGGGGGCCGGTGGCACCGGATGCCCTGCTGCTCCTGGGTTCGCTGCGCGGCAACCAGGAGGCGACCTTTCGGGCCCGTTTCACGGAAACAGCCGGCGCCAAGTGGCTGGGGCTGGCCGATTTCTTCGCCGGGCTCACCGAGGGCGAACCACGACGCGGAATCAAGGTGGGCTGGTGCAGCGCCGGCATGGCCGCCCTCAGCCCGACGGACGGCGGGCGCGCCTTTCTGGCCTGGGGCGACCATTCGGGGGACCCGCGGGAATGGGCCGTCGCCACCAATCCGGCCGCGCCGGTCGAGGTGCGGCGGGATCGCGCCTACCGGGTGCGCCACCAGTTCTGCAACCACGGCGGCATCGGCCGCGTCCGCTATCGGATCTGGCCGGAGGGAACGCCGGAGCCGCATGACTGGCTGTGCTCGGAAGAGGACCGGGAGGTCCCGCCAGAATTGCCGCGCAACCGGCAGGGCAGCTTCGGGCTATTTCAGCACATGGGCCATCCCATCGAATGGTCGGACATCCTTGTCCGGCGCCACGACCCCGCCGCCAATGATCTGCCTGGCATGGATCCGGGCGGCGCCCGGGCGCCGTTCCTGCGGCGCCAGCGACCCGGCGCGTTCTGAGTTGTCGCAACCGCGACGGGGGCCACGGCGAGCCGCCGTGCACCTGCCAGGCGATTCCGACCGGTGGCTTCGTCTTGCTGCATCCAGCGCGGGCTCGCGGGCGCCGATGGAGAGGTTGGGCTGCAGCGGCCATCCCTGCCCCCTCTCCACGCTGAACGCTTGGCGCAGTTGACGGGCCCGACGGCGGTCGCCGGGGACGCCGCAGGCGGCCAGCCGCCTTAGGCGGGCACCTCTCTCGCCCCCCGTCCGGAAGCGGGGCCCGGAACCGCCGAGCTGTCCTCCGTCAGGGACTTCAGCAGGCCGTAGGCCATAAAGACCATGACCAGGGAGATCGGTAGCGCCGCGGCAATCGATGCGGTCTGCAGGGCCCTAAGCCCGCCCGCGAGGAGCAGCGCCGCGGCCACCAGGCCCTCGCCCATTCCCCAGACGACACGGAAGCGTTGCGGCGGGTGGTCGTCCCCCATCGACAGCATGGTGGTGATCACCAGCGTCCCGGAATCGGACGAGGTGATGAACCACGTGACCAGCAGGAAGGTCGCCAGCGCTGACATGATCCATTGCAGTGCGGAAATGTCAGTGAGCCGCTCGATGGTCCCGTAGAGCGCCGCCGGCAGATCCCATGCCCGCACCAGATCAACGATGCCGGCGGTGCCGACGCCGCCACTCGCGTTGAGCTCCAGGTAGATCGCGTTGCCGCCAAACATGCAGAGCCAGAAGAACCCGATCGTGGTTGGCACGAACATCACGCCGACCATGAACTCCCGGATTGTCCGGCCCCGGCTGATGCGCGCGATGAACAGGCCCACGAAGGGTGCCCACGAGATCCACCAGCCCCAGTAGAAGATCGTCCAGCCGCCCTGCCAGGCGATCTCCTGGTCCGTGCCGGCGGTCCAGAAGCCCATCGGAATCACGTTCCAGATGTAGTCGCCGAGCGACGTGATGAAGAACCCCATCAGCCACTTGAAGGGTCCCGCGAACAGGAAGAAGGCAAGCAGCACGACCGACAGCCAAATATTCCACTCCGAGATGATGCGGATGCCCTTCCCGACGCCCGAGACCGCCGACAGGGTCGCGATCACCGAGATCCCAGCGATCAGCAGAATCTGCGTCAGGACGCCGGAATCGACACCGAACAGCACGTTGAGGCCGACCGCCATCTGGCTGACGCCGAGTCCGAGCGAGGTCGCCACCCCGAAGACCGTGCCGAACACCGCCAGCAGGTCGACGCCGTGGCCCACGGGCCCGTAGATCCGATCGCCGATGAGCGGGTAGAGCGACGAGCGCATGGTGAGCGGCAGCTTCTTCCGGAAGCCGAAATACGCGAGGCAAAGGCCCACCACCACGTACACCGCCCAGGCATGGAAGCCCCAGTGGAAATAGGTGACCCGCATCGCGTGCACCGCGCGGGTCATGTCCATCGCGGTGGCCCCGGCCATGTCGGCATGCGGGTTGTTGGGATACCCGAACGCCCCCGAGTTATCGAAGTAGAAAACCGGCTCGGCGACGCCGAAGAACAGGATGCCGATGCCCACCCCGGCCGAGAACAGCATCGCGAACCAGGAGAAGTTGCTGAACTCGGGCCGCGAATCGTCGTCGCCCAGGCGGATCGACCCGAACCGTGAGAACATGAGAAGGATGCAGAACAGCATCAGCCCCACGATGATGATGACGTAGTACCAGCTGAGCGTCGCTTCGATCCAGCCGCGAATTGCCGAATAGATCTCGTTCGCGAGTTCCACGTTGAGCACGGTAAAGACCACGAAGGCGACCACCATGCCCTTCGCCGCCACGCCCATCCCGGCATGGAGTCCACGCATGACGCCGGCTTGTGCGACCCGGTCTTCTCCTGCTCCTGATGACACGATGTCCTCCTCCGGCATGCGCCGAGCACGATCTTTTCGAATGATTACGGTGGAAAACGTAACAGATGGCGACCGGTCAGCACTATCGACGGTGGCCTGCCTGGCTCGATGACGAGCGCATTGGCGGCTGCAGAGCATGTACGGCCAGCCGGGCGCACCAGAAGCGGCGAAACCGGCGGCCGGAAAAGGGCATGCGCGGTGTCAGACGCTCGATCCTGCCACGGGCCGGCAAGACCGTCCGCCTGGGCAACTCCCACGGTATGCTGAAGATCAACGAATAGGGCGCAGAGCGGGGAAACACCTGGACCCGCGGCACACGCGCACGTCGTGCGGCCGACGCCCGCAGAGGCGCTGCGCGCTCCGAGTGCGCCGCGATGAACCTTGTCCAACACCTCATCAAACCTCGCCAGGCTGCCACGCTCTCGTGTGCAGGCGGCATGGCCGCTCTGGTCTCCGTTGGCCCGAGCTGTCGTTCCTGTCACCTGTGGTTCCGGATCCGGAGCCAGCCGGCTTCGCTCCGCCCGGACCCATCGTTCGGCACTCGTCAGGCCCGCGCTACGGACCGGTACTGCGCAACAAGGCCTCACCCGCGGGCGCGCGAGCAACGCTCGCGCGCCCGCGCGAGAACCGTGTAACGCGCACGAATCCGGGCGGCGAGTGCGGCGGGCCATGCACCCACGTCGAGGAGGTCGAGGAAGTCGTCGAGAACCATTGCGAAGTGCGCTTCGTGCGGCGTGTGCGTTGCGTCGGGGATGATGATCTCGTGTCCAAGGGGAGAGGGGCGATGCGCCAAGCCGGGCATCTCGGCCTCCCAGGTGGCAAGCCGCTCCGAGAGACGCGCTTCGAAGCCGGCTCCGGGGTCACGCGGCGCGACGTGCAGCTCTCCCCGGAAGCCCGTCTCGGGCCCATTGCGCGCAGTGAGATTCGCGTGCTCGCCCCGCACCGTCGTCCGGTGCACGTCCCCGCCTCCGTCCGGCTCGCGCTGCCCCCACTCCGCCCGCTGACGGACGGGCACGCCCCGCAGCCGATACCGGATTTCACCATTGCAGGCGAGGTGCAGTACCCCGGCATCCACCTGGGGCTCCAGAGACTCCGGGAATTCGTCGAGACCGGTACTGGCCCGGAACAGGTCCCGCGGAACCGGCGTCTCCCAGCGGCGCGCATCGTCGAGCTCGAAATCCCGCTCGAACTCGAAGCCCGCGCCGTCGCCAAGGAACCACTGAGCCTGGTCGACCATGTGGGACTGGATGTCGACGAGGCCATCGCCCTGGATGCGGGTGTCGTAGTACCAGGAAGGCCGCCGGAGCAGCGCTCCATTCACCATCTTGAGCAGATGGTGCTTGGACTGGATGTCGATCGCAGGCTCGTTTGCCCGCCCATGGAGCTCGCCGAACATTTCCGGGTCGGCTGCAATTCTCTGCGTCAGCCGCGCCACCGTTTCGTGGCGCGACGTCATGATGTCCATGGCAAGGGGCCAGCTCGCCGTCACCTGCTCGAGGTCGGGGAGGGCGGCGCCGTCGGTCAGCCAGGGCTTGTCGGCAAGCACATGCAACCCCGCCGCGTGCAGGCGCGCGATGGCTCCGAGTTTGGGCCGCGTGCGCCCGGCGAGGATGACGATGCTCCCGCGCCGCTCCTCGACCAGAGCCCGCTCTGGATCGGCCGATTCGTGGATTCGAACCTTCCAGTCGGTCGGCCGGTCATCCCGAGCATTGAAGGATCGGACCAGAGCCAAGAAGGCGTCGCGCTCCTGGCCGGGGCGGGCATAGAGATGGATGGCGGGGTCGATCCGGGGATTCGCCACACGCAGGGTAAGAGCTGCGTGGAAGTGGCCGGGTTCGAGAAAGAGGAGCGTGTGCATGGCGGGCAGTACCAGTCGTCGATCACGACACTAACCGATCTGCATCCTGTTGAAGGACACGAGGGTGATGTCTTCGTCGCTTGGACGGCGCTCCGTCGACAACGCCGATCGCCCATGCGAAAGGCAGCGTGCCCGCCTTGCTTTCACCAAGAATGCCTCGGCCTTGTTCGCGGCATGCTTCATGCGTAATGCGTGCCGTCGTACGAGCTCTTCGGGCGGCACCGCCCTTCCTCGGGCCCCGACATGCTTCAGGGGGTGTAGCCCAAGCGCCCGGAGGACCAACGCGGGCTTCGAGGCCTCGACGAGACGCCCCGCTTCAATGTCCTCCCCGAACATGGAACGCGCGCTCGCCACGCCGCCGCGCACCTTCAGCTGCATGCGGCCCGCCGCAACTTGCGCATATCCGTTCACAGAACCTAGTGTCGGGCCGAGTCCAACTTGCCAATGCCCTTGAGGAAACACCTGGCCCCATGGCTTCACCGCCCGAACTCACCGTCTATATCGACGTCAAGAGTCCTTACGCCTACCTGGCCATCGCTCCGACGCGTGCGCTCGCGGCCGAATTGGGCATCGAACCGGTCTGGAAGCCGTACACCCTGGAGATCCCGGAGTTCCTAGGCGCGGTAGAGACCCGGAACGAACACCAGTGGCGCCGCGTGCGCTACAGCTACATGGACGCCCGGCGACTCGCGAACCAGGTCGGGCTGACGGTGCGCGGCCCGCAGAAGATCTTCGACAGCTCCATCGCCCATATCGGCATGCTTCGGGCCCAGGATCACGACCGGTTCGAGGCCTACATCGATCGCGTGTTCGAGCGCTTTTGGAAGCGCGAACTCGAAATCGAGGATCCGGCCGTGATCGCCGCAGTGCTGGAAGAGGCGGGCGCGCCGGCCGCAGACTTCGCAGATTGGGCAGAAGACGAAGGGCGTCAGCGCCACGACGCCAATCAGCGGGAGGCGGAAGAGCTCGGCGTGTTTGGCGTGCCCAGCTACCTCTACCGTGAGGAGCTGTTCTGGGGCGGCGAACGCCTGGCGATGTTGCGTGAACGGATCGAGGAGACGCTCGCCCAGTGATCGAGCTGTGGATCCCGATCACGATCTTCGCCGCCTTTTGCCAGAACCTTCGAAGCGCCGTCCAGAAGCACCTGAAGGGTGCCCTTTCGAACACGGGCGCGACGTTCTCGCGGTTCGGCTACGGCTTGCCCGTCGTGTTCGCCTATGTCCTCGCGCTGCGCTACGGCGCCGGCATGGCGTGGCCGGAGCCCAATCCCACATTCGTCATCTACGTTCTCATCGGCGGCGCGGCGCAGATCTGTGCGACATTTCTCCTGGTCTGGCTGTTCTCCTTCCGGGACTTCGCGGTCGGCACCACCTACTCCAAGACGGAGGCGGTCCAGGCGGCGCTGTTCGGACTCGTCATCCTCGGAGATGGCCTGAGCCTGACCGGCAGCATCGCGATCTTCATCAGCCTGATCGGGGTGATGCTGCTCTCGACCGCGAAGAGCGGGCTCGAATGGCGCAAGCTGCTGCTCGGCTGGACCGAGCGGACGGCGTTGATCGGCATCTTCTCGGGCACGCTCTTTGGGATTTCGGCGGTTGCCTTCCGGGCGGCGTCGCTTTCGCTCGATGGCTCTACTGATGGAGGCGGGCCGGAGTTCCCGATGCAGGCCGGCTTCACGCTCGCCGGCGCCATCCTGGCCCAGACCGTCGCCATGGCCGCCTGGATGAGCTGGCGCGAGCCCGGCCAGCTCGGCGCCGTGCTGCGGTCGTGGCGGTGGGCCAGCATCGCAGGGCTGGCGGGCGCGCTCTCGTCGATCGGCTGGTTCACGGCCCTGACGATTCAGAACGCCGCCTACGTCCGAGCACTCGGACAGATCGAACTCCTGTTCACCTTCGCGGCCGGGATCCTCATCTTCAGGGAACGCACCTCGCGCCTGGAGGTCACCGGCATCCTCCTCGTCACCGTCGGCATCCTCATCCTGGTCAGCGGCTGAGGTTCCCGCCCAACGGGAACCGGCTTTCGCCCTTGCCACGGCACCGTTCACGCGCCACCGGGCGGCGCCATCCCCCGTGTCAGGTCGTCATCAACCGCCGGCAACCAGGCGCAGGATGGACCTGCGGCAGTCCACAGGCCCGGGCGTCGTCGGCACCGACGGAAGCCGGCCCCCGGCGGCGGTGTAGCCGAGGACCTTCTCATCGGGCGCAGCCCAACTCCGCCGGAAAATGGTTTCCGCGCGGGCCGGGCTCGCGCGTCCAGTACCCGGGGCCTCTTAACCGTGCGCACGCTCGACGGAGGCGTGAACCGCGACGCGTGATCGCATGATGCGCTAGTACTGGGATTCCTTGACCGCCCGGTTTCGTCAGGCAATCGGGGACCGCCGCATGCATGCCATCGACCGCTTCTTCGGTCTTCAGGAACAGGGCACGACGGTTCGGCAGGAGATGGTCGCCGGCACGGCGACCTTTCTCACCATGTCCTACATCGTCGTCGTCAACCCCCTGATCCTCAGTGACGCCGGCATGGACTTCGGCGCGGTCTTCACGGCCACCGTCCTCGCGGCGGCGATCGGCACCGGCATCATGGGGCTCTGGGCGAACTGGCCCGTGGCGCTTGCCCCCGGCATGGGGCTGAACGCGTTCTTCGCGTACGGCGTGGTCCTGGGCATGGGGCACCCGTGGCAGGCCGCACTTGGCGCCGTGTTCTGTTCGGGCGTCCTGTTCATGGCCCTGAGCGCGAGCGGGCTTCGACGCTGGATTCTCGAGGCCATGCCGACCAGCCTGCGTCTGGGGATCGGTGCCGGAATCGGCCTGTTCCTTGCGCTCATTGGCCTCCGCAACGCCGGCATCGTGGTCGGCAATCCCGACACGCTCATCGCCATCGGCGACCTCACCGAAGCCACGGTGTTTCTCGCTTGCGCGGGCTTCGTAGCCATGACACTGCTTGCGTCGCGCCGGATCATCGGGGCGATCGTGATCTCCATCGTCGGGATCACCGTCGTCGGCCTGATCGTCGGCGAGGCGTCCTGGGGCGGCGGCGCCTGGCTGCCGCCCAGCCCAGCCCCCACCCTGTTCGCACTCGACATCCAGGCGGTGTTCGAACTGGGCCTGGTCGTGGTCGTGTTGACGTTTCTCTTCTTTGACTTCTTTGACACCGCCGGAACCCTGACATCCGTCGCCGTCATGGCCGGCAGGGTGCGCGGTGACGGCAGCATCGAGAACATCGGCCGGGCGGTGTTCTCGGACTCCGTTGCCACCACCGCCGGCAGTCTGCTCGGGACCAGCAGCACCACCAGCTACATCGAGAGCGGCGCAGGCATACGGGAAGGCGGGAAAACCGGACTGACCGCCGTCACGTGCGCCGTGCTGTTCCTGCTGTGCCTCTTTCTCGCACCCCTGGTCAAGACCATCCCGAGCTGGGCGGCGGCGGCGGCGCTCGTGTTCGTGGGAACCGGATTTGTCTCCACGCTGAAGGACCTGGACTGGGACGACGCCGGAGCCTACGTGCCGGCCGTCCTCACTGCCATCGTCATGCCATTCACCTTCAGCATTGCCAATGGCATTGCGATCGGATTCATCAGCTACGCGGTGATCAGGATCGTGACCGGAAACGTCCGCCAGCTGCACCCGGCGGTCGGGTTCCTGGCGGCGGCCAGCCTCCTGTACTTCCTGAAGGACTTCTAGCAAGCCGCTGACAAACTCAGCATCTCTGTTCTTTCGGGGTTGCGTGGTCCCCGTGATGGAAACGCAGTTCGATATCGAGGAAACCGTCATCCTCCAGTTCTGCTGACCCGTCGCCCCAGACCTTGTCCATTTCTTCATATCCCTGCCAAGTGAAGAAGATGGTGCGGCTGGAGTACTCACAGTCGAGGCTCCCCTGCACGCACCCGAAGGCAAACTTGCCGTGTCCATTGTCTTCGATGGTGAGGTAGGCAGGTTCGACGAGGTCGAGGTAGTCGAGATCCCACAGATCGGCCTCAACGATCCGCCAGTGGCCGATCAGGGCGCATGCGCGGTCGCGTGTCATGGAGGAGCAGCCGTCGGCAGTCTGGGCAACCTCACGAGGTGGCAGGCGGCCAGGGCCAACACAAACGAAGACTCGACCCGGCGGCACCCCCGGGAAGGCGCCCCCGCGCGGTCAAGGCGTGCGTCGGGATCGGTCGCTCTGGCATCGGTCGCCTTGCTGCGAATCTCGCCGCGAAATGCCCGGTCCGCACTGCGGCCCGGCCCGGGGGGATCATCGCCCTCACTCCCCGCCTCGGGCCTGAACAAGGCAAGGCCCGCGTGCCGATCCCTTCCCCTACCAGAGCATGGTCGCGTTGAGCCCGACCCGGTCCTCGGACGCCATTGTGGTGTCGACAGGCTCCCACCGTGTCGCCTCGAGGCCGAGGTTGAAGGAGACGCGCTTGCTCCCGGCCAGCCCCAGCCTCCAACCCAGTCGCCATTCATGGCCGACCTCGGAGAGCCCAAGCCCCAGCTCCGGCGTCCCCAGGAAGTGCCCGCCGAACAACGCCAGTCCGTAGCCCACGCGCGCGTCCAGCCGCCCGTTCGCCTGGCCAGCCGGTTGCACCCCTCCGGTCACGCCGGTCTGCCACAACCGCTGCACGCCGCTGGCCGTCTGGCCCCACGCCGGCCGCACGCTGAGCGCGAGCCCCTGGCCGGCCGGGCCCGGATCGATTCGAACCAGACCGCTTACGCCCCATTCCTCGTAGTCGCCGCTATGCGCCAGCAAGGTCCGGGCTCGGGCTTCGACGGTGAGGCCGGTTGACTGGTCGGCGTAGCGCAGCCCGCCACCGGCTTCGACACTGGTGCCGGTCTCACCGTCCCCGCCGTCATTCCGGACGCCGATCTCGATCGACGGTGTGAGCGTGGCACCCGAGGCAAGGTCCTGGACATGGGACCCTTCGAGCATCAGCCGGTGCCGGTTGGCATTCAGCGTCATGCTCTGAAGAACCTCGGACCCGTCGAGCTCCGCGCGTGTGAAGGCGGTTTCGCCCTTTATCCTCAGGCTCGTGGTGCCGCCGGCAATCAGCCGGTCGCTGGCCAAGAGCGGCCCGCCGACGCCTGCCGCCGCCGTCTGCTGCGTGAGGTCGCTCGCTTGCGTGCCCGTCGAATCGTCGACCTCGACCTCGCCCGAGCCGAAGCCCACCGTCGCCCACAGGTTCACATCGCCCGCTGCCTGCCAGCCCACGTAGGGGTTGATGCTCGTCAGGGTCGTCGTGAGTTCGCCCGAGATGGCGTTGGGATCCGTGTAGTCCGCGGTCCCTCGTGCCCGCGCCACCGACACGCCGGCCAACACGTCAGTGCCGAGTTTGGCGTCGACCCCGAGGTTGGCGCTCATCACGTCGCCGTCGTAGGCCAGCGCCCCCTGGCTGCCGCCGGAGAAGTTGCGGTAATCGCCGCTTCCCCAGAGCGTCAGGTTCCCGATCAGGCCGCGCCTCCCGGTGTCCGCCGCGTCGAGCGCGAGGGTGAAGGACGAGCCGGCAAGCAGCCGACCGGGATCGAAGGTTCCGCCCTCCAGCGCGTGCCGGTTGGCCAGCAGGGCGTCGGGAAGCGTGGAGGCGCCCGCAAGGCTGAGCTCCCGGGCCGGCGGGGTTTCGGAAGTCGCCTGCTGGATGCGGCTGGACACGGCGTCCACCGTGCTCGCGGTCATGGCGCGCATCATCTGGGGCAGCACGGCTTCGACCACCGCGTCCTGGTTTGCTGCGGTCGTCTCGGGTGCTCTCAGGTAGACGCCCGAGCCGATGACGAGGTTGGTGCTGATTTCGGTCCCTCTGCTGGTCGTGATCGTTCGCTTGAACTCTCTCGCATACCCCAGCTTCGGGATGTCGGCTCTGTCGCTGTCGTCCGAGGGATCGTCCCAGAAATACTCCACGAAGCCGCCTTCCGGGCTGCTGCTCGCCGCCTCGAGGACCTGCGGCAGGACCAGCCTTCCGGTCACCACGTCGCGGACGGTCGCCACCAGCGGCCGGAGTTCGAACCTGTCCGGAAACGCTCCATGAAACAGGATGACGTTGCTGGTGCGGTCCAGCAGGTAGAGATAGACGGAGCCGTGTCTCCATGGCCCGTTCGGGTCCCTGAGCGCAAGCCTGGTCTTCGCCAACGCCACTCTGGATTCCGCCAAGGAACGCACGTTCCTCTGGGTGGTGACAAGGAAGCGTAACGCTTCCGTGACAAACGTCTTCAGGGTCTCGCGATCCACCACCTCCTCGGCAGTGATCGCCGGACTGCCGTAATCGATGACTTCTTCCGCCAGGTGCGATGCGTCGAGATCGAACCCGGCGAGCAGCACGTACGGCTGCACCGTATTGACCGAGACATAAGCGCCTGCGTAGCCGCTCGCTCCCGGGATGCCCGGGCGTACACCCGCCACGGCGCCGGTCAGGTCGAACGGTGCATGCGGTTCACTTCGCAGCTGCTGGAGCAGCATGGACTGCGCGCTGTCCCTGGCGGCGGGGTCCGGAGACCTCAGGCCCGCCAGGATTGTCCGGGGGACACCGAGCGCCGAAAGAATCCCTGCGTAAATCGCCGGCTTCAGGCTGCCGGCCGACAGGGACATGTCCCTTCCATGGAGGAACACCCGGCCGTCGGGGGTCAGCGTCACGATATACGTGGACCCGGAACGCCACGGACCGCCTTCCAGACGAAGCCGGCACCCGGCGAAGGCAAGCTGTTCCGACGTCAGTGTCTCTGAACCCCTGCTCTTGAACTGCGCCCTCGCGGCCAGCGCGAATTCCATCAGGGTGGCGCTGCCGTCTTCCACGTCTTGCGCTGTCACGGGTGGCTCCGGAGGGGGCGTGACGCCGGGACTGAGCGGACAGCTTTCCTGCGCCAGCGCCGGCTGCGCGCCGGAGGTGACGCCGGTCAGCACGAACAGGCCGAACACCAGGAGCGTCAAGGCCGCGGCTGGCAGCGCTCGGGCGCTGGTCCCGAAGAGCCCTCTGCAGGAGGAAACTCGACGAATTACTGCCGTGGACCGTCGTGCACCGGCAACGGGAGCGCCGGGGCCCTCCGAAGGGGTCCGGCAGACTGTCGGGGAGTCAAGAAAGTTCGTCATGATCGCTTCCTACCCTGTTGGAATGCAGCGTGGCGCGGGGCGGCGGGGCCAGTAAGGTCCGGGCCGAGACCCAGGGTTCGGAACCCGGTGCCGATCCGCCATGCCATCCGGCTGACCGCCTGCGGGCTGCCACTCGCCCGCCCGCTGTCGTCCAAGCGCACCCCCGCGTGCATTTGTCGGCGTCCGTGCTCGCACCCGATGACCATTTTCGTCTCCAGCCGACCACATGACTGACCGCCCTCCGCCGACCGGTTCGCTTCGGGCATTGCCGCGAGGACGGATTGCCACCGGGCCGCGAAGCCGGGGAATCCGTTTGATCATACCGTCGACGGGCACCGGCGGGACCATAAGGCCAAAGTCCCCGCGTTCGCGCTCACTCCCGGCATGGCCCGTGGACATGGGACCTTCTCGGTAATCGAGGATGCTCTCCAGAGTCTCTGAGCGTCGGTCCCGACACATCGCCTGAGCTTCATGACCCCCCGTGGAACGGAGACTTCGTTCCCGGGATCACGCACCGGCGCCATGGATGCCTGCCAGTGCGCCGGGCGGAGGACAAGCGCCCGGCGCAATCCTCCAGCTGCCTAGAACCGGGCTTCCGATACCAAGATATGATCGGGCCTTCCCGCACAGGAGCGCGGGCTCGAGCGTGCCGCAGTTCCCCAACACGATCGCCCTGATCGGCTACGCCGACCGATGGTCGGCGCGCCCCGGCGAGACCATCTCCTTCAAGGTGAGCAGCCGCTCGGCTGAGCCGTACCGGGCACGGCTCGTCCGGGTCATCTCGGGTGACCCGAACCCGGACGGCCCCGGCATCAAGGAGGTGCCGATGGCGGCCGACTTCGAGGGAAGCTGGCCGTCGCGCGCGCAGGACGCGGAACTCGGCTCGTATGCGCGGATCCGTGGTGCGCACCTGAAGGCCGAGCCCATGACCGTTTCGGCAACGATCTGGCCGACACTTCCTGGCCGCGAGGAGCAAGGCATCGTGTCGTGGCTGGACGAATCCAGCGGAGCCGTGCTCTTTCTCGACGGCGAGCGCGGTGCCAGCGTGCGAATAGCCACTGCGCGCGGTGTCGAAACGGTTTCGGTCGGGAAGCCGTTGCGTGCGCGCGCGTGGTACCGGGTCTGGGCAAGCATCGACCCGCGAAGCGACACGGTCCGGGTCGGGCAGCGGGCCGTGCACCCGCTCGGCATGGTGGATGACGCGGGGACCGCGGGTCAGCCGGTAACGGCGTTGATGCCAGAGGGAAATGGCAGGATCTTCATCGGGGCGGTCGGCGGCAACCCCGTCGGCGGCCACTTCAACGGCAAGATCGAGGGACCCGCCATCGTGCGCGGCGCCGCCGCATCGGGTGCAGCCGTATCGGTGGAGGAGCCATCCCGGAACGACGTCATCGCGGCCTGGGACTTCTCGTTTGAGATCCCGTCCCTCAGGGTGATCGACACGGAACCCAACGGATGGCACGGCGAACTCTTGAACCTCCCCGCGCGGGCGATGAAGGGCTCCAACTGGAGCGGGCGCGAACACTGCTGGCGCCATGCGCCAGGCGAGTACGGAGCCATCCACTTTCACGAGGACGACCTCTACGACTGCGGCTGGGATACGGATTTCTCGTTCACGGTACCGGCCGACCTGGCCAGCGGCGCCTACGCGGTGCGGCTCTCCTGCGGCCGCCACGAGGACATGATTCCCTTTTTCGTGCTGCCGCCCCGCGGGTCCCGGCGGACGGACGTGTGCGTCCTGATTCCCACCTTTACCTACACCGTCTACGGCAACTACTCCCGAGAGGTCACCAACGACGAGTACCGGGCCCGGGCCCGCGATTGGGGCGCGCGCGACGCCACGCCGGATGACCACCGGGAGTACGGTCTGTCCACGTACAACTTTCATACCGACGACAGCGGCATTTGCTTCGCCTCGCAGCGCCGCCCGGTGCTGAACCTCCGTTCCGCGTTCCTGAGCTACGTGGACGCAGCGGGATCCGGGCTCCGACATTTCCCGGCCGACACCCACCTGCTCGACTGGCTCGAAACGAAGGGCTACGCGTGTGACCTCGTGACCGACCATGACCTTCACCGGGAGGGGTACGAGCTCATCTCGCCGTACCGCGTCGTCGTGACTCCATCGCACCCCGAGTACCACACGGCGAACACCCTCGATGCGCTGGGGCGCCACCTCGACGAGGGTGGCCGGCTCATGTACCTCGGCGGCAACGGCTTCTACTGGCGGGTGGCGCTCAGCAATGCCGCTCCCGGTGCGGTCGAGATCCGCCGGGCCGAAGGAGGAATCCGGGCATGGGCGGCGGAGCCGGGCGAGTACTACAACGCCTTCGACGGCGAGTACGGCGGTCTCTGGCGGCGGAATGACCGCCCGCCCCAGCTGCTCGTCGGGGTCGGGTTCTCCGGTCAGGGACAGTTCGTGGGCTCGTATTACGTGCGGGCGCCCGGCGCCGACGACCCGCGTGCGGCCTGGATCTTCGCGGGTGTACCCGACCGCATCCTCGGCAACTTCGGTCTCTCCGGCGGAGGCGCCGCCGGCTTCGAGTTGGATCGGGTGGACCTTCGCCTCGGCTCGCCACCCAACACGATCATACTCGCGACCTCCGAGCAGCACGGAGACACCTTCATGGTCGTGCCCGAGGAACTCCTGACCCATCTGGCGACCTGGCCGGGCGAGGCGCCCGACGCCCTGATCCGCTCGGACATGGCGTTCTTCGAGACCGGGCGGGGCGGGGCCGTCTTCTCGGTCGGATCCATCACGTACTGCGGGAGCCTCTCGCACAACGACTACGACAACAACATCTCCCGCATCACCCAGAACGTCCTCGACCGCTTCCTCGATCCCGCGCCCTTCGTCCCCTGAGGGGAACGAAACGATCGCGCAACGGGTCGGCCCTCCCCTCCTGCAGATAGCCGAAGGACGAGCACCAAACGCGATGGCGTCGGCGCACGGCAGCGGCGGAGCTCAGGCGGCGCGGCCAACGCCTACAATCGCCCAAACTCCCTCGGCCTCCATCACCCACCTCGGGTGTGTTCCGGCCCCCGCCGAGGCGGGAACCATCTGAAGCATTTGCCCATGACCAAGACGCCTGCAAAGCCCGTTCACGCGGTCAGGATCGACGGCGCCTGGAGCACCTCCGTCGACTACCAGATCTCCCTGGAGCCCATCGGTCGGCGCGTCCGCGGATTCCTGGGCGGCGTTCCGGTGGTCGATTCCATGGACACGCGTGTGCTCCTCGAGAAGGGACACCTCCCGGTCTACTACTTCCCCCGGGGGGACGTCGCAGAGGAATGCCTCCGCCGTACCGACCACAGCACCCATTGCCCGCACAAGGGCGACGCCAGCTACTGGACCGTGTCCGCGGGCCCCAAGACCGCAACGAATGCAGCATGGGGGTACCTCGAACCATTTCCCCACCTCGCCCCGCTCGCAGGCCTCATCGCCTTCTATTGGGATGCGATGGACGAATGGTGGGAAGAGGACGAACAGGTCTTTGTCCATGCCCGTGACCCGCGAAAGAGCATCGCCGTGGTCGACTGCTTTCGGCAGGTCGAGGTGATTCTCGATGGGACCGTGATCGCTAGCACACGCCGGGCCAGGATGCTCCACGAAACCGATTTGCCCGTCCGCTACTACATCCCGCCCGAGGACGTCCGCACCGACCTGCTCGCGCCGAGCCAGACTCGCACGCGCTGTCCATACAAGGGCGAGGCCGTGTACTGGGACGCCCGCATGCCGGAGCGGACTGTCGAGGACGTGGTCTGGAGCTACCCGCGCCCGATCGCCGAGTGCCCGCGGATCGCCTCGATGATGAGCTGCTTCAACGAGGTGGTCGATGCCATCCTCGTCGACGGCGTGACCCAACCGGCTCCCCGCACCAAGTGGTCCAGAAATTGATGGCCCGGGGGCAGGCCGTGGACTTGCAGTGCAGGGTCCGTCCGGACCAATCGCGTCGGTGGCCGATGAAGGCGCCGGTCGGCCGCCGTCCCTACACCTGGAAGATGGCCTCTGTGCGTCTTGATCGCGTTCTGCCGGACGGTCAGGAGGGGGCATTTGGCAGGCGAACGACCGGATCGTCCCGCAATCGCCGGAAATCGCACCGAAGAAAAGAGGAACGGCCGTGAGCACGACACCGGATATTGCAGGCCATTACACGAGCGGTGACCTGTTGGCGCGGCTCGAGGCGAGGTTGCGAGCGGACGGGATCGATCCCGCGCGGCCGACCTTCGAGGCTCTGGCCCCGTACGACCATTTCCATGGACGGGGCATCGAGGCCACGGAGGAGCTGGTCAAGGGCCTCGAGGTCTCCCCAACCGACCATCTTCTGGATGTCGGCAGCGGCATCGGCGGGCCGGCGCGGTATTTCGCCACGCGCTTCGATTGTCGCGTTAGCGGCATCGACCTGACGGCCGAATTCTGCGAGGTCGCGCGGCATCTGACGGCGCGACTCGGGCTCTCGGACCACATTTCCTTCGAGCAGGGCGACGCACTGGCGATGCCGTTCAACGATGCGGCGTTCGACGGCGCCTACACCATGAACGTCTCCATGAACATCGCTGACAAGCGGGCGTTCTTCCGGGAAATCAGCCGCGTCCTCAAGCCGGGCGCCTGGTTCAGATTGTCCGAGATCGCGCAGGGGCCAGGCGGCGCACCCGACTACCCTACGCCCTGGGCCCAAACTGCCGCGTCGAGCTTTCTCGCGACCCCTGCCGAGACCTACGCCAATCTTGAAGCCTCGGGATTCACGATTGAGAGCCATCGCGAAACGACTGACGCCGCGCTCGCCTACGCCGCCCGCTCACGTGCCGTGGTCGATGCGGGCGGACAGCCTCCGCACCGCGCCGTCATGCTGGTCCATGGCGCACTTGCCGAAGCGGCGATGGCCAACACGGGACGGGCCCTGAAGGAGCGTCGAACAGTGCCAATCGAGCTGGTTTGCCGGAAAACGAGTCGCTAGCCCCCGCTTCTCGTGACCGCCTCCCGCCAACCCCGCTGCTCCAATCACCGGCGAACCTTCGCCAAGCTCTTCCTCAGCTCTTCCGGGTCGGCGCAGAGAGCCCACGCGATGCGCCACCGATCCTTCACCGCTGCCGCCGAAGACAGAACATCGCGATGCGATCGATGGTGGCTCGCAGTGCACGGTCCACGAAGGCCCCACAGCCTTGCTACAGGCACCGAAACGACGTACACTAGCGCGCTAGAAGGAGGCGGGAATCATGGCTCAAACCGACACGGTCCGAAGCGAGCGCATTAATCTGCGGCTCAGCGAAACGGCGAAACGGCGGATTGAACAGGCGGCCTCCGTCGAAGGCAGGACCGTCAGCAGCTTCATCGTGTCCAGCGCGCTGGAGAACGCCGAGAAGACCGTTCGACGTCACGAAACCATCGCGCTTGCTCGCGAGGACGCGGTGCGATTCTTCGAGGCGCTCACCGATCCGCCGCCGCCGAACGACCGTCTCCAAGCGGCTCTGGAGGAACACACTCGGCGCGTCGTGTCGCGTTGATTGAACTTGGTCCGCTCGCCGTCGAGCCGCTAGGAAGGCGGCACGAGCGGGCTACCTTCTCTTGCGGCCTTCCCGAGCTGGACCGGTATCTTACGCGCCAGGCTGGCCAAGATATTCGGCGCCGGATCGCCCAGGTGTTCGTCTGCACCGCTGGCGAAGCCGGTGCTGTGTTGGGCTTTTACACGCTGAGCGCCCTGTCGGTCCAGCTCGCCTCACTGCCCAAGCAACTCTCCCGGAAACTGCCGCGCCACCCGGTGCCCTGCGCCCTGATCGGCCGGCTGGCGGTAGACCGCTCTGCCAAGGGGCACGGTCTAGGACGCATGCTTCTCACCGATGCGGTCAAGCGTACAGTGGCTGCTGGTGACACCGTGGCCATGCATTCCCTGATTGTGGATGCCGCGAACAGCGACGCAAGACACCTTTACGAGAGTTTCGGCTTCGTACCGCTCACGGACAACCCGATGCGTCTGTTCCTTCCTCTCGGCCATGCAGCCCTGCGAGGCCACAAGAAATAGGCACGGCCTCCGCGGGTCCGCCTGCGCTCGGCCGTACACGCCGGGTATTCCTGTGCTTGCGCCTCACAGCTCTCGTGGAGTTCATTGACGTGATTCTGCAACTTTGACGCGTTGTAGCCGGGGTTCCCGGCTGATAGCGTTATGGCTAGCACTGTCGAGGCTTTGGGCGATGGCGTTTGATCTGCTGATCCGCAACGGCACTCTGGTGGACGGTTCCGGAATGCCCCGCTACCGGGCCGATATCGGGGTCAAGCAAGGCCGAATTGCCGAGATCGGCCGGATCTGCAGCCCTGCCGACGAGACGATCGACGCCGAAGGCATGATCGTCGCACCCGGCTTCGTTGACGGCCACACGCACATGGACGCGCAGGTGGCGTGGGACCCGGCCGGAACCTGCTCCTGCTGGCACGGCGTGACCACCGTGGTCATGGGCAACTGCGGGTTTGCGCTGGCGCCCTGCAAACCGGACAAGCGGGAGTGGTTCGCCGAGTGCCTGGAGGCGGTCGAGGACATCCCGAAGGAAGCCATGGTGGCCGGGATCGACTGGCGCTGGGAAACCTTCCCGGAATACCTCGCAGCGGTCGATTCGTTTCCCAAGGCCATCAACTACGCCTCCTACATCGGCCACTCGGCTCTCAGGATGTACGCGATGGGGGACCGCGCGCTCGACGAAGAGGCCAATGAGGAGGACCTGGAGCGCATGGCGGGCCTCGTGCAGGAGGCCCTCCGCGCCGGGGCGATGGGGCTGTCCTCGTCGAGAGCCACCACGCACATCCGCCCGGACGGGGGCCCGGTGGCCAGCCGCATCGCCAGCTGGCCGGAAATCGCGCACCTGGTGCACGCCATGGCCGATCTCAACGCCGGGATCTTTCAGGTCGGTCCCGATGTCTCCGGCGGTGCCGCGCAGCGCGCCTGCCTGGACGAGTTGGGCAAGATCGCAGTTTCGAGTGGCCGCCCCCTCATGCTGGGCGTGCTTTCGACGCGCCAGGGCGAAGAACCCAACCCTCTCGAATACCAGTTCGAATGGATGGACCGGGTGGCGGCCAAGGGAGGACGGGTCTTCGGACAAGCCACCACGCGATCGATCAACGCCCTCTTCTCGCTGAAGTCCTACCTGCCGTTCGATGCCCTGCCCGCCTGGCGTGACGTTCGCGATCTCCCGGTCGACGTCCAACAGGCGCGCTTCTGCGACCCGGAAACACGCGCCGGCCTGGTCGCCGCCGAAGCCGGGATGCAACCCCGAAGCAGCGAATTCCAGGGCGGTGGCGCGGCCACCACGAACCCGCGCAAGCCTGACTACGCCAACCTGTTCCCAATGTTCGACGTGCATTGGGACGAACCCAGCATTGCGGACCTCGCGCAATCATCCAACCGGAACCCCGTCGAGGTCATGCTTGATCTGATGACCGAGAACGAGGACCTGCTATTTGTCCAGCCATTGGTGAACGAGACTCCAGGCGATGTCCGGCGGATGCTGGAAAGCCCCCGCTCGCTCGCGACCTTTTCCGATTCGGGGGCGCACGTCTGCCAGGAGATGGGATCCTCACTCCAGACCCATATGCTGAGTTACTGGGTGCGTAACCAGCAGGCCTTCACGCTGGAAGAGGCGGTTCGGATGCTCACGTTCCAGAACGCCGCGGCGTGGAACCTGCACGACCGGGGCCTGCTGCGCGCGGGTTATGCGGCCGACATCGTCGTCTTCGACGAGGCGACCATCCAGCCTCGCCTGCCCACCGTCCATCACGATCTCCCGGGCGGCGCCCGCCGGCTGGTGCAGAAGGCGGACGGCATCGCCGCCACCGTCGTGAACGGCGCCATCACGCTACGAGAGGGGGAGCCTACGGGCGCGCATCCGGGCCAACTCATCCGTGGCGGAGCGGCCGCCCGCTGACCGGCGGAAGTCCGCGGGGCCATGCTTGCTACTTTGCCAATAGTACCTTCGTACCAGAAGACGTAGACGTCAATCGCATTCGTCCAGGCAGGACGGTTGACGTCAATGAGCCTGCACCAAACGTCTCCGGCACATTAGATCCGTGCGACGTGTATTGAGTTTCCTCGGGGCAGTCAGAAAGTTGGTTTAAGGCCGGGCGGGTCTAACCCATTCAGGCGCGATATCACATACGCGCGTATCCAGTCAGGTTTCTACGCAGTACATTATGTAATTCCCTATGCACGGGTTAGAATGGACACTAACCCGGCCACCGCCTACCGCAAGCGCGGTTTCATCTGTGCGAGGGACGGCGTTGCCGAACGAGGTAGCGCCCTGCTGTGTCGAGGAGTATCCATGCGCCGAGTCCTTCTGTGCCCGTTGAGCGTTGCCGCCCTTGCCGTGCTGCTGAGCGCCCCTGCGCAGGCGGTCGACTGCGACACATCGATGTCGAGCTATACCACCCAGATCAACTGCAATAACGGCTGGTATTCGGGCTCGGCGCAGCACACTTGTTCGGATCGGCAGATCTCCGTCCCGACTGCTGGCTGCTGCAAGATCAGGGCGAAGTGCGAACGCTGGTCGGGTGACAGCGACGGCAACTGGTCCGACATCACGGTTAACCCGAAGTTCCCCGGGCCGGAAGACAGCAAGTCGTTGACCCTGCGGGGGGTTTTCCGGTTCAGGCGGTTCCCGGTACTGGGAACGTTTCGATCAGCTCGGCGGCGCGTCGCTGGGTGGCGGTGGGCTGCGTGACCAG
>JAJDYI010000068.1 GCA_022825235.1 Alphaproteobacteria bacterium | reverse complement strand
ACCTTCAAATGCCAGCTGGGCCGGGATACACTCTGGTTGCATGGGGCGGTCTCGTGCTGTTCGGTAAGTGTCGGAATACCTTACCTATACCACGCTTACCGCCCCATGTACACCCCCATTGGTGCAAGATCCGGGCTAGGCGCGCTGGGGTTGCTGGTCCCGAAGGACCTCCAGCAGGGCGGCGATGACCCGGTCCACCGCGCGATCGTCGAGTTCGGAGTGCATGGGCAGACTGACGATCCGCATCGCGGTCTCTTCGGCCACCGGACAAGGAAGCCCCAGCGGGGCGGCATGCCGGAAGGCACGCTGGGCCGGCAAGGTTCGCGGGTAGTAGACGCGCGTCGGGATCCCGCGCTCGGCGAGCGCCGACCGGACGGCGTCCCGGTCATCCATTAGCAACGAATACTGTGCCCAGACGCTGACACTGCCGGCGGGCACTTCAGGAGTCTCAGCCAGGCCCCGCAGGGCCTCGGTGTAGGCGTCGGCAATGGCGTTGCGGCGGGCGATTTCATCCCGGAAGCCGGGCAGCTTGGCCAGCAGCACCGCTGCCTGCAGCGTATCGAGTCTGGAGTTGGTGCCGGTCCGCCGGGCATCGTACGGATCCTCGGCGGTACCGTGCGCACTGACGCTCCGCCACTGCCCCATGCGCTCCGGGTCGTCGGTGAACATGGCCCCGCCATCGCCCCACGCGCCGAGCGGCTTGCTGGGGAAGAAGCTCGTGATGGATGCATCCCCCAACGAACCCACGCTCCGGCCATGCTGGCTGGCTCCCAGGCTCTGAGCCGCATCCACGAGCAGGAACAGATCCTCTTGCTGGCAGAGCGGCACCAGGCGGTCGTAGTCCGCCGGCAGCCCGAACAGGTCGACCGGCATGACGGCACGCGGCACGAGATCAGCGGCCGCGCGCACATGACGGATGGTGTCGGCCAACACTGCGGGGTCCATCACGAAGGTCCGCGGATCGATGTCGACAAAGATGGGCGTGGCGCCGTTGAGCGCGACGGCGCCGGCGCTCGCCACGAAGCTGAACGCCGGGACGAACACCGCATCGCCCGGACCGATGCGCTCCGCGCGCAGCGCGATGTTCAGCGCGTCGGTGCCATTGGCGACCGTCACGACATGCCTGGATCCCGTCAGCGTCGCCAGCTCGGCTTCCAGTTCGGCAACCTCGGGTCCGTTGATGAAGCGGCCATGCTCGAGGACGGCGGCCAGGCGGGCATCGACCGCGGGTTGCAGCCTCCGGTACTGGGCTACCGGGTCAAGGAGGGTCACGGGCGGGCGGGTTGGCGAATCGGTCATCCGCCGTTCTCCGAGATATGCAGCGGCACCTTCCGTCCTTCCTCCAGCGAGCGAAAGCAGGCATCGAGCACCGTCATGACCCGCAACCCTTCGTCCGCCCCGTTCGGCGGCGCCACGCCGGTAGCCACGGCGTCGACAAAGGCTGCGCATTCGCTGGCCAGCGGCTCCCGGTCGGGCACCGGCACCGGACGCGGAGGCTGACCGACGGCGGCCAGCGTCAATTTCGAGCCCGCGGGCGCTACATCGTCGAACACGGCCGTCGCAGCATCCCCTTCCACCTCAAACCGCTGCACCTTGGCACGGCCTCGCCACGACACGGTTGTCCGGGTCCGGAGACCGGAGGAAAAGGCCAGCTCCACACGGGCATGTGCCGCGGATGGGCCATCCGACGCCGGATCCGGCCCGGCGCAATGGACTGACGATGGCAGGGCGTCGGTGCAGGCAAGGATCATCGCGATGTCATGCGGTGCGAACTCCCAGATCACATGTTCCCGCGGGATGTCGGGCCCCGACATGAGCCTGCTCGTCACGATACCGCGCAGCACTCCGAGCCGCCCGTCGTGCACCATCGCCCGCAACGTCTGAAAGGCCGGGTGATAGTGCAGCAGGTGTCCGGTCACGAGCTGCAGCCCGGCGGCCCGGGCCCAGGCCACCAACGTCCTCGCTGCGGTAAGGTCGGTGGTCATCGGTTTCTCGACGAACACATGCAGCCCCGCAGTCAAGGCAGATGCGGCGAGTTCGTGATGCGTGCCGGCGGGCGTCGCAATCGCGATGGCCTCGACGTCTCCTGACCGGATCAGCGCCTCGGACTCGGAGTAGGCACGCGCCGCCGGATAGGCGTCCGCCGCGCCCCGGAGGTGATCCGGATCGGTGTCGCACAAACCCGCAAGGCAGTCGATCGCGTGAAAGTTCCGGGCGAGGTTCCGGCCCCAGCGGCCGAATCCGATGACGCCCACGCGGGCGCGGGCGCTACCCGACACCGAGATCAACGCCTGGGAAGTGCCAACCTGCTCGGTCAGCTGGGCTGATCAGGCGGCGACCCGTCCGATGGATGCAGGACCAGTGCGGCGGAGTTCAAGCAGTAGCGAAGTCCCGTGGGCGGGGGCCCGTCCGGAAAGACGTGGCCGAGATGCGCCTCGCAGGCGGCGCACAGCACTTCGGTCCGTACCATGCCGTAGCTCGTGTCGCTCTGTTCGGTGACACAGGTATCGGTCAGGGGAGCGGTAAAGCTCGGCCACCCAGTGCCCGAATCGAATTTCGCGTCCGAGGCGAACAGGGGCGTGTCACAGCACACGCAGACGTACGTGCCAGGACGTTTCTCGTCCCAGTAACGCCCGCTGAACGCGCGCTCGGTACCGGCTTGACGGGTTACGGCATACGCTTCCGGCGACAGCCGCCCGCGCCAGTGCGCATCCCGATCTGACGTGTCCCCCCGGTGGTGATCCATGCGCCAAGCTCCTGCGAATGCGGGCACTATACCCGCTTCACCATGAAAGGCATGGGTCCGTCCGCTCAGTCGCGACGACGCCCCGGGGCTGACGCCCAAGCGCGTGCGACCGGGCGTGTCATTCGAGGCCTGCGACCGCCGCCTCGGCCCGACTTGTCCGCCGTTCGTCACCGTCGGAAGCGTCCTGCTAGGCTTCCCGGACGACGCAGGACAGTCCCGGTTTCCTACGGTCGCGGATCACTTGCAAGGTCACCCCGGGCCGCACCGGCGGACCGTTCGTTACAACCCGCCATGATTCGGAGCAACACCACGATGCCCACTGTTATTGCCCTTGCAGATTTACCCCGATACGCAGGCACGGAGGTTGGAACCAGCCCGTGGCTGGAAATGGACCAGGAGCGTATCGACCGGTTTGCGAAGGCGACCGAGGATTACCAGTGGATCCACCTCGACGCCGAGCGGGCCGGCTCCGGCCCCTTCGGCTCGACGATTGCGCACGGGTTCCTCACACTCTCGCTGATCAGCTCCTTCACGTCCGCGATCCTGAAGGTCGAGGGCGTGGCACAGACCATCAACTACGGCGCCAACCGCCTGCGGTTCCTGACGCCGGTGCGGCCTGGCGACAGAATCAGGAGCCGCCTGGAGATCCTGCGGGTTGAGGACTTCAAGGGGGGCGTCAAGGTCGAGAATCGCTCCACCGTGGAAATCGAGGGCGCGGAGCGGCCCGCCTGCATCGTCGAAGGGATTGCCGTCCACTATCCCGCCTGATCCTCCCGGAGCGCTCCGTGATGGCTGCCACCGGAGATCGCGCGCGCCAACGGCCACGGTCCCGAAGCTGGCCTCAGGGCCAGTCTCCAGTTCGCGGCCGGGCGATACGGTCGCCGACCGGGAACACGCTCTCGTGAAGTCACGCTTGCCTCTGGCTGCGCTGCTGGTGCTCCTGACCGTGGCCGTGGTCAGTGGTCAGGAGGGGGCACTTGCGGATCCGGACTCGTCTGAGCGCGAGGCAAACATTCCCGAGGCCCGCCTGATCCCGAACTGCGCCCGGACCGGCGGCGGGATCGCGATCGCCGAACCGGAGGGCCGGATCTACTACTGCCTGCAGCGTGTCGTGGCGATCGAGCGCCGCTATCCCGGCGCCTCGAAGTTCTTCTTCCTGCACGAGTACGGTCACATCGCCCTGCAGTCGGGAGACGAACTCCTGGTGGACTGCTGGAGCGCGCACGAACTCTCCCACACGGTCCGGGGTGAAGAGGTGCTGACCGCCGCGCGCCGCTACATCGAGCAGTTCAAGTTGTTCATCCCGAAGTACGGGGGAACGGGAGCCGATCGCTCGGAGCTCCTTGCCGGATGCTACGCGGAGGGACTGACCTGGCTCGAGCGGGCCCGGACCGAGGGCCGGCGCCCCCCGGCGCGAGTCGGGAACCGGGAGAGCCCTTGACCGCGCACCTCGGCTCGCCTCCAGGGAGACGGCAGGTTTACGATCTACGCGCGGTCGCCACGCGACCTGGCCCCCGGGCAGCGTCCGGGCCGCACAGGCCGACGGAACAGGATAGAACGGAGCGGCCTGATGCTCGCTAGGGCGCCAGCCGGTCGTGCCGCCACCCATCCCCGGTACGCTCGTACCGCAGGCGTTCGTGTAAACGGTCGTCGCGGTGACGCCAGAACTCGATCCGGTGCGGCACCACGCGGTAACCGGTCCAGTGCGGGGGACGCGTCACCGACCTCCCGGAGAACCGTTCCGAGGTATCCCGGAATCGCTGGCTGAGTTCATCGAGTCCGCCGACGAGCACGCTGGACTGGGCACTCGCCCATGCGCCGATCTGGCTGCCGCGGGGCCGTGACGCAAAGTACGCGTCGGCCTCCTCCTCGCTGACGTGAACCACCAGACCTTCAACACGGACCTGACGGCGGAGCGCCGGCCAGTGAATCGTCAGCGCCGCGCTCGGATGGCCCGCAAGCTCCCGCCCCTTCCGACTCTCGCTGTTCGTGTAGAACACGAGGCCGCGGGCGTCCAGCGCCTTGATCAGCACGATTCGCGCGGCTGGAGCGCCATCGCTGCCGACGGTTGCCAGGCACGCCGCCGAGGGGTCGTGCGCCTCTTCCCGCTCAGCGTCGGCACGCCAGCTTTGCAAGAGTACGACCGGATCATCGACCTCAGGTAACGGCACCATCTGCTTCTTTTCCATCCTGTTTCCCAGCGCGCCCGCGGGTCCGACAGAAACGACGGCCTGCCGGGCCCGGACCCGCGCGATCGACGCACCGCCGTGACGGCGGTGCCGCCTCGAGACGGAAAGTCCGCGGTCTGTTGCCGCGCGACCGGCGTATCCGGCTCCATCGCGGCGCCCACCAGGTGACAGGCCGCTCCCGATGCAGAGTGTACCGCGCCCGTCCTGCAGTTCGTATGCGCCGTCCCCGCAACCATGGCCCGGATCCGGGCACTAGGCACCTGCCGGTCGCGCCGCTAGAACGATGTAACGACCAGAACTGGAGAATCAACATGGGCAAGGCATCGGACCTGCTGGTGCGGGCGCTGGAAGCCGAGGGCGTTGACACGATCTTTGGAATCCCGGGCGAGGAGAACCTCGATTTCCTCGACTCCCTGACCCGCTCCAACACGATCAGGCTGGTCCTCACCCGTCACGAGCAGGCAGCCGGATTCATGGCCGCCACGTACGGCCGCTTCACCGGAAAGGCCGGAATCTGCCTCTCGACCCTTGGGCCGGGCGCCACCAACTTCACCACCGCCGCGGCATACGCGACCCTCGGCGGCATGCCCATGATGATGATTACCGGCCAGAAGCCCGTGAAGCGCTCAAAGCAGGGCCGGTTTCAAATTCTCGATGTCGTGGAAATGATGAAACCCATCACAAAGTACGCACACCAGATTGTTTCCGCTGACAATATCCCGACCCGGGTCCGCGAGGCCCTGCGCCAGGCGGAGGAGGAGAAGCCCGGCGCCGTGCACCTGGAACTTCCCGAGGATGTGGCCGGTGAACCTACGCAGGAGCGGCCGGTACCCGCCTCCTACGCCCGTCGTCCGATCTCGGAGGAAAAGGCGGTGCGGGCGGCCGTCGAGCGGATTGCCAACGCCAAGTCACCGATCATCGTGATCGGCGCGGGCGGGAACCGCAAACTCACCAGCCGCATGCTGACTGAGATGGTGGAGCGGTTCCGGATTCCCTTCGCCACCACCCAGCTCGGCAAGGGAGTCATCGACGAAGCGCACCCGCTGTTCATGGGCTGCGCCGCCCTGTCGGCAGGCGATTTCGTGCACCGTGCGATCGAACGCGCCGACCTGGTCATCAACGTCGGCCATGACGTGATCGAGAAGCCCCCGTTCTTCATGCACCGCGGCGACGTCCCCACGGAATCGCCGCACCAGTCAGACGCAGACCCGGTCGGCGTGGCCCGGGGAACCGACGTCATTCACGTGAACTTTCGGTCCGCGGAGGTGAATCCCGTCTATTTCCCGCAGATCGAGGTGATCGGCGACATCGCCAATTCGATCTGGCGGATCAGCCGCCTGCTGGAACTCGAGGAAACGTCCTGGGACTTCGCACGCATGCGGGAGATCAAGCACCATCATGACGCCAGCATGGCCGAAGGCGAGGATGACGATCGGTTCCCGATTTACCCGCAGCGGCTGGTCCGCGATGTTCGCGGGGTCATGCCGGATGACGGCATCGTGTGTCTGGACAACGGCGTGTACAAGATCTGGTTCGCCCGCAACTACCGTGCGCGCGGCCCCAACACGGTGCTCCTGGACAACGCGCTGGCCACCATGGGCGCGGGCCTGCCCTCCGCCATGGCCGCCCACCTCGTCCATCCCGACCGCAAGGTGATGGCCATCTGCGGCGACGGGGGCTTCATGATGAATTCCCAGGAAATCGAGACGGCCGTCCGCCTGAACATGAACCTGACCTGCCTGATCCTGAACGACGGCGCCTACGGCATGATCCGGTGGAAGCAGGCGAACATGGGATTCTCCGACTGGGGACTGGAGTATGGAAATCCGGATTTTCGGGCCTACGCCGAGAGCTACGGAGCCCGGGGACATCGCGTCGAAAACGCCGAGGGACTCGCTCCCCTGCTCGCGACGTGTCTGTCCAGCCCGGGCGTGCACCTGATCGACTGCCCGGTCGACTACTCCGAGAACGACCATATCCTGAACAGCCGCATCCAGGAGCAGAGTGCGGCCATCGGAGCATGACCGGCGCGCCGGCCCGGGCGGGTGGCGTCACGGCACCAATTCGCAAGGAACCCTCGATGCACGCCACTGCGCATTCATCCGTCCCGTTCGAGAACTGGCATATCGCGAAGCCTGCCGGGCACGGCCGCAAGGGCGTGGTGGTCGCGCAGGAGTTGGAAGCGGCCAGGACCGGCGCCGGTGTGATCTCGACCGGCGGCAACGCCGTAGACGCGGCCATCGCCACCGCCCTCGCATTGACCGTGACGGAACCCTGGATGAGCGGGCTGGGGGGTGGCGGCTTCATGGTTGCCTTCGTTGCTGCGGAGCGCGCGGTGCGGGTCATCGATTTCGGCATGGTCGCGCCCGCGGCGCTTGAGCCGTCCGACTATCCCTTGACCGGCGCTGCCGGCGCCGAGATGTTCGGGTGGCCCCAGGTCGAGGGTGACGCCAACATCCACGGGCCCAAGTCGATCGCGGTCCCGGGCTCCGTTTCGGGTTACGGCCTGGCAGCCGCAACCTACGGGCGCAGGCCCTGGGCGGAACTGGTTGCCCCAGCCATCGCGCTCGCCGAACGCGGCCACCGGGTGACATGGTGGACCACCCTGCAGGTCGCCGCCGAGGCCGCCCTCCTTGCCCGTTACCCATCCTCGTCGGCGGTATGGCTGCCCGGCGGACTCCCGCCGTCGATGCCCCAGGAGGCGGGCACGTCGTACCTGTCGATGGGCGCGCTCGCGCGGTCGTTGCGGCTGCTGGCCGATGAAGGCCCGCAAGGCTTCTACGAAGGCACGCTGGCCCGTTCGGTGGTGCGCGATGTCCGGGCGGCGGGCGGCTGCCTCTCGGATGCCGATTTGGCCGGTTATTCCGCTCGAATCCTCGAACCGCTCCAACTGCCCCGGGGGGACGCGGTCTACCACGTGCCGCGCGGGCTCACCGCCGGCCCCACCTTCGCGGCGGCCCTCAGGGGATTGCCGCATTTCGAATCCGCCACGCCCGAACCCGGCGCGTACGGCGCCTACGCCGCGGCGCTCGTCGAAGCCTATCGACAGAGGCTGGAACGGCTCGGGCATGCCGGCGACGACGGCAGCCAGGGTTGCACGACGCACATCTCGACCGCGGACGCCGACGGCAACCTGGTGATGCTTACGACGACGCTGCTCTCGCCGTTTGGTTCCCGCATGGTGCTGCCCGACAGCGGCATCCTGATGAACAACGGCATCAACTGGTTCGACCCGCGGCCCGGGGGCCCAAATTCGCTCGCCCCCGGTCAGCGCCCGCTGACGAACATGTGCCCGATAGTCGCAACCCGAAACGGTGCCCCGTGGTTCGGATACGGCGCTTCCGGCGGGCGGAAGATCATGCCGTCCGTATTCCAGCTTGCGTCCTTCACGAACGACTTCGGTATGGAGCTGGAAACCGCCCTGGCCCAACCCAGGCTCGATGCCAGCGGCATCGACACCCTGGTGCATGACGGCCGTCTCGATGCAGCTGCAGCCGCCGCGATCGCCGCCGTGGCGCCTTCGACTCCCTGGGGCCCGACGTCGTTCCCATCCATGTACGCCAATCCGTCCGGGGCAGCGATCACGGCCGACGGCGGTTGTGTCGGCGCCGTCCATCCTTATTCGCCGGTGAGCGGCGTAGCGGCTGCCTAGAGGACGTCCGTCCGGGTACAACCGTAACGGGCGTTGCGGTTCTGGTTCTGGCAATCGCGGCATTCGATGGTGGCGACGACCGCCCCAAGCTGCTGCCAAGTGGTTTCCACAGGTAGCTTCCGGGCGGCGCAGTTGCCGGGAACCTTCGGTGAGCTGGAAACTGTCGTCGCCCACGCCAAACCCACGCAGAGCCTGACAGCGACGGCAAAATCGCTGCGCTGCGTCCCCGTTGATCTCCCCGGCGCCAGACATTGGGTCGTGGCCCTCGACGTGATCCGCGTGCAGGCAATGATGGTCCTTTCGAATCGTGCCGGCACGATGAGCGTCGCCGCGATGCAGACGATCCTGGCGATTGGCGCGGGGCTCGCTGCCTTGGCGGCCCGTGCGTCCGCGTCTTCTGGTGGCGCGCAGGCTCTCGACTCGCCGCTTCCGAATGCGGTCTCTTGCCCCGCCATCTGGCAGGGCTGCGGCCATGAGCGCCGTGACTTGACCAAACTGTTCTTGGAAGAAGCGACCCATTACAACGTCGGTTGTATGCAGTCTTTTGGACCGAACATCTGGACAATGGATGGCGACGATGTCCGCATGTACGGAGTACTGCCGTTCACGACACGGATGACGATCGTGCAGCTGGAATCGGGAGGGGTGTGGCTTCACTCTCCCGTGCAGCCCACGCCGGAACGTCGCCGCGCGGTTGAGCAGCTGGGCCAGGTCGAGCACCTCGTCGCGCCCAACAAGATCCATAGCCTTGGTATCAAGCCATGGAAGGCGTTGTACCCGTCAGCCAAGGTTTGGGCCTCACCGGCGTTCAACGATCGGCATCCAGATGTCGCCGTCGATGCGGTGCTGACAAACGACGTCAAACCCCCTTGGAGCGGTGAAGTCGATCATTGCGTGGTCGACGGACATGCCGTCCTGGATGAAGTCGAATTTCTGCACAAACCATCCAGGACGCTGATCATCACGGATTTCATCCAGAAGCATGAGGTTTCCAGCGCATCGTGGATGTGGCGGGGCATCAAGCACATGGCGGGCATCTTGGGCGAGGACGGCGGTGTCGCCCTGGATATCAAGTTCAGCGTGCGGGACAAGACGGCGATGCGGCGGAGCATCGACACGATTCTGGGCTGGGAGTTCGACAATCTCATCCTGACGCACGGCCATTGCCTGCAAGGCGGCGCCAAGGAAGATGTCAGCCGCGCCTTCGACTGGATCACTGGCGCCTGACGACTCAACGGACGCGGGTGTGAATTGCGGCCGCACGCAGTGCTTGCCCATTCGAGGAATCTGGGCTGACGGCTTAGCCCGCGCCGCCCAGAAGCGCACTGTCGGCGACAACGGGCAGCATCTCGTTCGCTCCTTGCCACCCTCGAGCCCCGCGAGCGCCAGAACTACATCCGTGCGCCGGCTACGGATCTACCCGAGACAAGCGTGTCTCGGTCCTGGCATCGTCCAGATGGCGAACGGCAGCCATCGGCACGGTGACGTCGCGTCCTCCCGTCCAGGTGTATAAGTCGTGGCAGTCCGCTGGCACGGACCAGAATGACCTCCTGCCTGTCACCTCCGCATCCTTCTGTCGTCGAGACGCCTGCCGATGATTCCCCGCTACGCCCGCGCCGAGATGACCCGCCTCTGGGCGCCAGAAACGAAATTCGAAATCTGGCTCGAGATCGAGGCCCTGGCCTGCGAAAAGCAGGAGCAACTGGGAACAATTCCGCGCGGCGTGGCCGAGAAACTGCGCCGCCACGGGCGCGTCGACATCCCGCGCATCGACGCCATCGAACAGGAGGTGCGCCATGACGTGGTCGCCTTCCTGACCAGCCTGGCCGAACAGGTCGGGGAGGAGGCCCGCTTCGTCCATCACGGGATGACGTCGTCCGACGTGCTCGATACCTGCCTTGCCGTCCAGCTGACCCGCGCGACGGATCTCCTCCTGAAAGACCTGGATGAACTCCTCGTCGCGCTCCGAGGCCGGGCGCACGAGGCCAAGGACATGATCTGCATCGGCCGCTCGCACGGCATTCATGCCGAGCCGACGACCATGGGCCTCAAGTTCGCTCAGGCCTACGCCGAGTTCGACCGGAACCGTGACCGGCTCCGCGCCGCCCGCGCCGCCGTCGCCTCATGCAAGATCTCTGGCGCGGTGGGCACTTACGCGTCGATCTCTCCCGAGGTCGAAGGGCATGTCGCGAATCAGCTCGGACTGGCACCGGAGCCGATTTCAACCCAGGTGGTGCCGCGCGATCGGCACGCGATGTTCTTTGCGACCCTGGCCGTCATCGCCAGCTCGGTGGAGCGGGTCGCCACTGAGATCCGGCACCTGCAGCGCACCGAGGTACGCGAGGTCGAAGAGGCGTTCGCCGAAAGCCAGAAAGGGAGTTCGGCGATGCCGCACAAGCGGAACCCCGTGCTCTCCGAAAATCTGACCGGTCTTGCGCGTCTCGTTCGCTCGATGGCAGTTCCTGCGCTCGAAAACGTGGCCCTCTGGCACGAGCGCGATATTTCGCATTCCTCGGTCGAGCGCATGATTGCCCCGGATGCCACGGTCACACTGGATTTCGCGCTGGCCCGCCTGACCAACGTGATCAAGAACCTCGTGTTGTACCCGGAGAACATGCAGGCCAACCTGGAGCGATTGGGCGGCCTGCACGCGAGCCAGGCCGTCCTGCTGGCGCTGACCGAGGCGGGAGCGGCACGGGAGGATGCCTACCGAATCGTCCAGCGCACCGCGATGCGGGCCTGGGCCAAGGACGGGAGTTTCCGGGACCTGCTCGCTGCCGACCCCGACGTCACGGCGCATCTCGCCCCGGACGTGCTCGACGACGCCTTCGACGACGCCCGTCACCTCCGCAATGTCGATGTCGTGTTCGATCGGGTCTTCGGGACCGCCGTCACTCCGTCATGATCTGGGACTTGGCCTGGTCGAGCAGACGCTCCATCTCGGCCCGAATTTCACTTTCATCCTTCGGCATGCCGGCCGCCTCGAAATCAGCCATGAGCTTTCGCACAACGTCGGCGTCGCCCGGCTCGTCGAAATCGGCCGCCACCACCTCCTGGGCATAACCGGCCCGCTCCGGTTCGGGGCGGCCCATGACCTCCGCTGCCCACAATCCCAGCAACTTGTTGCGGCGTGCGATCACCCGAAACTGCAGCTGCTGATCGTGCACGTACTTTTTCTCAGCCTCGTCCTTGCGATCGTCGAACGTGGTCATGATTGCTGTTTCCTCCTCGTAGGTTGAAGCGTCACCGGAGGCATCCCCGTTCGTGCAGGTCCGTCATCGCGGCGGCCCCGGCGCGGCGGAGCCGTCGCCAGGCAGGGTCAGCCGTTGCACGTCACGGCCGGCACGCTCCCGGATATCGCCGCCCTCGGCTACGAGGCCGATGCGGGCGGATCGCAGGCCACGGTCTCCATCTTGGCCGGTATCGATAGCTCCAGGATCTTCAGGTCGTCTGACGTACCGACCTCGTTGTGCCGCATCCCGCCGGGAATGAACAGGGATTCCCCTTCTTCAAGCCGAATCGTGTCCCCTGTTTCGAATTCCAGTTCGACCCATCCCTTCAGCGCGTAGATGAATTGCCCCTCGCAATCATGGTAGTGCCAGCCGGTGGGCTCCGTCATGCCGCGGATGGCCGTCATGGTTTGGGCGCGGAGCTTCCCGAGGCTGGCTTCGGTGACCCCGAGATCCTGATAGGTGAAGAAATCGCGGCGACCCTCAACGCTCGGCGCGTTCTCCGGCGTAGCGTGAGCCAGCTTCTGGAGGGAATGGACAGTGGACATGGGCGGCTCCTCTCTGGGCACAAAGTGTAGCGGCCACCACTGTGGATGCACAGCGAGAACGAGCCCGGAAGGCATGACCCCTCCCGCGGCCCACAGTGTCGGCACCCGCCCTCGGGCCCGCAGGCCCCGCTCGTGAATCGGAAACTTGCATTGGTTACGATTTCCGCCGCTTGCCACCCTGGAACGGCCCGGATGTGCACACTTGTCCTGCTCCTGCGTCCCGACCATCGTTGGCCCGTGATCATCGGTGCCAACCGTGACGAACTGGTTGCGCGCAGGTGGAAGCCGCCGGCCTGCCATTGGCCGGAACGCCCCGGTGTCCGAGGCGGGATCGATCTGGAGCGGGGTGGAACCTGGCTCGCCGTCAACGAGGCCGGCGTCGTGGCGATGCTTCTCAATCGCCCTACCCCCGATCCGCTGGCGCCGGGGTTCCGGACCCGGGGAGAACTTCCCCTGCTGGCGCTCGAACATGATTCCGCGACGGACGCCGCGGCGGTCCTTATGCAGCTGGACGCGGCGCACTGGAAGCCGTTCAACCTGGTGATTGCCGACCGGCGGGCGGCCATCTGGCTTCGGGCCGACGGCGACCTGACCCGGCATCGTTTTCCGGCCGGGCTGTCCTTGCTCGCCAACGGCGAGCTGAACGCAATGTCGCATGCACGAATCGGTACTTACCGCCCGTTGTTCCAAAAGGCTTCAGCGCCGGATCCCGACCACGATCGCTGGGAGGCGTGGGTCCGGCTGCTCGGACGGGCTCCGCCCCCGGACGGGCCGCCGGAGGCCGGGATGGTGATCCCTGTGGATCATCGCGGCTTCGGGACGGTTTCGAGCGCCGTCCTCGCGCTGCCGGCCGACGCGAGCCGGCGCCTCGCCTGGAAGTTCGCCCCCGGGCCGCCGGACCAGACGGGATTCGCATCCGTCCCCATGGGAAAGGCCTGACGGGTTTCCGGAAGCCGCGTTGACTCGACCCCCCTGTCGGCACATCTTCCCCACGTACGCCCTGCCAGATGCCGTCGAGCTAGGGGCACTTCCAGCCCAGGGGTCCAACCGATGCGCTACCTTTGTTCCCTCGCACTCGTGCTCGCGTTCACCGCAACGGTACCGGTGACTGCCACGGCCCAGACCGCCGACGCCGGGGGGGAGGAAATCGATCTTCGCCGCGAGACCATGGCCGCCATGTGGCAGCGGCTCGACCGCCTGTCCGCGCTGATCACGGAATCGACAGCAGACGTCAGTGCCACCGGGGAACAGATCATCGTCCAGCCGGACCGGATGACTCCGACGGAGGTCTATGCGCTGGTGCACGGCACCGAACCGTCGACGGACGCCCGGGACATTTCTGACCTCCTGGAGCATGTGCGGACCCTCTGGTCACCCGGATCCAACCGCGGCTGGCACGGATCGACCCGGGCGGAACCCGTCATCTGGGTCCTGCCGGCGGTCTTCCAGCGTTACTTCGATGACACGATCGTCGCTTCCGACGCGCTGGTGGCGGCACTGTCCGGCGATGACGGCCCGGCAGCGCAGCGGGCAGTCTGCGATTTGAGCAAGACCTGCGGCCGGTGCCACGCGATTTTCCGGCGGGTCACGCACGGCGATCTCAAGGTGGAAGGCAACGGATGGACCGGCAATTACGCCGCCTGCAGGGCGCTGGGCAACTGATCACGGGCGTCGGTCCAGGGGCCGTAGTTCCTGGCGGGCACGGCACGTTGCCCGCCGTTGCGGTCGGCCCTCGTAAGCATCCATGTTTCGTGTCAAGCCATGATTCGCTCGTGAGCCGGTGCTGACGGCGGTTCTGCACAGAAGCTCCACAAGTTGTCCACAGCTGGTCGTGTTCATGCCGTGCGTAGCGGTGGGGTCTCGGCCCAGGGCTGTGCCTCGCGCAGGAGGACGTTGGCGAGGATGACCAGCTTGCGCATGACGGCGACGATCGCGACCTTGTGGCTCTTGCCGGCGGCCTTGAGCCGCTGGAAGACGCGTTGCAGGTCGGGGTTGTGCATCGCGGCGCTGAGGGCGGCC
>JAJDYI010000075.1 GCA_022825235.1 Alphaproteobacteria bacterium | reverse complement strand
TGCCACTGGCCGCCACCACCAAAACCTGCCAACCTCCCGACGGCGGACCGCCCACACCGGCGGCCTGAACGTCACCTCGGCCCACCGGAGAACACGAGCACACCCAGACGCTTGTTACACCACGTGCGGGGACACGATCGCGTTCGCCGATGAACCCGGCCCCCGCTGCCGTTCGCCGGAGAACGGTGTGTCCCGCGAGCGCCGCATCGTCGCAGCCGGCGTATCATCGGAGTGCGGGCCGCCGCTCGCGGTTGCCGCGCCGGGCCCCTGGAGTTGCGCCGCCAATGCTAACGGAAACGATCCTCGCCCATCCCGCCGAACGCCTGACGGAGGACCAGCGGCGGCACTACTTCGCGCAGGGCTACGTCGCGCTCGCGGGCGCCATTCCGCCGGCCTGGACCGGGAGGTTGCGGGCGGCCACACGGGAACTCGTTGAGCAAAGCCGTCAGTGCGCCTCGTCCGACGAGATGTTCGAACTCGAGGCAGGGCATTCTGCGTCGACTCCCCGGCTACACCGGGTCTACAGCCCGCAGGATCATCACCCCGCGTTCTGGGAGTTCATCTGCAGCGAGGAAATGACCGCTCTCGCTGCCGACGTCGTCGGACCGGACGTCAAGTTTCATCACGCCAAGCTCAACCTCAAGTCAGCGCGTGGCAGCCGGGGCTTCGCCTGGCACCAGGACATTCAGGCCTGGCCGCATACCGACTACAGCCCCGTCACCATTGGGGTGTATATCGACGGGTGCGACGCGGACCAGGGCCCCCTCGCCATGGTCCGGGGCAGCCACCACGGCAAGCTCTACAGCATGTATGACGAGGACGGCGGCTTCGCGGTCCGGATTGCGCCGGACGAAATGACCTGGCTCGAAGACGGGATGGTGGATGCGCCGACGGGGCCGGCCGGGACGGCCGTGCTGCTCGGTTGCCGAACGATCCACGGTTCGCTGCGGAACCAGTCCGACCGGGATCGCCCCTTGTTGCTGGTGGTCTATTCGAGCGCCGATTCCTTCGCCTACACCGCCAGTCCGATCGCGAGTCCGCGCCTGGGGGAAATCGTGCGTGGTCGGCCGGCTCGATTCGCGAGTTTCGACACGAGGCGTTGCGAATTGCCGCCGGACTGGGCGCGCGAAGGCTACGGCAGTCCGTGGCGGCGGCAGCGGGCGGCCGAGCACGCGTCAGTCTCGAAGTAGGCCCTGGCACTGGCGAGGCCCACGGGCCTATCGGGCGGCACTCGTCCGGATTCCGGCATCCGTTGACCGCATCTCGGCGGGGCCGCGTCCGATCGGTTCGCACCCGCCCTGTGGCCGGCACGAACCGGATTCAGGCAGCGTGCGGTACGGCCAGATCGGTGAGGCAATCGTCTCCGAGCGCCTGAATGGGCGCGAAATCACGGTGCGCGACCCACGCCGGCCGCTGGAACCGGCGGATGTGGTTGTCCACGTGACAGAGCGACAGGTACACGATATTGCGGCTCAGGGGACTGATGTTCGGCGGGCTGGCGTGCACCATCAGCGATGAGAACAGGAGAATGCTGCCGCCCGGGCCCGTCGGCGCGACACAGCCGCCTTGGTCGGCGAGTTCCGTGACCTTTTCCTCGCTCAGGGACCAGAGCGGATAGCTGGTCGTCTGCTTGTCGTGGGTTGCGCTGACCACCCCGTGCCGGTGGCTCCGCGGGATCATGAGAAGTGGGCCGTTGGCCGCGGTCACGTCGTCGATGAAGACGGCTATGTTCATGGCCCGCGGCTCGGGCATCTCATCATCCCGGTGCCACGTGCCGAAGTCCTGATGCCATTGCCAGACCTCGCCATTGAAGGCGGCCTTCGCATTGACCTTGAACTGGTGCATGTAAACCGGCCCGCCGAGAATCTGCATGACTGGCCCGATCAGGCGAGGGTGACGCCCCAGTCGACGGAACGTCTCGTGGTACTCGTGTGCGGCGAATGCCGTTCGCGCCACGCCGCTCGACTCACGCCACACCTCCTCGCGCTGCATGGCAAACACCTCTTCGGCTCCTGCGTGCAGCAGACCCGCTTCCTGTGGAGTGAATGCCCCGGGCAGGAACAGATAACCTTCAGTCTCGAACTGGGAGAGTTGCTGGGCTGACAGGTTCATGCCTTCCTCCCTCGTACGACGTGGTCGCGGACTTCTGAGCAGCGGAAACGCTCATGAGACTGTCCGAACCCACGGAGAATCGCAAGCGCAGGGGTGCTGCCAGCGAGGCTGCCCGCGGCGGGACGGGCACCGCCGGGCCGACGTCCCCGGTGACGCCGGATCCGGTCGTCCTGCCCGGTGGGGTCACGGCGCTCCGCCAGCAATTCCCCAGGCGACGAACTTGCGGGGGCGCAGACCCCGCCCGCCGCCCCGCGCCGACATCGAATGGTCTTCGCCTGAAGATTCGCCGAAGTTGGCCAACTGCCTGCGGTCGCGAGGGGCGGCGGACCGGAACCTGGCGAACGCCGGTCCGGGAATGTGGTGGTGCCCATGCCTGTCCCCCGACGGTTTGCCCGTTTGCCAACGCGCCGCTGTCCGGGATATCGTGATTTCGTGGATTGCCGACTCTGCGACGGGGTTGGATCGCGAATGTGCGGGATCGTAGGACTCTTTCTCAAGAACCCGGCGCTTCGCGGCAGCCTCGGGGGTTATTTTGCGCCCATGCTCGCGAGCATGGGAGAGCGTGGTCCTGACAGCGCCGGAATCGCCGTGTACGAGGCGGAACCGCAAGGGCGTGCGAGCAGGGTGACCGCGTTTCATCCCGATGCGGGATTTTCGTGGGAAAGCGTGGCGGCGGAGTTGTCCCGGCGGCTCGCGGCCGAGGTCCGAGTGGTGGTCAAGGCCGACCATGCCGTGCTGGAAGCGGACCACGACGTGTCTGGCGTGACCCGAGGCCTGACAGACCTGGATCCGGACGTCCGCGTCGTCGGCTACGGCAAGTCCGTGGCGGTATTCAAGGACAAGGGCAGCGTCGCCGAGATCGTCGCGCGCTACGGCGTCGCCGACATGGCCGGATCGCACGCGATCGGGCACACGCGGATGGCGACGGAAAGCGATGTCACCACCGGTCACTCCCATCCGTTTATCGCCGACGATGACGTTTGTCTGGTCCACAACGGATCGCTCAGCAACCACAATCGCCTGCGCGGGTGGCTCATCCGGCAGGGCATGCAGTTCGAGACTGACAACGACACGGAGGTGGCGGCGCGCTACGTCGCGCACCGGCTGCAGCAGGGATCCGGCCTGAAAGAGGCGCTTGAGGCGGGCCTCCGTGACCTTGACGGGTTCTTCACGTTTGCCATCGGAACGCGCACCGGCTTCGCCGTTCTTCGTGACGGGTTTGCCTGCAAGCCCGCGGTGCTCGCTGAAACAGGAGACTGGGTGGCCATGGCGTCCGAGTTCCGTTCGCTCGCGGAGTTGCCCGGTGTGGAACAGGCGGACATCTGGGAACCGGAGCCGGAGGTTGTGTACGACTGGACGCTTGGACCCGGCGCGTGAATACGGTGGATCTGGCAGCGACGGGGGTCCGTGAGCTGAACCGGCGGCTGCAACTCGCTTCTGACGATCCGTCGGAACAGTCGTGGCTGGTCATCAATCCCAAGGGAGCGCACGCAGTCGCCGCCGGTCTTACACGCCCGGTCCGGATCCAGATCGATGGGCACGTCGGGTACTACTGTGCCGGCATGAATCAGGCGGCGGCGGTGACCATCGATGGGCACTGCGGAACCGGGATAGCCGAGAACATCATGTCCGGTCTGGTCCGGGTGCGAGGCAATGCGTCGCAGAGTGCTGGCGCGTCCGGACACGGCGGCCTGTTGGTCATCGAGGGAAACGCGGGTCCCCGTTGCGGTATTTCGATGAAGGGCGTGGACATCGTCGTGGGAGGCAAGACTGGCCACATGAGCGGATTCATGGCGCAGTCAGGCAACTTGGTGGTCTGTGGCGATGCGGGCCACGACCTCGGCGATTCCATTTATGAAGCAGCGATCTATGTTGGCGGGTCTCCGGCCAGCCTTGGTACCGACTGTGTCGAAAAGGACATGACCCCGAAGCACCGTTCGCTTCTCCGGGATCTGTTGTCCCGTGCCGGCATCGAGATCGATCCCGATCGCTTTCGGCGCTTCGGTTCGGCGCGCAAGCTGTACCATTTTCGTGTTGACCATGCTGATGCGTACTAGGAATCGTCTTGGGCGCCGTTGACCCCGGCCGGCTGCGGCCCTCGCACACCTTTCCGGCCCATGTGCTGGCGGAAATCCACCGGGCGGCCGACCAGGGGGTCTACGAGATCCGGGGGTTCGGCACCAAGCGCCCGCTTCCCGGCTTCGACGATCTGGTCTTCCTGGGAGCTTCCATGTCCCGCTATCCCCTGGAGGGTTACCGGGAGCGCTGTGACACCGGGGTCACGCTGGGGACCCGCTTCGCCTCGAAGCCGATCCACCTCAAGATCCCGATCACCATCGCGGGCATGAGTTTCGGCGCCCTCGGGGCCAACGCCAAGGAAGCGATCGGCCGCGCCTGCACGGCGATGGGGACCAGCTCGACCACCGGGGATGGCGGGATGACCGAGGAGGAACGGCAGTCGTCCGAGACCCTCGTGTACCAGCTGTTGCCGTCCCGGTACGGCATGAACCCCGATGATCTGCGGCGTGCCGACGCCATTGAGATCGTCGTCGGGCAGGGAGCGAAGCCGGGGGGCGGCGGCGTTCTTCTGGGCCAGAAGATCACCGAACGCGTGGCGGGGATGCGGGATCTGCCGGAAGGCATCGATCAGCGCAGCGCATGCCGCCATCCCGACTGGACCGGGCCCGATGATCTGGCCATCAAGATTCAGGAATTGCGGGAGATCACCGGATGGGAAAAGCCGATCTACGTGAAGATCGGTGCTTCCCGTCCGACGTACGACGCAGCGCTTGCCGTCAAGGCCGGCGCCGACGTGATCGTCCTGGACGGCATGCAGGGCGGAACCGCCGCAACGCAGGACGTGTTCATCGAGAACGTGGGAATTCCGACCCTGCCGGCCCTGCGTCAGGCGGTCGAGGCGCTGCAGGCCCTCGATGTGCACCGGGACGTTCAACTGATCGTGTCCGGGGGAATCCGATCGGGTGCCGACGTGGGCAAGGCCTTGGCGCTGGGGGCGGATGCAGTGTCGATCGGCTCGGCGGCGATGGTCGCGCTGGGGTGCAACAAGGCCGTCCATGTCGAGGACTATCGGGCTATCGGCACCGAACCCGGGTATTGCCATCACTGCCACACCGGCCGCTGCCCGGTTGGCGTGACGACCCAGGATCCCGAACTCGAGGCCAGGCTCCGCCCCGAACAGGGGGCGCGGTGGCTGCGGAATTACCTGACCGCGATGGTTCTGGAACTCCAGACGATTGCCCGCGCCAACGGCAAGAGCCACGTTCTCAATCTCGAACCCGAGGACCTGGCGGCGCTGACGGTGGAGGCCGCCGCGATGGCGGGGATCCCGCTCGCCGGAACCGACTGGATTCCCGGCCGGGGCTGATGGAAGGTTCGGGACCGTGCCAACCGTTTCTGCATGGCTGCAGGGCAACCGCCGAGAAATAATGGGAGGTCAGCATGGCCATTGATCTGGCGAAGACCGCACAGGAAAACGGAATCCGGTACTTCCTCGTCAGTTTCGTCGATTTGTTCGGCGTGCTGCGGGCCAAGCTGGTACCTGCGCACGCGATCGGGGACATGCAGGTCGACGGTGCCGGCTTTGCCGGGTTTGCCGCGTGGTTGGACATGACGCCCGCGGATCCCGACATGTTCGCGGTCCCGGATCCGGCAAGCCTTGTCCAGCTGCCATGGAACCGGGAGGTCGGCTGGGTTGCCGCGGACCTGTGGATGGACGGCAAGGAGGTCGAGGCGTCGCCCCGCGCCGTCCTCAGGAACCAGGTCGCCCGTGCCGCGGAGCTGGGCTACCGGATGAAGACCGGGGTCGAGTGCGAGTACTTCCTCCTCGCGTCGGAGTCCGACGTGATCTCCGATGCACGAGACGTGCAGCCCAAGCCCTGCTACGACCAGACCGCCCTGATGCGCCGGTACGACGTGATCAGCGAGATCTGTGACGCCATGATCGAGCTGGGCTGGAACCCCTATCAGAACGATCACGAGGACGCCAACGGGCAGTTCGAGATGAACTGGGAATATGCGGACTGTCTGACGACCGCGGACCGGCACGCGTTCTTCAAGTACATGGTGAAGTCGATCGCCGAGAAACACGGCTATCGCGCGACCTTCATGCCCAAGCCGTTCCCCCACCTGACCGGAAGCGGCTGCCACTGTCATGTCTCCGTCTGGGACCCGGACGGAAAGGCCAACCTCTTCCACGACGACGATGGCGAACTCGGTCTCTCGGCGCTCGCCTACAGCTTCCTTGGCGGCATCCTCCATTCCGCCGATGCGATGTGCGCGTTGTTCAATCCCACCGTCAACAGCTACAAGCGGATCGACGCGCCCGTGACCCAGTCGGGCGCAACCTGGTCGCCCAACGCGATCAGCTATTCGGGGAACAACCGCACCCACATGGTGCGAATTCCCGAGCCCGGTCGCTTCGAACTCCGGCTCATGGACGGATCGGCCAATCCCTACCTGCTGCAGGCAGGTGTGCTGGCAGCCGGACTCGACGGGATCGTGAACCAGCGAGAGCCCGGCAAGCGCCTGGACGTCAACATGTACGCCGAGGGAGCGCGATTGCGGCGCCTCCGCCGGCTGCCGCTCAATCTGCTCGACGCATTGCGGCTGTTTGATAAGAGCCGGGTTGCACGGGCGGCGCTGGGAGCTGAATTCGTCGAGAGTTACGTGAAGCTCAAGAGCGAAGAGTGGCGGAGCTACGCCACGACGCTCTCCCGCTGGGAATTCGAACACACGCTCGACTGCTGACACGGCAGCGCGACACCGCGCCTGCAGGTGGTCGCGGGGTCCTGTCGGTCGTTCTTCCCCGTGTCCCGGTTGGACGGCCGCGTCACGGGGCCTGACCAGCGTCCGCAGCGATGCCGGTGGCGGGTCAAGGGTCGTGTCCGCAGCCGTGGCGCAGGAAAGCCAGCCTGCCCGGCCGCCGCCGCAGGCAGGGAACGACTGCCGGGTACGGTGCCCGCCTTCCGCCATGCCGCGGCGGGCTCACGTCAGCGCTGGCGCGACCGGACGGGTGGATCGGCGCAGGCTGTTTCCCGAGCCTGTGAGGTCAAGCCGGCGGAGCCGGCGATTCATTGCTCGCGGCGCTTCCTGACTTCTTCCGATCAAGCACGAGCAGAAGAGCGGGAAGCAGCAGGAAATCCGTGAGCAGGGCAAACATGATCGTCATGGTGACCATGATGCCCAGCGTCCAGCTCACCTCGAATCCGGACGTGGCAAACACCAGGAAGCCCGCCGACAGGACTGCCGTCGTGGTCCAGAGCGCCTTGCCGATGGTCCGGAAGGTTGCGCGCACGGCTTCGGTACTCGTTTGTCCCGCTTGCCGCTCCCGCCGGTACTTGGTCAGGAAATGGATCGTGTCGTCCACGACGATTCCGAACGCGATCGCGGTCATGATCGATCCGGCCAATCCGACCTGGCCCACCAGATATCCCCATAGACCGAACGTCATGATCGCGGGAATGAAGTTCGGTATCAGGCTGATGACGCCCAGCCGGACGCTTCTGAAGATCACGATCAGGAGCAACGATATCAGGCCCATTGCGATGATCGTTGCGCGCAACATGCTGTAGATGTTGCGCTGGAACAGGTGCGAAAAGACGATGCTGAAACCCGTCGCTTCGGTAGCGAGCCCGGGGGTATTGGCCTGCAGCCATTCCTGCGCTCGCACATCGAGTTCGCGCAGGGCTTGCGAAGAGACACCCCCGACCGTAACGGTGAGACGTGTCGCGGACTTCCCGACGTCGATGCGATCGTTCAGGTCTGCCCCGAACGGCAGCGACAGCTCGTACAGCAGAAGGTACTGGGCGGCGAGTTCCGGGTCGTCCGGCAGACGGTAGAACGCCGGATCGTCGCCGTGCATGTTCTTGTTGAGGCGCTGCATGATGTCCGAGAAGGCTTGGACGTGGGTCACGTCCGGCTGATCCCGGTACCACTCTGCGAAGGCGTCTACGGCCTGCAGGTACTCCGGTTCGGTGATTCCCCCCTGTACTCCGGATTCCAGCGAGTACTCCAATTTGTACAGGCCGTTCAGGTTGGCGAGAATGAAATCGGTGTCGCGCCGGAATTCGTAGCGCTCGTCAAAGTATTCGGGCCAGTTGTCCGTGAGCACGTTTCGGGGCACGCCCGCGACCAGGGAGGCGACCAGGAGGACCATGAGGCACAGCAGGGCGGTGGGGTGGCGGGTTACGATGGCGGACAGGCGATCGAAGAATGGGGTTCTCTCGGAGCGGACCGGAGGTGCGCGCAGGGGCAGGATCGAGAGGATGGCCGGCAGCAGGGACACCGAATAGACGAAGGCGATCAGGACGCCGAATGCGACGAAGTTGCCCAGCACGTGGAAGGGGGGAGAATCGGATGCGTTCAGACTGAGAAATCCGACGATCGTCGTCAGCGACGTCAGGAATACCGGATAGAGGTTGGCGCGAAACGCTTCCGTTATCGCCGCGTTCTTCTCCATCCCGTGGCTCATCCGATACAGGGTGGCAGTTACGATGTGAACCGAATGCGCGATCGCCACCGTCATGACGATGATCGGCACGCCGGCGTTCGCGGGGCTGAACACCGTTCCCATCCAGCCGGCAAAGCCCATCGTGGTGTTGACAATGAACATGAGCACCACCGCGACTGCGACCGTGCCGTAGACCGATCGGAGCAGAAGGGCGGCGGCTGCCACGATGATCAGGAACACGATGGGACCCAGGATCTCGAGGTCATCCTTCGTGGCGTCGGCGAAGGTTCGGCTCATGACCACGTCGCCGGTCATGTAGTAGGCGATGTCCGGATGGCTCGCGCGCGCCTCATCCAGAACGCCGCTTAGGTAGTCGGTGATTTCGACGACCGCGGCGTCTTCGTTTTCCGGCAAGGCGAAATTGATCGCCAGCCCCCCGACCCGTCCATCGAGCGATACGAGGCGGCCGGCGAGTTCGATTTCGTTGAGCGCGATCGCTTCCACTCGAGCCAGATCCTCATCGCTCAGCGACGCGGCGTCCTCGACCAGTGGCTCGACGATCAGGTCGTCTTCGAATGCCTCGCTGTGCGAGTAATTGGTAAGCGAATTGACCCGGCTGGAGTACGGTACCTGCCAGGCCGTTTCGGTCATTTCTTCCAGCGCCGCGAGGCTTTCCCGGGTAAAGATGGAGCCTTCTTGCGGAGCCAGCGCGACCAGGACGGCGCGCGACTCCGAAAAAGTGGTCTCCAGTGCGTCCAGGGTCGCAAGCTGGGGATCATTCTCGCGAAACATGATGCGGTAGTCGTTGGAGATGCGGATGAAGGCCGCTCCCGCCGATACCGCGACCATCACCAGCCCGACGATGGCAACTATCAGCCAGCGACGGCGCAGAACAAAGTCAATGTATTGGTCGAGTTGAGCACGATTGATCATGGTGGTTGCCGTCCTGGAGGCAGAGAGGCTGCATCCCCGGTGATGCGTCCGAATGGCGATGCTGCCGGCACCGGTTCAGCAGACGCCGACCAACCAGCGTGACGAATGATGCAGCATGGTGCTCGTCACACTGGTGGAGGGCTGATGCATGACCGTCACGGTCCCGGTTACCACTCGCTGGACTGGGTGTGTTTCACGTGGTCCGGCAGTCGGTAACTCATCCCGGAGTCGTCAAATGCCGAAATCTGGAGAAGCAGGGAGAAATTTTCCGATCGAGCGATCTGTGCCGCCTTCATCAGCGCCCGCACGCGCTGATCGAGACGGTAGAAGAATAGGGTTCCGAAGTTGGCCCCTTTCGGAAACTGCAGGCCCTCCGCCAACTCCTTGCCGATGAGAGCGCGCGAAAGGCGAAAGGCCAGGCCGGTCAGCGAGCGTCGTTCCTTCGGGTCGGTGATTCCGGCGATCAACGGGGCGGAGTTGATCAGCGCGTTGGCCATCAATGCGCTGTCCTCGTCCGGCGGTGGCTCGCACATGCGACCAATCTCGTACACTTCGTGAGCCGCCTGCCCGTTGGCGTAGAGGATACTTTCAGGAATGCCCATCACGTGGCCGGCGTACCGCCAGACATCGAGAATGCTGTCCCGGGCTTCTTGACTGTACTTCGCGCCAACCAGCGACGAGTACTGCAGGAGGCGCATGGAAAACACTGCAATGGCATAGCCGAGGTGGGCGGCGCTGACCGGCGTGCCCCAGGTGGCCGTGTCCCAGTACTCCGATCCATTCAGCAATTGCCGGACGCGGGCATGGACGAAACGGATGCGAATGGAGAGGCGGAATCCGTCGCCGTCCCGATGCAGGCCGCCGGGGAAAAATATTTCGACAAGCTGCCGGTTGTTCTGCTTCAGCCGTCGGTGCGTGTGCACAACCCGTCCGGTAATGGCGAAAGACTTGCTGATCAGGGTGGCGAACCCTTCTACCAGCACGCCGCAGATGAATGCCAGGAGGATGTGCTGGGTGTTCGCGTGAAACGCGCTGATGCCGGGCCGGAACGCTTCGAAGTCCAGCCAGGGAGGAGTGCCCAAATCGTCGAAGAAATGGCGTAGCGCTTCCGGCGCTTCACGCAGGGAATCACTTTGCATGATTCCGGCTTCAACGAACTTGTGCAGTTTGTCGGTCTGCAGGTCCGCCAATTCGTCCATGACGGGATCAAGGGCGGGATCGCCGATCGTCGTGTGTTGAACGTAGGTTGTCGCCAGCGACTCGTTAACGGAGCGAGCCTTCCCGTACCCTTCCACGTATGCCGCTGGAATCTGGAGCTCCCTGTCTGGCTGGTCCAGATTGCGCATGGAGGCTTCCTCGTCAATTCCCCAGCGTCAGAGAACCAAGGCAACAGCGCGCGGTACGAATACAGGCAGTGGGGCCATGAGATTGAAGCAGCGCTCGTACTTGGAGCGCCGCCTTCTCTTTACTTCGGAAGAACACCAACAAATAGCATAGTTCGCAGGGCCTGGGATTGGTAGCAAGAACTCCTTGCGCGACATCTCAGATTTCTGCGGCAGACGTTCACATTGGCCACTACTGCAACTTTCCACTTCCGGCTCGCGCGCCGACGAGACGCGCGACACTCCAGCATCGATGGTCAAGTTTGGGTTGTGTCCCTCGGCGTGGTGTAGCAGGGGCAAGCCCGCCGGCCCGTCGCCGCGCCCCCAAGGCGCAGGCGGCGGCGGGCCGGCGGCGGTGGCCATCGTGATCTCCGGTTAGGGTTGAGATTCGCAAGCAACATCCCTG
>JAJDYI010000046.1 GCA_022825235.1 Alphaproteobacteria bacterium | reverse complement strand
GCGCCAACGGCGCAGGGGCGCGGAATTGCACAAAATCTACGAACAGAACACCGGCACGTCAGCGGCGAGTTTTCCACAGAAACCGCGCCCCCAGCCACTGTTGATAACTTCTTGCCCTTCGGGCTATCTGCCCCATACAAGGGATACGCTTGCATAGATTCCGCCAGCTGGAGAAATCGAACGAATCGGGTTGGCAAGTGCTTGGCGGCTTTTGCTCTATCCGTTTGTTGCAGCAGTGGCAGGCAACTGGCTCTGGGACTTGCTTTGATCCTCCCTCTGACGGCGCTCATGCGGCGCCCGGTCCAGGAGCAGAGTTCCTCGACGACCACAGCCAAGAACGGCTGACCCCATCGCCCGCACCCCTCGGCTTGTCGACGTCGATCCACGGTCAGGTCGTCAAACCGGTCGCGCCGGAGAATGTGTGGCGGGGCGTCGAGGGTATCGAAGCCGCCGCTGGCCAGTGGCCGCGCGCCTCGCGGACCTGCACGGCGTCGAGCCCACGCTCGAATAGAGCAACGCTTTCGACCGACGAGAGTCGCTGGGCTCGCATGCTCTAGGCTGGCAGGCAGTCCAAACCGGCAGCAGCAGACCGGGGGCGGCCCGAAGCAGGACTCCCCAAGGGCCAACGGTTGGCAGCGCGCGACGGGGCTGTGGAAGAGCTGCACTGGCCGCTGCATTCTTGACGGATGTACTCGGTTGCCTATCAAGTGCGGCGAAGCGCCGGTCCCGTCGGGTTATGAGCTGCGACATGCCGGTTGGCGTGCATCGGTTAGAATTGCGCCTGAAAAAGGGGTAAGGATGAAGGAGATTTACGATTGGGTTCCCTGGTTCAAGGAACTCGGTGAGAAGATTGCCGCAGGCGGCGAACGCTACCTGATCGAAAAAGCCAAGACGGTGGCGTGGAAAGCCGACGGAAGTGAACCGGCCATTTTGCGTTACGGCGACGAGAACATCGACCCGTTCTCCTTCGTGTACACGGTGGCCAGCCTGAACAAGAGCGCCGCCACCCGGAGCCGGGTCTATTCGAGCATATCGAGCACGTTCGACATGAGCAGTGAGCTCGATCTCGAATCGGACGACGGCTTCTTCTTTCCAACGCCGCCGGGGATAAACACGCTGTTTCACAGCAGCGGCAAGGGCAATCCGGGGTTGCTCTGGAGATTGTTCCGCGCTGCGCTGGCCGGGTTTGGATCGGTGAAGCCCGACGAGTTTGATGAAGCGCTCAACCTGCGCAACGTCGGAACCAAGAGCCTCACCCAGGCTTTGTTCCTGGTGAACCCGGACGAGTTCCTGCCGATCGACGAGGCGACCGGGTCGCTCGGTTTCTTCAAGTCGGTGCCGAAGAGCATCGGGTTGCAAGAGTATGGAGGGTTGCTGGGCAAAATCCGGACGGCGTTCCCCGGGTGTCGGCCGTACGAGGCGAACCTGTGTGCTTATCTTCATTCGTCGAACCGGCTGAGAGTCGACATGAGCAACGTCTTTCAGGTCAGCACGAACGTTCACGACGACGGTAACGACCATTGGAAGGAATTCGAGTCCGGCAACTGCGCATTTCTCGGGGGGCCGGGCGACAAGAGAAGTTACCCAATAGCGGACGCGAAGCCCGGCGATCTGGTGCTGGTCAGATTTGGGCGGAGCGAAGGCCGCGGGATCGGCGTGGTCTACAGGAACGAGTATCAGGGTGAGTTCGACGAGGCCCATCGGCTGTATGTGTTGTGGCTGAACAAGCAGCACGGGTCCCTGCCGGAAATGACGGCGATGGCGGGTTTTGGACGCGCCGGGAAAACGACCAACTCATTCAGGCAGACCCCGGAATACGTCCCTACTTTCGAGCTGCTCGACCGGCTGAGCGCGGAGGAGCGTTCCGTCAAAGATGGCCCTGCAGACCCGGGCATCCCGCTCAATCAGATCCTCTACGGGCCGCCTGGAACGGGCAAGACGTGGCGAACGCGGGACCTGAGCCTCGAGATCGTCGGCGAGGCGGGCGCCGATGCGGAAAGCAGCCAAAGGAAATTCGAAGAAATGCGGTTCAACCCGAAAAAAGGCACGGGCCGGATTGCGATGGTGACGTTTCACCAGAACGTCGCTTACGAGGATTTCATCGAGGGCATCAGGCCCGTGCTTGGCGGGCAGGGCACGCTGGCCTACGAGATGCGCCCCGGCATCTTCAGGCGCCTCGTCGAGGAAGCAGAAAAGCGAGGGGACGAACGCTTCGTGCTGATCATCGACGAAATCAACCGCGGCAACGTCGCGAAGATTTTCGGCGAGCTGATCACCCTGGTGGAGGACTCGCGGCGTATCGGTCGAAGGGACGAGACGTACGTGACGCTGCCGTACTCAGGCAAAAAGTTCGGCATCCCGAAGAACATCTACGTGATCGGCACCATGAACACGGCTGACCGCTCGATACAGCTCCTGGACACCGCGCTGAGAAGGCGGTTCACCTTCATCGAAATGATGCCGGACCCGGAACACCCGAACATCAGCAGGGATATCGACGGGATCGATTGCACCAGGCTGCTAAAGGTTATGAACGAGCGCATTGCGGCGCTGCTCGACCGCGAGCACCAGGTCGGACACACCTACCTGCTCGATGTGGATACAATCGGAACGCTCTCGGACGCGATGCAGAACCGGATATTTCCACTGCTCCAGGAGTATTTCTTCGATGACTGGGCGAAGATCCGGGCTGTCCTGGGTCGCAATGCGTTCGTGACGGTCAAGCCAATGCCGGACCTGAGGACGGACCCGGACGCGATAGAGGAGGCGAGGGAGATTTTCGGGCGGTTGCCGAACCAAGATCCCGCGTGGAAGGAGCCCCGTCAATACCGCAAGATCTACCAGGAGGGTGGGGCGGGCGAAGCGGACGCGTCCTGATGCGCGGTGTCGTCACGGTCAGGGAGCACGAAAGGTTCGAGAACGAGACGTCGTTGACCACGGAGGACGCCGCCGATCTGAGGACGGTGGCCCGGAAGGTGCTCAAGCGCAAGGACGGCGACCTGGCCGCGAGCAATCACGTCGGTGTCATCACCACGCGGCGCGGCCTCGTCGTGGAAATCCTCCCGAAGATCGATCTGAACGGCGAGGCCGATCCCGGCTACGAAAAGACCAGGCAGGCGTTTCTCCGGATGCTGAGATGCTGGCGCGGACTGAGCGAGACGCTGCCCGAGAGCGGTATTCGCGCGATGCCGCGTTTCCCCATGCTCGATGTCTTCGTTCGCCAGTTCCTGGTCAACGTGAACACGCTTGCCCGGGCAGGACTGGCGCGACGCTATGTCCCGGCCGAGGAGAACCTTCCCTATCTGCGGGGGCGCCTACTGTTTCGCGAACAGTTGCGAACGAACCTCTCCAACGGGGCACAATTCTTCGTCGCGCATGACGAGTTGAGCATCAACCGCCCGGCCAACCGGCTGATCCACACTGCGCTGGCCAGACTGGCACCGGCCGTACGGAGCGATGAAAACGCTCTGCTCCTGCGGAGGGTGAGGGCTGCGTTTGCGGACGTGCCCAAGTCCGCCAATCCACAAGCGGACTGGATGAGGCACCACGTGGACCGTTCCATGCGCCTCTATGCACCCGTGATGCAATGGGTCGGGCTCTTCTTGTTCAATCAGGGGCTCACCACCTTTGCAGGCCAACACACCAACGTTTCCCTGCTGTTTCCGATGGAGAGGGTGTTCGAGAACTTCGTGATGCACAGTTTCGGTCGCTACCAGCAATGCTACCGGGTGGCTGCCCACCATCCGCAGAAGACGCTGGCAACGATCGACGGCAAGGGAGCGTTCACGACGAAGCCGGACATCGCGTTGAAGGACGGAAAACGCGTCAGGTTCATACTCGACGCCAAATGGAAGAACCTCGAAGGGTTCGGCGACGATGTGAGGCACGGCGTCGATCAGGCGGACATGTACCAGTTGTACGCATACGGAAAACGCTACCAGTGCGACGCGGTGGCGCTCGTCTATCCGCGTACCGGTCGATTCCCGACGGAACTGCGTTACAGCTTTTTCGACAGCCTGCCGCTGATTTGCCTGCCATTTGATGTCACGAAGCCGCGAGACAGCGTGCAACGGTCATTGCAGTCATTGGCGGAGAGTGTGGGCGACTGAGTTCTCCAGCCGCTGTCCGCGCCGTTCACCGCATGCTTCACCACCATCCCTCCGGCCGTCCGCAATACCGAGAACTGCCCGTCCCGTCGCCGCGTCCGGCTGCGGTCGACCAGCATCGAACTTCCCTCCGGGAGTGCTGGCTCGATCGGCTTGCCTCTCACCCGAGGGACGTCGCGCCGGGCCGGGACAAGGCCGAGGCGGGGGAGACAATCCCAGCGGGACCCCATCGTCCTCGTTCTGCCGACGACGATTGCCAAGCCGGAAGGTAGCATCGAGAAAACTACCGGACGTTAACGGCTTGGGCCCGTGTGAGGAGAGTGGAGGAGGCCATCTCGCGAACAGCAGCGTGACCTGGCTATGGCGGCGCTTCGCGGGATCAGGCCGCTGGCGACATCCGTTCGATCTTGACGTCGTCAGCATGCTTCATCGCTTGCGCCAGGTCATAGGCAGTCTGGAGCCGCAGCCACGTGTGGGCACCGCCCCCGAATGCCTTGTCAAGGCGAATGGCCATGGCAGGTGAAATGCCTGCGCGGCCGTTCACAATGTCGGAAAGCTGCTTGCGGCTGATACCCAGGCGCCTGGCCGCTTCGGTGACGTTCAGCCCCAGGGGCTCCAGGCAGTCGTGCCGCACCGAAAGGCCTGGATGCGGTGGGTTCTTCATAGGCATGGCTCGTTCCTTCTAGTGATAGTCGATCAGGTCGACGTCGCTGGCGTAACTATCTTCGAAGCGGAAGATAACGCGCCAGTTGCCGGACACCGTGACCGACCAGAAACCTGCGAGGTCGCCCTTGAGGCGGTGCAACCGAAAGCCGGGCAGGTCCATGTCGCCGGCCGTGGACGCCTCGTCGAGACGCGCGAGAATACGTGCAACCTTGTCCGCGTAGTCCGCTGGTACCTTCCGCCGGTCGTCCCTCTCGAACAACAGCTTGAGCCCTTTATGGCGGAAGCGCCGTATCATGTGTAAAGTGTAACCTCTCGCCTCACATTCTGCAAGAAGCTGCCGGAACCGCCTTCCAGCAGCCTTTTTCGGCCGGAATCCGATCGTCCTTCCCGACCAGCGAGACCAACTCCACGGTCACCAGCCGCCGCTCCGACGTGTAGCCCTGCGCCCTTGGGTCGGCTCAAGGATTCCGCCCGGCCGTCGTGGCCGGGCCGTGTCCGTCGCGTTCAGTGCGACAGGAGCACGGGCACCGTCATGTTCCGCATCACGTGCCGGGTGACACCCCCGAGCCAGAGTTCGCGGATGCGCGTGTGGCCGTACGCACCCATCACCAGCAGGTCGATCCCTGCCTCCGCGACCCGGTTCAGGATCATTTCCCCGGCGAGCGCGTCGAACCCGCCAACCTTTTCCACCTCGGCGTTGACGTCATGCCGCGCCAGGTGCCGCGCAAGATCGGCTCCGGGCAAGTCCCCGTGCCGGTCTCCCCGCTCCTCGGGGTCGACGGAATAGACCAGGACCTGTTCCGCGCGCTGCAGGACAGGGAGCGAGTCCGCCACCGCCCGCGTCGCCTCACGGCCCGCGTCCCACGCCACCATCACGTGGTCGCCCACGTTCGCGGGTGTGCCGGACCGCGGAACCGCGACGACCGGGCGCCCGCTCGCGAGGGCCACGTGCTCAGCGAGGTCCCGGACGGTGCCCAGGGCACCAGGCCGGTCGACGCTCTGTCCGACGACGGCGATGTCCGCATGCCGACAGAACAGGGACACCGTCCGCACGGGCTCTCCCTCGGCGGAATACCACTCGACCGGGACGCCCGCCGCCCGCGCCTGGCGTTCGAGTTCCGCGCGGATGCGCGCGTGTGCCGCGTCCTCCGCCGCCCGCCGCCGTTTCTCGTCGGCCGCGACGACGTATGCCTCCGTGCGTTCGGCGTAGGTCTGACCGTACCGAAGCATCATCCCGATGAGGTGCGCCTCGTGCCGCGCCGCGAGCTTCGCCGCGAACTGCATCCGCTGCGTGCATTCCGGTGTGTCGTCCGCAACGACCAAGACATCTTTGTACGTCATCAATCTCTCCTCGTGGTCAACTCTGGCTTCGGCCCGGCGGGGATGAGACCACCGGCACTGGATATGTGGGCTTGCGGTCGGCTCGGATGTCGGCCAGCAGGTTCCGGCCCAGCCTGGACAACTCCATGCGCAGGCGCCGTCGCAGGCGGCCGGGGTCGTCCGGGTTGATGGGTTGCGATATGTCCGATTCCTTCCATCGGCCTGTCTCTGGGTGGATGACCAGCACGCGGCAGCCTTCGGACTCCTGCATGGCCGCACGGACCGCCGCGTCCGGATCGGGATGTACCGATGCACGCGCCGTCGCCCAGTGCGGTACGACGACGAACAGGACTGCTGACATGGCATCTCCTTCCGTGCGAGCCTCAGCGAATGCGCTGGCCGGCTGCGCCCTCAGGCGAGTGGTGCGAGAGGTGGGGACGGTCGCGTTCCTGCCGACCACGATTACTCGGTGGGAACGCCTGTCGCGCCGATGCTGACGGCCGGAGAGTTCCGAACCTCGGCGTTCGTCCGCTGAGACCTGAACGCATGCTCGCATTTGCCGGAAGCCGCTGGCTTCCAGGAAATGACCTCGCCAGCGCTGGCCGATCGCGCCCCGCGGACCCGTTGAGTCCGGGAAAGGCACCTCGGGGAAACGACGGCCAGCGCGCGTTGCCTACGCCGCCTTTGTCACCTCGATCTTCCTGGTCGCCTGTCCGGTTCCCTCCTTCTTGGCGATGGTGATGCGCAGGACGCCCTTATCGAAGCTGGCCGAGACCTGCTCGGCATCCGCCTCCGGAGGGAGCGGGAGCGAGCGCCGAAAGGCGCCGTAGCTTCGCTCGAGGCGGTAGTGGCTCCGTTGCTTGTCCTCGTCGCTGGACTCCGACTTCTTCTCGCCCTTGATCGTCAGTACGCCGTCCGTGAGGGTGACCTCCAGATTCTCTTCATCCAGACCCGGCAGTTCCGCCGTGACCTCGAACTGCTGATCGGTCTCGCTCACGTCCATGCTCGGCGAGAATCCCGCAGCCCATTGCGGACCCGCGAGGCGCGGAACGTCGGTACCGAAGAATTCGGAGAACACCCGATCGATCCGCTGATGCAAGGGCATCAGGAAATCGTCGGCCATCCCGCGCGTCAGGTGATTGCTGTCCCTGCGCCATGGAACCAAATCAAGCATCGACATTGTCAGTGCTCCTTTCCTCTTTGATGTGCACTGGTGGTCGGGGCGGGCCGCGCCCCGCGGACCGCGGGGCCGTTCGAGGTCCGCGGTGATCGCGCATGCGATGGTCCCAACAATTGTGCCGCTGGCGGGCGGGTGCAATTCCGGGCGCGCACTTAAGTGGAACTGCGTAGCCGGCTGCCGTTCCAGGAAGCTGGCCGGCGGCTGCCCGTTCGGTTGCGGCGACAAGACGCAGCCTGGCGCCGGTTGGGCTGACGCCGTGCACGCGTCGGCGGCACGTCTCCGACCGACCCGGCCCGGCGGCTGCCAGCCAAGGGCGGTACCTCGGAGTTATTCGGTTTCGTGTGCCAGCGGGTCCAGCCCGGCGACGAGCGCCATCCGCACCAGATGAGACAGGCTCTTGGCCGCCATCTTCCGCATCACGTTGCGCCGATACACCTCTACCGTGCGGTAGCTGATCCCCAGCTCACGGGCAGCGACCTTGTTGGGCCGCCCCATGACCAGCTGCTCGAAAACCTGCCGCTCGCGGGTACTCAGCGTGCTGATCAGGCCCTCGATCTCGGCCTTTTCACCGTGACCGCGCGGCGCGCTCCGACCGAGCGCGATCCCCCGTGCGACCGCCTCGAGCAGGCGGGCGCGCTTGATCGGCTTCTCGATGAAGTCGACTGCACCGTCCTGCATCGCCCGCACCGCCATCGAGATGTCGCCGTGTCCGGTGACGATGATCACCGGCAAGTTCACCTGGTGATCGTTCAGGTGCCGCTGCACCTCGAGCCCGTCCACGCCCGGCATCTTGACGTCCAGCACGACGCAGGCGCCGGCTTCCGGATGCGGGAAATCCAGGAACGCCGTTCCGGATTCGAACGAAACGGTTCGATACCCCGCGGTCTCCAGGAGCGCGGCCAGGGACGCCCGCACCGCGTCGTCATCTTCGACGATGAAGACCAGTTCCCCGGACACGTCAGTCACCCTGGCGTATCGTCGCTGACGGGCAGCGTGAAACGGAAGGTGGCGCCACCGGCCGTTCCAGGGTCGGCGGAGATCGTACCGCCGTGCGCCTCGACAATCGTGCGGCAGATATTCAGGCCGATGCCGATGCCATCGGACTTGGTCGAGACAAACGGCTCGAACAGCCGCTCACGGACGACGGGGGCCACCCCGGGCCCGGTGTCGCGGACGGCGACTTCGATCAGGTCGCCGCGGTGGGCGGTCTCCACCGTGATGGCACGGACTTCCTGGCCTGCCAGCGCTTCGATGCTGTTCCGGACCAGGTTGAGGACGATCTGCTGGATCTGGATGCTGTTGATTCGAACGGGCGGGAGATCCGCCGCAAGGTTCATGGTCACGTCGATCCCCTCGGTCAACGCCCCCAGGGCGGCCAAGGCACAGGTCTCCTCGACGATGGAATTGACATCCTCGGTCGAGCGCTGGTGCGTGCCCTTGCGCGTGAATTCGCGCAGCCGCCGGATGACGTCGCCGGCCCGGTGCGTCTGGGCGACTGCCTGGTCGATGTACTGCCGAACCCGATCCGACACCTGGCCCTCGCCTTCATCGATCAATGCAGTGCCGGCTTCGAGGAAGCTGGCGATGGCCGAAAGCGGTTGGTTCAGCTCGTGTGCCAGAACGGTCCCCATCGCGCCCAAGGCGCTCGAGCGTGACACACGCATCAGCTCGGTCTGGAGTTCCTCGATGCGTTCACGCGCGAGCTGCACTTCCGTCAGATCGTGAATGGTTCCGACGAACAGTGGCGTGCCGCTTTCGCCCCGCAGCTCGCCGACTGACAGGCGCAGCGGAAACGTCGAGCCATCCTTGCGCTGGCCGGTCACGTCGCGGCCGATCCCGATGATTTTCGCCGTCCCGGTCCTGAGATAGTCCTCGATGTAGGTGTCGTGGCGCTCCCGATCCGGCGACGGCATCAACGTGCTGACGTTGCTGCCCAGGACATCACCGGCACCATAGCCAAAGAGCCGTTCACAGGCCGCGTTGTAGAGCAGCACCGTCCCGGACGCATCGATCACGATGATTCCGTCGACCGCGGTGTCGATCGCGTGGCGCAGCTCGTCCCTGCCAAGGCCGCGCGCCGGGGACAGCGAGGTCAGGACCGATGGCGTCGAGTCTTTGCGTGTCACCGTGTATCGCGTTCTTCGAAGATCGGCCCGTGCCGGCGATGCGGGGCCGGGTGAATGGACACCCAACCCGCCGGGGGGACGGTCAGGCCAACCCCCCTCGTCATGGAAGTTGGCTGAAGCAGTTCGAAGGGCTCGGCACCGATATCCCGGCAATCCGTCGGATGCCCGTCAGGGTCCGGCGAACGACTCTGAACTTCTTCGCCGCCGCCGTCTGAGAGCTGGTGCCTGAAACGCCAGAAATCGCGGACGCCGAGACGTGGCTGGACGTGGGCGGGGATCCCGTATACGCCGCAAAGGCAATCCCGCCCCGGCCGATCGTGCTGGGAGCCACGGACTCCTTGGCAAGCATCAACGGACGTGAGTTGGCGGCCGGGGGTTTCGTATCGCATCTGGATCTGCACCATCGCTGTTGCGTTCTGGGCGATGGCATGGCCCGCGCGATCAGCCGCGTCCTTCTCCACCGACGGTGCGGCTTGGAATGCAGGCTGTGAATCACTGGCGGGATACATGACAGATCAAGTCGGTTACGAATTAGAGATATAAGCTGCCTGAATGATGCCTTGGTGCGCCACTGCACGCGAACTCCTCCGCAGACATGTTGTCTCAGGCCATCATATTGATATTACTCAACTGGCGCGCCGTGATCTGGCGGCCGATTACGAAGCCCTGAAGTCCAGCCGGAACGTGCCGTGCGGAATCCATGTGCTGTGCCGGCCTGGCTGTCCTGAGAGTGGTCGAGCCCGCGATGTCGCACTGTGTGACGGATGCGGACTCATCTGCAGCGTGCCGATGGCGGCCAATGGGGAAACCCATGCGTGCTTGGCCGAGTGTGTATCGGGCACTGGTATCTCGGAGCATCCTCTGAATGTGGCCCCGTATTGGCGGGTGCGCACGGAGCGCAGGATCGAGGTCGACCAGGCCGGACGCGGCCTCGCTGGCGGCCCGCCTAGGCGGCGGAGAGTTCCCGCCCCGCGTGTCGGCGGACGCTGGAGGAACGGGGCCATGACGCGTCATCGGGGAGGCGGCGGACCGTTCACCGTCAATCTCGAAATTCAGTTTCTCAAGGTCCTGCTGGACAGCGCCGGGAAATGGATGCCGACGTCGAAGATTGCTAAGGAAGCCGGCTGGTATGACATTGCGCCCGACTACGCAGGTGTGCGGATCAGACGGGCCGATACGGGCGCGCCCTCCGGGGAACGGGCGCGCGCGGTCGGCCCGGCCGCGCGGCGGCGGTGCGATCGCAGCCATTCGATTTCCTCCAGGAGGTCGAGCGCGAGCGCCGCGCCGGGCCAGTTGACCCGCAGGTCGCGAGCGAGCTTGAGCGCTTTCTGCGCGCGCGTCACCGCGCTCCCCGGGAAGAGCCACTCGGCCGGTTCCGCGCCCCGGGGTTCCAGCACGCCCTCCTCGACCATTTCGATCACGATCTCCGCATGCACCCCGCAAGCCGCGCACAGCTCGCGCAGCCCGAACACCGTCCGCTCGTCGAGCAACGTGCCGGAGAGTGCCCGCAGGTCGCGTTCCGCCATCGACTCAATCCTTTCCGAGGCCGGCGCGCGGATCGAAGGCCATTTCCCGGCGCATCCGTTCGTAGAGCACGCGGGCCGCGTCGGTGTCCGCCTTAAGCGTCTGGATCTCGATCTCGACGTACTGGTCGCCCGCCGGCGTGCCGGGCAGGCCCCGGCCCTTCAGCCGGAGCCGGCTCCCGCTCCCCGCGCCGGCCGGAATCTTCAGCTCCACGTCGCCACCAAGCGTCGGCGCGGTGACTGTCGCACCGAGCGCGGCCTCCCATGGCGCGACCGGCAGATCGAGATGGATGTCGCGGCCGGCGGCGTGGAAGAGGGGGTGTGGCGCGAAGACGACCTCGAGGTACAGGTCGCCGTCGGGCGCGCCGCCGAGGCCCGGCCCGCCCTGGCCCCTGAGGCGGATCTGCTGGCCCTCCGAGACGCCCCTCGGGATCGAGACGTTCAGGCTGCGCCGCCGGGTCACCAGGCGGCCCTCGCCGTCGACCTGCGGCACCTGGAGGGAAAGGCTGCGCGTCGCACCGCGGAACGAATCCTCCACCGAGATGGCGATTCGCGCATGAATGTCCTCGCCCTTCATGCGCAGGTGGGTGTAGCCGCCGCCCGAGCGGCGGCGGCCGGCGCCCGAGCGGCGGCGGCCGGCGCCGCCGAACAGGGCCTCGAAGAAGTCGCTGAACTCGCCGGCCTCCGTGTAGCCGCCGCCGGAAAACCCGACGTCGGGCTGCCAGTCAGGCGGCGGCCGGAACTCCTGTCCCGCCTGCCAGTCGGCGCCGAACCGGTCATAGGCCGCGCGCTTCTCGGGGTCCTTGAGGACCTCGTAGGCTTCCTGAACCTCCTTGAAGCGGTCGTCCGCGTCGGCGTCCGCGCTCAGGTCCGGATGGAACTTGCGCGCAAGGCGCCGGTAGGAGCGCTTGATCTCGTCCGGTGTGGCGTCGCGCGCGACGCCCAGGGTTTCGTAGTAATCCTTGAACTCCACCCCATCTCCCTCCCGGCGGTCGTCCGGCCGGGCTGCGGGGATCCGCCCCGGCGTCGTGCCGAATTACTCCTCGGGCTCCACCCTGAATTCCCGCCCCGGCCGCAGGCTTGACTGCACGGCGCCTCGGAGGCGTCCTCGAACCAGATGGCGCCCGAGCGCGGCCATTTCAAGAAGCCGATGCCCTCCTTTGGCCCTTGAAAGCGCCCGGGTTCACACCATCTGCATGAGCACATCGAACGCCCGGCCGGCACTTCCGCCTGCGGGCTTGCCGGGGCGCCGGGCGGTCATCGTTATTGAAGGGGAACGGGTCATGGTGCAGCCGAACGATCCGTCTCTGCGGGCGGACGACTGGTGGTCGCACGTGTTCAATCCAATGCGTCGGTTCGGAGAGCGGGTAGCCCAGTTCTTCTCCCCGAGCGCGGAAGCCGCAGCGACGGGCGAAGCCTATGAAATCACCGTCGAGCTGCCGGGGATTTCGGAGGACGAGATTCATTTGGAAGTCCAGGGCGACCGGCTGCTGGTGACCGGAGAGAAACGGGCCCAGCACGAGGAAAGCGGGCGGGACTACTACTTCTCCGAGCGCGTCTACGGCCGCTTCCGGCGGAGCTTCCTGCTGCCCGGCGACGCCGACGTCGCCAAGGTGAGCGCGGTGCACAAGGACGGGGTCCTTACCGTCACCGTGCCGAAGCTGGCCTCGCCGGCGCCGGCAAGCACCCGGATCCCCATCGGCCGGGGCTGACGGGTGCAAGGGCTCCGGGCGGCAGGAACCGGCCATCCCGGTGCCCCGATCACGATCCCGCGACCGGCCGCGACGGCAGGCGGGCCGATCGCGCAGGTCCGTCCCTCCGGGGCGCCGTGACGTCGCCTCGAGCGCTTGTCTTGATCGTCGATGACCAGTCCGAAGTCGTGGACTTCCTGTCCTCGCCCGCCGCGCACGGGGCTGACGCGGCCGAGGCGGTGCACCGGATCGAAACCCACGGCGCCATCGTCTTCCTGTGCGGCGCCAGCGCGCTCAAGCTCAAGCGCGCCGTCCGTTTCGACTACATGGACTACGCCACGGTGGCCAAGCGGCGCGCGGCCTGCGAGGCCGAGATCCGCATCAACCGCCGCACCGCACCCTCGATCTACCGTCAGGCGCGGGCCGTCGTCCGCGGGGTCGATGGACGCGTGGGCTGGGACGGCCCCGGCGACGTCCTCGACTGGGTGGTCTGCATGGCGCGCTTCGACGAGACCCAGGTGTTCGACGAACTCGCGCAGCGCCATCAGCTCACCGCCGAACTCGTCGATGGGCTCGCTGACGCCGTGGCGCGGTTGCACGACGACGCCACGGTCACGCCGGCGTTCGGCGGCAGCGACGGAATCGCGGAGGTGGTCGAGGAGAACGCCGCCGAGCTCTCGCGCTACCCCGACCTCTTTGCGCCGGCGGAAGTCGCCGACGTCGTCGCCGCGACGCGCTGCCGCCTGGCGGCGCTGGCGGAGATCCTCGAACGCCGGCGCGAGGGCGGGCTCGTTCGGCGCTGCCACGGCGATCTGCACCTGCGCAACGTCTGCCTGGTCGACGGCCGACCGACGTTGTTCGACGCCATCGAGTTCAGCGACAGCTTCGCCTGTATCGACGTGTTCTACGACCTCGCATTCCTGATCATGGATCTCTGGCACCGCGGGCTGGAGGCGGAGGCCAACCGCGTGCTCAACCGGTACCTGTGGCGGCGCGAGGACATCGACGGGCTCGTGACGCTGCCCTTGTTCCTGGCGTGTCGCGCGGCAATCCGCGCCCACGTCGGCGCCGCCGCACCCCCGTCCACGGGACCGGACGGACGGCTGGGCGAGGAAGCCCGGGCCTATCTGGCGCTAGCCGGGACGTGCCTCGCGACACCGGCACCGGCGCTGATTGCCGTGGGCGGCCTGTCCGGCTCCGGCAAGTCGACAGTCGCAAGGCTGGCGGCGCCCGCAATCGGCCGGGTGCCCGGCGCGGTGGTGCTGCAAAGCGACGTCACGCGCAAACGCCTGGCCGGCGTCGACCCCGAAACGCGCCTGCCGGCCGACAGCTACACCAAGGCGGCGGGAGAGCAGACCTACGCACGGCTCAGAAACGACTCCCGGGCGGCCCTGGAGAGCGGCGCCAGCGTGATCGTCGATGCCGCGCACGCGCGCATCGAAGAGCGGCGCGCGGTCGAGGCGGTCGCGGCGCGCGCCGGCGTGGCGTTCATCGGTGTCTGGCTCGAGGCTCCGAAGCAGATCCTCGTCGAGCGGGTGGCTGGGCGCGAGCGCGACGTCTCGGATGCGACTGTCGAGATCGTCGAACTGCAGGACCGCTACGAGATCGGCGATGTCTCGTGGCACCGGCTCGACGCCGCGGACGAGCCCGGGACGGTCGTCCGCCGGTTGCGGGAGATCCTCGGCGCGAATCTGCCCGCCTCAGCCGTAGTGCAAGGGGCTGACTAGGTGACGGCGCCCGGCTTCGTCCGGTCGCCACGGGACAGTTCCGGGCTTTCGGGCAGCGCACGCACCGCGCCGCCACTGAGAGGCTCACGTCTGACGCAGGAGCGCCGCACCGCGCTCCCAGGACGGCACGCATCGACACCGGAATGTCAGTTGCCCGCTGGTAGAGCGCATCAGCGGCCGCCTTGACCGCGCCATCAATCGCTAGCGCTGTTCCTTTCGCTGTAGTTCCGGGCGGTGACGGTCGGCGGCCCGGGGACGGCTTCGAGCAACGGGTGTGGCTCCGCTTAATGGACACCCATCGGCGGAACGCACGGATCTTCTCCCGCGGTTCGGGCTCCGAATCACCAAGCCCCCGTTCCATGGCCGCGACAGGACAACCCCGCGACCCGCCCGACCCTCGAGGAGGTCACGTAAACAGCAACCGGGAGCCCTCCAGCAGGAGCACGCCGATGCTGACCAGAGCGCCCAGCGCCGGCACCCACGCGGGGAACGTGGGAATTCCGGCCGGCGCGGGCTCCCGGCGCCTCACCCGCAACAGGGCCAGGTTCACGACGGCAAAGACACACAGAATGACGATGGACGTCGCGCGCGCGAGGGTCTCCAGCGGCCAGATCAGGGCCAGCGCCAGGACGACGGCGGCAACGAGCGCGGTCGCTTTCACCGGCGTCCGCGTGCGTGGCGCGACGGTCCCCAGGAAGGCGGGGAGCTGACCCTGGCGGGAGAGGCCGTAGACCACCCGCGCGGCCATGATGATCTGGACCAGGGCGCCGTTGACGAGCGCCAGGATGCCGATGGCGCTGATGAACCTGGAGCCGCCGCCGAGGGCCGTCTCGAAGACCAGTGCGAGCGGCGCGCTGCTGGCCGCCAGCGCCGCCGGCGGCAGGGTCAGCACGCAGACCAGGGTCACCAGGACGTAGAGCAGCATGGTCAGTCCCAGGGTCAGCGCAATGGCGCGCGGCAGGGTCCGGGTCACATCCTTCACCTCCTCGGCGACGTTGACCATGTCCTCGAACCCGATGAAGGCATAGAACGCGAGGAAGGTGCCGGCGAACACCGAGGTCCAGACGCCGAGCTCGGCCGGCGGCACCAGTTCGCGCCAGCGGTCGGGCAGCGTGGCCAGGCTGTCTCCCGCCGCCCAGACCACCAGCAGCAGGCCGCCGATCTCCACGATGCAGAGGACAACCGCGACCCAGACCGACTGGGCGATGCCCCAGGCGGCGAGCGCCGCCAGCGACGCGACCAGCAGGGTGATCGCCAGGGTGGCGTCCACGGCGATGAATTCCTGCGCATAGCCGACGAAGGCGTTGACCACGGTGCCGCAGGACACCAGGCCCGCGGCGACCACCAGCAGCCCGGTGACGAGGCTGAACGCGGGCGACCCGAAGCCCTGGCGCACGTATTCGGCCTCGCCGGCGGCCCGCGGGTAGCGCGCCGACATCTCGGCGAAGGAGAGCGCCGTGAACGCGACGAGGACCGAGGCGAGGACGAACGCCAGCGGTGCGTGGGTGCCCGCCACGCCGGCGACCGCGCCGATCAGCGCGTAGATCCCGGCGCCGATCGTTGTGCCGAGACCGTAGAGCGTTACCTGTGCCAGCGAGAGGCTTCGCCTGAGTTCGGTGGCCTGGGTCATCGTCCGTTCCCGTGAGCGCGAGGGTTGTCCCGAACGGCAGGCGAGGCGCGCTCAGCGCGGTGCGGGGCTTTCGCGACTCCGTCGTCGATCGCCCCGCGCCGGCGACCCCGGTCGCTCCCGTGCTGCCCGATCAGTGGACCAACAAGGTCGGCGACGTCATGTGGCGCAGGATGTGGCGGGTTGCGCCGCCGAATACGAACTCGCGCAGGCGGGCGTGCCCGTAGGCGCCCATGACCAGCAAATCAGCGGTGTAGTCGGCCACGGCGTTCAGAATGGCATCGCCGACATCCAGATCGTTGGCGATCGTGTGCCGGTCATCGGCCTTGATACCGTGGCGGGCCAGAAAGTGCGCGATTTCGGAGCCGGGCAGATCTTCGTGATCGGCGTGAACGCCGAACAGGACCACCTTCTCCGCGGCCTGGAGGATCGGCAGGGCGTCGCGCACGGCGCGGCTGCTCTCGCGGCTGCCGTCCCAGGCGATGACGACCCGGTCGATGGCCTGGTCAAACTTCCCGACGTCGGGGACAACGATGGTCGGCGCCCCGGAAGCCAATACCACCTCCTCCGCCAGTCGACTCCCGGGCCCGTCCTCGAGCGCGCTGCGGGCGGTCTGGCTGACGACGGCGACGTCGGCACAGCGGGCGTGCGTCGCGAGGACTGACTGCGTTCCGTCCTCCTCCTCGATACGCCACTCGTGGGACACCCTGGCGGCGCCCGCCCGCTGCTCGAACTCGGCGCGAAGCTTGCCGGCGGCTTCACCCGTGGTTTCCTCGTGACGCTGCAGGATCTCCCTGGCAAACAGGCCCTCGCCCCACGGGTAGATAGCCGGCAGGCCGAGATGGGCGAACAGGCCGGTGAGGTGGGCCTCGTGCTGTTGCGCCAGGGCGACCGCCAGCGCTGTCCGCGCCGCGTTGCGATCATCGCGATCAACCTGCAGCAGGATGTTTCTGATCATCACTCCAACTTCCTCTCTCTCGTTGCTCGAAAACCGAAGGGGCATCGAATCGACCCCTGGCGAGGCACGGTTCCTGCCTGACGGGCGCGCCTGATCGGGACCTCCTCAGCCTGGCGTGGCTTCAACACCGCATCCTTGCCGAAGGCGACCCGGGGCTTGCGTTTGCCGCCGCCGGTCGGAGCATTGCTGCCGGCCGCGTCAGCCTGCCACATCCCTCGAAACCTGCCTGCATGGCCGCGAACACGAGCGTCGGTGAGAGACTCCCACGCTGCCGGCATGCTTGCGCCCGTACCCTCCCGCTGCAATTGCGGGCGAACACGTACGTCGAGATACGTATGGGGAAGCCGATGTTGGAAGGCCTGCCGCCGCCAGGGTGAAGGTGCAGTTTCTTCACCGTCCAGGTCGTCGCGGGAGGCAGGCCAGGAGTCGTCCGGTGCTTCCCGTGCGTTCGGTCCGGGGCCCGGCCGCTTCAGGCCCGTCTCGTCCGGAATCCGGTTTCTAAGGTAATGGCCCACCTGATGTTCGGCGTCTGCGTGCTGAGCGTCGACCAGCTGATCCGCCTGCACTGAGCCAGGCCGCTGCTTCACCGTCGGTCGCCGGTGCCCGGCACCGGGCCACCGAACCGCTCGGCGGAAAACGGCCGGCGACAGGCCAATTTGGGACGGAAGCCGGTATCCGGGCGGCCCCCACGCTACCGGGACGGTCGCTTTGCCCTCAGCCCAACGGCGCGGCCAGACGCAACGTCACCCCAGGCGCGGCGGCGAGGAATTTTGCAAGAGCATCAGTTGTCAGGGATATTTGTCCAGGTCGTGGCTGCGTCCATCGGAAAGATTCACGGTAAAAGTATTGTTTCTTGAATGTTCTATCGACACGATATGAGACAGTTGAACGACAGTGGTGACGGTACGACCGAAGACCTCGATCGGAAAACGTATCCATCCGGTTGGCACGTTCCCACGGTCGGGCCCTCCGTTCCAAAGCGGGAACTTCGGCACCTGATGTCTTTGTCCTCCAGATAACCTAACGAGAAACCCTTCGTCGGGAAATACGCTGATTTCAACGATTTGAGACCTTGGAACATCTGCCTGGATTTCCTCGTTCCATCCCTTCAGACGGATCCAACCTCTTCGCACGCGTCGTGCTGGTCTTGCTGCCTTGTCACTCATGTCCCCGTCCTTCCTTTCGGTCAGTGCTCCGGCCGTTGTCCTTGCAAGGTAATCGGGAATAGACCGAAAACCAACCGAAGATGACTGTACCAGTGATCCTCCCCCTGGAATGGCCCCGGAGGGAGGTTGGCGGACGAGTCTCCGTCAAACGCGAATCCGGGGCCGCTGCCGGGCGCAGGTAGTGGTCGCCCGAGGCTGGATCCTGCCCCACGCCTAACCCGCCCGGGCTCCGGATGACCCAGGGCCCGGCGGATGCGGGCCTGCGCGACCGTCGCGCGGCCTGCCGCCGTGGTGTGCACCGACGCGTCGAGTTCCGAGTGATTGGCCGACTCGAGGATCCGCTTCGCTGCGATCGGCGTCGCCAACACCGCGTGCCAGACGCCCGTCCCGGCCCGCTGCCCCTTCGCACCTCCGCACCCGCCACCGCCGGGCCGATCAATCGGTCTCCGGCGCCCGGTCCTGGCCAACCGCCGCGGCCTTCCGCCCGCTTCGCTCACCGGGACGGTGCGGACCGCCTACACGGGTGGACCCGGAGAGCGGTGCCGGGGCAAGGCGTCGCCTGCGTGGCCGCGGCGCCGCCGTCACGACAGGCGCCGGATCCAGTCCAGGGCGCCGTCGAAATGGAACTGTTCATCGGGGATATCGCCGAGCACGGACCGGTATCGTGCCCGTACGGTCTCCGCTTCGGAGTCCTCGCGGCTCAGATTGACGTTGACGACGTTGATGTCCTTCTGCGGCAGGTCCTTCAGCGCCTCGGTGAACAGCGTTTGCGCAGCCATGTCTGTCGTCGGGAACGAATAGCCGATGAATGTGACTTCGTGGGCCTCCGCCAGGCTGTTGAACGCATGCGACCAGACCAGCCGAAGGACCGGTTGTTCGACGAGACTGGATTTCGACAGCACAGGGGGAACCATCACGGGTTCAGGCTCCAGGTGACCGGCTACCTGCGGATAGCTGCGAGGGACGCCCGCCCATTCGTGATGATGCGTGATGCTGTCGATTGCAACCGGGTTGGCGTAACCCAGTTTCGGCCGCCAGTTGACCGATCCGTGGAGCTTCAGCAGACGGAGCACCGAGCGGTGTTCCAGTTCCTCGAAACTGGCGATGGTGTCCCGCGACGACGGGCAGAAGAAACCGTATCCCCAATACGGGTTCCAGCTGTCGGTCCGCGCCAGCGCCTCGTCGAGGAAGTCGTCGTAGTTGAAGGTGATGCAGCAACAGCCGTTGGCCTTGCAGTACCTCGCGAAACGCGCCAGTTCGTCGTGATGAATGTGCCACTTGCGGGCCTCGTGGAGCCGGTCGAGAAACGCCCGCTTCAGCTCCGACAGGAGGAAGGCATATTCGTTCGCCGCGTTGTCTGCATCCTCGGCATAGTCGTACGGCATCAACGAGTCGAGGCGCGTCATCAAACGCTCGACGTCGATATGGCCATTCCGACGGGGGCTTCGTTCCCATTCCAGCAGCCGGCTCGCGTTCGGCAGGCCACGAACCTTTTTCTCAAGGGCATCGTTGTTGAAGTCGTCGACGAGCAGCGGCGCGCCGGGCACCAGGGCGCGCGTGAACCCGGCGCCGGTGACCACGACACGATTGCGCGAGACGGTCTGCGCGGTGCCCGCATGCCACGGAGCGGGTTCACGCGACGACATCAGGAAGCGGAGCTAAGACCCTGCTTGGCCTGCCGCCTTTCCCAGGCCCACGCTTCTTCGCGTGTCGTCGGCGGACCCACCTGCTCGATGCGGCCACTCGGCCACCGGCGGCGGTGTTCTTCCTCGCGACGCTTCAAATCGGTCGTGATCCCGCAGTACACGACCTTGCCGTCCATCTTGAAGAAATACTTGAAGATCATGCTGTCCGACATCGCGCGTCCTTCGGCGAGCACCAGTATGAATGCGGCAATTGCGTCCGGTCAACGGCGTTCAGGCCCGCCCCTCCGAGCCGGGGAGTGTCTCTGCCCAATCTCTGCCCGATCCGGCCGGCCCGGCACGCGGAACATCCAGTCAGCTTCATGGCCACGTTTGGCGGGTGAGCGTCAATGCCGAAGCGCTTGCATTCGAGGACGCGACCCTACCGCACGCAGTCACCAACATGGAGTGGAAATGAGGAAGAATTGGGAGCCAGTACCTGCCGGAGACCGGGCAGAACGCGCCAAGAGATTCATGATTACCGGCTTCGCGTTCTCCCATGGGGGGGAAGTCCTCGAGGCCTACGGCAACGGACTCTTCCAGTCGACTGAACCCCTTCCCCACCCTCAGGGGGTCGCACGTTTCGCCTCTGCCGCGGTGTGCGTCAACGTGCTTCGCCCATTTGCCATCGAGCATTTCCTGAAAGGTTTATCAGTAAGCAGCGCCGGCGGGTACCGCAGAACCCACGACCTCGCTCAGCTTTACGATGATCTTCGTCCGGAAGTGCAGGCGATCTCGGAAGAGTTGGCGGAAGTCGACGGGATTAAGCCAATTCGTGGCCTCCTCATGCGTCACAGGAACGATTTTGAGAACTGGCGCTATATCGCGTTCACAATCCCCAAACCCGATATCCAGGCCCTCGATGACATCGACCGCAACCTCCGCAGAGTGTACGTCCACGAAGAATTTAAGCGGCTATGCCGGGCTCTGTAGGTAGTCACAGCCGCCCCCGGACGCTGATCCGGGAACGGCGCGTCGAGCACCCCGAGGGGGCTACCGCAATGCCCTCGCCAGGGCGACCGGCGCGAAGAGTGCCGCCGCTGCCTGCTCCGCCCGAAGCCTGCGCATCGAGGGAACCCGTGTGAACGGCGCCGCTGCCGCCTCTACGGCCGGCATCGCCGTCTCGGTTCCGGCCCGGATCGAAGACCGGCAACCGAAGCGCATCGTCTGTGCCGACGACGCCGACCGCGCCGGGATCGTGCCGCCCGTCGCCTCGGGCCGGAGGCCGTAGGGCGCGTCTCTGGCTGCACGCGGCCGCTCAATGCAGAGTGCTGCGAATGAACTGGCTCCCGGAATCAAATCTGGGCAACAGCTTGCAATTGTGGCGTTCGAGTTGCTCTACGACCGTCTGGTCGTCGAAGTCCCTGGAGTTCCTGTTCAGGAAGCAGCTCCGCGGCGGACGGTCCCGTTCGAGATGCGAGAGAACGGCCGAATAGACGAGCGCGTCCTGCGGCGCGAAACGATGGATGCGCTGGTGTTGCGCCGAAGCGCTCGACACGGAGGCATCGAGTGGGATCACTTCAGCCGCCTTCGTGAGGCGAGAACGCACTTCCTCGAGACGCTTGCTCTCTTCGTCGTCGATGTTCACGAGCAGCGCGGTCACGTCGCGAAACCCGTCCAGTCGCTCCGCATAGGTCGCCGTTCGGGCAATCTGGCCAAGCACGTCATCGAGCTCTTCTTTCAATCTCTTGCGCTGCTTCTGCCGCCTTGTGAGGGTCTCGTAGGGTTCGGCCAGGGAATACGCAGGAACGACGAGCCGCGCGCGCCCCGTTTCGCACAGACCGAGGATGTCCTCGCAACTCGCGGACTGCTCCTGGAGCAGGGCGAGCTCGAGCACGAAGTTCGACTCGACGTAGACGTTCACGCCCTGGCTTCGAACGCGACGCGACCATCCTTGACGGCAGTGTGAAACCCCGACTTGGCGAGCCAGCTCCTGCCGCCTGCAAACTTCTCCGCTGTCCCCTCCGATCGGATCACGTCACCCAACCAGGCGGATACGAGCAGCTCGAATGCGTGACCGCTGACGTGGCGGGGATCCAGACCGGCCCTTTCGAAATACGGCGCGAATTCCGACTCCGTGTCCGCCTCGAAGGTCGGCGGGACCTGAACCGGATCGGTGCCCGCATCCTTCCACAGATACAGCCGATCCGGTGTGACGAGGAGGAAGTAGTCAGCGTTCCACGATGATCCGTGGGCGAGGATGTTGCGCCGCGTCTGGGCCGCCCATTCCCGGGATGTTCCGAACCTGTTCTTGACTTCGGCGACCGCGGTCAACCGGCCACGACGGTCATACAGAGCAAGGTCTGCGATCGCGACCATCATGAAATCACCGGCTCGATTCCCGTTCCCGGAAAGTATGGCAGGCGCCGGGCATGCGTCAACGAAGCCCCGCGCGGCACCGGAGGAGGGGGCGGCGCCATCGACTTTCGTGGCGTTCGGCCAAGGCCCCGTCCTTCTTGGCAACGCCCGCATCGCGAAGGCACGCGAACCAGAAGTCACCGGCAAGACACATTATGGCATCGCTTAGACATATATAAGACATAAATATTGCTTGCATGCCCCTCATTCCTATCGGAGCGCGCCGTATTGGCGTCATGGTCTTGCCAACGGTTACGGTGTGCATACGATGCGTGACTCGGTTCACGAGCGAACGTTGCACGGGGAGTTCGGAAATGCGGATGAGCTGGTGTGGATTGCCGGGCGGCAAGGCGGGTGCGGCACATGTGGACAGTGAGCGTTCGCCCCTGCATCACTCCATGAACCGTGTGTACAATTTAGCGCCGAGCGCCGAGCGCCGAGCGCCGAGCGCCGAGCGCCGAGCGCCGCACCTGCGTCTTCGGCCGTGAGGGCGCTTCTCCGGGCCGCGGCGGCTCTGCCCGTACTATCCCGCCGCTCTCCTCTTTCCCGACGCCGGGTCCTCGCCTCTGAGCGAGCCCCTTCCGGGTCGCGCCTCGGCCCGCGCGGCGGGGCCGCGTCCCGCTCTTCCTTCCGTGCCTTCGCCGGTCTCCGGTCCGGCTTCGCGCGCGCCCTCGCCGGGGCGTTCGTGCTGCTCGCCCTCGGCGTGCTCGCCGCCCCCCTGGCCCAGGCGCAGACGCCGGCACTGACCGGCCTGACCGTCAGCGCAGTCTCCGGTAGCTCCGACAAGCTCGACGTGTCGTGGAACGCGTGGACTCCCAAGCCTGAATTCTACCGGGTCAACTGGAAGTCGAGTGGCCAGCTCTATGACAGTTCTCGCCTAGTTCGAGTCCAGAACACGCCAACCGAAAATAAAACGAGCGCGCAGATTACCGGCCTGACGGCCAACACCGAGTATGACGTCCGGGTCCAAGCCGTGAGCAGCAGTTTCGCGACCCTGGCCCAGTCCGAAGCCACCGCCACCACCAATGCGACCGCGGTCGAGTACTTGCCCTTCCCGGACTTAGTGGGGAGCACTACTTCTGCGGAGGGGACGACGTTGGTGTTCCGAGTGCGCCTGTATGACCGGAGCAGCTTTACGCTCGTGGGGGCGCCTCCGGGCGGGCTGACGGTCAACGTGACCGTGTCCGACACGACGACCGTCGGCGCCGACTTCCTCGCGCCGGCGAACGAGGGCGCGAAGACGTTGACGTTCAGGGAAGGGCAAACGACCGCCACGCTCAGCATCCCCACCGTCGACGACAACCAGGACGAGCCGAACGGCAAAGTCAGTTTCACGCTTGTAGCCGGCAACGGCTACTCGCTGGGTGTCAGTGGAACCACTGTAGAAGCAACCATCCAGGACAATGACGCGCCGGTGCCCAATCTGACCGTCACCCCAGTCTCCGGCAACGGCGACAAGCTCAACGTGTCGTGGAGCGCGCCGACCGGCGTCGCTTTCTCCGGATACAGTGTCCTGTGGAAGACCAAGAGCCAGACGTACCGACGCGGATCCCGTACCGGCTCTGCATCTTTCCTGGCCTCGACAACGAGCTATCAGATCACCGGCCTGACGCCCGGCACCGAATATGACGTCCTGGTCAACGCCTTGAGCGCTTCGTTGAGCGCTGTAGCCGGCTCCGCAACCTCCGCCACCACCCATTCGAATCGGGCGCCGGCGTTTTTGGAGCAGTATTACTTCTTCGAGCTGGCGGAGAACAACGACGGGAGCGCGACGCCGGTGTCGCTGGGCACGGTGTCGGCGACGGACCCGGACGGCGGCACGGTGAGCTACAGCATTACGGATGGCAACACGGGCAACAAGTTCGCCATCTCCTCGACCGGCGCGATCACCTACACCGGCAGCGGCGAGAACTACGAGGGCTTCCGGCGCAACCGCGCGGGCTTCGGGGGCCCGGAGCTGGCGTTCGGCCTGACGGTGCAGGCGAGCGATGCAGGAGGGGCGAGCGACGCCGCGACGGTGACGATCCGGGTGACGGACGTGGACGAGCCGCCGGCCAAGCCGGCCGCGCCGACGGTGTCGCCGAGGCGGTACTCGACCACGAGCCTGGACGTGAACTGGGAAAGGCCGGCCAACGGCGGCCCGCCGATCACGGGCTACGACCTGCGTTACCGGGAGGGGAACAGCGGGAACTTCACGGACGGCCCGCAGGACGTGACCGGCATGTCGTCCAGGATGTCGGCCAGGATCACGGGGCTGACGGCGGGCAGGTCGTACCAGGTGCAGGTGCGCGCGACCAACGAAGAAGGCGACGGCGCCTGGTCGAATTCAGGGATGGGGACGGTCACCAGCGCCCCGCCCTCCGTAGTCGACGGCGTCACCGGGATCAACCTGACGCTCGACAAGAACAGCATCGACGAGGGCGGACAGGCGCAGTGGATCAGAGCCACGGTGAGCCTGCTCGGCCAGACCCGGTCGACGGCAACGAGCGTGACGTTTGACGGCGAAGGCATCACGACACACGACGACATCCTCGCGTGGGCCATCCACAAGACCATCACCATTCCGGCCAACGCCCGCAGCGTGACGACCACCCTGGGCATCACGCCGCGCGACGACCTGAACGATGAGGACCCCGAGACGTTCAGGATCATCGCCGTCGCCGCCATCGGCGGTTATGAGCTGATCGACAAGGAGGTTGTGACCATCGTCGACAACGATCTCCCGTGGCTGACCGGGCTGCGCGCGCGTGGCCGCGGCAGAGGCAAGCTCGACGTTTCGTGGAACGCGCTGTCCGGTCTGACCTCCGGCAGCTACAACGTCAGGTGGCGGATCGACGACCAGGGCTGGGACAGCACTCGGGAAAAGAATGTAACTGTCAGCGGTGGCACCCATCCAACGAGCGCGCAGATCACCGGCCTGGCTCCGGGCATCAATCATTACGTCCTGGTCAGGGCCTTTGGGTCCGGCAACGCCCTCCTTGCCCGCGCCTCTACCTACGCCGTCAGCGGTGTGATCGACGAAGTGGCCGCCGCGCCGCCCGGCCAGGCGCCCGACGGCGTCGGAACGGCGACACTGACCGGGCTGACCGTATCCCCTGTCTCGGGCGAGCCCGCGCAGCTGGCCGTGTCGTGGGAGGCGGTGCAGGACGCGGCGCGCTACGACGTGCGCTGGAAGACCGGCGCCGGCGACTATGGCGATGCGGTGCAGGCGAGCACCAACAGCCACACGATCACGGGCCTCGCCGCCGGCACGGCCTACACGGTGAACGTCGCCGCGCTGGACGCGGACAACGCCCTGCTGGCGGAGGGCACGGCGAGCGGGACCACAGCAGCTGCCACGGGTGCCATCGGCACGGCGCAGTTCACGGTCTACCACGACCCGCGCCCCTCGCACGCGTCGGCGGCGGCGGGGAGCCGCTACGACACGGCGGTCGGGCTGCTCAAGGCGGCCAGCCGGTCCTACGCGGTGCGCACCGTCACCGGCGCCGGCGAGGTGAACCGCCTCGCCCGGGTCGAGAACTCGGTGATGCCGCGCTTCTTCCTCGGCGACCCGGCGGAAGAGGGCTGGGGTCCCTCGGAACCGGGGGTCAACAACGGGGGCCTGAAGTGGCTGCGCAAGGTGCTCCTGGAGCAGCAGGAATCGTCGCCCCCGCCCGCGCCGACGGTGACCGTCGCGGCCGGCGCGGCGGTGGACGAGGGGACGGCGGCGTCGTTCACGGTGACGCTCTCGCAGGCGGCGCCGACGGACGGGCTGACGCTCGCCTACACCGTGTCCGAGGACGGCGCGTTCGTCGCGGCCTCCGACGAGGGCGCGAAGACGCTCTCCATCGCCGGGGGCGCGACGAGTGCCACGCTCAGCGTGGCGACGGCGGACGATGACGGGGACGAGCCGGACGGCAAGGCGACGGTAACGCTCGATGCCGGCACCGGCTACGAGGTCGGCGACCCGTCGAACGCATCGGTGACGGTGCGCGATGACGACGAGCCCGTTGCGGCGCCGGCCGCGTTCACCGTCTACCACGACCCCAACGCCGGCGCCGCTGCGGTGGCCCGCTACCAGACGGCGGTCGGGCTGCTCAAGGCGGCAGGCCGGTCCTGGGCGGTGCGCACCGTGTCGGGGACGGCCAAGGTGGACGGCCTCGCCGGGGTGTCGGGCTCGGTGCTGCCGCGCTTCTTCCTCGGCGACCCGGAGGCGGAGGGCTGGGGTCCGGCGCGGGCGAAGGTCAACAACGGCGGCCTCAAGTGGCTGCGCTCGGCGCTCGGTCAGACCCAGGCGTCGTCGGCGTCCGCCGGGACGGTGTCGGTGTCGGTGGCGGACGCCTCGGCGCGCGAGTCGTCCGGCTCGATCGCGTTCGCGGTGACGCTCTCGGCAGCGGCGCGCGAAGCGGTGTCGGTGGACTGGGCGACGCGGGACGGCACGGCGACCTCGGGCACGGACTACACGGCGGCGAGCGGCACGCTCTCCTTCGCGGCGGGCGAGACGCGCAAGTCGGTGACCGTCACGCTCCTGGACGACGTGCATGACGAGGGCGCGGAGACGTTCTCGCTGGTGCTGAGCAATCCGCGTCCGGGGGCCACGGCGACGCTCGCGGACGGGACGGCGACGGGCACGATCTCCAACGCCGATCCGCTGCAGAAGGACTGGCTGGCGCGGTTCGGCCGCGCGGTGGCCTCGGATGCGATCGCGGCGGTGACGGCGCGGCTGGAGGTGCCGCGGGATGCGGGCTCGCACTTCACGTTGGGCGGGCACCGCATCGCGCTCGACGGCTCCGGGGGTGAACCCGGCCTGCCGCCGGCGCCGGCGTTCGGAGCCGGCACAGCATCGTGGCTCACCTGGTCCGGCGACCCGGCCGGGAACCGCTCGCGGACGATGACCACGCGCGAGCTGCTGATGGGCACGTCGTTCCGCGCGGTGCTCGGGCAGGGCGCGGGCTCGCAGTTCACGAGTTGGGGCCAGGGCGCGTCGGTGTCGCAGTTCTCCAGTTCCGGTACGGGTCTGTCCTTGAGCGGCGAGGCGGCGACCGGTGCGATGGGCATGGACTACGAGCGCGGCCGCCTGCTGACCGGGTTCGCGATGACGCACAGCGCCGGCGAGGGCACCGCGCAGGGCGCGGGGCGGGTCTACGCGATGGGGAGCTCGGTGACGACGATGCTGCCTTACGCGCGGCTCACGCTTTCCGAACGCCTGTCGGCCTGGGGTCTGGCGGGGACCGGCAGCGGAAGCCTCTCGCTGGAGCTCGACGGCGGCGCGGCGGAGCGTTACGGCACGGACCTGTCGATGACCCTGGCCGCGATGGGCGTGCGGGGCGAGCTGGTGACGCCTGACGAGGCGGACGGGTTCGCGCTGGCGCTCAAGGCGGACGCGTTCTGGGTGCGGACGGAGTCGGACTCGGTGTCGGCGCCCGGCGTGGGCAACCTCGCCGGCGCGCAGGCCGAGGCGAGCCGCGTCCGGGCGGTGCTGGACGGCTCGCGGCGCTTCGCGCTGGCGGACGGCGGGACGCTGACGCCGTCGGCGACGCTCGGGCTGCGCCACGACGGGGGCGACGCGGAGACCGGGACGGGCGTGGAGCTCGGCGCCGGTATCGGCTACGCCGATCCGTCGCGCGGCCTCGACATGGCGCTCCGGGTGCACGGCCTTGCGGCGCACGCCGCGGACGGCTACTCGGAGTGGGGCGTGTCGGGCTCGATCCGGCTGGTGCCGGGCGGGACGGGCCGCGGGTTGTCTGCGTCGCTCACGCCGTCCTACGGCGCGGACCCGGGCAGCCGGGACCGGCTGTGGATGCTGTCGGACGCGTCCGGGCTCGCGGCGGATGACGACGCGCCGTTGTCGAGCCGGCTCGATGCAGAGCTCGGCTACGGCATCGCGATGTTCGGCGGCGGCTTCACGGGCACGCCCAATGTCGGGTTCGGCCTGTCGGACACGGTGCGCGAGTACCGCATGGGGTGGCGGCTGAGCTCGGCGGGGTGGCCGTCCTTCTCGCTCGGCGTCGAGGCGGCCCGCCGCAAGGCCGTGGACGACCACGCGCCGGAGCACCGGGTCGGGCTCGAGACCGGCTTCCGCTGGTAGGGGCACAGGCCGCGACGGCCGTGCCCCGCCGCCGTGCCGGTCCACGGCGTCGGCGACGCCGACGTCGAGCGGCGGCACAGGCTCGGCTGGCGCCTTCCCTGCCCGGCCGGGGCGGGGTCGTTCCAGTTCACCGTTGACGCTGGCCGGCGTGAGGCGGCGAATGACGACGAACCCCGGCACGGTATCGGGTCCCCGCGGCCGGTCGCCGCGGCGCGTCTGCACGATTTACACCTTCGCGCCCGACGGATAGACCCTGACCCCGAAGCCGGGGAGCCGGTGGTCCCAGAACACGGCGTCGCGGCCCCCGACGGCGAGCGCGTCGACGGTGCGCTTGGAGATCGTGCGGTGCCGGAGCCTGGCCATGCTGCCTCCTGCCGGCCGCGTAAGCGTGCCGCAAGCGGCCGGATGGTCACGTCTGGGCATTGGCGCGCATCGGCGACCGGGATGGAAGCCCGGCCGGCGGGGAGGGGACCCGGCGTCTGCAGGCGGGCTTCCGGGCGGTTGTCGACTCCCGTCTCCGGTCGGCGGCCGGTGTCGTGCACCGGCGGGACGGTCCGGGAATCCCGATCGGCGAACATACTGCGGATATCGATGCCGGCGGGCGCCAGGCGCACGCGGCCGCGCCCCGGCGGACCTTCTGCAGGCGGCTACCTCGACCGACAATCACTCGCTAAGTTGGCCATCGTCGCCGATGACGGCGGGATAGCGGAGGCGTGTTGCCGGATTTCTCGGAATTCGTGATCTACGCGGACGAGAGCGGCGATCACGGGCTTGTCGCCATCGATCCGCAGTACCCGGTCTTTGCCCTGGTCTTCTGCGCCATGCGCAAGGCCGACTACATCGCCGGCATCGTCCCCGTAGTCCAGCGTTTCAAGTTCGGCATCTGGGGTCATGACGCGGTTGTCCTGCACGAACATGACATCCGCAAGAGCAAGGGACCGTTCGCCGTCCTGCTGACCGACAGGGCACTGCGCGAACGGTTCTACAGCGATCTCAACCGCCTGGTCGAAGCGGCGCCGATGACGATTTTCGCTGCCGTCATCGACAAGGACCGCCTGCGAACCCGATACGCCGGCCCCCGGAATCCGTACGGGATCGCGCTTCATTTCTGCATGGAGCGGTTGCACGCCATGCTGAGCGGGGAGAAGCAGCACGGCAGGACGGTCCATGTCATCTTCGAGAGCCGCGGCAGGAAGGAGGACCGGGAACTGGAACTGGAGTTTCGCCGGATCGCCGCCAACGACGGCGCCTCGGGTTCCGGCCGGCCGGACTTCGGCCTGTTCGATTTCCAGCCGGTGTTCGTGCCGAAGGCGGCGAACTCCGTCGGGCTTCAACTCGCGGACCTGACGGCGCGGCCCATCGCGCTGTCACACCTGCGCCCGGACCAGCCCAACCGCGCCTTCGAGATCGTGCAACGGAAGCTGGGCGGATGGGCTCAACTGCCGTGACCGCCCAAGGCAGGAAAAACAAAAGGGCCCCGGAAGCTCCAGGACCCTTCTGTCGACCGGGAAATTCCCAATCCTTTGGCCCATATATAGGTGCCGGCCGTAACGCTCGCAAGCGAATTCGATCGGCCGGCCATGACTTAGGGACTGTTCTCCTCGCGGGGCAGGTCCGCCAGCACGGCGCGGGCGTCGCGCCAGAGCGGCACCACACGGCCCCGTCTTCGCGTCGGGCAGTTCATGCTGTCGTCCCTGACGTGTTCCCGGCGCGGGAACCGTGGATCTTCCACAGCTGGCCGTCGCTCGGCAGCCACAGACGGAAGGCGGCCACCACGCAGGGCATCCCGTCCTCGGCGTCTGTGAGGACGGCCAGCCCAAACGAGGTCAATCAGGGCCGTGAGGTTGAACCAATCCACTTTCGGGACGAGACCGCGACCTGCGGTCGGAGAGGGGCCCGCGTGCGATGCTGGTCCCCCACCGGAGTCGGGTTCGGGATCAAGGCGTCGACCGGATTGCGGCCGATGCGCGTGTCGCGACGGCCAGGCAATCCTGATCGGCGAACCTGCCGCGGATATCGATACCGGCGGGCGCCGGGAGCGGACGCCAACCTTCCGTCCTGGCCGCGCTTGCCGGCGACGAACCGCCGGACCGCCGCCCGGGCGGGCAGGGGAGCGGCCCGCGGGCACGGGCGGGGGAATCGCAGGATGACGAATTTCTCACACCGGCCGGGAGAATGGTCTCACGCGCCGGGCGCGCCCGGTCGGCCGATCGAGCGCAACCGGAGGTCCTGGTTTCCGCCGGTCCGGCGGCGCGCCTCGCGCTCAAGCGCATGCACCGGAGGAAGGGGCGCCGCCAGGACCACGCCACGGGGCCGACCTGGCCGCTGCGCCAGCGTCTGCCGGGGGCGGCGGGCGACAGCCTGCCCGACGACCGCACCCCCTAACCCCGTCATCCGGCCCGGGCATGCGGTAACCGAGGCCGCGCTCGCTGAGGATGTATCTGGGGTTTCGGGCGTCGTCGCCGAGCTTGCGCCGCAGCTTGCGGATGGCGTTGCGCATGGTCTCCGGGTTGGCCCCGCCCCGGTCGCCCCACACCCGGCGCCGCAGCGTCTCGTAGGTCGTCGCATCACAGATTAGGAGCGGCGCCGAGGCTTCAAGCGCCGGGCGGCGACGGCGCGAGGACGGCGCGTCGCGGCCGCGCTCGGCGGGGACGTATCGCGGCTTCCAGGCGTCGTCACCGGCGCGAAATCTCTCGCTTCGCCGCGTTCTGTCCACGCCCGATCCTTGCTGCTGGCGGCTGCGCCGCCTGCGGATTTGGGCAATTATTGCTATCGGCATACTTTCTTCCGGGAAAGGGAAATGATGTAGATACATACAAGGGCCTTCATGCCCTGAACGTCGCCCTGAAGCGATGATGGTTCCACCCAGTCTTCCCCATCGGATACTTTTTGGATACTATCTATTGCTCAAGTTGCGAGGAAACGGGTTCGATGGGGGGCCGGGCGATGCGAACGAGCCGATCCGGGCTGTCCGGGGGCAGCGCGCGCGGCGCGTGCGGAGTCAAGGCCGCCATCGTTGGTGGTGCACAGGCTCTATCGTCGCTATTTCCGAAAGTGCTAGGCCCGTGGACGTTCCTGGCCAGTAACAGGGGCTTGCATCGGCTGGCGGCTGGCCTGGAACGCGAGGCACGGTGCCGGCCCGCACGGACGCCGCCGACATGACACCGGTTGCCGGCAGCGGCCGCCTGGCCAGGAGGATTGGAGAACTCGATCCTCCGTCGGCATATGTCGCGGGCTACGCCAAGGCGCGCGCCGTCGACCAGGAGACGGCCGACAACTACATCCGGCACACCACGATCGGGGATCCCGAACTCGACCCGGTGTTCGAGGAGCTTGCCGACGTCCCGCCGGCAGACCTGCATCGGTTCATCCGTGCAGGTATCGAGCAGGACGACGAGGCGGCCTTGCGCTCCGCGCCGCGGGCGCTACGGGAGTTCTTCGACAACCTGGAGGTGCCCGACTGGGTTGATTTCGAGGCGTTCGTGCCCGGCCAGCGCGCCTTCTTCAACAACATGAGCAACATGCTCGTTGCCTACGCCGTGGGGAGTGCGGTGGAGGGCTTCTCCACCTTGGTGAGCAAGTCGTTCGCGATGACCGGACGTGTCACCGGGCTTGGTCCAGGGGCCGAACGCAGGCTGCGGCAGAACAACCGCCACATGGTCGAGACCTATTTCCCCAACGGCCTGCGCCGAGACAGCGACGGTTGGAAAGTGTCGATGCGCATCCGCTTCATTCACGCGCGCATGCGGCAATTGCTGGCGGCGTCGGACGGCTGGGATCACACGGCCTGGGGGACTCCGCTCAGCGCGGCGCACGTCGGCGGAATCTCTCTGTACACGTTTTCCATCCGCCAGTTCGAGCACGCGGCTGCGATGGGTTCGGCCATAAGCCGCAAGGAACGCGACAGCATTGTCAGGATTTGGCGTTACGTCGGCCACCTCCTGGGCGTTCCCGACGCGATTCTCTTCGCGTCCGAGGCCGAGGCACGGCGAATCTACGAGATCGGCCATCTCTGCGAGCCTCCCCCGGACGACGATTCGATCGGCGTGGCGACGGCCGTGTTCAAGGCCATTCCCGCAATGGCGGGGGTCCAGACCGACGCCGAAAGAAGAGCGTTGCAGATCTACGCATACCGGCTCTCGCGGGCACTGATCGGCAACCAGCTGGCGGATCGCTACGGCTATCCGAATACCGTCCGGATCCGGAGCCTCGTGCTGCTCTATTACCGCGTGAGGGCATCCGTTCTCCGGTTGCTGGCCAAGAAGGCGCTGGTCAAGGAGCAGGCGTTCGAACAGATTTTCGGCGCCACGCAATACGACGAAGAGGGGATCAGCTACCGGCTGCCGGATCGGGTCCGCGCGGTGGACCAGAGCCCTTGGTAGGTCGCGGCGGCCAGCGCGCAGGCCGGTGCGCCGATCAGCTCTTGCGGACCATGACCATCGAACCCGGACGTGACGGGTGCGGTTGAAGCACATGGTCCATCTGGATCGCTACATCGAGATCGTGCTTCGTTTTCGATGGTGGGTCATCGGCCTCGCAACCCTCCTGATGCTGTTGGCGGCGGCCGGCGGCGACCGCCTGATCGTGGCGGACGACTTCCGCCAGTTGCTGGGCAAGGACAATCCGCAACTCGCCGCGCTGAACGAACTCGAGAGCACGTATGCGGCGTCGAGCACGGTACTGATCGCCGTATCGGTCCCTGACGGATCGGTGTTCACCCGGCGCGTACTCGGAGCGATCGAGGAACTGACAGAGGCGGCCTGGCGAACGCCGTACTCCAGCCGCGTGGATTCCCTGACGAACTTCGATCACACCAGAGCGGAGGCTGACGATCTTGTCGTCCGGCCCCTCGTCGAGGGGGCGGCCGAACTGAGTGACGACGAGCTCGCCCGCATCGAGCAGGTCGCGCGGGGCGATCCTGAACTGCGTGGCCGGCTGGTCTCCGAGGACGGGCGCGTCGGCGCGCTCGTCATCAGTTTCGTCAACCCCGACAGTCAAAGTGCAATGGTCGCCGAAGTGCCGGTCTACCTCGGTGGCGTTCTGGAGCAGGCCCGGAGCGACTATCCGGAAGTCGGCTTTCACATGACGGGCGACCTCATTCTCAACCGTACGGTCAATGTGGCGATGGAGGACGCCGTACAGGCGACGCTACCCCTCGGGTTCGTGCTGGTGCTCATCGGCACCGCGCTGTTGCTGCGCTCGCTGTTCGGCGTGGTGACGATCGTGGTCATGATGACCTTCGGCATCCTGACCACGATCGGGTTCGCTGGCTGGGCCGGGATGGTGTTCAGTCCGCTCGCGGCAGGCGTGCCGGTCGTGGTGATGGTGCTCGCCGTGGCCCATTCGATTCACATCGTGACGGGCGTACTCCTCAGCATGAGCCGGGGCGTCGACCGGCGGGCGGCCGTCGCTGAATCGCTGCGGCTGAACGCCTGGCCCGTGTTTCTTACCTCGGCCACGACCATGATCGGCTTCCTGAGCCTGAACAGCTCCGATTCGCCGCCGGTACAGATCATGGGGACGCTCTCCGCGGTCGGGATGCTGAGCATCTATCTGTATTCGATGACCCTGCTGCCCGCGCTGTTGTCGATCTTGCCGCTGCGCGCACGCATGGCCCCGCCCGGACAGGCCGCGTACTTCGAACGATTCGGTGCGTTCGTGGTCGAGCGCCGCCAGCTGCTCCTGTGGTCCGGCCTCGTCGTGTCGCTCGTGCTGGTTGCGGGCATCCCGCGCAACGAATTCAGCGATGACTGGACCAAGCAGTTCGACGACCGCTACCAGTTCCGGCGCGATACGGACTTCATCAGCCAGAACCTCACCGGATTGAACGCCCTCGAGTATTCGCTCGCGTCCGAAGTGGAAGGCGGAATCACCGATCCCCAGTACCTGGCGAGAGTGGAGGCGTTTGCCGAATGGGCCAACGGGCAGCCGGAGGTCGTGCACGTCCGGGCATTCACGGACATCATGAAGCGTCTGAACCAGAACATGCACGGCGACGACCCCGCCCGGTACCACCTGCCCGAGGCCTCGGACCTCGCGGCGCAGTACCTTCTCCTGTACGAACTCTCGGTCCCATTGGGCCGTGACCTGAACGACCGCATCGACGTCGCCAGGTCGGCCACCCGCATGACCGTGACGGTTGCTGACGTTTCGGCGCGAGAGATGCGCGCCCTCGACGCCCGCGCCCAAAGGTGGATCGCCGCCCACGCCCCCGGACTGACCGGCGAGGCCTCGGGCATCACCATGATTTTCGCGCATCTGGCCCAGCGCAATCTGGAGAGCATCCTGCGGGGGACGATGATCGGCATGGCCATCATTTCGCTGATCCTGGTCTGGGTCTTCCGGAGCGTGCGCCTGGGTCTCATCAGCCTCGTGCCGAATTTCCTTCCCCCGGCCATGGGATTTGGTCTCTGGGGCTACCTTGTGGGACAGGTGAGCTTTCCGGCGGCCATGACGACGGTGATCGCGTTCGGAATCATTGTCGACGACACGATCCATTTCATGACGAAGTACATGAAGGCCCGCCACGATGGCCTTCCCGGCGACCAGGCAGTTCGATACGCCTTTCGATCGTCCGGACACGCCCTGCTCACCACGACGGCCGTGCTGGCCGCGGGCTTCATCGTCTTCGCATTCTCGGGATACGAGGGCATCTGGATCCTGGGCCTGATGGTGACGATCATGGTCGTCCTGGGGATCATCGTCGATTTTCTGCTCCTCCCTGCCTTACTGCTCGCACTGGATCGGCAAAGGGAATGACCTGATGTCCCGATCGAGAAGTTGACCGGTGTCCCGCGTCTGAAGTTCTGGTGGGTCCGTGCTGCCGCCGGGCGGTGTCGAGGGTGCGCAGGCAGAAGGGTTTGATGGTGGCGGGGAGTTCGTCGGCGGGCCTGGTCCCCCGGAAGGTCCCGGGTTGACGTTGACGGTGTCGATGTAGTCCCGGATGGCCTGTTCAGGCTCCCGCGTGGAGCGATGGATGCGGCGGCGCAGCTGTTGGTCGGTGGCGTCGCGACCAGGCGTTCCACCTGGTTCAGCCGTGAGGCTCCGGTGAGGGGCTGTGGCCGTGCCAGCGCGGGCGCCCGGCCAGCCGGCGTGGCACGGCCGGGTTCTTGCGCGCGGCTTGGTTGTCCATGACCGGGGGGACCTCGAGACCGTCCGGGACGTGGCTCTCGGTCCCCCGCAGGAACTTGAGGAACTCCCGGCTGCGGAGCCGCGGGAAGCACTGTCCGTTGATCGTGCCGGTGCGCCGCCGTCACGCTCAGCCCCGGACGACCGGAATCCTCCGTCCTTCGGGCCGTTGCGAGGCACGCCTGGACACGGTGACGGTCAGAACGCCGTCCCTGTGCGCGGCGCCGATCGCGTCGAGGTCTGCGTCCCCGGGCAGCTGGAAGCTCCGGCGGAACCGGCCATAGGCCCGCTCGGAAAACTAGTAGTCCTTCCCGCTTTCCTCCCGTTGCGCCCGTTTCTCGCCGGTCACGACCAGCCGGCCGGCGTGGACCTCCAGCTGAATCTCGTCGTCGGACATGCCCGGCAGTTCGAGCGCGATCTCGTACGACTCTTCCGTCGCGGCGGCTTCCGCGCTGGGCGAAAAGAACTCCGCCACGCGCGCCCCGACGCGGCGCATGGGATCGAGCAATTGAGACCACCAGTCGTGGGAGTGCGGGTCGAGATCGGTACGTTGCACCATGGTTCCGTTCCTCCTCCAGGCAATCGTAGCGAGGGGCGCCGGGGAGGCCGCGCCGGAGCGCCGTCGCTTCCGGCGCGGATCGTCGGCGGCATCGGCGATGCATGCGCCGGCGTCGCCCTCGCCGGCCCGCTCGTCTCATAGATTGGCGGCGCCGACGCGGATTCAAGCACCGGGCGGGGGAACGGGATTCCGTGACCGAAGCCCGGCCGTGTCAGAGGTCATGCAGCCGTAATCCGGGCAGGCCGGCGTCGTCGCGGCTGTGGCCGTCACCAACGAAGGCACTGTCGCATTCCCGCCCGTGTGCCGCCTCACCCGTCATCCGGGGCGGGCATGCGGTAGCCGAGGCCGCGCTCGCTGAGGATGTATCTGGGGTTCCTGGCGTCGTCGCCGAGCTTGTGCCGCAGCTTGCGGATGGCGTTGCGCATGGTCTCCGGGTTGGCCCCGCCCCGGTCTCCCCACACCCGGCGCTGGAGGGTCTCGTAGGTGGTCGCCCCGCCGGCGTCGAGCGACAGCGTGTGCAGGATCCGGTACTCGATGGCGGTGAGCCGCACCGGTGTGCCGGCGACGGTCACCCGGCGGGTCGCGCGGTCGATGGCGAGGTCGCCGAGCACGAAGGGCCCGGGCGCAGCATGGCGGTTGAGCGCCACGCCCACCCGCGCCACCAGTTCGGCCGGCGAGAACGGCTTGACGATGTAGTCGGCCGCGCCCGCCTCCAGCGCCCGCGCGATGGTCTCGCCCCTTCCGTAGGCCGAGACGAAGATCACCGGCAGGTCGGCGAGCGCCGGGAGGGTGCGCATCAGCTCGATGCCGTCGGCGCCGGGCAGCACGAGGTCGAGCACGGCGAGCGCGGGCTGCCGGGTCTCGACCAGGCGGGCCAGCTCGCCCGGCCCGGCGGCGGTGACCGGGTCGTAGCCCGCCGCGGCCAGCGCGTCGCGCATCCCACGCAGCGCGTGCGGGTCGTCGTCCACCACCAGGATGGCGGTCCCGCCCCGCCCGTCCGGGGAGACGGAAGCGGGGACAGCAGCGGCGGGAGCCTCCTCCGCGGCCGGCAGGGTGAAGGTGACCGTGGTGCCCCGGCCCGGCCCGCCGCTCTCGGCCCGGATGCGCCCGCCATGCGCCTCGACCAGGCCCCGGCAGACGACCAGCCCGAGCCCCGAGCCTCCGCCCACGCCCCCGTCCATGCCGGCGTGGCGGCGGAACAGGTGCGCGAGGCGCTCCGGCGCAACTCCCTCGCCGTCGTCGGCGACCGAGACCGCCACGTGCGCGCCGTCGCGCACCGCCGCCACCCGGATGGGAGCTGCCTCGGGCGAGTGCCGCGCGGCGTTGCTCAGCAGGTTGTTCAGCACCTGCACGATGCGGCGCGGGTCCGCCATCACCCGGGGCAGATCGGACGGCAGGTCGACGACCACGGCGTGCTTGCCGCCGGCGCCCGCGAACGCGGTTCGCGCCCGCTCGACCAGCGCCTGCGCTTGCGCGTCGACCGGCATCACCCCGGCGCCGATGCGCCCGGCGTCGAGCAGGTCGCCGATCAGCGCGTCCATGCGGTCGGCCTGCTCGCCGACGATGCGCAGGAACTGGCGCAGCTCCGAGCGGTCCGGATCGCGCGCACCCTCCAGCGCCGTGGTGGCCGAGCCCTTGATCGCTGCGAGAGGAGCTCGGAGCTCGTGGCTTACGGTGGAGAGGAACTCCGCGCGGGACCGCGCCAGGGCCCCGAACGGTTCGAGGTCCTGCAGGATCACCACCAGCCGCTCCATGCCGCGGCCAACGGCCTGGCGCCGTAATGGAACCACGGCGGTCACGTGAGCGCCCGTTCCAGCGCCGCCAGCGTCGCGTCCACCTCCTCCCCTGTGTTGTAGTGAACGAGGCCGATGCGGAGCACCCCCGTCGCCTCGTCGATCCCGAAGTGCTTGACGACCTCCGGCGCGTAGTTGTGCCCCGACCACACGCAGACTCCCTGGCGCGCGAGGCGTTGGGCCGCCTGCGCCGGCGGGATGCGCGCATGGGTCATCGACACCGTGGGCACCCGCCCCGCCACCCGGCCGGGATCGGTGATTCCGTGCACGGTGGCGCCCGGGATGGCCTGGATGCCGGCGATCAGGCGCGTTGCCAGACCCGCCTCGTGGTCGATGACCGCGTGGTAGGCCGCCTCGATGCGCGCACGCCTCGAACCCGCGTCGCGCACCTCCCGTCCCAGCCAGTCGTGGTAGTCGACGCAGGCGGCGAGGCCCGCGAGCAGTTCGGTCTGCGGGGTGCCCGTCTCCCACTTCCATGGCGGCTCGTCCGGGGCGCACCGCACCTTGTAGGCCGTCAGCTCCTGGAGCAGCTGCCGCCGCCCCCACAGCACGCCCAGGTGGGGGCCGAAGTACTTGTACGACGAGCACACCAGGAAGTCGCAGCCGAGCGCCTGGACGTCGATGCACCGGTGCGGTGCGAGCTGCACCGCGTCGACATACGTCAGCGCGCCGGCCGAGCGCGCCAGCGCGGCCAGGGCCGCCACGTCGTTGATCGACCCGGTGAGGTTGCTCGCCGCGCTCAGCGCCAGCAGCCGGGTCCTGGGGCCTAGCAGGGCCCGCAGGTCCTCGGGTTCGATCCTCCAGGAGTCGCGGTTGAACGGCAGCCACCTGACGACCAGGTCCAGATCTTCCGCCAGCAGCAGCCACGGCGACACGTTGCCCTCGTGGTCCATGCTGGTCACGATGATCTCGTCGCCCGGGGCCCAGCGCCGGCCCAGTGACCGCGACACGTGCAGGGTCAGCGCGGTCATGCTTTGTGCGACCACGATCTCGTCCGGCGAGCGCGTTCACGAAATCGGCCATCGCAGCGTGCGCGCGGGCGTAGATCGCCTCCACGTTGCGGGAATTCTCGAAGAAGCCGCCGTAGTTGCTAGCCGCATCCACCATGGCGTTCGCGACGGCGTCGATGACCCGCCGGGGAAGCTGCGTGCCGGCCGGGTTGTCCATGAACACGCGGGGCCTGCCGTTGTGCGACTGGGCCAGCGCCGGGAACTCCCGGCGCACGCGGGCGATGGGGAAGGGTCGCATGGCGTCGTCAAACCTCGCGCGAGGGCCGGGGGCGGATGGCGGGCGAGTGTGCACCGCCGGTCGGTCGTGTTGCGGCGAGCCGCGCCCATGATGCGCAGGTGCGGAGGGGCAGTTCAGGCTGGCGGTCGGCTGCGGGTTCGAACCGGAGGACGGCGTGGTGGTGCGGCACGACCTGCGGGCGGACCCGAAGGCGTTCGTCCGCCGGCTGGAGGAGGCTTGCGCAATTGCGACCGGGGAACGTCCCTCGCCGGGGCGGGGGTCGGGTGACAGGGAGCTGATGATTGCCGTGGAGGGACTGGCGGCTCGGAAGTCGCAGCGCCAGATCGCGGCGGCGGTCCACGGCGAGGACGCGGTGGCCGGCGATGGGTTCGACAACGACAGTGCGTTGCGCGCGCAGGTCCGACGGCTGGTGGAGAAGGCGCGGTTCCTGATGCGGGGCGGGTGCCTTGAGCTCGCGGCCGGGCGGCGACCCAAGATGTGACCGTGGGTCGGGATCGCGCCGTGCCGGTCGGTGACGGCTCTGTGTACTGATCGCCACCGTCATTAGAAGGTTTGTTACTTGAGAGAAGACTCTTGGCTAGTGCACTGAGGCCGTATTTCAAGTTGCATTCGGATCGGAGACGTCGATGACTCGAATCTTGATTTTTCTTCTCTCCTCGGCAGACAAGGTCGACGACAAGCGATGTTCCAGTTCACGGGAAGTAGCGACCGGTGATCCCTTCGCCGGTGGCGTGGGTCGGCATTCTTTCGTGTCTCCGAACCACAACACAAGATAGATGCCATGCCCGTCGGTTCCCGGATCGACGATGTAGCGGGCAATCAACTGCGATCGTACTGCACTCCAGAGATCGCGGTGGCAGCTTCTCTTGATCTCCACGGGAACATTGAAACCCTCACAGGAAACACGAATGTCCGCCCGCTTGTCGTTGGCGTAACGCCCTTCCGGCTGAACGTCGATACCGAGGCGCATCAGCCTGTTCCGCAGATCCGACAGCAGCGCGTCTCGGCACGTGTCTTCCGGGCGGGGCCTCTGTGGGCGGCCGCGATGATCCACATTCCAGTATTGCTTCCAGTCGGACGTATTGCCGTCGCGAATGGCACGCGCAATCTCGTTCAGGTTTTCCAGGGTCAACGCCGCGAGGTCGGCCACGTTCGAAGGAGCGCCGCCAGCGAGGGTTGCAAGAACCCGAGCGACGTCACCATAGGCGAATTCGGCTTCGCGACGGGCCGCTTCCTGCCGGTACGCGGCGTCCATGAGAAGGGAACGCCAGGGACGCAAGTCGTTGTCGGACGACAACGCCTCAAGGGCGAGCGAAGCGCCTTCCGTCGTAATGCTCGCCAGTTGTTCGATGCAGTCTCGAACCCAACCGGCAGCGTTCATTTCCGGGGTCACCTTGCCGCCTTCATCCGAGTCCGTGTCAAGAAAATAGGGCCGGCATGAGGCGCCGATGAGTCGGATCAGAAGCCGAAGCGCAGGCGCGCTCCGGCGGTACTTCAGATCGGGGGAAATGCCGAATTGTCGGGTCACCGCTTCCGCCAGGAAACGAATGCGGCGTTCATTGCCAGCGGCATACGATTCCAGCCGATCGACGTACGACTCTGGCGCGATGCACAAGCCGGCGACCAGCCAGTGGACGCGCTGTGCCACGCTCATTCGATGATCGGCGTGCCTCTCCTCGATCAACTCCAGAAGCGGGCCAATGTCGCAGTGGCGCCTGGCGGCCAACAGCAGGTGGTTCAGGCTCGACAACTGCCCGGATGCACAACGCACGGGGAATTGCCTGAGCAAAGGCATCGTGGCCAGGCGGGCAACTTCGGTATGGTCCGGAGAATGCGCCAATTCCTGGATGCCCGCAGGAGATTGCGCGCCCTTGCGCAGTTTCGAGAGAACGGACCTTACGAGCACATCGGCGGCGACCTCGGGGCGGTTGGCTAGCGTCCAGGCAAACCAGGGCGGCGGACGGTCGGCCGGATGCCGCGCAGTGGGCCACATCGGCACGGTGTAATGAACCGCCAGTGCAAGCCGCAAGCGTCCGTGATCTATGTCGATCTCGCCGGATGGCGCAGCTTTCGCCATTTCCTCCAGGCCCGCCATGAAAGGCAGGGCGAGATAGTGCGTCCGATTCGCGGTTCCGAGGCGTATGACCCTCGTGTCCGAAGGCAGATCATCCCGGTCGATGGTCTTGCGAAATCCGGACAGAACGGCGTCGACTAGGCCTTCGTCGCCGGCCAGGAGAGCGTTCAGCCTGTCTCTCGGTGATTTGCCGCGAACGTTGATGTATCCGCCGAAATACACCGTGGCGAGCTCGTGCAGAAGCTGGGGCCTTCCCGTATTTCCGCGCAGTTCGTCCTCGTGCGGCTTTACATGGTCGCGCCAGTCCGGTCGCTCGGTCTGCAACCGAGCCTGCGCGCGGGGACTGGAGCTGTCCCTGTCGGACGTTCGGGCCTCAAGCTCGACCATTCTCCTGTCAAACGCATCACTGAGACGGGTGAAGCCGACCAGGTGTCTCGAGACAGCCTCGCGGGAAAGGCCCTCATCGGAACGGCCGTAGTGCAGGCTTTCCGCAACTTCGCCGATGAGCCAGTCGGCGGTGATCCGGCTCTTGGCGGCGACCGCCCGGTCGAGGCACCACAGTCCGAAATCCCGGGGCCGAGCGACACCCAACAGCCTGCCATGCTCTTCTTCGCGCATGCAGCTGTAGAACTCGTAGGGTTCCGGGGAATTGGGCCGCTCGGCGCAACGCTCCATCCCCATCGCCAGCAGGGTCTTCCACGCGGCGGGGCGGCTTGCAAGCCACCTGCGAATCTCTTGTGATTCCTCGCTGCCGAGATCACGGTCGTAGGTCCAGTCGCCTGCCCTGGCGGCTGGCTCCAGCCAATGGAACAAGCGGGTCACGTCCACCTCGTCGCCCGACACCAGAAGAAACCGGGCCAACAGATTCGAGGGCAGGCGACGCAAGAAGAAAGCCGGAAGTCCGCGCGCCCGTTCATCCGCAAGCAAGTTGTCGTAGCGTTCGACGATCAGGTCGAGGAGCACGGCAAGCTGGCTTGGTGTCGATCGCTTGGGAAGCTGTCCGGTCCAGAAATACTCGTATTCGGGGCTGTAGTTGGGTCGTTGCGGGAGCCTGAGATATCGTATGACCTCCGTTTCCGATATCGCTGCAGGGTAAATCGTGGACAGCAGGCGGCCGAGCAGGGCGTCGTCGGAATCAGCCACCCTGCCGGCATAGACCTCAGCAGTCAGCTCTTTGAGTTCGGCGAGGGCCTCGGTGTCATTCGGATGGTGCCACAGGAACACATCGATGGCGCGATCCCGAATCCTCGGCCACCGCGCACCATCGCGGATCAGCTCTTTCAACGGATCGGCAAGCCTTGGAAGCGGTTCGCTGTGCTGAAGGGCCTCGAGCACGATCACGACGAAGGATTGCCAGGAGTCCTCCCGCGCCGGGGCGGCCAGGATCTCGCGGACCTGGTTCTCCATGTCGACGGACACGAGATCGCCGAGCCGCGAATCCAGCTGGACGGTGGTGATCAAGCGGGGATTCGCTGCAGTTTGCCGTTGGAGGCCATCCAGAAGCAGGCGTTTTTCTTCCGGCGAGAAGTGTTGGGCGTCTCCGTAAAGAACGATGCCAAGAGGATCGCGCGGGATCACCTCCGCTCGGCTGGATTTGCTGTGTGCGGCGAGCCATGCGGAAAGGCCGCGCAGTTCGGAGACCACCATGCCGTCGTAGCCGGTGATCAGTGCGAGGATGCGCCCGACCGGCAGCCCGTTCTCGACAAGAGCGGCCAGATATCTCGCGGCGAGAAACTCCGCGACCTGCCGGTGAACGGGAGCCATCCGGCGCTCTGCGGGAGATTCGAACAGCTTGGATTGAAGGCTGCGGCGAAGAATCTCGCGCTCCGTTCCCGGTAGTCGCTCCAGTCCGAGGAAATGCTGATCGCCCTCCGCGCCCGGCAGTGCGTACCCCGCGGCACCGGTCAGAAGCTGCACTGCGCAGAGCCTTCCGCTGGCCTCGATGAGATCGGCGCTTCCGCCCGGATCCGGACCGGCTATACGATGTTCTTCGTTGTGCTCTGCAAGCAGGGTCCGGCATGCCATGTCGAATGCCTGCGTTCTGGTCTCGGGCCAGACACCGGCGGCTCCGACCGCAACCGCGAGCATGTTCAGGCTCTGTGGATTGACCAGTAATCCGTGAATGCCCTTCTCTCGGGCCGCTGCGACAAAAGCCTCCGGATCATCGATCCTCAGAACACCGCGCAGAAATTGGTGGATATCTTGTTCGAACAAGGGATCGAGGCGGAGTACCTTGACGGCTCTGCTGGGCGATACCTGTTTGAGATGATCCCTGTCATTCGCTCCGAACCAATCGGCCTCACGACACGACAGGCGAAAGCGCGGACGGCCCATTCGGTCGAGCCTGGCACGGATACTGTCCAACGGTGTGCGCCCGTCGGTTGCTCCGGCCCGTGTCTCGTCGAGCCCATCGATAAAGAGAGCCGTATCGTGCCGCTCGGGTCTGTCGTCGAAGGTCAGGAAATCGCGCGCGGTGACGTACTGTCCGCCCTCGCGTTCCGCCAGATGCTTGAAAATGGTGGTCTTGCCGGAGCCTGGAGGACCAAGCAGCACGTAGGCTGCCTCGTCGTTCCAATGCTCGACAGGTCGGGACGGAGATTCCGAAGGGCCACGGGAGGCGGGCTCGCCGATGTCGCGGCATGTCCGTCGAACGGTGGGCGTCACGGGTTGTCGAACCACTCCAGCGCCGGTGTCGACAGAAATTCGGAGAGGGGGAGGCCTCCCTCGCCGACGATGACGGACGCCTGCACATCGAAGCGCTCCGCAAATCGTTCGAGCCCGCTTGTCCTGGGCTTGCGCGCGCCGGTCTTCACCTCGAAGGCAACCAGTCTGCGACCGCGTGTCAGGACGAAATCCACTTCGGAGCCGTTCTCGCGCCAGTAGTGCAGACGGTGTTCCGGCGTGCCCGTGTTGAACAAGTGCGCGCCCACCGCACTTTCGACAAGGCGCCCCCAATAGCTGCGGTCGGCCTTTGCCTCCTCAAAGGTGTATCCCGACGCAACGGCCATGAGTGCGGTGTTGAGAACGTTGAGCTTGGGGCTGGAGGATCGCCGGCGATGGGCTCCTGCGGCGTACTTGGGGAGGCCGGTGACGAGACCTGCGTTCGACAGGAGGTCGATGTACCGCGCCAGGGTCGTCGTGTTGCCGGCGTCCTGAAGCTGGCCGAGCATCTTGTTGTAGGAGAGGATCTGCCCGGAATACTCAGCGCCGAGCTGAAACAGCCGCTTCAGCAGCGCTGGTTTGTCGACCCGCTGCATCGCGAGAATGTCCCGCTCGATATTGGGCTCGACCAACGCCTCGGCGATATAGGCACGCCATCGACTCTGCTCGGGAACGAGCGGGGCGCCGCCCGGATAACCCCCGAAATAGACGTAGCGCTGGAGATCGAAACCGAACGCTGCCGACATCTCGGCGAACGACCAGTGCATCAGGCGGACGGTCTCGTACCTGCCGGCAAGGCTCTCGCTCAGTCCCTGCTGCATGAGCAATGGGGCCGAGCCAAGCAGGATGACGTGCAGGCGCCGATCACTTCGCCGGTCGGCGTCCCACAGCCCCTTGACCGCCTCCGACCAGTTCGGGATTTTCTGAATTTCGTCGATCGCCAGGACGAGACCCCGGTCGGAGCTTTCGGCGGCCAACCGAGCCTGTTCCCACTGCATGACCAGCCATCGCGCGTCTCTTGAGCCGTCGCGCGGGGACAATTGATGCTCCGCGAATCCAGGCTGAGAACTACCCAAGTCTGGAACTGAAGGGAGGATGGCAGGGTCCGGTTCATCGACAGACACGTACCGAGAAGGACAGTCCAGCTTTCCGAGGACCTGGTGAACCAGTGTGGTCTTGCCCGTTTGACGCGGACCGGTCACGATCGCGAGCCGCTGAGGCTTCTCGCGCAGCCGGTTGAATAGCGTGGAAATCTGGGCCCGTTCGTAGGTTGTCATAGAGGTATTCTAATATATTGAGTAACATTACTCAATAGATGTGCGGAGCTTGGCGGCTTGAGGAATTTCGATGATCGCGGTAATGCGAGCCACTCCATGGCGCGGCCTTGCCGCATGGAGGGGCCCCCGATGGAAAGTGCACCAGCAGGTGACGGGCTTCGGCCGAAACAGTGGGGCCGTAGCCGGGTCGACCGGCGAGCACAGCCCCGGCGGACGGAAGGGTCAGTCCCGCGCGTCGTGAGGGGCCCGCTTACCGTCGGGGGTCAGATTCCCACCGATGCTCCTGCTGAACAGAAGGTTGTGCGCGAGATTGTGATGTTCTTGCATGGGGGAGGGATGCCTCGAGCTTGAGGCCAGGCTGCGTCCCAAGATGTGACCGCGGGCCGTGCTTCCAGCGGGCTCGCTGCTCTTGTCGCCGGGCGAACGGGTTCGGAATGACAGGCTGACGGACGACTGCACACGATCTGAAGCCTGTTCTATTCTCGGTCCGTGGAAGCCCTGTGTCGTGACTGCGGCAGCCGGCCGGACGCCGTCCTCAAGGCCTGTCCGGCCTGCGGCTCGTCACGGGTCGTCCGACACCGGGAACTCCACGGTCTCGCCATCGCCCATCTCGACTGCGACGCGTTCTACGCCGCCGTCGAGAAGCGCGACCGCCCGGAGCTGCGCGATCGGCCCGTCATCGTGGGCGGGCACCACCGGGGGGTGGTCGCGGCCTGCTGCTACCTGGCGCGCGCCAGCGGCGTGCACTCGGCCATGCCGATGTTCAAGGCTCTGGAGGCCTGTCCCGAGGCCGTTGTCGTCAGGCCCGACATGAAGAAGTACACCGCCGTCGGCCGCGAGGTTCGGGCGATGATGCTGGAACTCACGCCGCTGGTGGAACCGCTCTCGATCGACGAGGCCTTCATGGACCTCTCGGGCACGGAATCCCTCCACTGCGCCAGCCCCGCCGCCACGCTGGCGGCGCTGGCGCGCCGGGTGGAAACCGAGCTTGCCATCACGCTCTCGATCGGGCTCAGCACCAACAAGTTCCTGGCCAAGATCGCCTCGGATCTGGACAAGCCGCGCGGCTTCGCCGTGAACGGACACGACGCTCGTGCGCCGGCACGAGACGTTGCGGCTTTTCCACCATGACCGTGCATCGCTGCTGGCCGGCAAGCTGCATGCGGTGCTTCAACGGCCGTACACGAAGGGTCGGGACATCTACGACCTCGTGTGGTACCTCAGCGACCCCGACTGGCCGGCGCCAAACCTCGCATTCCTGAACGCGGCGCTGCGCCAGACCGGCTGGTCGGGTACGGAGATGACGCCCGTGAGCTGGCGCAGCGCGGTTGCCGAGCGGCTGGTGCGGCTGGACTGGAATCTCGTCGCGGGCGACGTGCGGCCATTGCTCGAACGCGCAGAGGACGTCGACCTGGTCGACAGGGAGACAGTCCTGCGGCTGTTGGGGTGACCGCTACGGGCAATGACCTGCAGGCGTGCCCGCCCGAGCGCGGAGCGGCGCTCGACAGCGGCGGCGTGCGCGCGCAGTAGTAGGCGCCCCAAGTGTTTGCCGGTTGTTTGCCAACGACTGAACAGCGGTGGAAGGGGGAAGAGCAGAACTCTCAATAAAGAGTATATGGACAAATACTTAGTGAGGAGTTTCCGACATATGAGCGGACAGGATGGCCTCAATGGCATTCACGGTCGTGAAGTCGGCGCGGAGGAGAGACTCACTTCAGCCTGCAGGCGCCGGATGTCCTCGACGAGCGCCAGGAACCCCGGCGCGCCGTCGCGCACCGCATCCTCCTCGTCAAAAGCCCCATTGTTTGAGGATGCAGGCCGTAAGTCACCGACAGGATACATAATATCACAATATGTCATGCTAAAGAGATAGTTATTGACATTAGCTCGCGCGGCTATCCCCCAAATCATCACTGTTCGGTAGATCGCTGACCGACTCTTTGTCACTGGGTTACGATCCGAATACGATGTATGGCCAGCGACCGTCGTCACAAGGTCGCCAAGAAAATGTTTGCGGTACGGGACGAGGGGATCTTGGGATGAAGACGGGAAGGTTTGTCTCCACGGCATCGATGCTTCTCTGTACCGCACTGCTCGTGCTCTCCGGCGTTGTTTCCGGTGCCCGCCACGCCTCGGCGCAGATGCAGGGGGGCTGCCCACTTTCCGCCGGCGTGACTCCTCCGCCGGCTCCGGCCGTGACGGCCCAGCAGGTGGAGGACGGGAGCGCCAGCCTGATGGCGTTCGTACTTGCGGTCCGGGATCAGTTGAGCCAGAGAGTCAACAACACCACGGAAGAGGCGGTGTACATGGGCTGTCTCCTCCGGCAGGAAGGAAGTCCCTACCGTTCCGGTTCCACCTACCTCGTGCAACTGGCGCCCGACCGGATATTCATTCACGCGAAGACCATGGCATTGTCGGGGAGGCCACTCAACCCTCTGATTTATCAATCGATCCTTCGAGCTCTGGGGATCAACCCGGCCGATCTGGCGAGCCCTGCCACTGCCTTGGCCGCTTTCGCTGACGCGGCGGCCGGGAATGGTGGCGCGTTCAACGCGCCCGATGTGCCGGGTGCTTCCGGTTATGCCGCCACCTATACGGCGCCCCATACCGGGCTCCCAATCGTGCTGCTGGCCGGCTTTGATCTCGACGCATCGCACGTAGCTGAGGAAGCCATCGATCACGGCGACCCGTCCGTCACGGCCATGGACGTGGTGGACCGTGCAACCCTGAAAGCCTTCGTCACCCAGGCGGGGGAGTTCTTTCTCGAGCACCAGACGAGCAGTGATCCGGCGGATTACTCGAAGGTCAGGGTCGCCCTGCGGAACCCGCATGGGCCCTGGCGGCACGGTTCCGTGTGCCTCTACATCCTGGATCTGAACAGCAACGCGATCCTGTTTCACGCCGCATTTCCGGACCGGTTCGAGCTCAGACCGCTGGTGCCCACCGTCCGTGACGCCGTGACCGGGAGGCTCGTTCTCCCGCAGGTCATCGAAGCGGCGAAAAGCAGCCCGGAAGGCGGCTTCGTGGAGTACTTCTGGGACGATCCCGCTGACGACAGCGACAGCGCCGACATTCCCAAGGTGGGCTACGCCCGCGAGTTCACCGGTGAAATCCACTCCCTCGGCCGCGTCATCCCGCTCAACCTGATCGTCGGATCGGGATACTATCTGAGGTCGCCCGAGGTGATCGCTGCCAGCCGGAGCTCGGTGGTCAAGTCGGTGCTGCCCCAGGTCATGCGGGCCATGACGGCGAGCACGGTCGACGCCGTCTCGGGCCGCATCGAGCGGGCGACCTCGGGCGCCCCGCCCGCCACGGGATTCAGCGTCGGCGGCGCCTTCACCCTCCCCGATGCCCTGCTCGCGCACGGACGTTCGCTGGGGAACGGCACGGCCGACCTCGGCCGGCTGCTGGCGGGTTCGTCCTTCACGTTGGCACTCAACGCGGCCGGCGACGGAGGCGGGGGCCCCTTCGGAGACCTGACGTTCTGGGGCAGCGGGGACTGGCGAAGCTTCTCCGGCGGCAACGCGCAGTCGGTGGTCTATGACGGCGACGTGACGGGCGCCAGTCTCGGGATCGATACAAAGCTGGGCGCGGACATGCTCGCGGGTGTCGCGGTGTCACATGCGCAAGGGACGGTGGACTACTCGGCCTCCGACGCATCGGGCGAACTCACGACGAGCCTGACGAGCATCAACCCCTACGTGGGTTGGCAGATGCCGGGCGGCATGAACCTGCGGGCCATGGGCGGCATGGGCTCGGGCGAGGTGGAGCTCGACGATGACTCGGCGGGCACGCAGGCGAGCGACCTGACGCAGCGGATGGTGGCGGCGGGCGTGAGCGGGCCGCTGCTGTCCAGCGACGAGATGATCGGGGGCGGCACCACGAACCTGAGCCTCAAGGGCGAGGTGGCCTTCACCTGGGCCGACGTCGAAGGCTCCGCGACCATCGAGAACATGTCGCTGAGTGCCAGCCGGCAGCGGCTGATATTGGAAGGGGAGCACGTCCAGAAGCTCGCCTCGGGCGCGACGTTCGCGCCCTCGCTTGAGTTCGGATTGCGAAACGACGGCGGAGACGGCGAGACCGGCAGCAGTATCGAGGCCGGGGGTGCCTTGCGCTATGAGGACGCGGAGTCCGGGCTGACCGTCGTGGGCCGGGTCCGGACCCTGCTCAGCCACAGCGGCGACTACGAGGAGACGGGCGTGAGCGGCCTGCTGCGGATCGCTCCGGACGCATCGGGACGAGGGCTTGCGCTCGCGGTGGAGCCGGCGTGGGGCCCGACGGCTAGCGGCGTGCAGCGGTTGTGGGAGAGCGGCGTCACTGCCGGCGCGTTGCCGGACAACCGGATGCGCCTGAACGCGGAGGTCGGCTACGGTCTCGGCACGGCGCCCGGCCTGGGCGTGGTAACGCCCTATGCGGGGCTCGGGCTCGCGGGCGAAGGCGCGCGGTCGTGGCGCATGGGCGCACGCTGGCAGCTTGTACCGGCTGCGAGCGTGAGCGTTGAAGGCAACTTGCACGAGGCCGCCAACGACGACCGGCCCGAGCACGGTCTGATGCTGCGCGGCGCATTGCACTGGTGACATTGCAGGACCGGCGCGAAAAAGCGACGAATGCGCTGAGGATCGAGTACGGGCGGAGTTGCGCCGTCGGTCTTCCGAAAGGGCTGCGGCAAGGACGGGCGCGGAAGCAAGGAGACGCCGGGATTCCACCGGTTCGGCGTGCACGGGGCGGAGAAAGTGCGAGACGACTGGCACCCCTTGTGACCTCGGCGTTGAGCATCTCGCGTATGAGGGGGCTGGCGAGTGGTGAGCGAGCCTGAATGCAACGGGCGGGGGATTATATTCCCTGCTAGAGTTGTACTCCCGCGACCAACGTGCTAACTAGCCTAATGGGACACCAGTGATCGGTTTTATCAATAATGGGGCCTTGCCCCGGAATAGATTGGGCCTATACACTGGTGCATCTGGTTACCCGGGCGGGGATACTGGTATGGACCTTTTGCGCGCTGCCATGCGGCGCATATACGAGGAACAAATTGGTGTGCCATTTGTGCAGCCAGAGGGTGGTGATTCAGGTTCACCGGATCTCACACCATGCACCAAGGTTAAAGCTGGTGGAGACGGTCGGGCTCGAACCGACCGCGAGCCGGGTTTGAAGCAGCCGCGCCCACTTGGGCATTCCCGCCAGCTTAAGTCGTAACTCTGTGAGTGCGCCCTGTTGTTATGCCTCAGTCAAAGGTAGTTGTTACAGAGCCCACGGTTAATCTTACTGCTGCTCAAAGGCGCCGGTTTACCCGGTGGCTTAGGGAGCGCACAGGCCCGGTTGACCAGCCTTGCGATAGTTGTGGCCACGAAATATTTGGCCTGTTACCAAATATCATTTTGGCACTGTGTTCAACAGAGGATGCTAAGCTAGGCGATACGGCATATCCAATGGTTGCATTAACCTGTATGAACTGCAGCCAAATGCGCTTTTACTCTGCGGTTACAACTGGTGTTGTTAACCCCGCGCAAAGCAAAGAAAACAATGACGCCAGCTAAGCCCGCAGCAAGACAGCCCATTGCTGCTGAATTGTTAACGGTGGACCTTAGCACTCGCGTTGGCACGCTTGAGGGTCAGGTGCAGGGACTGGCAACAGAAGCAGAGTTGGCCAGGGTTTCTGGCAAAGTAAATAATATTGAAACTCAGGTTAATGCTATACCTAAAACTATTACGGACAAAATCGAACTTGCTAATCAACGACTAATAAATAGATTTTACCTAGCAGTTGTCGTGCTTGTCCTAATGGTGATTTTTAACAGCGACGTACGAGCGCTATTGGTAAAGGTCTTGTCGTCATCATAGCTTGAGGCGCTTTGCCACTAGTTCCGCATACATGAGCCGTTTACCCAGCGTACCAGCAACCACTGCCTGCATCTGCTTGATGGTGTCCTGGTTGCGCACGTTGTGCCGTCCCGCGAACTCCGCCACGTAACGGTGCAGGTGCTTGGGGGACAAGTGGTGGAAGGTGCCCATGTGGGCACGCTTTAGCATGCTCCAAAACGACTCGACACCGTTGGTGTGCACATCGCCGCGCACGTATTCCCCTGCACCATGCTTTACCGTGCCGTGGCTGCGCGGCAGGCCCTGGTAGGCCTTGGCCTCATCCGTATACACTACTGCGTCTGCACCAACCGTTTTCGTCACTAAACCCAGCAACTCGGCCATATTGGGCGCGGCCACCACCCGGGCGGCCACCTTGCGTATGCAGCGGTCCTTTGCACCCACAACGGCTGTCTTGGGTGCCACCTCATTACCCGTTGCCTTTGCCTGTCGGCGCTGGTGGTTGGACTTGTTGCGGGCCTTCCCACCCATATACGTTTCGTCAACTTCAACAGGTCCAGTAAACAAGTCCGCCGGATCCCCGTCCCATGCGGTGCGCAAACGGTGCAACAGAAACCACGCCGTCTTCTGCGTAATACCCAGGTCCCGGTGCAGTTTCATGCTGCTAACAGATTTAAGGCTGGTGATGTAAAGGTAGATGGCATGTAGCCAGGTGCGTAGTGGCAAATTAGTCTCGGCCAGCGCACTGCCCGTGCGCACGCTGAAATAGCTCTTGCAGCTACGGCAACGGTAGGGCTGCGGTTTGCGGCGCTTTACCTCGTAGGTATTGGTGGAACCGCATTTGGCGCAGTGGCGACTTGTAGCACCCCACCGCACCTCCTCAAACCATGTTTCCGCCGCTTCTTCCGTAGGGAACATGGCGGTAAGCTGCATGATGCTAATGCCGTCGCGGTGTGCCTTACCTGGTGGCTGCATGACGTCCTCCTGCGGGCCGTCAGCGCAGCATCGAGAAAATCAAAAATCAAGCGGGGTATATAATCCCCCAACGGGCGTGCGATACCGCACGTGTGACGCAGGATCAGGTGGCACCGTCCGGCCCTTCGGCAGTGCGCCACTCACTACGCTCAGGACCACTTGGCCCGTGGACGGCCTCGTCAGTGGGCTGACCCTGCGGCGTCCTGTTCGGCGCTTGCCGTCCAGGGACGCCGGCCGCGGCCACCGGCTGCGCGCCGCCTCCCGACCGTGGGGGCGCGCTCGCCGGCGAAGCCCAGCCTTTCACCGCGAACCACGAGATCGAAGTCCGCCGAGAAGCGCCAGATCAGCCCGAAGCCCCTGGAAACCGGGGTCCCGCCGCGCACAGCGCATTCCCTTTCTTGCTTGAGAGGCCGGCGAACAGCAGCGAGGACCAGACAGATCCAGCAATCCTTCTCGACGTAGCCCGGCACGGTGTCAAGGCGGCGGGCCGGGGCGGCGAATACGTCGCGGCGGTCGTGTTCCGGCAGGGCGGCAAGGGACGCGAAGGCTTCCGCCGTCGAGCAGCGATGGGCCGTTCGGCAGTGATGGCCCGCGCGAGCGGCAGTGCCCGGCCGGAAAGTCCCGCCCGTGCCCGGACAGGTCGCGCCTCGCCGCGTCGGGCAGGCGTGTCATGGGACGGCCCCGCAGTGTAGGTACCGTCACAAAATATGGTGACCGTTTCCCATCCCCGCGCAGGGGGTCATCCGGCGGACCGGTGGTCCGCTGGATGCGGGGTATCAGACTTGTGGCGGCGGTGTCTGCTATTGCCTGTCGGGCAAGCGTTCCTCAAGCAGCGTTTCGATACGTGTGAGCCGTTCAGAGACGCCGGTCTCGAAAGTCGACAGACGTTCGTTGACGGCGTCAATTCGGTTGCGGTTGGCTTCGAGCGCGCTGCGGATCCCGGTGCGCTCCTGGCTGGCGTCGATTAGGGGCCAGCCGGAGACGCTGGTTAGCAGGACGAAGCCGAGTACGGCGGCCGTGGCCAGAATGGTGATGGCTGAAGGGCCCGTCCCCGGCCGGACGGCGCGAGCGATCTCGAGCGAGATCTTTTGGGCGATGGCGTCGGCGTGCTTGGGCGGGATGCCTGCAGCTTCAAGGTCGTCGGGATTGATTTCGATGTTGGCGGTATTCATGGGAGGAGTGTACCGGAAGCAGGGTTGAGCGCGTGGTCCGGTGTCCGGATTTAGTCGGTGAGACGCCGAATGGAGCTACATGATGTTCTTGGCGGTGTTGTCTCGTTTGACGGCTTGATGGAGTCTCCCGCACGCTTCTAGCTAGGCGGCAAGGCGTGCGGTCTCGGTTGCATTCAATCGCAGCGCCAGGGCTCGATTGGCCGCGAAACCGCGGAGGTGTCCTGGGCGCTGGCGGACGACACACCGTCGAAGATCATCTGCCCGCCGTCCGCGATATTCGGGCGACCGCTGTCGCGAGCGCCCGCAACAAGATCGAGTGGGGCACCATGGAGGCTTTCCGGCATGGCATCCTCTGCAAGGTCCTGGATTGTCCGGCTGTCTGCCTCTGCTTTGCCGTGCACCCGGCCACCGGAAAGATCCTGGTGATCGTGTGTCCAGCCTTCGCCTTCGTCGTCCTGGAATTCGGGCATTGCCTCGCCAACCTGTACCTGATCCCGGTCGGCCTGTTCGCGGGCGGGGCGGCGCCAGGTGCGGAGGAACTCGCGGGGATGGCGCAGAACGTCGTCGCGGTGACGCTCGGGGACATTGTGGGGGGGGGGGGAAGGTCCCGGTCTAGTTGCTGTACTGGCTCGCGTACCTGCGGCACCGATGGGGGAATGAACGGCGTCGCAGCAAGTCTTCCGGCTGTGCCCCTCGGCGTGGCGTAGCAGCGGCAAGCCCGTGGGCCCGCCGCCGCCCAGGCAGCACTGGCGGCGGCGGAGGGATGGGCACGACCAGCTTCTGGTGGTCCCGGACGGCCACCCCGCCAAGCGCGCCACGCGCCTTCATACACATCGTCGTTCGGCCACAAGGCGAGCCAGCAAAAATATAGGTGTTTCTTATTTCAATATTAGGAATACAAATAAACCATCATAATCAATATGTTCATTCGCTCACAGGGAAAGAGAGTATCCGGAAGAACAGGAGGATTCGCGCACAGTGTATCCATAGAGGGTCAAACGGGGCGTCCTCGCCATCGTCGCTGCTCCGAATGCCAATCGCCTGGATCTGAAATTCGGTTCATGGCGGCGACGACTGGAGGAAACACAATTTACTGTTCTATAGGGATGTATTCCGGAAGACGAATGGTCATTGCGACGGGATCAGACGATGGGTCTGTACCGTCATAGATATTACTAATTCAATTATAACTATTTACGATTGGCATTCGTGATCTGCTGATCGTACCCTGCGCAGAGTCTCGGGTCTTACGCGGGGCACGAAGATGCGTGAACAATGTATGGGTGTCGGCAACGGGCAGAAGCGGGGCGGGCCCTTGGCCATGATTGCCGCCCTGAGCATCGCGGCAGCGTTGGCCGGGCCGGCAGCAGGCCAGGATTCGCCTGTGGAAGCACGGACCGGGGAAATCCACCAGGACTGCGAGCGGTTCAGTTCGGTCTGGGGATCCAGCAAGTTCGAGCTTCGGGCGTGGTGCCGGATCAGTGACGGCAACACCGAGAGGAAGCAGACGAGCGTCGACCTGGCGAGCGACATCGGCAAGGGAGGGGACGGACGCTTGCAGTGGGGCGGGCGCGACTTCCATCGAGATTGCCGTGACGTCGAATTCCTGTCGCATGTCAACGGCCTGAAGATGACGGCCGAGTGCATCGCCGGCGTCCGGTGTTCTTTCCGTGACGAGTTTACCGGGGAGTGCATGAGAGAGACCTACGTCATGAAGGTCTCTTCGCTGGAGCTGGCCCCGCACTATCGGGTGAACTCGGCCGGCGAACTCGAGGTCAGGTAGCCCGCTCCGGCCCGGCACGGGCCGACGGGGACAAGGGGAGCCCCGGCGGCTTCCCGCAACTGGAGGAGCGAACACATGAATGCAAGGCGATTTGGCAGGAGAGGCGCGGTCTCCATGGTCGCGGTGCTGGGCCTCGCGGCGGTCCTGATGGCCGCCCCGGCCTCGGCTGACGACCACTCCGGTGTGGCCGACGTTGACGAGATCCCCGACCAGGGGGACATTTCGGACCTTCTTCAGGACGAGGGCGGCCTGGTGGCCGGCAGGACGGGGAACCTGCACGATGACTGCCAGCGCTTCAGCCTGCAGGAGACCGACCATGACATGCAGCTGCGGGCGTGGTGCCGGGTCAGCGACTTCAGCTACGACAGGGAACGGACGAGCATTGACCTCACCGTCGGCAGTGACGACTGGGGCGTCCTGCATTGCCACAGGGGCCACTTCCAGCAGTATTGCTTCGATGTCCAGCTCGAGGCGGACTACTCCCGCGTCGTGCTGAAGGCGGAGTGCGTCTACCAGCCCAGCGAGAACTGCAACGAGGAGGTGTGGCCAATCGAATGCTCGCGCACGGCGGCGCTGGCGACATCTCTGGACCTGAATGAGTGCTACCAGGTGAGCACGGAAGGCGCGCTGGAGTTCAGATAAGCGCGCCCGGCGCCGGCGCGCTTGTCCTGCCTGCACCCCTTGCAGGCACAGGGTTGGCGCACGTCCCCGATCGCCCGGGCGCGGCAGCCGTGCGCCCGGTCCGACCCTCGCTGATCTTGGTCCTGTCGCCGCCGCTTGCTCGGAGTCATGTCGCCGACATGGTGTCGGCGGGCAACCGACCTGACCGAAACACCGGGCTCGCACGTCTCCGCGACCATGCGCGCCCGTTCCCCCTCCGACCGAAGCCGCAGTGAAGGGTGCGCGTGCTCGACACCACTATCTTGGGGCTCCGAAGCTCGCCGCCGCCCGGTTACCGGCAACTGAGCCCGATCGGTCTTCGCCGTCGCTTCGTCGGTCATGATCACGGCGGGACTCATCCGAAATCACCGGATGCGGAAGCACGGGGCGTCCCCGACGCCCGCTCTTCTTCAATAACCTGTAGAGCACTTTCCTGCCTGTTGTACCCCGATAGGACACGTTCAAGCACTTTCATGCAGCCGGATTCTCGCATAATGTGTCAATAGCCGTACGTTCATGACACACGGGCGGGGAGTTGTGTTCAAGCCGAGACTCATCCGAAATCGCCGGATGTGGAAGTATGGGGCGTGACCAGCGCCCGCGTGTCTTCATGGCCTGCCTTGCCGTCGTGCTCGCCGGACAGAGTTGGGCCGGCGCGTCCGGCGCCGAGGTCGACGCTGCGCCGCCGGAGACCATCCGGCTCACCCTTGCCGAGGCGGTAGCGCGGGCGCTCCGGGACAACCCCGCGCTCGTCGATGCCAGGCTCGACCGAACCCTCCACAGATTTGACCTTGAGCAGTCGGAAGAGAGTTTCCTGCCGAAGGTGAGCCTGGAGGCCGCGACCGCCGGCTATCGCACCGACCGGGGCGCGGATACCGGCGGCTACACCTTCGGCGCGGGGCCACGCGTGACCATGCGCCTGCCCACGGGCGGAGCGGTCAGCGTGCGACCGGCCTGGACCGCGCGGCTCGGCCATTCGGGCGGACCGGACGAGGCGCACGATACCAGCGTGGAACTCGCCTTCTCCCATCCCCTGCTGCGCGGTGCGGGGCTCGATGTCGGTCTCGCACCGGTCAGGCTGGCGCGGATCGAGGAGGAGCGTCATGTCCTGGATCTCAGGGCCGCCGCGATGGACGTGATCACTTCGGTGATCAAGGCGTACCGCGCGGCGATTCGGGCTGACCTGCAGTTGAAGATCAACGAGAGCGCACTGCAACGGGCCAGGGAGACGCTCGAGGTCAACCAACTCCTGGTCGATACCGGCAGGATGGCGCGGACGGACATCGTCCAGACGGAGACCGACATCGCGAGGCGGGAGCTGGAAGTCGTCCGCAGCCGGAATCGCGTGGCAGACGCCGGGCTGGACCTGAACGTCCTCCTCGACCTGGAGGGCGATGTCCGGGTCCTGCCCGTCCAGACCCTGACCGTCGAGCCGCTGCGGCCCGATCTGGAGAGCATCCGGGCGCTCGCGCGGGAGCGCAACGCGGACTACCTGAAGGCGCACCTGAACCTGCGAAGCGCGGCGATACGGCTGGCCCAGGCCGCGGACGGCACGCTCTGGGAGCTCTCGTTCGAGGCCCGGGCCGCGTTCGGCGGACAGGGCACCTCCTTCGGCGCCGGCCTGCGGGACCTGGGAGGCAACGCGGACAAGGGGATCTACACCGCCGGCGTGGCGCTCACCATCCCTCTGGGGGATGCCGCGACGCAGGCCGCGAAGCGGGCGCACATCGCTGCCCGGCTTGATCTGCGGAAGGCCGAGCGATCGCTCGCGACCGAAGCCCGCGAGCTGGATGCCGGCCTGCGCAACGCGGTCAGCGCGGTCGAGCTGGGGCTGACGCAGATGGAGTTGGCGCGCCAGGCGCTGGACCTCGCCCGGCAGCAGCTCGAGATCGAGGACGGCAAGCTGAAGCTGGGCCTGACGTCCAATTTCAGGCTGGCCACCTTTCAGACCGACCTCGTGAACGCGCAGGTCAACGAGCTCGACGCCAGGATCGGGTACCTGAATGCGTGGAGCACACTCGACCGGACGGCGGGCACGGTCCTCGACACCTGGGAGGTCGAGGTCGAGGGCGCCCTCGAGTAGCGGACATGGATGCGCTCGTTCACGACACCATTCTGGACGACATGGACGACGGCGTCGTCTCGGTCGCGCTGGACGGCAAGGTCGTGTCCGTCAACGCCGCCGCCGCGCGCATTCTCGGCATGGAGAGGAGTCAGGTCGAGGGCCGCAGTTTCGGCGAGGCCTTCGTGGCGCTGGAGGGCCTGGACGCGTTCACCGAAACCGTTTTCGACGCGGTCGGCGAGAAGCGCAATGTCGGCCGCAAGGCGATCGAGATCCGGACCGGTGGCGAGCGGCGCCTGATCAACATCAGCACATCCTGGCTGCATGCGGGCAGCGGTCCGGACAGCCGGAGGACCGGCATCGTCGCGGTGTTCTCGGACATCACGGAGATCCAGGAGCTCCGTGAGACCGAGATTCGGCTGGGTGAGCAGGTCAAGGAGCAGTATGCGGAACTGCAGACGGCCTACCGCCAGATCGAGGAGAGCAACCGCGAGTTGTCGTCCACGCTCCGACGCGTGCAGGTGATCAAGGCGATCGCGACGGGGACCGTGCTCGCGATTTGCCTCGGTGCCGGCTACTACGCCTGGCAGGGGACCCGGGGAGCGGTCGTGGCGGCCTCGACGGCGACGGTAACGACGGCGGCGGCAGAGGGCGGCGAGCCGCTCGCCACCATGATCGTCCAGCCGCAGCACCTGCTTTCCGCGGTGTCATTCCCCGGACGGCTTGCGGCCCGGCAGGAGACGAACATCATCAGCCCGATCCCCGGCACGGTGGGCGCGTTGCATTTCCAGTACGGCGACGAAGTCGAGCAAGGACAGGTACTGCTCGAGCTCGACACCTCCACGATTGCCCAGGAACACCGCGCGACCCGGGCGCAATACATCGAAGCCATCAAGCGCGTCCAGGAGTTGGACAACTGGGAGAACGGCCCGGAGACGCTGGCCGCCCGCCGTGCCCTCGACCGGTCCCGCCGCGCCCTCGACAGCCAGCAGCGGAAGATCGAGCAAACCGCCTTTCTGCTCGAGAGCGGGGTCATCCCCGCACTGGAGCACGAAACGGCGATGGAACGGTACGAGAACCTGCAGGCCGAGCAGAGTGCCGCCGAAGTCAATCTCCAGGCGGTGCGGGAGCGGGGCGGGGCGGCGGCCAGGGAGGTCGCGAGCCTGGAGTTGCAGACCGTGGAGGAGCGGCTCCGGGAGATCGAGACCGCGATGACGCACGCGACGGTGCGGTCGCCGGTATCGGGGATCGTGATGCAACCGGCGCAGGAACGCTCCGGATTCGCGGGGCAGTCGGGCGGGGCGGGGCGCCTCCTCGAGGGGACGCCCGTGTCTCCCGGGCAGCTCCTGTTGAGGGTTTCGGATATCGATTCCCTGTCGGTCGAGGGATTCGTCGACGAGGTGGAAGTCGCGAAACTGCGCGTCGGGCAGCCGGTCACGGTCACCGGGGACGCCTTTCCGGGCGTCGCGCTCGCCGGCGCCCTCAGCAGCGTGTCCCCGCAGGCCGTCGATGCCCTGTCTCGGCGCCAGCCGGCGTCCTTCAGCTTCGCCGCGGCACTGGACGCGTTCGATCCGGAGGTGCGGCAGTTGCTGCGGCTCGGGATGTCCGTCGACGTCGAGGTCGTGATCCAGGACATGCCGCGTGCCCTGCTCGTTCCACTTCACGCGGTGCAGCGCCGAAGCGGCTCCCTGTCGGTCCGCGTTCTGGACCGTGCCACCGGACAGGTCCGGAGCATCGAGGTCGAGACCGGCGCGACGACCCGCGATTCGGTGCATGTCACCCGAGGTCTCGAAGCGGGCGACGAGGTGGTTCTCGGGGATGGGCCGGGCAGGCGTCCCGGATGATCCGGCTGGAAGACATCCGCAAGAGCTATCGGGTCGGCCCCGTGACGGTGGAGGTTCTCAACGGCGTCTCGCTTGACGTGCACGAGGGCGACCTGCTGTCGATCATGGGTCCTTCGGGGTGCGGCAAGTCGACGCTCATGAACATCATCGGGCTGCTGGACCGCCCGACAAGCGGCGCCTATTTCCTGAACGGCCGGGAGGCGTCCGGGATGAACGACGACGAGGTCTCGGCCGTGCGGAATGCCAGCATCGGGTTCGTGTTCCAGTCCTTTCACCTGCTGCCGCGCCTGACGGCGGCGCAGAATGCCGGACTTCCACTGATCTACCGGCGGGAACCCGAAGGACGGGTCAGGCGGCTGGCCCTCGAGGCGCTGGACCGCGTCGGCATGGCGGATCGGGCCGGCCACCGACCGAACCAGCTTTCCGGTGGCCAGCAGCAGCGCGTCGCAGTTGCGCGGGCGATCATCGGCGAACCCTCGGTCGTGCTCGCCGACGAACCGACCGGTGCGCTCGACCCCGACACCGGCGCCGAGATCATGGACATGTTCGAGCGCCTCTGTTCCGAACAGCGCATGGCCGTCGTCATCGTGACCCACAGCCCGGAAGTTTCAGAGCGGTGCCGCCGCCGCGCTCGCGTCGAGGACGGGCTTGTCCACGAAGAGGGGCGCGTACCCACGACACCTGATCAGGGCTAGCGGAGCGGCCGTCACCGTGCTGTCGAGGACAAACGTCAAGGAGGCCCTGGCCAGTCTCGCGAGCATTCGCGGCCGCAGCATTCTTGCCCTGGTCGGCATCGTGGTGGGCATCGGCTCCGTGATTGCGATGGTCTCGACCGGGGAGGTCGTGAAGGGAGAGGCGCTGAAGCAGTTCGAAGGGCTCGGGACCGATATCCTGGCGATCCGTCGGGTGCACACGAGAGTCCGGGGAAGGACGCTGAACTTCTCCGCCGCCGACGTCCGCGACCTGGTGCTCGAGACGCCCGAGATCGTGGCCGCCGCGACATGGCTGGACGTGGGCGGGGACCCCATGTACGCGGGCAAGGCGATCCCGAACCAGCCGATCGTGCTGGGAGCCACCGAATCCCTGGCCGGCATCAACGGCCTTGAGCTGGCGGCCGGGCGATTCGTATCCCACCTGGACCTGCACCAGCGCTTCTGCGTGCTGGGCGATGGCGTGGCGCGCGCGATCAGCCGTGCCGGCGCCGGCACGGTGCTCGGGGAGAATATTCGGCTCAACGGGCGCCTGTACAGTGTCGTCGGGGTGCTTCGTCCGGCCGAGACCCGGCGTTTCGGGCAGGATCTCAGACCCGACGACACCGTGTTTATTCCGCTCGAAGCCGCGCGGCGCGTTGCCACCGATACGCCGTTCCGCCGCATCGTCGCCCGCATCGCCCCGGGTGTGCTTCCCGAGGCGGCGACGGAGGCTGTGGTCTCCTACTTCCACCATCGTGTCCCGGGCCTCCGGATGGAGGTTACGGCTGCGCAACAACTCATCGACCGGATGCGCAACCAGGGGCAGCTGTTCACGCTGCTGCTCGCTGCGGTCGGCAGCATCTCGCTGATCGTCGGCGGGGTCGGGGTCATGAACCTGATGCTCATCTCGGTGAGCGAGAGGCGTGCGGAGATCGGACTCAGACGGGCGGTCGGCGCACGCCGGAGAGACATCCGCCAGCAATTCGTCACCGAATCGGTCGTGCTTTGCCTTCTGGGGGGTGCGCTCGGCGTGCTGGCGGGCGCCGCGGCATCCTTGGGCATCTGCCTGTTCGCGGGTTGGCCCTTTTCCGTGTCGGTGACCGCCATGGTCATGGGCGTAGGCGTCTCCTCGGGCATCGGCGTGGCGTTCGGTCTCTACCCGGCCCACAAGGCGTCGCGGCTCGAACCGATCGCGGCGCTGCGTTCATAACCTCAATTGCAGCACCGGACGGTGCGGCGCGCCGCAATGCGAACCTCGGCCGTCTGGGGCGCGGAGCCCGTCCGGCCGCGTTCGAATTCGCCATCCATGGCCCTGCTGTCGTTCCATCGGATTCCTCAGCCGGCCGCCGCCATTACGGTACGGCTGCTGCTGCCGCATCACGATTGAGGACTTACCTGCCTGGAGGCCGATGAAGGTCCTCGGCAGGCAGGCGACGAAGGCCGCTGCCGTGACATCATCTGGCGACGTGCCGGGGAGCATGGCTGCCGGCAACGGGGCCTGCGCGCCGGGTTTCGAGGACCGCCTCGGCGCGACTCGGCCCAAGCCGCAGGCGAATCCGGTGCTCGTCAAGTAGGCCGGAGTGATGAAGTCGCCGGGTCTGCCGGCCGCATCGATGGCGGCGATGGCGCCGCAACCTGGGCCGGTGAGCGCGGGTGGTATCGAGTACCTCCTTGAGTACGGCGTCAAGGTCAAGGCTCGCGCCGATGCGCCGGACCGCCATGCCGAGCGCGGACGGAGATTCGCGGGGGACCGCTTCGCGTGTCGCTTCGCCGCATTCCATCCGGGCCGTATCCTCCTCCGACGGCCGCACGGCCTGGGGACGCGGGCTATCAATCACTGTCACGATATGTACTGGATCCTTATTGATATATTTCAGAGAGTATCGCCGCCTATCTTATCCTCTAATGTACTACTGATAGCGGAATCATCTGCAATAACCTTGCGGAAAGTTACGATCTTGATATACTGCAAGGGCTGTACCATGATCTGGAGGCCGATTACGAAGCCTTGATAGCCAGCCGGAATGCGCTGCGCGGAATCCGCGTGCCGTGCCGGTCCGGCTGCCCTGAGAGTGGTTGAGCCCGCGATATCACACTGGGTGATGGCTGCGCGCTTCATCGGCAGTGTGCCAACGGCGACAAGGGGGAGGCTCATGAGTGCCAATCACGTTTCAGCGACAAGAGTTCTCATTGGTGCGGTCACCGCGCTGGGCATTGCTACGGTGCTGGCCGGCCCCGCGTCGGCCCAGCAGACCGTCGAGCCCCGCACGGGGAAGCTCCACGAGGATTGTGACCGATTCAGCGTGGATGTGACGTCGGAACATGCCGATATGACGGCGTGGTGCCGGGTCAGCGACGACAACGACGACAGGGAGCAGACGAGTACCAATCTCTCCGACGAGGTCGGCTATGAGGAAGACCCGGCGACCGAGACCGCTCGCTTGTATTGGGGCGGGAGCGGCTTTCACAGCGTTTGCTCCGAAGTGGGTCTGCATGTGTGGACCAACGGGATCACGCTGGTGGCGTATTGCGAGACAGAGACAATTGTGCACTCGGAACATTTCCTTAAAGGACTGGCCTCGTATTACCGGGTGAACGCGAAGGGCGAGATCGTGGTCAACTAGGAGCGTGCGCCCGAGGGCGCCTTGACGAGGTTCGCGTCGGCGTCTCTTCGCCGCCGTGTGCACGGAAGGTGTGACGGGCCGGACTTGCCGATGTTGTGGCGAGACGAACTTGACGCAGGCGGTCTATCGACCGGGTACCGGGACCTTCGAAGCTCGCGCAGTGGGTAGGGACCACGCTCAGGGGCGCTTCACGCCGGGGGGCCAGGCCCTTCATCCGCCGGATGTTCAGCGCCAGGCACACGAAGACTCGCTCGCTCCACACCTTCGCCAGGCCGCGCAGGCTGAAGCGGCGGTTACGGGAACGTTCCGATTGCGGCGGCATGGCCAGCGCCCTCCGCCGTGTCCTTGCCGCACGCCTCGGCGACGGCTTCGACACCCAGAAGCCTGGAACCAGTCAAGCGACGCTGTCCGTGGCACGGTAGCGCGCCACCCACTTCGGCACCGAAGACACGCTGACCCCGAACTGCGCCGCCACCGAGCGGATCGGCTCGCCGTTGAGATGGGCGCGCACCACGCGCTCACGAAGGTCATTCGAGTCAAGTGTCCGGCCTCCTGTGCCGTCAAAACCCCTTTGAATCATATCCTTACCCAAAATTGAATCCTCGTGGGATTCTCTTGATGACAGACGCACTCTAAGGCGTGAGCTGCCCGGGGCGGCGAAACGCTGACCCGCCCGATTGAGCGCGTCCTGCGGGACTATCTCCGGGTCGAAGGGAACCCCCCCGTGCGGGATTTCCGGGCCAGGCTTCTGACCAAGCGGGGACCTGCACTCGCCGGCGTGAACCTGGATGATCGCGGCATGCTCTACGAGAGAAAGGAAGGGCGCGATTGATCGCGGTCGACCTCAATGGTCTCGTGCAGTGGTCAATTGTCTACGAACTCGGCGAAGTTGTCCGAACCATCAGCCTGTATGGCGTATCGAAAGCGGAGTTCATCCCTGTCATCGCGGCGGCTGTCATCCTTGATTCCGAGTACGTGAATTGCGGCGTAGAAGCCCCTCGTATTGCGTAATACCGCAATCCCGCCGAGAGAAACGGTTCGGGTCCTCGATGTGTAATCCAATGATGCAGCGTTGAGCACTTGAGAAATCGACGCACAACCTCGAGCAAGTGCGACTCCGTTGATCGACGCGGGCTCGTTGTATACATGGATGTTGGTATCGCTTGCTTTGGTCCACATTGTCTCGAATTCCAGTTCTCCGAGACCGATGACGTAGCGCCCGTTGTAGCTGCTGTAGTCAAAGACGGCTTCGCCGGTGGGCGATGTCATTCTCGGTGGAGGTACTTGGGAAGCCTTGCCCTGGAAGGGCTGAATTCCCAACTTCTCGGCTATCATCGCGGCAAGTTGTGCGGGAGTACGTTGATCTGCACCTTGGTAGGCAACGTCCTCGGGCAGCCCATCCACTGGCGTATCGTCGAAACGGACGGGAAGAACGTAATCGCTTCGGTCGCGGACCATGCGACTCAGTGCCGACCGCCGCTCATGGCTTGGCCACGGCTTTTCGATGTAGGCGTTGGACACGAACATCACGACTAGATCGGATTGCCGTTCAAACGCCTTGTGAAACGCTTCCGCCAGGTTCTGTCCCCAGAGCCCCACCCTTTCAAAGTCATCGTAGAACACCGCGATTCCCCGTGCGGCGAGGTGATGAGCTACTTCTTCGACGTAGGGTCGTTGCTCACCGGCAAAAGACAATGCGACTTGGTATTTCATGTCGCCATGCATTTGAGAGCCTCGCGCTCAGGCGGCCGCCTGCCAGCGGCGTTTCGATCGCTTCGGAATGGCGGTCCCACTAACCCACATGGCGTTTGCGGGCAGGTGTAGGAAATGAGATGAATGTCCACAATTCCTTACTCAAGTCGGTGCGCCTGAAGGGACTCGAAGCGTGCGAAGTCACGGTCGTTGGTAAGGATCGTGTCGATTCCGTTCTCCTGACAGAGCGCTGCGATCTGCGCGTCGAAGATCAAATTGCCGCTTGCATCGGCTTCACGGACACTTGCGATCAGCAGATCGAGAAACTCGGGTCCGGGCTGGAGCAGTTCGCAACTGGGGGCGGCGATGAGCCTCTCGATGAACGTGGCGGCCTGGGCCACGGTGGTCGGCGGATTGAACACGCGCCGATGCGTGACCACCCGCATGAACTCAGTGACGCAGAAGATCGGAAGAGCCCACCGCTCCACACCCTCGGCCAAGGCGGTGAGGCGCAAGGTGGCCGGGCGGTGCAGATCAGTCTCGCCGCGATGGGCGTAGATCAGGATGTTGGTGTCTACGGCGATCACACGCGGTCGATCACCTCGTAGAGCGCGTCGCGGTCGGCGATGTCGACGTTGGGCGGAGAAGTTCCGGTCACCGTCTCAAGTCGCAGACGGAAGCCTCGTTTTCTGGCGCGCGCGTCGGCGAGACGCGCGCGCAAAGCGTCTTCGACAAATCTCGTGAGCGTGATGCCGTCGCGGGCTGCCCGTCCCTTGGCTTGGCGCAGCACTTGATCGTTCAGATTGAGCGTGGTCTTCATCGCAGCGTTGCCTGGAGGGAGTGCGTATGGCTGAACCATATCATGGGCGGCCATGCACATATCATTGGCGACCTTGCAAAGGAGTGCCGCGGCCGCCGAACTCTGGCGTGATCGTGGCGCCGTCGTAAAACCGCGCCACCGCATCCGCCAGCCCGTCGACCAGGCTGGCGGGAAGCTCCCGACGGAGCGCGAGCTCGTCGAAGACTCGGTCCTCGTCGAACAGCGCCATGCAAACGATCCAGTCGACGACCTCGCCCGGCCCGTCCCAGCCGATCCGTCCGCTGGTAGATCGAGGGCGTCGTGCGGCGGTTGATGCGGACTTCCGCCTCGCCGATGCCGTGGGCGTCGGCGGTCGACAGGAAGTCCACGACCCCGGTCTGGTCCTCGACGATCATGGCGCGCGGGCGAACCGGCATTGCCGCATCCGGGTACGGTGAAAGCGGCCCTTGACTGCCATGCGCCGTGGCACGTCGCTCAGTCCTGCCGGTGGCGCAGGTAGACGAGCCAGTAGACGAGTGCCACCAGCAGCGTACCGCCGACGATGTTGCCGAGGGTGACGACGGCGAAGTTCTGCGCCATCGCCGCCAGGTCGGCGGCAGCGGGCACGGTGCCGCCTGCGAAGAGGCCGACCGGGATCAGGTACATGTTGGCGACGGAATGCTCGAAGCCGAGCGCCACGAATGCCGAGACCGGAAAGACGACCGCCAGCACCTTGCCGGTGACGGTGTGGGCGGCGAAGCACAGCCAGACGGCGAGGCAGACCAGGACGTTGCACAGGATGCCGCGGAAGAAGGCCTCCGGGGCGCCCAGCGCGATCTTGGCCTCGGCGATGGCGACGGCGGTCTCCTGGAGGTCGCCCCCGGCATCCAGGATGCCCGACAGGAGGACGGCGGCCGCGCTCCCGAGCGCGCCGACGGCGTTGCCGGCATAGACGAGCAGCCAGTTCCGCAGCAGCCGACGCGTCGTCACCCGCCGGTCGGCCCAGGCCATCGCGATGAGGTTGTTGCCGGTGAAGAGCTCGGCGCCGCCGATCACCACCAGGACCAGGCCCAGGGAAAACGCGACGCCGCCGAGAAGGCGCGTCGGGCCGAAGCCGAGTTCGGAGCCGGTGACGACGACGGTGTAGCTCATCCCGCCGAACGCGATGAACGCGCCGGCCAGCACGGCGAGAGCCAGGGTCTGCAGGAGCGGCAGGTTGACCTTGGCGACGCCGGAGGACTCGACGCGCCGTGCGATCTCCGCCGGCGCGTAGGCGTCGATGTCGAAGGGATGGGGGGAGCGGTCTTCGCTCATCCCGGATCCCTGGACGCCTTGTCGTCGGAGCGGCGGATTGCGCGACTGTCCGGGACCGTTGCGATACCGTTCCGGGACGGTGGCACCCACTCGATGGAAGCTGTCCGCGCGCCCGAGCTTCGACGGGCCGCGGGATTCGCGCCGGCCGATATGGGGATGCGTCGCCTCACTGGTCATCCGGCCCGGGCATGCGGTAGCCGAGGCCACGCTCGCTGAGGATGTATTTCGGGTTCCGGGCGTCGTCGCCGAGCTTGTGGCGGAGCTTGCGGATGGCGTTGCGCACGGCCTGCGGGTTGGCGCCGCCGCGGTCGCCCCACACCCGGCGCTGGAGCGTCTCGTAGGTCGTCGCCCCGCCGGCGTCGAGCGAGAGTGCGTGCAGGAGCTTGTACTCGATGGCGGTGAGCCGCACCGGTGTGCCGGCGACGGTGACGCGGCGGGTCGCGCGGTCGATGGCGAGGTCGCCGAGCACGAAGGGCCCGGGCCCGGCATGGCGGTTGAGCGCGACGCCGACCCGCGCCACCAGCTCGGCCGGCGAGAAGGGCTTGACGATGTAGTCGGCCGCGCCCGCCTCCAGCGCCCGCGCGATGGTCTCGCCCCGGCCGTAGGCCGAGACGAAGATCACCGGCAGGTCGGCGAGCACCGGCAGGGTGCGCAGCAGCTCGATGCCGTCGGCGCCGGGCAGCACCAGGTCGAGCACCGCGAGCACCGGGCGCCGGGTCTCGACCAGGCGGGCCACCTCGCCCGGCCCGGCGGCGGTCACGGGTTCGTAGCCCGCCGCCGCCAGCGCGTCGCGCATCTGGCGGAGCGCGTGCGGGTCGTCGTCGACCACCAGGACCGCAGGCCGGTCCCGCCCATCGGGCGAGGCTGCCGCAGGCACGGAAGCGGTGGGGGGCTCCTCCGCCGCCGGCAGCGTGAAGGTGACCGTGGTGCCCCGGCCCGGCCCGGCGCTCTCGGCCCGGATGCGCCCACCGTGCGCCTCCACGAGACCCCGGCAGATCACCAGTCCGAGCCCCGACCCGCCGGCCCTGCCTTCGTCGATGCCGGCGTGGCGGCGGAACAGGTGCGCGAGGCGCTCCGGCGCCATCCCCTCGCCGTCGTCGGCAACCGAGACCGCCACGTGCGCCCCGTCGCGCGCCGCTGCCACCCGGATGGGAGCGGCCTCCGGCGAGTGCCGCGCGGCATTGGTCAGCAGGTTGTCCAGCACCTGCACGATGCGCCGCAGGTCCGCCATCACGCGCGGCAGGTCCGGGGGCAGGTCGACGACCACGGCGTGCTTGCCGCCGGCGCCGGCGAACGCGGTCCGCGCCCGCTCGACCAGCCCGGAAAGCACCTGCGCCTCGGGATCGACCGGCATCACGCCGGCGCCGATGCGCCCGGCGTCGAGCAGGTCGCCGATCAGCCCGTCCATGCGGTCGGCCTGCTCGCCGACGATGCGCAGAAACTGGCGCAGCTCCGAGCGGTCGGGCTCGCGCGCGCCCTCCAGCGCCGTCATCGCCGAGCCCTTGATCGCCGCGAGCGGGGCGCGCAGCTCGTGGCTCACCGTGGAGAGGAACTCGGCGCGCGAGCGCGCCAGCGCCTCGAACGGCTCGAGGTCCTGAAGGATCACCACCACCCGTTCCACCGCGCCGTCCTCGGTGCGGATCGGGGTCGCATCCAGCAAGGTGCGGACGCTGGCCCCGCCGGGCACCGAGAGCTCGACCTCCTCGGCGCGCACCGTCTCGGCGCGCCCGAGATCGTCGAGGGTGACCGCGCGCCCGTCGCCCCGCCGGCAGGTCATCGCGCCGGGCAGCCGCTCGACCGGGAGCTCGGGCGAGACCAGCCCGGCCGTGATGCGCCGCGCCTCCCGGTTGAACGAGGCGAGCGCGCCGGTGGCGGCATCCAGCACCACCACGCCGACCGGGCAGGTCTCGACCAGCGCCTCGAGGTCGGTCCGGGCGCGCCGTTCCTCGCGGTGCGCACCCGCGTTGGCGACCGCCGCCGCAGCCTGGGCGGCGAGCAGCACCAGCACCTCCTCGTCCGCCTCGGTGAACCCGCCCTCCTTGGTGCCGAGGAAGAAGCTCCCGACATGGACGCCGCGGTGGCGCATCGGCGTGCCCTGGAAGGCGCCGCAGTCGATCGGACAGGGTGTGGGAATCAGCGCGCTCACGAACTCCGCGAGGTCGGCCAGCCGGATCGGCGCGGCAAGTCCGCCGAGATGCGCGAAGAGATTGGGCCCGTCGGGCCAGTCCTCGAGCGCACGGTGCTCGTCCTCCGTGAGGCCGGAGGTGACGAAGTCGCCGGGGCGCCCGGCGGCATCGACGGTGGCGATGGCGCCGCAGCCCGCGCCGGTGAGCGCGCGGGCCGCGTCGAGCACCTCGGTGAGAACGGTGTCGAGGTCGAGGCTCGCGCCGATGCGCAGCACCGCCGCGCTGAGCGCGGAGAGATGGCTGCCGGGTTCCGTCTGCTGGGCCGTTTCGTCGCGTTGCGTCATCGCTCCGTCCTCTTCGGCAACGGCCGCATCGACTGCGGACGCAGGCCATTTGTCACTGTCACGATACTTTATGCCCGGTTGTAGATATTGACAAAAGACTTTGATCGGCCCGGCGTGGCGAGACCAATGCCTGTTATCGCCATGTACGTCATATTGCCGACAACAGCCTGATCATGGATGACAGCAAGCATACGTTGCGCGCGGCGATTCGCAGGGGGTATCCGGTTCACTGGGGGTGGGCAATGCGAACGATCCAGTCTGGATTGCCGGGCGGCAAGGCGCGCGCGGACAGCGCGGCGGGTGGCCGCCTTGCGAGTGCTGGAAAGCGGCGGAGACATGCGCGCTCGGGGTTCGCGGGAATGGCGCGGCATCTCGCAGTTTAACGTCCGTGCGTCCGGACAGTCTCGACACCGCCAGCGGCCACCGCGCAACGCAGAACCTGCCGTCGCCTCCTGAGACCGTGACGCGGTCCCCGATCTGTGCCTGCCACCCTCCATGTGCAGCGGCGGGTGCCGGGCGGGCGCGGGTACCAGACATGGCGAATCCCGGGGTGCCCCGCGGAACCAGCCCGATCGGGGCGGTGGCGGACGGATGCCCGCGGCAGCGCCCGCAGCGCCTGAGCGTGCGAGCGATAAGTCACATCGGAAGTACTTTCAAAAATGATATGCCGATACATTAGAGCCTTTATCCGGGCACTATCTGCCAAATAATCTCTGTTATTGACATTTGAGCGATATGTCTTCCCCATATCCTTGTCGTTGAATACATTTGGAATACAATGCGCGGCGCACTTCTAGGGAAAATGGGTGCACGGGGAACTGGGCGATGCGAATCTGTGAGGCTGGATTGCCGGGTGGCAAGGTGCGTGCGGGCAGCGGGCGGTCTCCCCTGCATGCCTTTGGGAGACACGAGCACGATTTAGCGCCCAGGGCCGTACCTGCGTCTTCCGTTGCGAGGGCGCTCCGCCGGGCCGCGGCGGCGCTGCCTGCATTCTCCTGCCGCGTTCATCTTCCCCGACGCCGGGTCCGCTCTCCTGAGCCAGCCCTTGCCGGTTCGCGCCGCCCGCCACGCGGCGGGACCACTCCCCGCTTTTTCTTCCGCGCTTTCCCCCGACTGCGATCCAGCTTGGCGCGCACCCTCGCCGGGGCGTTCCTGCTACTCGTCCCCGGCATGCTCGCGGTCCCCCAGGCCGATGCGCAGGCCGTAGGTTTCTCGGCGGGAGCCTCGCCGGGGGACGGACCCGATCTGCCGCTCACGCGGCCGGGGGACGGCATCCAGCCCTCGGACTCCGACCGGGTGCCCCGGAACGTGACCCTCTCGGCGTCGGGTCTGGTGACCTGGACGCTGGACGAGGCGACCGAGCGGGACGATATCCTGCCGTACTCCGTCGAGTGGATCGCGGCCACGCGCCCGGTTGCGGACATGAAGTGGGGGTGGGATGACGACCACATCATGGGGAAAGATCGCCACTCGATCCTGGAGCATACCTGCTACGCCGCCGGTCGCTGCCGTGTGCAGATCGAGGACTTCAACCCCGAGTGGCATTACCTGGTCCACGTGAACACCGCGACGCGGTCTTCGTGGTGGGAGCTGCCCCCGGTGGTACTGCGGCACACGCCCGCGCCGGTGGAGCCGGGCGTTACGGTCGCCGACGCGCGCGTCACCGAGGCGGACGGCGCCACCCTCGACTTCACGGTGACGCTGGACAATGCGGCGGCGGGGTTCGCGACGGTGGACTACGCGACCGCCGACGGCACGGCGACGGCAGGCGAGGACTACACGGCGACGCGCGGCACACTCACCTTTGCGGCGGGCGAGACGGCGAAGACGGTCTCGGTGCCGGTGCTGGACGACGCGCATGACGAGGCCATGGAGACGCTGACGCTCACCCTCACGAACGCCGTCGGCATGCGCATCGCCGACGGCGAAGCGACCGGGACCATCGTGAACACCGAGACGGGATCGGCGTCGGTGTCATTGCCGGAGCAGAGAGGGCTTTTCGGGCTGACCGTTTCGCCGGCATCCGGCGACCCGACCGCGCTGGACGTATCCTGGGCGGCGGTGGAAGGACTGCTGGTGGAATATGTTGTGCAGTGGAAGACGGACGGGCAGGAATACGAACTGGACGAAGACGACTACGAGCTGGATCGCTTCCTCGCCACGAGGGCGACCTCCCACCGGATCGAGGAGCTGGCCCCCAACGTCACCTACACGGTGAAGGTCATCGCCCGGTTGGGCGACGGCTTCGGCCCTTTCGCGGAGGCGCGCGCGACCGTCCCGGCGGTGACGTTGCGGGCGGTCGAGGTCCGAACGGGCAATGTTTCCCCGGAAAGGCTCAGCGTGCAATGGCAGGATATGCCCGACACTTCTGCCTACCGGGTCGAGTACCGGAAGGGCACGGACCCGGCGACCCGGTTCACGGTCGCTGCAACTCTGAGCAGGGCCAACCTGGGCAAAGATGGCAGCGGCAATGTTGGCACCGCCTTAACTGGCCTGGAGCCCGGTACGACGTACACCGTCAGGGTGGTTGCGCTGCGCGGCGTCGAGAACCACGAGATCGGGTATGGCGAAGCGGTGGGCAGGACCCGCGATGCGTTCGGTCCCGTCGCCGTCAGCGCCGTGCCGGGCCACGGCGACAAGCTGGACGTGTCCTGGTCGTCGCCGAGGGCGGGCCAGCCATACACCTACGTGGTGAGTTACAGGAGGACCGGCTCCAGCGACGCGTGGACCGAGCCGACCAGGGATGACCCCAATGCCGTGACCGAGCGTATCGCCGGGCTCTCGGGCAACACGGAGTACACGGTCAAGGTTGAGGCGCGGTGACCCCTCCCGACTCCCAGTCAACCCGACCGCACGATTGCTGCCGGCGAGGCTGAGGGCACGGCCACCACCGGTTCGCTGGCGCGCGGGGAATCCGGCAATCAGCAGCTTCCGGACGGCGAGGGAACGGCGACGCTGACCGGGCTCACCGTAGCTTCCGTCTCGGACAAGCCCACCCAACTGGCCGTAAACTGGGACGAGGTGCAGGACGCGGCGCGCTACGACGTGCGCTGGAAGACCGGCGCGGGCGACTACGGCGGCGCGGTGCAGGCGAGCGCCAACAGCCACACGATCACGGATCTGTCCGCCGGCACGAGCTACACGGTGAACGTGGCTGCGCTGGACGCGGACAACTCCCTGCTGGCGGAGGGCACGGCGAGCGGGACCACGGCGACTGCCACCGGCGGGGCCAGCGGCGAATCCGAGACGCCGGCCGCGCCCCGGTTCGTGATCTACCACGACCCGTCCGATGCCGCCGCTGTGCGTCGGTACGGGCAGGCCGTGCAGGCGCTCGCCACTGCGGGCGTCAGCTATGTGACGCGCCACGCAAGCCGCGCCGAGGTGTCTCTGTTGGCTAGGGTCAGCAACTCGATCATGCCGCGCTTCTTCTTCGGGGATCCGACGGCGCCCGGCTGGGGGCCGTCGCAGCCGAAGGTGAATAACGGCGGCCTGCGCTGGCTGAAGTCGCGTCTCGCCACCCTTGCGGGGCTGTCGGTAGCCGACGTCCGCGTGACGGAAGCGAACGGCGCCGCCCTCGCTTTCTCGGTGACGCTCGCCAGCGCGGCGACGAACAGCGTGACAGTGGCCTACGCCACGTCGGACGGCACGGCGACGGCGGGCGCGGACTACACGGCGACATCGGGAACGCTCACCTTCGCGGCGGGCGAGACGGCGAAGACGGTCTCGGTGCCGGTGCTCGACGACGCCCACGACGAGGGCGCGGAGACGCTCACGCTCACGCTCTCGAACGCCGCTGGCGCGCGCATCGCCGACGGCGAGGCGACGGGCACCATCGTAAACACCGACCCGCTCCAGACGGAGTGGCTCGCGCGGTTCGGGCGCACGGTCGCGGGCCAAATGCTCGAGGCGGTGGAAGGCCGCTTGGCCGCAGGTCCGGGCACGGCCTCGCACCTGACGATCGCGGGCCAGCGTCTCGACCTCGCGGGCGCGCCGCTGCCGCAGCAGCATGAACGCTGGCGGGACGGAGACGCGACCGGCGAGGCGCGCAGCATGGATCTACGCGAGCTGCTGCTGGGCTCCTCGTTCCGCTTCACGGCGGGCGACGTCTCCGGCCTGGGTGCCATGACCGGCTGGGGCCGGGCGCTCGCGGGGAGTTCCTCCGGCGCCGCGCCCGGCGGGCTGTCGTTCACGAGCGAGACCATGACCGGGGTGCTCGGCATGGACTGGGAGCGGGACAACCTGCTGCTGGGCCTGGTGCTGTCGGAGAGCATCGAGACCGGCAGCGCCGGCTTCGCGCCGCAGGGCGCCGGGTACGCCATCGAGGGCGCGCTCTCGATGGTCACGCCCTACGCGCGCCTCCGGGCGGGCGAGCGGCTGTCGTTCTGGAGCATGGTCGGATCGGGCCAGGGCGAGCTGTCGCTCGCGCGCGACGGCGCCTCGCAGCGCGCGGACATCGCCCTGCAGCTGGTGGCGGCCGGCGGCCGCGCGGAACTGCTCCGGCCCGGGGCCGGCAGCGGCTTCGCGCTCGCGCTGAAGACGGACGCGTTCTTCGTGCGCACCGAGCAGGCGGGCGTGTCCGCGCCCGGCGTCGGCAACCTCGCGGCCGCCACTGGGGAGGCCAGCCGCGTGCGCGCCGTGCTGGAGGGATCGCGCATCTTCGCCCTCGCGGGCGGGGGCTCGGTCGAGCCGTCGCTCACGCTGGGCTTCCGCCACGACGGCGGCGATGCGGAGACCGGCTCAGGTCTCGAGGTCGGCGCCGGCCTGGCGTGGTCCGACCCGTCGCGCGGCCTGACGTCGGAGTTCCGCGTCTACGGGCTCGCCGCGCACGAGGACGACCGCTACGGCGAATGGGGTGCGAGCGGTTCGCTCCGGATCGCGCCCGATCCGTCGGGCCGCGGCCTGTCGCTCGCCATGACGCCGTCGTGGGGCGCCGGCGTGCAGGGCGGCCGGGTGTGGGACGCGCGGCCGGCCGCGCTGATCGGCGACGGCGGCGAGCTGCCGGGCGCGCGCCTCGATGCGGAGTTCGGGTACGGCCTGTCGCTCACGGGCGGCCTGACGGGCACCCCGTACGTGGGGCTTGGGTTCGGCGAGGCGCGGGACGTCCGCCTCGGCTGGCGGCTCGCGTCCGGGCGGTGGCAATCGTTCACGCTCGGCGTCGAGGCGGCCCGCCGCGAGGCCGCGGGTGACCAGGCGCCGGAGCACCGGATCGGGCTCGAGACCGGCTTCCGCTGGTAGGGGCGCGGGCTGCGACGGCCGTGCCCGGCCGTCGCAGCCCGTTCACGGCGGGAGCGTCGCCAGCACGCGGAATCCCGGCGTCGGATACGCCGACACCGAGCTGCAACACAGGCTCTTGGGGGCGGCAGAACTGTCCGGCCGGCGCGCGCGGGCCGCAATCCGCGCACTGGCGAGCGCATCCCCGTGGACCCCTCGCGTTCGGGAACACATACGCGCCGACGCGCGGCACGCCATCCGGGACCGCCCGTGCGGGCGGCGGGAGCCGGTTCGCGTCCGGGCCGGTCTTCGAGTCGGGCAGCATGGCGCGGAACCCGACCGCCGTGTACCGCCGCTCCCGGTCGGCGGCCGCGACCGCGGTCCGCCCCGCCCGTCACGCTCCCGGCTTGGAACCCGCGCCGCAAGGCAAGCGAAAGGTGAAGCGGGCTTCGCCCGCCCCTTAGGAGGCCTCGATTTACCCGCTGTATGGAGTTGTACTAAGGTGCGCGTCGGCGGCGGGATTTGCGAAGGCTTCCGACATGCATGACGGATCTATAACCATGGTCTCCTGGAATATGGCGCACAAACAAGAGTCCTGGAACTTCCTGCTGGATATGGGGGTCGACATCGCCCTCCTGCAGGAAGCCTGCCGTCCGCCAGGCGACGTTGCCGCAAGGATCGAGGTCGATCCGGCGCCCTGGTCTGCTCGTGAGCAGAACAGGCGCGCGCCGTGGCGCTCGGCGATTGCCGTGCTCTCGGACCGCGCAACGGTCGAGTGGCTGCTCACGGCGCCAATCGGCCAGGCAGCGCACGGTGAACTCCCGGTGTCCTCGCCCGGTACGCTCACCGCAGCCCGCGTAATGCCGCGCTCAGGGGAACCCTTCGTGGCGGTTTCCATGTACGCGGAACTGGAAAGCCCTTTCAGAAACGACGGGTCCTGGATTTACTCGGACGCGTCCGCGCATCGGCTCGTCTCCGACCTGGCGCTCCTCGTGGGGCGGCAACGCGGGCACCGGATAGTCGCTGCAGGCGACTTGAACCTGATGCGCGGCTACAGCGCGGACGGCAGCCCGTATTGGGCCGCACGCTACGCGACCGTGTTCGAACGTATGGAGGCGATGGGCCTCCCATGCATGGGACCGCAGTTCCCGGACGGCAGGCGGGCCGACCCCTGGCCTGATGTCCTGCCAGGGGGCAGCTTGAATGTCCCCACCTGGCGGTTGCCGGGAAGGCCGCCGGCAATGGCAGACCGCCAGCTCGACTACGTCTTCGCTTCGCGAGGTATTGCCAGTGCCCTGTCCGTCCGGGCCCTCAATGAGCCAAAGGAATGGGGTCCCAGCGATCACTGCCGTATCGCGATTGAATTCCCGCAACCGATCGCATCCGCCTTGCAGTCCGGCTGAGACGCGAAGCGGTTGGCCGGACCCGCCGTCACTGGTTCCCCGCCCGCCAGCAATCCTGGTGGGGGTTCACATTGTGTATTTGACCTTGCCCGTTCGGGTTGCCGCCGAAGCGTCGCCTCCTGGCAGCGCGCCTGCAGGTCACCGCAGCACGGGAGTGTAAGGAGCCTTGCATGACGGATATCCGGCTTTCCGACGTCATTCCGGTTCCGGAGCCGCGGCAGTACAAGCTGCACTTCGCACGGCACAACGGACAAGAGCATCCCCTGGACGTGTTCGTGCGCAGCCGACAGGAGTGGCAGGGCTGGCAGGAGTACCGGTCCCGGCAAAACTGGTTCAATCGCCCCTACATCTTCTCGGTGATCGCGTTCTACCACGAGCCCGACCAGTGGCTGTTCGGCGGCATCTGGCGGGTCCGTGAGCGCCTGCCGGATCGCTATGTCGTGGAGCTGACGGAGCAGGGGGCGGGGTTTGTCGGCCGCCTGAAGCTGCACACGACGTACCGGCAGCGGGGCACGCGGATCAACCTGGAGAACCAGATCGACCGGTTCACGGTCAGCGAGCTCCTGCCGGAGCCCCATGCCGGCCGGAAGTTCCCCGGACACGACTGGCTTGAGATCGGGTTTGCCGAACTGGAAGCCCTGGTCCGCGCGGACCGGCCCGACTGGCGCGGCGCGCTGGAGCACGCGAAGGGGGTGTACCTGATTACGGATACACGAACCGGCAGGATGTATGTCGGCTCCGCCTCCGGCGATCAGGGTGTCTGGGCACGCTGGGGTGCGTACGCGGACACCGGTCACGGCGGCAACGTCGAGGTCCGGGCGTTGCTGGACGGCCGCGGACTGGACTATTGCCGCGCGCACGTCCGGTTCGCGCTGCTGGAAAGCCATGCGGCACGCACGGCCGACGATGTGATTCTGGCGCGCGAAAGTCATTGGAAGGGAATACTGCGGTCTCGCGGCGCATTTGGTCTGAACCGAAACTGAGGCCGCCCCCGGAATGCGATGAGATAGAAGTTATGTCTGTCTCAGAGTGGGGTTTCCTGTCTGTGTCACTGCCCTGCCCCCGTTCGGAGGCGGCCGCAATTGCAGCTGGTCCCGCCACGCGTTCCGCGTTGCCGTCCCGCGCGCAGGGGCCGACTGCAAATGCATCGGCGCGCCCGGGCCGCGGCGCATCGCCGGTCTGCCGCCACTATGCCCAGGGACACAACCGCGCAGGCCCAGGCGTTGCCGCGGCTTCAGCGCTCCAGGCGGTAGTCCATGGCGCGGGCGATGACGGCCGCGGCCTGGGCCGCGGCATCCTGCAGGGCGGTGTCGTCAAGGTGGGCATAGATTGCGGTCGTCTCGCGCCTGCGATGCCCGAGGAGCAGGCCGACGGTTGTGAGGCCCACGCCGTGCATGACCCCCTGGGAGGCGTAGCTGTGCCGGCAGTCGTGGAGGCGGAGACCCGGGAGCCCGGCGTCCTCGCGCACCCTGCGCCAGAACGTCCGGAGCCGTTGGGCGGTGAGGTCCTCGGGGAACACCCGGCCGTCGTCGTGCCGGGGCAGGGCTGCGAGCAGCCGTGCAGCTTCGGGTCCGAACCAGATCGTGCGCGGCCCGGTCTTGGAGTCGCCGAGTCGGGCGCTGGCGCCGTCGTCGTCCAGGTCGTCGATCGCGCTCCACGCGAGGTGGAGGACTTCGGAGACCCGGGCGCCGGTCAGCATCAGCAGGCGGATGGCGGCGACCGGCCAGGGGTCTGCCTCCTGGCGCCGGTCCAGCACGGTGCCAAGGCGATGGAGTTCGTTCCGGTCGAGGTACCGTGCGACCGGCCTGCGCGCGTTCTTGACGATGTTGGCGCAGGCGTCTGGGACGTGCTCGCCGAGGTCGCCCCATTCGCGGGCCGTGCGGAGCATGGCGCGGAGGATCTCGAAGGCCCGGTTGGCGGCGCCGGGCCGCTCAGCGCTCACGGCGTCGAACCAGGCGGAGACGCACGCATGATCGATTGCGTCGAGCCGCAGCCTCCCGAACGCGGGCATCAGCCGGCTGCGAAGATAGACGTCGTAGGTCTCGAGCGAGGACGGCTTCCACCGGTAGCGGCGCCGTTCGCGGTAGCGGGCGGCGAAGTCACGAAACCGCGGCGCCCGTCGCTTCCGTGGCGGTGTCACGTCCTCGCCGCCCCACAGACGAGCGAGGACGGCCGCGCCCTCCCGTCGTGCCGCATCGAGCGGGAGTTCGGGGAAGCGCCCGAGCGTGATCTTGCGCATGCGTCCCTGGGCGCGGGTCTGGACGATGTAGGAGCGGACGCCGGACGGCTGCACCCGCACCCCGAAATGCGCCAGTAGGTTGTCCCACAGGGTGTACTCCTTCGCGCCTGGCCTGGCCGCGCCGATAACCTTCACGGTCAGCCGGGTGCGGTGCCTGTTCCCGCTCATCGCTGGCACTCCTTCCCTGCACCGGTCATGGCGTCGCCGACGATGCCGGAGATGCGCCCTGCCGCCGCGCGGACGTGCGCGTCGGCGAGGTGGGCATAGCGTTCGGTGGAGGCGGTATCGGCGTGGCCGAGCAAACGACCGACGGTGTAGAGATCGAGGCCGCTCATCACGGCGTGACTCGCAAACGAGTGCCGGCAGTCATGGAGACGCACGTCGTCGAGCCCGGCCAGGCTGCGCAGCTTCCGCCAGCGCCGGCCGAGGTCCGACATCGGGCCGTTTCCCGCCGCGCTCGGGAACACATACGCCCCGGCGCGCGGCAGGCCGCGCAGGACGGCCCGCGCGGGCGGCGGGAGCTGGATCGCTTTGGGGCCGGTCTTCGAGTCGGGCAGCATGGCGCGGGTACCGCGGATCCAGTTCCACCGGAGCCCGGTGATCTCCGACGACCGCGCGCCGGTGAACAGCAGGAGCCGGATCGCGGCGGCCGCCTGTCGGTCGTCCGCGTGGTCGAGGACGAAGCCGAGCCGCAGCAGCTCGTCCGTCGACAGGAACCGTTCGCGGGGGGTCGTCCGGTAGCGTCGCAGGCCGCGGCAGGGGTTCGACCCCTGCGGGCGCATCTCCCACAGCTCCGCCTGGCGCATCATGACGGAGAGGACCGGCAGGGTCCGGTTGGCGTTGCCGGGGGTGCCGCTCAGGGCATCGAACCAGCGCCGAACGTCTGCCCGGGTGATCTGGGCGACGGACATGGCGCCGAAGAAGGGCAGGAGGTAGCGCTCGACCAGGTGGCGGTTGGCCGCCCGCGTGGCCGGCTTCCAGCGCCGGGCCTGGCGGCGCTCGAACTCCTTGTCGAACTCGGCGAATCGGGGTCCGCTCGCGTGCTCTGCCTTCGCGGCCGCGACCGCGGCGAGCGCCTGCTCCCGAGCCTGGGCGGCGGTGAGGGTGTCGGTCGTGCCGAGGACGACGTTCTCGGCGCCAAGCCGGCGCACGACGCGGACGAAGAAGCTTCGGGCCCCGTTCTTCGGGACCTTGAGACCAAAGGCCGGGAGGTCCTCGTCGATGACGGTGAGGCCGGACTGACCGATCTTCCGCTCGCGGAAGGTGCGGCGGAGCAGCCGCTCGTTGATGGTGGCGTGGATGCGCACGGGTACGTCTCCGTTGTCTGTTCCCTGGGGCGCCGTTCGTTCGCAGGGAACAGAACGGTCCTCCAGAACAGACAACGCGGCCCGCGCAGGCCTCCGTGCCAGTCGGCGAAGCCGACCTAACTCAACGGCAAATCAAGGAAAACGTCAGAGAAAGGTGAGCCGTCAGGTCTCGCCCGAGGCGCCAGCGGCGCGTCGGGTGTGTACGAGCAGGCTCCGAATGGAGTCCGATCGGCGCTCGCGCCCTCCCCACCGTCGTCGGCCGCAATCGCCGCTGTCGCAAGGGTTTGGAGCCTTCGCGGCGCTTGAAGCGAGACGACGGGGCCACGACACCTGAGCCTGTTCCGCATCGGCTGCCGACTGGCATCGATCAGGAGCGACATCGTCGGTGAGTACCCATTCTGTGTTTCATCTTGCAGCCCGCGACGGGTGACTGCATGTTGCCGGAGACAGCGGAGCAACCCGGGTTCGGAACGAGAGCGCGTGTACCGTTTGGTGAGACAATTCGATTCCAGCCACGCATCGGTCGTGCGGGCGAAATGGGCCCGATGACGCCCGGTGCATTCATCGCCAAGTGGCGGGCCTCAGAGTTGAAGGAGCGCTCGGCTGCGCAGGAGCATTTCATCGACCTGTGCCGACTGCTGGGCGAGCCGACGCCAGCGGAGGCCGACCCGACCGGGGAGCGCTACTGCTTCGAGCGCGGCGCGAGGAAGGACACAGGCGGCGAAGGTTGGGCCGACGTGTGGAAGCGCGGTTGCTTCGCTTGGGAGTACAAGGGCAAGCACGCCAACCTCGACGCGGCGTTCGGTCAACTTCGGCAGTACGCGCTGGCGCTGGAGAACCCGCCGCTGCTGATCGTCTCGGATATGGAGCGGTTTCGCATCCGCACCAACTGGACGAACAGCGTAAGCAAGACGTACGAGGTCGCGCTCGACGATCTAGCCGACGCAACCAAACGGGACAAGCTGAAGTGGGCAATGTCGGACCCGGAGCGGCTGCGCCCCGGCGAGACGCGGCAAGCGCTGACCGAGCGCGCGGCAGCGACATTCGCAAAGCTTGCCCAGTCGCTGCGCGAGCGCGGCCACGACCCGCAGGCGGTGGCGCACTTCGTGAACCGGCTGGTGTTCTGCATGTTCGCCGAGGACGTAGGTCTTCTGCCCGACAGCATGTTCACGCGGATGCTTGAGCACGCGCGGCGGCGACCGGAGGGGTTCGTCGACCTGGCGCGCGACCTGTTCGGCGCGATGGCCACTGGCGGGCGGATCGGTTTCGAGGCGGTGGCGTGGTTCAACGGCGGGCTGTTCGACGACGACACCGCGCTGCCGCTGGGCCGGGAAGACATAGAAACAGCGCTCAAGGCAGCGACGCTCGACTGGTCGGAGATCGACCCCTCCATCCTCGGCACGCTGTTCGAGCGCGGCCTCGATCCGGACAAGCGCTCGCAGCTCGGCGCGCACTACACCGACCGCGACAAGATCATGCGGATCGTCGAGCCGGTGATCGTCCGGCCGCTGCTCGCGGAGTGGGAGACGGCGAAGGTCGGGATCGCGGGCATGGTCGAGCGCGCCGACGCCGCGGGATCGCTTGCGGCTCAGACTCGGTACCGGCGGCAGGCCGACCAAGCTCTTCGAGCCTTCCTTGAACGGCTGCGGGGTTTCATCGTGCTCGATCCTGCCTGCGGTTCGGGAAACTTCCTCTACTTAGCGCTGCACGCGCTAAAGGACATCGAGCACCGGGCCCAGCTGGAAGCGGAGACGCTGGGGCTGGAACGCGTGTTCCCGGAGATCGGCCCGGCGAACGTGAAGGGCATAGAGATCAACGCCTATGCGGCGGAACTTGCCCGCGTGTCGGTTTGGATCGGTGAAATCCAGTGGATGCGGCGCAACGGGTTCGGCGCATCGACCGATCCCATCCTCGACCCACTCGAGACCATCGAATGCCGCGATGCGATCCTCGCTCCGGATGGGACTGAACCAGACTGGCCGGCGGCCGACGTCGTGATCGGCAATCCGCCGTTCCTGGGCAACAGAAAGATACGAAGAGAACTAGGGGATTACATCGCCGAAACCTTGCCGAAGCTCTACCGGGCCATGATCGACGGAAAACCAGACCTGGTCTGCTACTGGTTTGCGAAAGCGGGAAGGCTGTTGGTGGACGGAAAGGTTCAGCGGGTTGGACTTGTCGCGACGAACTCGATTCGTGGGGGCACCAACCGCAACGTGCTGAAGAACATCATCGATCAAGGCACCATCTTCGAGGCATGGTCGGACGAGCCTTGGGTCATTGATGGTGCTGCGGTGCGGGTTTCGATCGTGTGTTTCGCTGCCGCGGATGGCGGGTGCCGGGCAGAAACACGACTAGATGGCCGGGTCGTGGACGAAATCCACGCCGACCTTACGGCCATGGTTGACGGAGCAGGCACCGACCTGACGCAAGCCAGGCGTCTGTCACCCAATCAGGGCACCGCCTTCCAGGGGGACATCAAACGTGGTTCTTTCGATATTCCGGGCGACTTGGCGCGCAAATGGTTGCGCCTTCCGGACAACCCGAACGGACGGCCCAACGCAGACGTTCTCCGGCCGTGGATGAACAGTTTGGACCTGACCCGCCGACCGTCCGGCAAGTGGATCGTCGATTTCGGTGAATCCATGAGCGGAACGGATGCGGCGCTGTACGAGGCGCCCTTCGCGCATGTCGAGGCACTTGTAAAGCCGAAGCGACAGGAAAATCGGGAACCGGCAAGCAGAAAATACTGGTTCAGGCACTGGAATCCTCGGCCAAACATGTGGCGTGCGCTCGAAGGTCTGCCTCGCTACATCGCGACGCCGCGCGTCGCCAAGCATCGGTTGTTTGCCTGGCTGGATGTGCGAATTTGCCCTGACTGCCAGCTGATCGTTATCGCGCGCGATGACGATGTCACGTTCGGAATCCTGCATAGTCGGTTCCACAAAGCGTGGTCGCTACGGCTCGGAACATGGCTCGGCAAGGGTAACGACCCGCGTTACACGCCGACCACCACCTTCGAGACCTTCCCCTTCCCGGACGGCCTCTCCCCCGACATCCCCGCCGGCGACTACGCCACCGACCCGCGCGCCGTCGCCATTGCCGATGCTGCGCGGCGTTTGGTCGATTTGCGCGACCGCTGGCTCAACCCGCCCGAATGGGTGGAGTGGGTGGAGGAGCCAGTCCCCGGTTACCCAGCGCGCCCTGTCGCCCGCGACGATGAGGCGGCGAAAGAACTCAAGGTGCGCACGCTCACCAAGCTTTACAACACGCGCCCGCAATGGCTCGACGACGCGCAAGCCGCCCTCGATGCCACGGTGGCGGCGGCGTACGGGTGGGATGCTGAGATTTCCGAGGATGACGTGCTGCGGAACCTGTTGGCGCTTAACCTGACAATGTAGCGCCCTGCTTCACAGATACTTGACGGCAGGAGCACTCCCGTCTTTCCACCGTATGAGTTGTCTTCGCTCCAGACTGGCGACAGTGATCGAAGCCGGGGAAACATTGCATTCCGGCAACTGCTGGGTCTCTATTGGCACGATCCCCGTTCGCATGCGTTCAAGTGTGATGGGGAGCAAACGCGATCGTTGGTCCGACCAGCGGCGCTGGTATTAGGAACAGGCGGATGTGTTGAGGACGTTGAGCGTCGTGACCACTGAATGGGACCACAGGCTCCTGTTCAGACTGTTCGCCTGCTGGGTCCGGCCATATGGGGCGAATGCGGCGCGGCCTACCGTGTGTTGGCGCCGAGGGGAGCAGAAACACTGTCGGACGAGGATGCGGGACTGCTGATGGCTGCAGCGGGAGCGCCGCGACGCGAGTACCGGCGTCTTGCACAATTGGATGGAGTGGACGGAGAAACGACGGAGTTGACACGGTTGACGCCACCGGACGTTGAGTGAACGGCACGTCTGCTTTGGATCATTCTCCGCTAGTCTCCGGCATTGAGCTACACCAGAGAGTTGCACCATGATCAAGGCGTTTGTCCATGCAGATGCCTGTGGGCGGACCACGCTGTCGGAGCTGCTACGGGTTCATCAATGGGCCGAAACACGGGAGTTTTTCGGGCTCTACGCCTACGCAGCCTATTCGGGCGTGATCGCATTCGGGCGTTCGTTCGGGGAAGAGTTTTGGAAACAGGTACCTTCGCGCTGGCTGCTAGGGATTGACTACGGCAGAACCCAACCCAGCGCGCTTCGCTACATCATCGGGCGAGCGAATACGGACGTCCGCATCTACGACGGAGTTCAGACGGTAGGACGAGCAGGGTTCGCCCCCAGTCGTGACTTCCATCTGAAGACGGCGTTCTTACTCAACAGGGAGGATACGCGATTCGGCATGATCGCTGGTTCCGGCAACCTTTCCTCGAACGGGCTTCAACGGAGTGTGGAATCGGGGATAACTGTGCAAGCAAAAACGAAGCCGATGTTTGGTGCATCCCTTAAGGCGGCTTTGAACACCGCGGAAAGTATGTGGCAAACCGCCACGCCAGCAGTGGACATTGTTGACGTCTATGAGGAACGGTGGACGGCCACGCTGCCAGGAATAGCGGTCGATGAGGGGACGAATCCAGACTTTGAGAATATCGACATGTTCTGGATCGAAACAGGTTACGTGACCCGCAATCGGGGTCCAGACAAGCCAGGAAATCAGATTGACATGCCTCGAGGGATGTGTCGCTACTTCGGGTACGAGGTGGTACCGGATCTGGCCCCGAAGTCGGTGATTGGACCCGTCACGTTCAAGCCCCCGTTCGGCGGCTCAGTGACGAGAGATCTCCGGCTGGGCGGCAACATGATGGAGAAAATAACGCTGCCGGTTCCGGAAACGCACGGACTAGACATGTACGATGGCAAGGTCCTGGTGTTCTCAGCCGAGGTTGGGGGCTTTACGATATTGGCGCTCGAGGCGGAGGATTTCGATTCTGCATTTAAGCATCGCGTTGCAGATGTGAGGATGATGAGTAGCGGCAGAAGGTATGGTCACATTGTTTAAGCTCAAGCCAACGCCACATGCGCCAGTTTGGCCGTCTTCACTGGCATCGCGGTTCTTCGGCAAATGTGCCCAGTACGCACCCCTTGCTCAGGACCTGTTCGACAATGCAGTTCCACATCTTGCGCACGCTGGCACTTGTGGGCTCGACCCTTAACCCCTTCACGGCGCGCCAGTTGCTGGGGTTGAAACAATCGAAGTACTTGTCCCCCAAGTCGATGAATGGTCGTGGGAACCCTTCGGTTCCCGTGCCGGGCATTGCTGGAAAGAAGCTAAACATCCCCTCCACGCGATCAGCAGGTGTTGCGCCACGGTAAAGCCGAAAGGGCCCAGCGCCCGGAATGCATGTTCCCGGTGACGAGTCCTCGTCGCGGGGGTTGTCGGACAGCGGGCTACCGGTCACGTCGTGAAATGTGTCGGGTACCCATCCCTTGAGATCAATGCGCGCCTTGTCCGCCTCATAGTCAATGAAGTCATTGACCACCAGCACCGTATCGAGCATCCATTTCCGCTCTCCGTTGACTTGCTTGCCACTCCCGAACGCAATCACCGAGCCGCGAACCAGTTGCCTCAGTCCTGGAGTGCTGGTTTGACGACAGTTCGAATAGAGGAACTTGTCTCCGAAAACAAAAGGGTCCGTATTGTGCAGCCCTCGGCAGTTGGGTTTGTGAATGTAGTAGGGCTCCCAGAGATGGTTGGGATGCTGCTGGTCGGACGCCTTCAATTTGCAGAGGCACCTCGACTCCGGCTCCCACTCCCCCCACGCCCATAGAGGGGCACAGCACTTCGTACCATTACCGCCAGACCGCCATGTGATTTCGTCGATCCATTTCCCATGTAGCTGCATGAACTTTCGCCGGTGGGGGTAGTCATTGCAACTCCATTTGCAGCCGCGAGCGTGAGTTTGCTCTTGGCCCGGATGCGGGAACTGAATGAAGCGGCGTGTCTCGGCCATCTTGGCGGAATTCTAGAGCAGGGATGCCGGTTTCCCGCCACAGCGGGCGTCCGGCGATTCATCTATGCCGTCGAAATGGTCGTCCGTGGAATGGCTGGTAGGTCTACTTTTTGGGCGGAGCGTTGTCGCGACCGCCGCCTGAGGGGTTGCCTGTCGTGGAAGGCCACCCTCCAGAACCTCTGCCGTCCTTGGAGCCTCCACCCTTTGATCCACCATCTCCTCCTGATCCTCTTGCCACAGTTTTCTCCATTTGCTGACTGCGCCGGACTGATGCTACGCGGCACCGCAGGGCTTGTCACGGCTGAAGCAGGCGCTCCGGTTTTTCGTTCGGTCGGAGACCACGCTGCTTGCCCTTCTTTCGCGATTCGTTCTGAAGGCACCGTCGCGATTCAGCTAGTGACGAAGCCCTGAGGCCCCATGAGCATGCGCTGGAATGGACTCCGTGGCAAGTAGAGGGGATGGCAGTTTGGCGGGGATCAAGCGAGCCAAGCCACGCCAACCATTGGATTTGTCGTGCAACAGCCCATCAAATGCAGGCTGCCCGACCGGTTGGGTGAGGCATGTTGACGGCCGTAAGTTCGACACTGCTTTGTTTGGTGTTTCTCAAGCATAGGAAGTGAAGTTAGGGGTTCGGGGCGACGCAATTAAGGCGCGCAAGAACGGCAGTAGCTGGGACACACTCCTCAAACAGGTTACCGTGCCGTTTTCGACGATCTCCCGGACTCTGCAGAACGGGATCCGGATGTGGCGGCAGCCAAGTTGCCGACCTTCGTTGTTCAGTGTGCGTGTGTTCTTCGGAACGCCGATGTAATTTCTGTCCTAGTTCACTGGTTTCGTGTTTGCTCTGCTGAAGTCCTAGTCGGCTGTCACGTTCCTGATCAAAGAACCGCTTCCACCCACCGCAAGGAGGAGCTGCATGACCATCTCTGACATCGTTCAGCGGAGCGACACGACGCCCGGTCGCATCTTCGACATGATCGTAATGGGCCTCATTCTTGTCTCAGTGATCACCGTGTCCATTGATACGCTTCCGAACTTGTCGCCGAGAATCCGGGCGGTCTTCTCATGGTTGGAGGTCGTCATCGTGGGCCTTTTCACGATCGAATATGCGCTTCGAATCGGAACTACACAGAGAAAGCTCCGGTACGCCTTTAGCTTTCACGGATTGGTGGATGTAGTGGCCATCCTCCCGTTTTATCTGACGCTGGGCGGCGTGGACTTACGTGTCGTGCGGGTACTGCAGCTATTCCGCGTCGTGCGAATCCTGAAGCTGAGCCGGTATAACAAGGCTATAGCCCGGTTCGGGAAAGCAATGGCACTCGCAAAGGAAGAGATCGTGCTCTTTGTTGGTGTTGCTACCGCGCTGCTCTACTTGTCGGCGGCGGGTATCTGGTACTTCGAGCACGAGGCGCAGCCCGAGGCTTTCGCGAGCATCCTGCATAGTCTGTGGTGGGCAACCGCCACCCTCACAACGGTGGGTTACGGCGACGTGTACCCAGTTACCGTCGGCGGCAAACTATTCACATTTGTCATTCTGATGTGCGGACTCGGAATTGTCGCCGTTCCCGCCGGGTTGGTGGCTGCAGCGCTATCGCAAGTTCGTCGAGAGAAATCTCAATCCGAGAGCCAAAGCTAGCTGTGCAGGCCCTCTTGTTCGTCACTTGGCTGCTGGCCGAATCAGTTGGATTCAATGAGTTTAGTTTGGGCAGCCGACTTGCCCAGCCCACCCAAGCGTAGCTTATGATCTTTCCGACGGTGCCCTCGTAGCGATGTAGGACTGATTCCGTTGCCTCCCTGTAGAGGCATGGCTCGCTGGGTGTGGCTTCGCGGTCGAGGAATAAGTTAGTTCCTCCGGAACACGTTGCCCCCGCACGTAACGATGGTCTGAATCAACCAATTGGGGGTGACTGCTTGTTGAGTTCCGACATCGTGGTACAGTGGGGCACGAAAGCACGCCGAAGGCATTGCCGGTAGATTCAGCTGCTGTAGTACTGCAAGGCGCGGAGCGATAGCAGAAGTTCGTGTCTGTACTTTGCATGTGCAAGAGAGGGCGAGACTGCGATGACGACAGCCAAACCAACCGAAAAAAAAAGGGCTCATATACATTCTTCAAAACCCGGCGTTCCAAGAGACAATAATAAAAATTGGAAGGACCGTTGACCTTAAGAAACGGATGGAGAAATTGTACCAGAATACCGGGGTCCCTGCTCGGTTTACCTGTTATTATGCCCGTGAAGTGGAGAACGCCATTGCTGTCGAAAGGAAATTACATGCCGGTCTAGATTCAATGCGGCTTAATGCTAGCAGGGAATTTTTTGTAATTGATCCTGAACAGGCCAAGCAGCTAGTTGAAATTGCTCCCGGAAAAGACGTCACTCCAGAGGATGAATTCGAGGGAGTGACAGGTGCGGAGAAAAGGCTAGCAAGAAGAAATATCTTCAGGTTAAAGAACTTTGGTATCAAACCAGGCGAAAAGCTGGCCTTTGCGAAAGATTTGTCAATTGTCGCTGAGGTTAATCCGGACGGGAAGACGATTGCATTAACGGAAGGTGCGCCAGATAACATGCACGGACAAACCTATTCTCTGAGCCGTGCGGCTTCAGAACTAGTGGGATATCAGGTTGCTGGCACCGATCACTGGGTCTACGACGGAAAAACCCTCAATCAGATACGCGAGGAAGCGGAGATCAGCTGAGCAGGCTATCAGCGAGCTCAAACTCGGAGGTACTTGTCGGGCAGTGATTGTATACGGCAATGGCGAGAATCCTCTCGTGGAGGTCCCGAGAATCTGTTCCGCCAGGTCGTGAAACCGACTAACCCTCGGTTCTGTTCAGGGCGCAGGGACGATCGGCCCGGTCGGACAACATTCGGTCGGTCGGCGGGCAGGGGCGGCGGCTGGCGGGAAGTTACGAGGGAGTCCGTGGCGCCTAAAATGGATTGGCCACTTCAAGGCACTGCTTCCACGTTCGTACACACGAGGTTCTCGATGGCACGCTTGCACCTGCTACTCGCAGTCCTTCGCGGGCCTGCCGTTCTCGTCATTGCACTCGCCGCCTCGGCCGGAGTGTCCGCATCGGAAACTTGGCGCGGTCTCGTTGTCGCGCCCGAAGACCGTTGCGACTCCTACAGCGCGGATGACTACCATTACCCGCAGTCGGTCGAGCTCAAGATCATCGAGGGCCTGGGCGACCGCATCTACGGTCCCTACACGGGCACATACTTCATCGACCGCAAGCAGACCGACATCGAGCACATCGTCGCACGATCCGAGGCTCACGACAGCGGTCTGTGCGGCGCAGGGCCCGAGCTCAAGGCCGAGTTTGCGAGGGATCTTCTCAACCTGACCCTGGCGGCGCCGCACGTGAACCGGTGCAACGCGGGCGGCAAATGCGATTCGGACGCGGCCGAGTGGCTCCCGGACCTCAATCGGTGCTGGTTCGCCGCTCGGGTAATCGAAGTGCGGCAGAAGTACTCGCTCACGATCGATCGAGAGGAAGCCGGCTCGCTTGACGACGTGCTTCGAGGCTGCCCTTCGACCGAGATGGTCTTCGCGCCGCCGGACGATGCTCCCGAGGCCGCAGCAGGCGATATCGACGTCGACCCTCTTGCACTGTGGGACGACAACGGCAACGGCCGGATCACCTGCAAAGAAGCTCGGCGTCACGGTATCGCCCCAGTAGGGAAGGGACATCCAGCCTACGTCCATATGCACGACCGTGACGGCGACGGCGTGGTCTGCGAGTAATCCCGCGCCAGCTTCGGGACACAATCCAGCTTGTCACCCAAAGAGCGGAGGGTACCGGTCCCTGGCCCCAGCGTTCGCGGTCCCTGCGTGCGCTGATGAAGGATATGGCCGCAAGGCGGCGGTTTTCCAACCGGGCCCGCGTGATCGCGATGCGGCGAATCGCCTGCACGGCACCGGTTCAACCGCTCCGATGAGACGTGCAGTCCGGACCGAGCGCATGTGGCAAGTGCCCGTCGTCCGTCGAGGGCAATGGTGGGGTGCAGCGATCGCGGCGGGTTGGCCGGTGTCTCATCCTTTCGGAATGTCGCACAGTCGGGCGGGACAGCAGGGCTCGGTGACGCCCCCTCCGGCCCTGCTGTCCCCAATTTGGGGAGACAGGAAATGACCGGTGCCTTTGCAGACGCGGCAGTTGCACTCGGGGTTGTGTCCCTCGGCGTGGTGTAGCAGGGGCAAGCCCGCCGGCCCGTCGCCGCGCCCCCAAGGCGCAGGCGGCGGCGGGCCGGCGGCGGTGGCCATCGTGATCTCCGGTTAGGGTTGAGATTCGCAAGCAACATCCCTG
>JAJDYI010000004.1 GCA_022825235.1 Alphaproteobacteria bacterium | reverse complement strand
TCACGCTGGTCACGCAGCCCACCGCCACCCAGCGACGCGCCGCCGAGCTGATCGAAACGTTCCCAGTACCGGGAACCGCCTGAACCGGAAAACCCCCCGCAGGGTCAACGACTTGCTGTCTTCCGGCCCGGGGAACTTCGGACTAGAGAAACACGCTCGAAAGCTAGAAATAGAGGACAGGGTTTGTTTCAGTGGATGGACCAGCAATCCGTTTCCTTTTATGCGAAGGGCAGCCGTCTTCGTGCTTTCGTCGCGGTATGAAGGATTGGGAAATGTACTTATCGAGGCGCTTGCCTGCGGTTGCCCGTGCGTCAGCACAGACTGTCCACACGGCCCAGCAGAAATCCTCGACAATGGGCGAATTGGGCCTCTAGTGCGAGTCGGAGACGTAGAGGGGTTAGCGACTGCAATCGAACAGACCCTGGATTCTCCGCCGGCGAGTGAAGTGCTGCGGACTAGAGGACAGGAGTTTGGGGTGGACAGAGCGATTGAGCGTTACGAACGCTTGATCCTCAACGCGGTAGCCGAGCGAAGAGCAGGCATACACGAAAGTTAAACTAATTCTGAATTCGATGAAAGTGTTTGCTGAACAGTTCACACAGGACCGGTTTCAAAGCAGACATGGATGTGAATCGGACGGCACTTTCAACAGTGAGCACCCACACTATCGCTGAATTCCCAGCTTCGGTCAGTTCTCGGCAGCTGCGTCGACGTCTAACTCCCTCGACTTCACTGTGGTAGATCGTACGCCGAGAACACTCCGTTTGGTTGTGTACTACTCCCACAAGTCCCTATACACGCGATGAATCCCCTCAACTTCAAATTTGAGGTCAAATAAGTTGACAGCCCGCTGCCTTGCTCGAACACTTTTGTGATGCATCTCGACAGGATTGTCGATCAACCGCCGAGCCAAAAGAGAAATCTGTACTGAATTCAATTGATCCACAAGAAATCCTGCCTCGTTAGCACCGATGAACTCCGGGAAAAAGCCTGTGTCGCTGGCGATGACTGGCGCGCCGCTGGCCATGGCCTCCAGAGGTGTCATTCCGTACCCTTCGTAGCGGGCTGCGGCAACCAGTAGCGACAGACTTCTGACCAAGTGCGGCAGCTGACCGGATGCAATCTCGCCTGTGAAAATGATTCGCTTGGTCAGGCCCGCCGCATCAATTTGCCGCTTAAGTTCGCCTTGGAAACTTCGCTGGGAAGCCGTGACTTTGCCTACGATGAGTGCGGTTGCGTCAGGATAGTGAGGAAGCAGGCGGATCATCGCCTCAACGAATAGATCAGTGCCTTTCTCCGGTCGAACTCGTCCAATTGTAGCGATGCCGAATCTACCAGGGTAACCCCCGAGCTCCCATGCAGTAAACCGGTCCTCTGCCGGAAAAAATCGGTCCGTGTCCACGCCGTGATTTACGACCGCATGCACATTCGGAACGAGTGACGCAGCCGCCTCGGTCGTAGCTATAACCGCGTCCACCTGAGAAATAAGCCAGCGTGGGACTGCGGAATGTCGGCGCTGGGCCGCTGATGTGAAGACGATGCGAATTGGAAGCCGTAGGAGATCTCGCGCTAATAGTGCAGCACGAATCTCGTTGTTCCGTCGAACATGCCAAAGGACGTAGCGGTGGCCCTGCGCCGGATTTCGTGAGCATCTGAACGCCTGCCTGAGCGACACAGGAGGCACGCAACCTGGCAGTGGTCGGCCGGCAAGGAGCATGCGATAACGCTTCGCTTGCTTTCGGACGACGGCTGCTGCGGTAGCCGACACCCCGGTATAGTTCCGGTGCAGGCTGGTAACAATTACATCGAGCGTGCTTTGCATTGCCAATCCGCTTCCCGTGCCTGCTCCGGTAGCTCTTCCTTCAGTTTGAGGTTCTAGAAGGCAGCTAGGAGAATTGCCACCAATTGCACCACGCGTTCGACGACACCAGCTCGATTCCTTTGTCGATCGAAAAAAGTACTTGGGCTCGGTTCAGGGACTTGGCGACCGCGAACTCTCTCGCTGGTTCGGCGAACGAGAATGGCCACTGGGGAACCGCGTTGCAATTTCCATGGAAATCCGGCGTCTCCGATAAGCCAGGGCGTACTTTCCTATTCGGGCTGCGAATAGCAAGAGACCTGGTGTCAAGACAGTTTTCGTCCCGGAGCTTCAACGCCCCAACGAGTGAACAGACTGTGATTCCAGCATGATAAAGTGTGTCATCATAAACCTTCCTCGAGCGAAGAATCGACTCCAAGCCATGACCGAGCAGTTCCATAGGCTCGACATCGAGTTCGAAACCCTGAAGGCAACTGACTGGCGGGACTTGACAGCGCAGGATTACGAAAACGTCGACCGGGAAGCCCGAGACAAAGAAGGACGACGTCCACTCTCTCCCGGGATGATCGCCTGTCACATAAGTCACAGAAGAGCGGTTGCAGCCGTTGCGTTCGGCCTGGAAGACTTAACTGCAATATTTGAAGATGATGTGGCCCTCGACCCAAACATCGCAAATGTGCTCCAAACGTTGGAGCATGCGTATTCTTCAGGCGTGAGCTTTGACATCGTGTTTCTTCACAGAAACAAGACCTATCTCAAATTCGTCGCATTGGAAACTGTCAACGAGGAAGTGACGCTAGGCATTACCAAATATTCGGACTGGGGGGCTCATGGCTACGTAATTTCCAAGGCTGCTGCTGGAAAGCTCCTGAATCGGTACCCGAAAATCGTTCACCAGTATGACCATGCTCTTCACACCTACTGGGAAAATGGGCTAAATGTGTTCTCGTTGCAGACTCCAGTAGTGTCTCATGGAAATGCATCGGGCAATCACTCGTTCTTGCAGGAGGGTGCCCACAGAGAGTCAAATTGGTCCAGGCGCAAACTGCCGCGCCGAGCTGCGAGCATATTGAGAGAAGAAATGTTGAAGCGAAAACACTTCAGGAAGAAATTGAAGGGCGCAAAACAAGCAGTGTAGCCTTCGCATGTGCGGCTTTTGACGCGTCTCCCCGAATCAGCCAAGAATGCTCTACCAGCAAGGGAAGACGTTATGCGCGTGTTTGTTATCAATCTGGCCCGCGCGACAGCACGACGCCGCCACATGCTGCAGCAATTTGCAAAGCTTGAGCTGACGGCAGAATTCCATGAAGCGGTCGATGGCCAACGGCTGACCAGCGAACAGTATGGCCAAGTCGATCGGGACACCCGAAGACGCATGGGCCTCAAGCCGCAGGCGGATGGCTCAATCGCCAATTGGTTGAGCCAGCGGCAGGTCATGCAACAAGTCGTGAAAAACGGCCCGGAGATCATTGCGATTTTCGAAGATGATGTTGAGCTGTCTCCGGATCTTCCGCCCGTTCTCGTGGAATTGGAACGCTGCCCTCTTGCGTTCGACGTCATAAAGTTGAACCGACGGACGCCGGCCAAACCCTTTGTCCCCTGCATGCAGCTTTCTACCGGCCACAGGATCGGGCGGGTGCGTTATCACGATTTCGGATGCGAAGGCTACGTGATCACCCGAGCGGCCGCGCGACGTTTCCTGGCTGCCACTCCGAAAATGATGTGGGAAATTGATCAGGCCATAAACTACTATTGGGACAACGCGTTAAACGTACTCTATCTGGATCCGCCAGTCGTGTTTCACGTTGGTCAAGACGATTCGCAGATCGAAGCGGATCGCTCGGCTTCGCGTGAGCAGTATCGGAATTCGGAGAACCCGGTATCCGCTTTGTGGCGCCGGGGAATCACAGGGGCTCGGCGCTACTTCGTCAGACGCCGGGCATTTCGACGACGAATTCGGGAGGACGAAATGGGCGTGGGAAGAAAATAAGCACGCTCGGTGCTGTTGCGTATGCCGGCAGGAATTCCTGAACAGTCACACAAAGCCGGACAATGCGGGATGGTACCCGTCAGGCGCCTGCCGCGCAGAGTCCCGCACGACTCTCGTTTTTCTTGCCTGACGGAACTTCCCGGCGTTGACCCCCTACACCTTGTCCACCAGCTACGGCAGCACCAAACCGGCCTCGAGCGGTACAGTCCTCAGCCCCAAATTCCGCTCACGCTCTCCTAGGAAACCCGATCGTGCGCGGGCGACCGCTCCAACGTTTCCCAGATGCCGTACCACTTCCTGAGCGGGAGGCAACCGCGCCACACCGCCGCTAAACTCCGTGGCGCAATCATCCGATGCACCTGAACGAGGACCGCAGACATGAGCACGAAAGCCGTTACCGATGAGTCGTTCGCCACCGACGTCCTGGAATCCGATATCCCGGTCCTCGTCGACTTCTGGGCGGAATGGTGCGGGCCATGCAAGCAGATCGCTCCCATTCTCGATGAAGCCAGCAGGGAGTACGAAGGCCGGCTGCAGGTCGCAAAAGTCGACATCGACGCCAACCCCGCCACGCCGACACAGTACGGCGTACGCGGCATTCCCACCGTGATGTTGTTCAAGGGTGGCACGTTGATCGACAGTCTGGTGGGGTCGGTCTCCAAGCAGGCTCTCTACAACTGGATTGACGACTCGCTTGGCTCGAGCGGCGTCGCCTGACGGGTCAGAACACCGATTCCATTCCTCTCCCGAACGAGACACGGACCTTCGAACTTCGTGCCGCCTCAAAAGCCGATTCCGAATTCCCCCGCCTCTGTACAGCGGAGCACCTGGCCAGCTAGCAGGAACGATCCGGTCATCAGGACTCTGTGACACGTTTCCGCCTCGCCGGCCCATCGGACGGCGGCTTCGAGGGAATCGAACGGCGTGGCGCACAGGCCGACGCTCATCGCCGCCGCGGCTAGTTCGTCAGGGCCCCAGCCGGCGGCATCCGATCCGAGCGAAACGGTCGCCACTCCCACGGCAATGCCGCGAAACGGGCTGAAGAATGAGGCGGGATCCTTGCTCTTCAGGAGCCCGACAATCAATCGCAAGGGTGGGCCCTCGCGTCCCCAGTCGGCAAGGACCTGGGCTGAGTCGGGATTGTGTCCGGTATCCAGCCAAAGCTCCGACGGGGCCGCCATTTCGGCCAGCCGGCCGTTCCTCAGTCGTTGCAGCCGACCCGGCCAACGAACCCGCTCAAAGCCCCTGATCGCAGCTTCCTCGGGTACCGCGAGATCGGGCGTCGCCGCGATGCAGGCAGCGACGACGGCCGCATTCTCCTTCTGGTGTGCGCCTCGCAGCGCCGTCGGCAATTCTGTCCGGCGGCCAGCCGAATCAACGTATCGTGCCGCCGTCACATCTCTCTCCAGGCACCACTCCACCCCGTGTCGAAACATCGGTGCCTGCACTGCCCGCGCCCGCCTCGTGATGACCCCCATCGCCGCAGGACGCTGCCGTCCGACCACCACCGGGATTCCCTCCTTCAAGATCCCGGCTTTCTCGGCCGCGATTTCGGACAACGTGGAGCCCAGGCGATCGCAGTGGTCGAGCCCGACCGGCGTGATGACCGTAAGCACGGGCCGTTTCACGACATTGGTGGCGTCGAGGCGCCCGCCAAGCCCGGTCTCCAGGATCGTTATCTCTGCGGGCCGCGCGCCGAACGCCAGGAAGGCCGCCGCCGTCGTGATCTCGAAGAACGTGATCGGTTCGCCCGCATTCGCTGCCTCGGCCGCGTCCAGCGCCACGACGAGCGGTCCATCCTCGATGGGCTTCCCGTCGATCAGCATCCGCTCGTTGAAGTGCAGCAGGTGCGGGGAAACGTAGGCGTTGACCGTGCGGCCCGCCGCTCGCTGCACCGCGGCCAGCATGGCGACGACGGACCCCTTGCCGTTCGTGCCCGCCACATGCACCACCCGGCCGAGGTTCCGTTCGGGATGGCCCAGCTGTCCAAGGAGGCGCTGAATTCTGTCCAGCGAAAGATCGATGGAGCGCGGGTGGAGCTCCCCGAGGCGCGCGAGGCGCGCGTCAAGCGATGACGGCAACGGCGGTGGAACTCTCTTCCGCGTCTTCAGGTGAAGGCAACGGGCCGTTGGTCAAGTGCGCGAGCACGCGCACCAGCGTGGCCTTCAGTTCGGAGCGGGGCACGACCGCGTCGAGCATGCCGAGCTCGCAGACCTTTTCCGCCCGCTGGAAGTTCTCCGGCAGGGTCTCGCCGACGGTGTTCTCGATGACCCGAGGGCCGGCAAATCCGATCAGCGCGCCAGGCTCTGCGAGAGCCACGTCGCCGAGCATCGCGAACGACGCCGTGACGCCGCCGGTGGTGGGATGCGTCAGGATCACGATGTACGGACATCCCGCCTCGCGTGCGTCTTCGATCGCGGCCACCGTACGTGGCAGCTGCATCAGCGACAGAATGCCCTCCTGCATCCGGGCCCCGCCGGAAGCGGTGACAGCGATCAGCGGCTGCTTGTGCTTCTTGGAGAATTCCGCCGCCCGTACCAGGCCTTCACCGACCGCCATCCCCATGGAGCCGCCCATGAAACCGAAGTCCAGAACTGCGGTCACGCATGGCCGCGCGCCAATTCGCCCGGTGGCCACGGCGATGGCATCGGTCGCTTCCGACTCGGCGCGGGCCAGCCTCAGTCGTTCCGAATAACGCTTGCGGTCGCGGAACCGGAGCGGGTCCTCCTCCACTTCCGGAAGCTCCATCAGCTCGTAGCTGCCGTCGTCGAACAGGAGCTTCAGGCGCGCGCTGACCGGCATTCGCAGGTGATGTCCGCACGCCGAACACACCTGGAGCTGCGCCTCGAGTTCCTTGTGGAACATCATGCGGTCGCACCCGGGGCACTTCGTCCACAGATCAGGGGCCGCCGGCCGCCGGACGACTGCCTGCAGCTTCGGTCGAATGAAGTCGGACAACCAGCTCATCGGCCGCTCCCCGGTCAGGCTTTCCGCGCGGACAGCACGCCGGCTTTCAGCTGCTCAACCAGTTCGGAGACGGCCACCGCGGCATTCCCGGGCGTATGCTCCACCGCGTCCACCAGCGCCGAGCCCACCACGACCGCATCCGCGGTTTCCGCGATCCGCGAAGCCTGCTCTGGGGTCCGGATCCCGAACCCGACCGCGATCGGTAGCTCCGTATGCGCACGAATCCGGGCAAGCGCCCCGGCTACCACGTCCGTTTCCCCGACCCGGGTACCGGTGATCCCGGCGATCGAGACATAGTACAGAAAGCCCGACGAGTTTCGGAGGACGCTGGGCAGCCGCCGGTCGTCCGTCGTCGGCGTCGCGAGCCGGATGAAGTCGATCCCGCAGGCGCGGGCGGGCAGGCAGAGCTCGGAATCCGCTTCCGGCGGCAGGTCCACGATGATCAGGCCGTCGACGCCGGCGCGGGTCGCATCCTCGAGAAACCGATCCACCCCGTAGGAGAAGATGGGGTTGTAGTAACCCATGAGCACGATCGGCGTCGCATCGTCGCTGGTGCGAAACTCCCCGACCATCGCCAGTGTGTTCGCCAGCGTCTGTCCGGCCTCGAGCGCCCGCAGCGAGCTCTTCTGGATGGCGGGTCCATCGGCCATCGGATCGCTGAACGGCATGCCGAGTTCGATCACGTCGGCCCCGGCCCGGGGCAACGCCGCCAGAAGGCGCTGGCTCTCGGAAGGGTTCGGATCGCCGGCCGTGACGAACGTGACCAGGCCGGCCCTGCGTTCGTCGGCCAGCTGGCGGAACCGGGCGTCGATTCGGTCGCTCACAACTCGACGTCCAGCGCTTCGGCAACCGAAAACACGTCCTTGTCACCCCGGCCGCAGAGGTTCATGACCAGAAGGTGATCCGCTCCGAGGTCGGGCGCCAGCTTTGCCACATGCGCGAGCGCATGGCTGGGCTCGAGCGCCGGCAAGATGCCTTCCAGCTCAGCGCAGAGTTGAAACGCCTCCAGCGCCTCGGCATCGGTCACCGACACGTATTCCACCCGTCCGACATCATGCAACCAAGCATGTTCCGGTCCGATCCCGGGATAGTCGAGGCCCGCCGAAATCGAATGCGCGTCATTGATCTGACCGTCATCGTTCTGCAGGAGGTAGGTGCGGTTGCCGTGCAGCACGCCTGGGCGCCCGGCCGTGAGGGACGCGGCGTGACGCCCCGTCTCCACTCCCTCGCCTCCAGCCTCGACGCCAATCAAGCGGACGCCGGCGTCGTCGAGAAACGGGTGGAACAAACCCATCGCATTGGAGCCGCCGCCGATGCACGCGACCAGCGTGTCCGGCAACCGGCCCTCGGCCTCGACGATCTGGGCCCTGACCTCGTTCCCGATCACGGCCTGGAAATCGCGGACCATCGCCGGATACGGGTGCGGGCCCGCTACCGTGCCGATGATGTAGAAGGTGTCCTCGACGTTCGCGACCCAGTCGCGGAGCGCCTCGTTCATCGCGTCCTTGAGCGTGCGCGTGCCGGAGCTCACTGGGCGCACCTCGGCGCCGAGAAGGCGCATCCGGAATACGTTCGGCTGCTGGCGTTCGATGTCGGTCTCGCCCATGTACACCGTGCACGGCATGCCGAAACGGGCGCATACGGTCGCCGTCGCCACGCCGTGCTGCCCTGCCCCGGTCTCGGCAATGATGCGGGTCTTGCCCATGCGCCGGGCCAGCAGGATCTGCCCGATGCAGTTGTTGATCTTGTGGGCGCCCGTGTGGTTGAGCTCGTCACGCTTGAAATAGATCTTGGCCCCGCCGAAGCGTTCGGTGATCCGGGGGGCAAAGGTCAGTGGACTCGGCCGGCCCACGTAGTGTTTCAGCAGTTCGTTGAACTCGGACCAGAACGCCTCGTCCCGTGAAGCGGCCGCAAAATGCTCCTCCAGATCGAGGATCAGCGGCATCAGGGTCTCGGCGACAAACCGGCCGCCGTACGTTCCGAAGTGCCCGTCCTCGTCGGGCCCGTTCCGGAAGCTGTTGGACTGATCCATGGGGTGCATCCGCTGTCAGGGAGTCGCCCGTGACATTACTGCAAAACGGGCGCCGAGCGATCAACTGGCGCCCGCACCGCCGCCAGGAAGTCGATGATCAGCGAATCGTCCTTCTCGCCCAGCGAACGCTCGATGCCGGACGAGACGTCGACGGCCGTCGCCCCCGAACTCGCGATGGCCGCCCCCACATTGGTCGGTGTGAGCCCGCCCGAGAGGATCCACGGAAGCGGCAGATCGAGGCCCATGAGGACCGGCCAGTCGAACGCGCGCGCGTTGCCGCCCGGCCGGGTGGCATCGTCCGGCGGGCGCGCGTCGAAGAGAATCATGTCGGCCGCTTCGCTGAACGACTTCGCGCGGCGCGCGTCGGCCCGCGTGGAGATGCCCAGTGCCTTGATGACGGGGACGCCCGCAATGCGCCGCACGGCAGCGATCCGCTCCGGCGTCTCCCCGCCGTGCAGCTGCAAGGCGCCGAGACCGCTGGCCACGGCGATCCGGACAGCCTCGTCATCGGGGTTCACCATGACGCCCACGGCATCGACCGCCGGCGGCAGGACATTCGCGATGGCGCGCGCCTGCTCGGGCTCCACATGCCGGGGGGAAGGAGGGAAGAACACCATGCCGACCCAACGCGCGCCGCGGGCCGCCGCCAGGACCGCGTGCCTGGGTTCGCGCAGGCCGCAGATCTTGGCCGCCACGCTCATCGGACGGAGCCGCGCAACTCTGCGGCAATGGCCTCGAGAGCCTTGGCCGGATCCTCGCTGCCGGTCACCGGTCTTCCGATGACCAGCAGGTCCGCACCGGCGGCCGCGGCATCCGTTGGCGTGGCCACACGTTTCTGGTCCTGCGCAGCGGACGATGCCGGGCGAATCCCCGGGGTCACGATCAGGAAGCCGGGACCGGTCTCGCGCCGCACCCGCGCCGCCTCCGTCGGCGCACAGACGATGCCGGCGAGGCCGCTTGCCTGGGCCAGCCGGGCGAGGCGCACCACCTGGTCCGATGTCGAACCCCGGACTCCGATCGCGGCGGTGTCGTCGGCATCGAGACTCGTGAGGGTGGTCACGCCGAGAAGGGCAGGCGGTTCCTCGTAGGTCTGGGCGGCGGCCTGCGCGGCCTCCAGCATCGCCCTGCCGCCCGACGCGTGCACGGTCAGCATGGCGGGCGCCAGCGGCCGGAGCGCCCGGACCGACCCCACCACAGTGTTCGGGATGTCGTGCAGCTTCAAGTCGAGGAACACGGGCGCCCCGGCTTCCCGGACCCGCCGGACGCCGGCCGGCCCCTGCGCCGTGAAGAATTCGAGCCCCAGCTTGACGGCCGCTGCCGCCCGGCAGCTCTTCGCCAGCACCTCTGCGCGGCCTACGTCGGGCGTGTCGACCGCGACGACGATCCCCGCGCCAGACGCGTTCACGGCGAGGACACGCGCCGCGAGCGTCCCCGTGACCCCAGCCGCTCCACCAGGCGCGCAAATCCGCCGAGGACGATCCCCAAGGCGAGCACCGCCACCAGGAGCAGGTAGAGGGGCACTTCGATCACTCCTTCGAACGGCCAAAAGGCCAGCGCGACGCTTTGCCGGTTGGACAGCGCAAACGGAATGAACAGCAGCGTGAGAACCAGAACGGCAACGCGCCGCGCAAGGCGCAGCATCAGGTGATCCCGGCTCGGTCTCCGCGGTTATTCCTCGGTATCGACTCGTTTCCTGAGTTCTTTGCCGGCGCGGAAGTACGGCACGCTCTTCTCCGGCACCTGGACGGCGGCGCCGGTCTTCGGGTTGCGCCCGGTATGGGCGGGGCGCAGGCGGACCGAGAAACTGCCGAACCCGCGAAATTCGGCACGGTCCCCCCGGGCGAGGGCTTCCTCGATTTCGTTGAAAACGATGCGGACGACCCGGTCGGCTTCCACACCATGCAGGTCCGGATAAGCCTTCTGGATCCGCTTTACCAAGTCAGACCGGTTCACGGGGACCTACCTTCCATGGATGAATCTCCAATCTGGTTCCTGCCAAATCGCGGCAACGTGGTCAAACCGGGGACAGCTCCACCGCCGGGAGCGCTACTCCTCCTTCGGCTTGAGCGCTTCGCTCAGGATGTCCCCGAGGGACGCCCCGGATTCGCTGGACCCGTATTCGCGGAGCGCACGCTGTTCCTCCTCGATCTCGAGCGACTTGATCGACAGGACCAGACGGGCCGCCTTGGTATCGATCGACACCACTTTGGCATCCACCCGCTCGCCTACCGCGAAACGGTGCGGATTTTGGTCGGTACGGAGCTTCGACAGGTCGCTGCGGCGGATGAAGCCGTTGACGTCGTCCACGGTCACCCGCAGCCCGCTGTCCGTCACCTCGGTGACGACGGAGGTCACCACCTGACCGCGCGAATAGGGGGCCAGGGCACCGGCCACCTTTTCCTCTTCGATCTGGCGGGTGCTGAGGTTGATGCGCTCCTTCGTGACATCGATTTCCAGCACCTTCGCCCGGACCCGGTCGCCCTTCCGGAATTCCTTGATGGCCTCCTCGCCCGGGCGGGAGGCATCGAGGTCGCTCAGATGAATGAGGCCGTCGATGTCGCCCGGCATGCCCAGGAACACGCCGAATTCCGTGATGTTCCGGACCTCGCCCTCGATCACGCTGCCGATCGGATGGTCTTCCGCGAACTTCTCCCACGGGTTTCCGGCGCACTGGCGCATCCCGAGGCTGACGCGCCGACGGTTCGGATCCACGCCAAGGATCATGACCTCGACTTCCTCGCTCGTGGACACCAGCTTTGACGGCGGCACGTTCTTGCGCGTCCAGCTCATCTCCGAGACATGGACCAGACCCTCGATCCCGGGTTCCAGCTCCACGAAGGCGCCGTACTCGGTGATGTTCGTGACGCGGCCCCTGAACTTCGCGCCCTTGGGGTACTTCTCGACGACCCCTTCCCACGGATCCGCCTCGAGCTGCTTGATGCCGAGGCTGATCCGCTGGGTGGCCGGGTTGAACCGCACCACCTGCACGCGCAGCTTCTGCCCGACCGACACGACTTCGCTCGGGTGGTGCACGCGCCGCCAGCTCATGTCCGCAACATGCAGCAAGCCGTCGACCTCGCCGAGATCGACGAAGGCACCGTACTCGGTGATGTTCTTAACCACTCCGTCGAGGATCTGGCCTTCCTTGAGCGTGGCCACGAGTTCCGCCCGCGCCTCGGCCCGGGTTTCTTCCAGGACCGCACGTCGGGAAATCACGATGTTTCCGCGCCGGCGGTCCATCTTCAGGATGTAAAACGGCTGCTTGGTGCCGAACAGGTGCTGGGCGTCGCGGACCGGGCGGAGGTCCACCTGGCTACGGGGCAGAAACGCACTCGCGCCCTGCAAGTCAACGGTGTAGCCGCCCTTCACGCGTCCCCAGATGATCCCGGTAACCTGCGTCTTCGCTTCGAACGCCTCCTCCAGCTCGGCCCAGGCCTGCTCGCGGCGCGCCCGGTCCCGCGACAGCACCGCCTCGCCGTTCCGGTTTTCGATGCGGTCGAGAAACACCTCGACTTCGTCTCCGACTGCGGGTTCGCTGCCATGGCCGTGGGCGATGAATTCCTTGAACGGCACCCGGCCTTCCGCCTTGAGGCCGACATCAATAACGGCCGTGTCGTTCTCCAAGGCGATGACCTTGCCGACCACAACGGTGCCTTCACGTTTCTCGGTGGCGGCGATCGACGCCGCAAACAGCTCGTCGAAGTTCTCCTCGAATGCGGGGTGCGTCTCGGTAGACGGCACTGTGTTGCTCATGGGCTCTCCTGGCTCCGCACCTTCTGGGCGGTGTCCGATGGCGCGCCGCTCACCCGGCGAACCTTGGTACGTGAGGTCCTCGGACTCGACCTCACCAGCCGGCAGGCCGTCTCGAGCACGGCCTCGGCGTCAAGTTCAGTGGTATCGATCACATGCGCGTCGGTAGCGGCCGCTAGCGGTGCTGCCGCGCGAGACCGGTCGCGCTGGTCACGCTCTCGCATGTCCTGCTCAACACGGGCTTGTATAAACCGCTCTCCGCGAGCCCGCAACTCTTTGACCCGGCGAGCTAACCGGACATTTAACGGTCCGGTCAGAAAAAACTTCACATCGGCATTGGGCAGGACCACCGTGCCGATGTCGCGCCCGTCGAGCACGGCGCCGGCCGTCTCGCCTGGCGGCCGGCGCGCAAATTCACGCTGGCGTCCAAGCAGGGTTTGTCGCACCGCCGGATGCACCGCCACCTTCGACGCGACCCGGCCCACGCGTTCGCTCCGCAGGCCAGGTTCAGACAGGCTCTCCACGGTGACTGTCCGCGCTGCCTTCTCGGCCTGATCAGGATCAGAGCCGTCACCCTCGGCCGCCAGCACCCGCGCGGCAACCGCCCGGTACAGGAGCCCGCTGTCGAGATGGGCCAGATTGAACCGTGCAGCCAGTCCGCGAGCCAGGGTGCCGGTTCCGACAGCCGCCGGACCGTCGATCGCGATGATCATGCGGCCGCCGCTTCGGTATCGATGGCAGCGCCAAGCTGCCGCATGGCCTCGCCGAATGCGGGCCAGCTGGTCCGTATCGTCGCGGCCCCGTCGACTTCGATCGGCTCCGCACACGCGGTTCCCAAGACCAGGAACGCCATGGCGATCCGGTGATCGAGGGAGGAGTCGATTCTCACGCCGCCCCGGGGGCATGGCGTGCCCTCGATCAGCAGGTCGTCATCCTCGATCCGCGCAGCAACTCCCGCAGCCTGCAGTCCGGTCCGGAGGGCTTCCAGCCGATCGCTTTCCTTCACCCGGAGCTCGCCCAGGCCACGGAACCGGCTGACTCCATTCGCACAGGCGGCGGCCATTGCCAGCGCGGGATACTCGTCGATGGTTCTCGGCGCGTACTCCGGCCCGAGATCGACTGCCTGCAGACTGCCGCCCCGGCCGCGGACCCGGAAGTTGGCGATCGGCTCGGCGCCGGCGTCCTCGACCCGCTCTTCCTCGATGTCGGCGCCCATGGCGCGGAGTGCGTCGAGGATTCCCGTGCGCGTCGGGTTGGTTCCGACACCCTCGAGCTCCACCTCGGAGCCGTCCGTCAGCAGCGCCGCCACCAGCGGAAACGCCGCCGAAGACACGTCGCCGGGAACCGCAATCGCGGCGGGACGCAGCGGCGTGTTGCCTTCCACCGACACCGCGAGGCCGCCGTCTGCCGCCGATGCCGACACGGTGGCGCCGAAGTTGCGCAGCATGCGCTCGCCGTGATCGCGACTCTGGCGGGGCTCCACCACGGTGGTGATGCCGCTCGCGTGCAGGCCTGCAAGCAGTACACTCGTCTTCACCTGGGCGGACGCAACGGCGCTGGTCCAGGTAACCGGAATGAGATCATCGGTGCCGGTGACGGTGATCGGCAGTCTGCCGCCTTCGGCCGTGACGAACTCGGCCCCCATGGCATCGAGCGGGTCGATCACTCGCCGCATGGGCCGACGCCGAAGTGAGGCGTCGCCGGTGAGGACGGCCGGAAAAGCGTGCCCGGTGAGCATCCCTGCCAGCAGGCGAGCGGCCGTGCCGCTGTTGCCGCAGTCCAGGACGCCGTCCGGCGGCGCCAGCCCGTGCACACCGACGCCATGAATTCGGTAGGAACCAGGAGCCGTTCTCCGGATATCGACACCGAGCGCCCGGAGGCACGCCTGTGTGGCCAGGACATCCTCCGCTTCCAGACAGCCATCCGCGCGCGATTCACCGACCGCCAGGGCCGAGATCAGGAAGGCGCGGTGCGAAATGGACTTGTCGCCGGGCACCCGCAAGCGGCCGGACAGGGCACCGCCGGGACCGCCGCTGGCGGTCTCGGCCGAAGGCGTGTCAGAACTGGGCTGCATCATTTCACGTAACCGGCCGCACCTCGTCGGAACCGTACATACCGGTAGCCCGGCACCGCACGCGCAGCACATCGTGGCGGCGGATGCCAAGAGCTTCGCACGGCGCCACGACGACGAACCGCGTTCGGCGAGGCCGACTCTCGCGAGACCGCCGGGCGACCGGAACCCGGGGATCGTGGACCGATGTCGCGGCCGCAGCCGGCCTGGCGTTCGGTCCATCGACGCGGGCATCGTCCGAATCGCTGCTGCCCGCTCTCGTGGGGACGGGCCACGGTCATCATAGGTCCGCGAACGGGTGGGCAGTCACGCCCGGGCCCAACGGCAACTGAACGTCTCCCGGATGGACCACGTAGCCGGCCATGGCCTGGTCTCCGAAATCCCCCCGCATCGTGCGCATCGAGGCCGCCATGCCCGACCGCGGAGTCGCGGAGAGCTTGACCTCGATGGGTACGAGCTTCCCCCCGCTCACCACGACGAGATCGACCTCGGTTCCCGCCAGGGTTCGCCAAAAGAACACTTGCGGCGTAACTCCCCTGTGCGTCAACGCCTTCACGATCTCTGAGAGCACCGCTGTCTCCATGATGGCGCCCCCCATCGGACCGGACGCGGCATGTCCGGCATCCCGGAGTCCCGCGAGATGGCAGAGCGTTCCGGTATCCACGAAATACACCTTCGCGGTCTTGACGAGTCGCTTCCCGACATTGGCATGGTACGGGCGGAGTACAAACACCTGGTAGGTCGCCTCCAGCACGGATATCCAGGCCTTGATCGTGTTGACGGCCAAACCCAGGTCCCGCGCAATGCCGGTGAGGTTCAGCAGTTGTCCGCTTCGGGCCGCCAGGACTTGCAGGAAATTACGGAATTCCGTGAGGTCGCCAACCTGCCGGAGGGCACGGACGTCCCGCTCCAGATAGGTCTGGATGTAGCTCCCGTGCCAAAGAGCGACATCGCGTTCCGGATGGGCGCGGAGCTCCGGGAACCCGCCTCTCAGGAACGCCCTCCAGAGCTCGTCGTAGGTATGGCACTCAGCGGGAGCCGGCGGGCGCCGTGCCTCCCACGGCAGGAGGAGGTCCGGGCGTCCTTCCGCCTCCCGCCGGGAAAGCGGCAGCAAGCAAAGCATCGCAATGCGGCCCGCGAGCGATTCGCTGATGTCTTCCGCCAATGACAGGTTCTGTGAGCCCGTCAACAAGTACTGCCCGGCTTTGTGTCGATCTGCATCGATCTTTTCCTTTATGTAAGGGAAAAGATCCGGTGCGTACTGCGCTTCGTCGAAGATGACCGGGGGTCTGAACATTTCCAGAAATGCACGGGGATCGGCAGCGGCCGCTGCGCGAACGTCTGGTGGTTCCAGGGAGACGTACCGGTGGGACTCGCCGAACAGCCGTTGGAGAAGTGTCGTTTTTCCGGACTGGCGCGGACCAGTGACGGCGACGGAAGGGAACTCCGCAGCGGCTCTCTTCAGAAACGGCTCGATGGAGCGAGCGATGTAAGGTTCTGTCACGGCACAGTCGACTTTATGCAATTCAAATGCATAATATCGACTCTATAGTCGCCTCATGTGCCATGCAACACGGTGGCGCGCCTTCGGCATGGAATTTCGGCTGTCGGGAAAGCCACGCGCAGGTCGTTCCACGTCGGGTTATGGAGCTCCGGCCGCAGAACCACTTGGCCGGTTCCCATCCGGCCCGCTTCGGAAGCCCGCTATAGCGAGGCCAGGAACGCGAGCAGCGCGGCTCGGTCCGCCGGTCGTAGGGCCCGGAACCGATCGCGGGCCGCCGCAGCCTCCCCTCCATGCCAGAGGATGGCCTCGACAAAACCCTGCGCACGTCCGTCATGCAGAAGCCGGCGATGGCCATTCACAGCGAAGATCCGACCGACCCCCCAGAGAGGGGCCGTCCGCCACTCCCGGTTCCCAGGGCTCCCGTCGACCCGCCGGTCCGCGAGCGCGGGCCCGAGATCATGCAGAAGCAAGTCCGTGTAGGGATAGATGACGCGAACGCGTGAGTCCTCGAGCTCCCATTCCTCGATGTGACAGGCGGTGCACCCGATGGCGTCGAAGACCTCGCTGCCGGCGTCGGCAGCGGGTGCGACGCGCGGCGCAGGCGGCGCCAGGTTGCGGACGTACGTCACGAGGGCCCGAAACGCCTCATCGTCGATCTCGATCCCGCCGCCGGCCCGGACGAGACACCGGGCGTGCCCGGCGGCGCAGTTCACCGAAGGCCGGAGCGTGCTGGTCACGCCCATGTCCTCGTGCAGGGCATCGGCGACCTGGGCCTCGACACTCGGGACCTCCGCCCGCCAGCCGAACCGCCCGGCACCGTTCCCGCCGCGGCGACCGGAGATACCATCGCCGTTTCGATCGTCCGGATCGGCCAGCTCGCGCAGCCGTGCCTCCGGAATGCGCTCCAGAAGGCCGGTCCCCGCGATCTGCGGAGCCACCCTTGGCGAAAGTTCCACGTGCGGCGCGAGCGGGCCGAGCGCCGGCTTGCGAACGGCGACACGGGCCGAGCGCAGGGGCCAGTTCACGCCGTCCAGCTCGACGTGAATCTCGGGGTTTGGCTGGAATGCGGGCCGCCCTTCGGCCTCCACACCGGGTATCGCCTTGTCGTTGAGCTGCCTCCCGTACCTCGATCCGGGGCCCAGCCGGATCACCATGGTCGTCAGCGGCCTGTCGGCATCCTCCGGGGGGCGGCCCCGGCCGTTTCGGACATGGCAGCCCGAGCACGACGTGCGATTGAATACCGGTCCGAGGCCGCCGCTCCCGTCCGTGCGCGCACCGGACAGCCGGATCGTTCGGAACTGCGCCCGGCCGAGGGAAAATCGGATCAGCTCGTCGTCAGCGAGACCGGGGAGCGGTCTCGAGAAGCTGTCCCGCGCAACCCCGGCCTCGGCGATGGCAGCCCCGTCCGGCGCGAGGCAGGCGGCGGATATCAGCAGGGCCGGTAGTGCCGCACAGCGCGCGGCACGACGCAGGGTCACGGCCAGACGAGCAGATCCGTCCGGTTGCGCTCGATGAAGTCCCAGTCGTAATCGACGCCGAGACCAGGACCGCCCGGCACCGGAACACAGCCGTCGGCCGGCAGATCCTCCTGCTGGTCCGAGTACCCCGCGTCGTAGACCGGCGGCACGCAATTCGGCATGTCCGGGCCGATCAGCGCCATCTCGTAGAAATGCGTGTTGCGCGCCGTGGCGGCCACGGCCCGGTGGGCCGGCCCGCAGGCGTGCACCTGGATGTCCAGCCCGAAGGCCTCCGCGACGTGCACGATCTTCATCGCGCCGGTGATGCCCAGGTCATACTCCGGATCAACGTGGATCATGTCGCAGCCGCCGCCGATCAGGAACTCCGCCTTCTCCTCGACGCTGCGGATGTGCTCGCTCACCAGGATCGGCGTCTTGAGGCGCTCCCTGAGGCGCCGGTGCCCGGTAATCGAGACGCCGCTGTCGCGGTACGGATCCTCGTACCAGAAGCAGCCGACCTCGTCGCACACGCGCCCCACCGCCAGGGCATCCATCCACGTGCGGAGCTCGCAGGCAGCATCCAGCATGATCGGCATGTCATCGCCCACCCTGGCCCGCACCTGCCGGAGGTTGTCCGATTCACGGGCGACATCGCCGTCGTTCCAGCCGTGGATCTTGAAGCCGTGGAAGCCGCGCTCCTGGCACGCAGCCGCGTAGTCGGCGAACGCCTCTGGCGTATCCAACCCACCGGGGGTCGGCTGTCCATGGTACGTGCTCGCATACGTCGGCAGCCGCTCGCGAAAGGCGCCGAGCATCGCGGCGACCGACATGCCGTGCTGCCGCCCGGCCAGATCCCAGAGCGCCAGGTCGATCGGCCCCTGTCCCATGTGGTCATAGGCGCGAAGTTCGCGCTTCATGTCGTCGTGGAGGGCTTCGCGATGGGCTGGATCGCGCCCGATCAGCATCGGCGCCAGCATCTCCGCCTGCCCCAGGGCGGCCTTGGTGCCCACCCAGTGCGTAACGTAGGACCCGACGGCGCCGTCGTTGCTGTAGACCCGGACGGCGAAGCGCGTCGGCGTGATGGTGGCACCCCGCTGGTAGACGACGTTGCCTACCCCGGAGCCGCGGCCCTGCCCGACTCCCAGATTGGGAAGCGAGAAGGTAAAGACGTGGATTTCCACACGGTCGATGGAGCTCATGCAGGCATCTTAGTCCGTCCGATCTGGGACCGGAATCCGACCGTGGTAGTCTGCGCCGGGAAACTGACGGGGAAACGTGACCATGGCCGAGACGCCCGGGCAAGATGCGATCGAGACCTACCGGAGGGATGGTGCCCTCCACCCGCTCCGCGCGATGCCGGCCGGCGAGGCGGCCGCTCTGCGCGCACGGCTGGAAGCAGCCGAGGCAGCGGCCGGGGGGAAGCTGGAGGGCGGGCTCAAGTTCAAGCCGCACCTGCTGTATCCGTGGCTCTACGACCTAGTCAGCGACCCTCGCATCACCGACCCGGTGTCGGAAGTTCTCGGTGACGACGTCCTGTGCTGGGCTTCGAACTTTTTCACCAAGGAGGCTGGTGATTCCGCCTACGTCTCGTGGCACCAGGACTCGACCTACTGGGGCCTGTCCGGTCCGGACGTCTGTACGGCCTGGATCGCGCTCAGTCCGAGCACGGTCGAGAGTGGCTGCATGCGCGTGGTACCGGGCACCCACACCGAGCAGATCGGCCACGCGGATACCCATGCCGCAGACAACATGCTCTCGCGCGGGCAGGTGGTCCAGGCGGAGGTCGATGACCACGCAGCCGTCGACGTGGTGCTGGAACCGGGCGAGATGTCGCTCCACCACGTGCAGCTGATCCACGGCTCGCGGCCCAACCAATCGAACGACCGGCGGATCGGGTACGCCATCCGTTACGCGGCTCCCCACCTCCGTCAGCTCTACAGCGACGAGGACTCAGCGACACTGGTGCGCGGGGAGGACCGCTACCACCACTTCGCCCCCGAGCCCCGGCCAGAACGTGACCTTGATCCGTCGGCGCTCGACCGGCATCGCCACCTGCTCGAGGTGCACACCAAGATCCTCTACCGGGGCACGCACGGCAGCCTCGGGACCGTCCCGGGCTGAGCCGCATCATGAACCGATCCCGCCGTTACATCATTGCCGGTGCGATCGCGGTCGGCGCCGGAATCCTGATCGGGGCATTGCTTCTCAGGAGTCCCCCGCCCGAAGAGGTGACCGTGGCGCCCGAGCCCGAGCCCTCCCAGAGCGAAACGGTAATCCGGTGGAAGATGCAGTCGATCTGGCAGGCCGGCAGCGTCAACCAGGAGGTCTTCGCGCGCTTCTGTGATCGTGTTGGCGTAATGAGTGGCGGTCGTCTCATCCTTGAGCCCCTGCCGGTTGGCGCGGTAGTTGCTTACCACGAGACCCTGGATGCGGTCAGCGCCGGAATTCTCGACGGACAGAACGGCGGCACCGGGTATTTCTCGGGCAAGGATGCGGCATTCGCGCTGCTCGCCGACCTCAACGGCGCCTACGAATCCCCGCGTCAGATTCTCATGTGGCTCGAATACGGGGGCGGCATGGAACTCGCCCGCGAGCTGTTCGCCCGCTACGGCCTCTACTACATCGGGGGCGTGCCGTGGGCGGCGGAGTCGATTCCCGCCAAGACACCGATCCGCACCATCGAGGACTTCCAGGGTGTCAAGATCCGGGCCCCAGAGGGGATGAGCCAGGAGATCTTTGCATCGATCGGCGCCGCGCCGGTCAACCTGCCCGGCGCCGAGGTGTACACGGCGCTGGAGCGCGGCGTCGTCGATGCCGCCGACTGGGGGTCGATCGGCATGAACGACGAGCTGGGATTCCACCAGATCGCCCCGTACCCGCTGTTCCCGGGCTTCCATTCGCTGCCGATGACCGATGTCGCCGTTCGCCAGGAACGGTGGGACGAACTGCCGGACGACCTGCAGCGGATTGTGGCGCTGGCGGTGCGGACCTTTGCGCTCGACATGGTGGAAACGATCGCCATGCAGGACGCGGAAGTGATCCGGGATGTCGACGCCAAGGGAATCGAGCTGATCAGCTGGTCCGACGCCGACCGCCGGAAATTCCGGGAAGCCGCCCAGAAGGTCTGGGCCGAGTACGGCGCCCGTAGCGAGATGGCCGGCCGCATATATCAATCGCACCTTGCCTTCCTCAGGCAGATCGGACTGCTGGACCAATGATGCGTGCCCGTCGCCCAGTCGCCTCCCTGCTAGTGGCAGGCGTCCTCACCGCCGCCGGGGCCGCGTCCGCCCAGACGGAGACCGTGCGCTGGAAGATGCAGGCGGCCACCCAGGCGGGTGAAATCGCATTCCAGATCATGAAGGAGTTCACGGACAGCATCGGGCCGCTGACCGGGGGACGGCTGGAAATCGAACTCCTGCCCGTAGGCTCGGTCGTACAGTACAGCGAGACGCTAGATGCCGTCGGCGCGGGCATCCTCGAAGGCCAGGTCACGGCGCCGGTCTACTTCTCGGGGAAGAACCCGGCGTTCGCGCTCCTTGGCGACCTCATCGCCGCCTACAACCACACCGAGGAAATGTTCCTGTTCCTGCGTCGCGGGGGCGGCGACGGCCTCCTGCGGGATCTCTACGCGCAATACGGCGTGCACTACATCGGCGGCGCAGCCACGGGGAAGGAGGCGCTCGTCTCGACGATCCCGCTCCGTGGTGTGGACGACCTCAGCGGCATCAAGATCCGTGCTCCGGAAGGCATGGCCCAGGACATCTTTAGCGAGGTCGGGGCGGCGCCGGTCAACCTGCCGGCGGCCGAGGTCTTCACGGCGATCGAACGGGGCGTGGTCGACGCTGCCGACTGGGCGACGTTCTCGATGAATCACCAGCTCGGGTTCCATCGCATCGCCCAGTACCCGGTGTATCCCGGCATCCATTCGATGCCGGTCATCGACGTCGCCGTGAACCCGGACCGCTGGGAGGCCCTGCCGCCCGACATCCAGGCCATCGTCGAGGCGGCCGTCTGGAACTTCAGCCGCGACATCACGAACCGGCTCGAACTGCGGGACCTCGCCGACGTTGCCGCCGCCAAGGCGGACGGCGTCGAAATCATCGACTGGCCCATGGAGGAACGTTCGCGGCTGCGCGAGATCGCCACCGGAATCTGGGCGGACTGGAGTACGCGCAGCGCCGAAGCGGAAGCCGCTTACACCGCCCAGATCGCGTTCCTCCGGGAACTCGGCCTGTTGACCAAGTAGCTCCGCGCGCCCGCACGACATGAAGTCGGGTAACACGGCTGTGGAGAGGGCCTGCCGCCGGGCAGGGGAGATCCTCAGCTACCTTTTCTTCGCCTGCATGGCGATCATCGCCTTCGAGGTGGTCGCCCGGTACGGATTCGGGGCCCCGACCGTATGGGCGCACGACGTCATCACGATCCTGGCGGCCGTCGGGTTCGTGATGAGCGGCTTCTACACGATGGAGCGCCGGGCCCACATCCGGGTGACGCTGATCTACGACCGCCTGCCGCCGTTGGTGCGCCGCGGAATCGACATCTTGAACGGGGTCATCGTGCTGACCTTTGTCGGGCTGCTGGGGGCGCAGACAGCCATCGACGCGTGGGGCTCCATCCTGATCATGGAAACGGCGGGCACGGCCTCTCGCCTGCCGCTGCCGCCGATCGTGAAGACATCGCTGGCCCTCGCCTGTGTCGCCATGTTCGTCCTGGGCGCGGTGCACCTGGCGCGCGCCATTCGCGGCCGCGACTGAACCCCGCAGCCGATGGGAATCGAAGTCGCCACCGTCGTCCTTGTCGGGTCGATGGCCGTCCTGCTGGTGCTCGGGCTGCCTCTGGCATTCGTCACGGGGTTCGTCGCAATGGCGTTCGCCTTCGGCTACTTCGGGCTGCCGGGGCTGTACCTGATCGAGAGCCGGATCTTCAGCTTCGTTCGGGAGTTCGTCCTCGTCGCGGTGCCGATGTTCATCCTGATGGCGTCCGTCCTGGAGCGATCCGGCGTCGCCCGGGACCTGTACCGCGCCATGCATATCTGGGCCGGGGGACTCCGCGGCGGTCTCGCGATCCAGACCATGGCAGTCGCCGTGCTGATGGCGGCGATGACCGGCATCATCGGCGGCGAAATCATCCTGCTCGGGCTCGTCGCGCTGCCGCAGATGCTGCGGCTGCAGTACGACCGCAGCCTCGCGATCGGCACCATCTGTGCCGGCGGCTCGCTCGGCACCATGATTCCGCCGAGCATCGTGCTCATCATTTACGGACTGACCGCGGGCGTGGACATCGGCCAGCTGTTCATCGCCACCATTGTCCCCGGCCTGCTGCTGGCCACCCTGTACGTGACGTACATCACGGTCCGTTGCCACCTGAACCCCGCCCTCGGGCCGGCGGCGCCCATCGAAGAGCGGACCCTGCCGCGCGAGGAAAAGCTTCGGCTGCTGAAGGGCCTCGTGCTCCCGATTGCCGTCGGGGCCGGGGTACTGGGTTCGATCTATCTCGGGATCGCCTCGGTGAGCGAGGCTGCCGGCATGGGCGCTCTCGGAGCCATCGCTTCGGCATGGGTGCGCCGCGAGCTTTCCTGGGTCATGCTCCGCGAGGCGCTCTTCCAGACGATGAATACGTGCGGGACGCTGCTCTGGATCACCTTCGGCGCCACCGCGCTCATCGGCACCTACAACCTGATGGGCGGCAACACGTTCGTCGAGAACCTGATCACCGGGCTCCCGCTCCCGCCGCTGGGCATCATCGTCGTGATGATGGGCATCCTGCTGGTGCTCGGCCTGTTCATGGACTGGATCGGGATCTGCCTGCTCACCATGCCGATCTTCGTGCCCGTCGTGGCCTCACTGGGGTACAGCCCGGTCTGGTTCGGGATCCTCTTCTGCATGAACATGCAGACGAGCTACCTGACCCCGCCATTCGGGCCGGCCGCCTTCTACCTCAAGAGCGTGGCGCCGGAACACATCAAGCTGGGGCACATCTATCAGGCGATGTGGCCGTTCATCGCCCTGCAGGTCGTTGGACTGGCCATCGTTTTGTTCTGGCCGGAGCTCGCGCTCTGGCTGCCGCGCACCATCCGCGGGGAATAAGCCCCCGCAGTAGCTCCGGGAGCGTCCCGGTACGGCCATGTCTGGAACCGGAGCGTATTCGATGTCGGCCGAGCGCTACTCGAGTGCCGGCACCGCGCTCAAGTAGTCGAACAGCGCCCCTGCCATGTGCCGACGCTCGGCTTCCGGCAGGGTCCTCGCGAGCGCCGGCATGGTGGCGTCACTGCGCACCGACGACGGCTGCAGCACGAGCTGAACGAAATCCTCCCTCGGGAATCCCCTCACGATCTCCGCCAGGTTGCCCGGAAACTTGTTCCCGCCGAAGCCGTTCACCTGATGGCAACTCAGGCAGTACTCCTTCGCGAGTTCTGCGCCTGCGTGCAGCCGCTCGTCGAGACCCTTCGGCACCAGCATTGCGTCGGAAAGGGTCACGAGATTGATGTCCGTGACCTGGTAGGGCCAGTTTCGGCCCCCCTCCGCAAGCAGTGAAGGATTGGCGACATTGTCCCACACGAGATAGTAGGGACCCAACGGTATGTCGCTTTCGTTCTGCAGGAGGTTGTCGATCGTGAAGGATGAGCCGTCGGTCTTCGCAAACACGAGAAAAGCGCTTTCCGTCAGGAACCGTCCGACGTCAATCCGCGACACGTAACCGTCCAGCGCCCGGAACTCCACGGTCGTCCCGAGATCACTCCACCCTTCCCCAAAGATGTGCGCAAGCACGTCGACGGCGGGAAACCCGACGTACTCGACGACGACACGCCGGCCGCCGGTGCTCAGGTGTGGCTCATAAACCGAGGCATGCACCACCGGCGCCGCGATCTCCGCCCGCAGTTCCGGCACCAGCGGAAGTTCCGCGGATCGGGTCCACGGCGCAACCAGAACCGCGGACAGGCAAACGGCGGCCATTTGCATCGGTCTGATCATGCGGATTTCCCCGACCCTCGGCCCCAACAAGGCGCGCGCAGCCGGTTCCCGCGATCAGCGATGGCGGCCCGGAACCCTGGATCCGGCGTGATCTTACCGTCCGCCGCTGCGCCACCATGAATCGGGGGACTCCGGACCCAACCTCCCTTGTCTAGATGGGTCGAAGAACTGCCGTCGTCGCTATAGGGCCGGGGGGTTCAAGTTGTTCGGCCCTCCCGATCGACCCGAGCGACGTGACGTGGCCAACGGCGGGAAGCCGTTCTTCGATCCGCCACACAGGGTAAGCCGAAGGGCACACCCGAACACGCTGAACAGCTGCAGTTCGGGCGTGCCTCTCTCTCAAGCTCGGAGCATCAATTTGGCTGCGGCACGATTCTCAGATACGGCTTGGGTGCCTTCCACTCGGGGAATTGCTTCCGCGCCTCATCGTCCGGAACGGCCGGCACGATGATGACGTCCTCGCCGCTCTTCCAATTGACCGGAGTGGCCACCTTGTAATTCGCGGTAAGCTGAAGTGAATCAATCACTCGAAGGATCTCGTCGAAGTTCCGCCCCGTGCTCATCGGGTAGGACAGCATCAGCTTGATCTGCTTGTCGGGACCGATGACGAAGACCGTCCGCACCGTGGCGTTGTCGACTGGTGTCCGTCCTTCAGAGCCACCGGCGGTATCGGCCGGAAGCATGCCGTAGAGCTTCGAGACAGCCAGGTCCGTATCTCCGATCATGGGATAGTTCGGAGCGTGACCGGTCACGTCGGCAATGTCCTTGGACCATGCCCGGTGGCGGTCCGCCGGGTCGACACTGAGACCGATGATCTTGCAGTTCCGGCTTGCGAAGTCCGGCTCCAGCCGCGCCATGTAGCCGAGTTCAGTGGTACAGACCGGGGTGAAGTCCTTGGGGTGCGAGAACAGCACACACCATGAATCGCCAATCCACTCATGGAAGCTGATTTTCCCGACCGTCGTCTCGGCGACAAAATCGGGAGCTACATCGCCAATTCGAAGAGACATGCAAGGGCTCCGGAATAGAGGGTTTCAACCCGACGGGCTCTAGTCTACGGCAAGACGGCGCCGGGGAGGAAGGAGAGGGCACGGGGCTCCTGGCTGACCGCAATTGGGGGCTGGCGCCAGTCCGGGATTGCCCGTCGCCCAGTTGGACACCGTCGCGCGCTCCATGATGTTGACCGATTCACCAGAACATCCCGGCCGTCTTCACTGCGCTTCCGGTTGACGTATTGCCCAGATCGCCGCGCCCCAAGCTCCGAACACCGGACAATTCGGATTTGTTGGTGTATCTGGGCGTGATGAGCAAGACCTTGATCATTGGCGGCGCGCGGTCCGGAAAGAGCGCGTACGCCAAGTCTCTTGCCGAGCGCGCCTCCGCTGAGCGCGTATTCATCGCGACGGCCGAGCGCATCGACCCGGAAATGCGAGAGCGGATCGACCGCCACCGAAGTGAGCGCGACCAGAGCTGGCTGACTGTGGAGGAACCCCTTGAGCTCGTCGATGCCATCGCCACGCATGCGGTGCGGGAGCGATCTGTGCTCGTCGATTGCCTGACGCTTTGGCTCTCGAACCTCATGCACCACGAGCGAGACGTCGCACACGCCACGGCTGCACTGGTCTCCCGCCTGGCCTCGATCGACGCTCATGTGATCCTGGTCTCGAACGAGGTGGGGCTTGGTCTCGTGCCGAACACCCCGCTAGGCCGGGCCTTCCGGGATGCGCAAGGTCGGTTGAACCAGGACATCGCCGCCGTCTGTGACCACGTGTACCTCGTGACGGCCGGGCTGCCCGTTGCGCTCAAGACATGAGAGCACGCGCCAGGCGGGTCTCAGCCGCGCGGTCTCGAGGCGACCGATCCGAAGGTGGCGTTCCGACCAGGCAAAGCGACGGACGTAGATGCCCTGGTGTGCAAGCCTCAACCAGATCTCAGGAGCTGACGGGGTCTCGATCACGCGATAGAGGTCGGTCCCGCGTCGTCGAAGTTGGCCAGTCGCGGCAGGACCGGAGCCGCGACCTTCAGGCCCTGACGTGCCTGCCGTCGAGGGAGATCCAGTACGACCGAGTCCTCGGCGGGCAGGAGAGACGCCTCCGGAATCCAGGGAATGACGCCAAAGCAGGGCCAGCCGGTGCGGCCCGCCACAGCTGCCGTTCCCCCTTCGAACAGTTGGGGATCACCGCGAAACTTGTTCACGACGAAACCGCAGATCGCCGCGGCGTCGTCCGGGTCCAGCACCGTCCGCGTGCCCACCAGGCTGGCGATCACCCCGCCCCGGTCGACGTCACCGACGAGGCAGACCGGCACGCCAGCGCGACGGGCAAACCCCATGTTGGCGATATCAGAATCACGCAGATTGACCTCCGCCGGACTGCCTGCGCCTTCGACCAGCACCAGGTCATGAGCATCGATCAGCCGCTCGAAGCTCTCCAGGACCGGTCCCATGAGGCGGCCACGCCCGGCCATGTAATCCGCCGCGCCCAACGATCCCACGACCTCGCCGTGGACAACTACCTGCGCGTCCGCGTCGGCATGGGGTTTCAATAGGACCGGGTTGAAATCAACCTGGGGGGCGAGACCGGCGGCCTGAGTCTGCATCGCCTGCGCCCGGCCGATCTCGCCGCCGTCCGCGCAGGTCGCCGCGTTGTTCGACATGTTCTGTGGCTTGAACGGCGCCACACTCAAGCCCCGTCTCCGGGCAATCCGGCAGAGCGCAGCGGTCACCACGGATTTCCCGACGTCCGACGCCGTCCCCTGCAACATGAGGACGCGGGCGGTCATGCGGCTCCCTCCAGCGCGACCCTCAGCCCGTCGACACAGGCCCGCACGCCGTAGATCGCTGCCAGGCGCTCGGCTGTGAGGGTTTGGTCAGGCGTGCCATGTGCGACGATTCGACCATCTTTCATCCACAGCAGGCGGTGGGCATAGCGAGCGGCGAGAGCGACATCGTGCAGCACCACCAGGGCCCCGCCCCCCCGGCCCACAAAGGCCCTGGTGATGTCCATCACGCGGAACTGATGGAACGGGTCCAGACCGCCGACGGGTTCGTCGGCGAGGAGCAGCGGCGCCTCGGCGGCAAAGGCGCGCGCGCAGTGGAGGCGGGCGAGCTCTCCCCCCGACAAAGTGTCGCAGCGCCGGTTTGCGAGGTGGAGAAGATCGCAGGCGTCTAGAGCACGCTCCACTGCCGCACGGTCTGCCTCCCGAAGCGTCCCGATCGCGGCGCCATGCGAAAACCGCCCCAGTGCCACGACATCGCGGACCACGTTGGGCCATGCGATTGAGCGGATCTGCGGGAGATACGAGACGAGCCGCGCGCGGGTCACCGGATTAAGCCGTTCGCTGTCCCGGCCACCGAGGGTCGCCGTGCCGCCACTTCGTTTCTGGAGACCGAGACTGGCGCGCAGGAGGCTTGACTTGCCCGCGCCGTTGGGGCCAAGCAGCGCCACCAGTTCCCCTGGCCGCAGGCAGAAGCTGACCCCGTCGACCAGCGTCGCCCGGCCCACCCTGAGCGTGAGGCCCGTGGCGATCAGTTCAGTCACGGGCCGCCTGTCTGCGGACTGCGATCCAGACAAAGACCGGGGCGCCGACCAATGCGGCCACGACCCCCAACCGCAGTTCCTGCTCCGACTGAATCAGCCGGACCCCGATGTCGGCCAGCACCAGCAGCAATCCGGCCAGCAGCGCCGACGGCACCAACGAGCGGGCAGGGTCGTGCGCCACCAATGGCCGGACGATGTGCGGCGCCACGATCCCGACAAATCCGATCGCGCCCGCCAGCGCAACCGATGCGCCGGTACTGAGCCCCGCGCCCAAGACGGTCGCTAACCTTTGGCGGGGCAGGTTGAGGCCAACGCCGGCCGCAGCTTCTTCACCGAGGGTGAGCGCCGCCAGACCACGGCGCGTACCGTACAGGACGACGAGCCCGCACAGGAGAAATGGCGCGGCCAGCGCGATGTCGTCGAGGCTGCGATTCGCGACAGATCCCAGCATCCAGTTGATCATGTCGGAGAGGGCGTACGGGTGCGGCGCGAGGTTCATGAGCAAGCTCATGGCTGCCCCGGCGAAGCTCGCGATGCCGATTCCGATCAGGATGAGCGTGATGATGGACCGAGTGTGCACGGCTGCGAACGCGATCAGGGCGGTGGCCGCCAGGGCGCCGGCGATGGCGGCCACCGGAAGTCCCCAGGCGGCAACCGAAACGAACCCGTAATAGAGAAAGAAAGTCGCCGCGAGGGAGGCCGTCGCCGAAACCCCCAGCACTCCGGGTTCGGCGAGGGGGTTCCGGAGCAATCCCTGAAGCGCGGCCCCGCTGGCACCCAGGGCGGAGCCCGCGAGAAAGGCGGCCAGTGCCCGCGGGAAGCGAATTTCCCACACCACCAGCCGGTCACCGGCATCACCACTCCCGATCAACGCTGCGAGCACGCGCTCCACGCCCATTGGCGTCGAGCCGAGAAGGCAGGCGGCCGTCAACGCCAACACGGTTGCGGCAACGAACCCCACGACGAGCGGGGCCGGCGACGTCATGGCGCTCGCCGGCCGGCGAGCGCCTCGATCGCATCCATCACGAACCAGCCGCCGCACGCGATCCACGCACCCTTGAGGAAAATGACGTCCCGATCCTTGAGCTGCCGCTGCGCGACCGGATGCCGTGTCGGACTCCACGCACCGGTGAAGCGGGTCATCGTGTCGAAGAAACCCGCCGCAAGCAGGTCGGGCTGGTCGTGGGCGAGATGTTCGAGCGGGATCGGATGCCAGCCTGCTGCGCCCTGAAAATTCGTGAGGCCCGCCGCGGTCAGTATCTCGTGGATCAGCGTGCCCGGCCCCGCGGTCACCCCGGCAGGAGTCATGTAGAGCGCACGCAGGCCCCTCGGGCCGGGCGTGATCTCCGCAAGCCGGGCCCTCATGTTGGCCACGAGCTCTGCGCCCCGCCGTGGGACGCCCAGATCATCAGCGACCCTTTCGACATTGACGAGGACATCGCCGAGGTCTGAAGCCCAATCCACCTGCACGACCCGCACGCCCGCGCGCGCGAACAACGCCGCCGCTCCCGGCCCTCCCCCGTAGGCGCGCACGACTACGTCGGGTTTCAGGACCAGCACGTCCTCCGCCGCGGGCCGGACGGTGGCAAGCCCGGCCGCGGCATCCCGCATGTACGAGAAGCCCTGCCTCGCGCCCGGGGACACCGCGAGGATCCGGTCCCGGTCGACCAACTTGAGAACGAACTGGTCAGCGCAGTAGTCGAGGCTCACGATTCGAGCGGGCGCCGGTGCGGGTCCGGCTTCCCGCGGCGCCGCAAGCGCGTCGCCGGCAGCGAGCGAGAGCGCCAGGAGAACGGCGAGCCGCCCTGACATCACCAGGGACTCAGTATCGCAGCCGCAGGCCAAGCCAGCCCGAAAGGCCTGGCGTCCCGTAGCCGGACACCTGCTGATAATCCGCGTCAAGCAGATTCTCGACGCGGCCGAACAGTTCCGCGCGCCCGGTCAACTGATAGCTGCCCGCGACATCGACCCGGGTCCAGGCCGCGAGGGACGGATCGTCACCAAGGTTGTCGAGCTCTTCGCCGTTGTGGCGCACGAGTACGGTGCCCGCGAACCGGCCCTCCGGCCGGATCCGAAGAGTGAGGTCGGCAGAATGCCGCGGGAGACGTTGCAGCCTCTCGCCCGCGCCGCTCCGGGCATCGATGTAGGCGTAGTTCACCGATATCGTCAGCCAGCTGTTGGCCCGGTAGCTGCCGTGTATTTCGACTCCTCTGGACTCCACCGCATCGAGGTTCTCGAACAGGCAATTGCCCAGGTTGTAGTCGATCAAGCCGATGGTGCGCTGGTCGAAGTACGTCGCTCCCGCTTCGATGATGCCGCTGCGCGCTTGCCATTCGACACCAAGGTCGAATGCTTCGGAGGTCGACGCCTGCAGGACCGGCGCCGGGCTGGTTTCCATGCTTTCGTCCACCCCGCAGAAATGACGGTACGGCTGCGAGATCTGGTCAAGGGTGGGAGCCTTGAAACCCTCCCCCCAGCTAGCTCGGAGCGTCAGGGCGTCCGTCGGGTGCCAGGATCCGGCCAATCGGGCAGTGGTCTCCGAGCCAAACCGGGCATGATCATCCGAGCGGATGCCAGCGGTCAGCACCAGCGCCTGGAACGGCTTGGCCTCATAGAACACAAACGAGCCGTCGAGTGATCCTTCCTCCCCGTTTGACGACGTCTCCTCGCGCTCCGCGCCGAACGCCAGCACGTTGCGGGTATCGAGGGCGTAGGTGCCCTGATACCGATAGCTTCGGCGATCGCCTTCGGCGGAAAAGCTCTCGGCGCCGTCCGAGAAGTTCTCCCGCTCGATCTCCGAGTAGCCAACGAACAGCGCATGCTCGAGCCGTTCGCCGATCATGGGAACGCTAAGGTGAACATTGGCGGCCAATTCGCTGGTCTTGCTGAGCAGATCGGCGTCGCCGAACACCCATTCGCCCTGCGCGTTCCTTGAACGGCCGTCGAACTCGGACTCCGCGTCGGTTCGGAGAACGCTTGCGTCCAGACGCATGTCGGCCGGCAGCCGGATTCCACCGCGGCCCGACCACGCCAGCGATTGGTACGCATCGTCCTCGCGGTTGCCGTCGTCGCGATCGGCCTTGGAAATCCCGGCTGAACGAGTCCGGGTTACCCCGACCCGAAAGTCACTCCGCTCGTCCGCGTGCCCGAAGGAGGCGCCGCCTCGCCACGTGTCGAACGAGCCGTAGCCGGCAAAAGCGCTCCCGCCGGCAGGCCGCTGCTGGCGTTTCGTGATCACGGACACGACGCCGCCCACCGCGTCGGTTCCCCAAAACGTGGATTGCGGGCCTTTCAGGATTTCGACGCGTTCGATGTTCTCCGTGTCGAGGCGGCCGAAATCGAATCCACCGCCGGGTGAGGACGGGTCGTTTACCGGCACACCGTCAATCAGCACCAGCGTTTGATCGCTCTCGGCTCCCCGAATCCGCACACTGGCCTCGCCGCCGAACGGGCCGTTGGAATTGATTGTGACTCCGGGCGCCAGCGCAATGGCACCAAGCGCGAAGTCGAAACCGAGTTCTTCGAGGTCCCGCCGCGTGATGACCGTGACGCTGGAACCGACTTCCGCGGCCGTCTGGCCCAGCTTCGACCCCTCGACCACGATGCGGTCCAGCCTGGTCTTTTCCGTATCTGCTGAGGCACCCGCGGGGATGGCGGCGCTCAGAGCCGCCACCACGACAATTCTTGGGTAGAGCATACGCCCGGTCCCCCATCGCACCGCTCCGTCCAGGAGAAAGGTGCGCTTCGTAACGACGTGCGGCCCCGCTTACAGCGGCGCGGACGGCCGCGCTACCGATTGCCGTTACAGGGGAAAGGCGACTGCTTGCGCTCTCCCGCCCGCTGAGGCTGGTCCCGGCCTCCGGGCGAACGACGCGATGGCAGGTCTCCTGGCTCGCCGATCAAGGCTCCTGGCCGCCTTCCCGGGGAATTCCGCCCCAGTGGCACGATTGGCCATCAGCTCCCGGCTCACAGTTACGGGCACAGCGCCGGATTTGCACCGGCTTCCCTCTTCGGCCCCGCCGCTGGGCGAGGCGCCATCTGTGAACGTTATCGTTGTGCAGACGCCAGCTTGTCAACCCGAGGCTGGCCGAGCCCGCCCAGGAGTCAGAAATCGATGCCCCGTTGCGCCTTGATGCCGGCGGCAAACGGGTGCTTGACGTCCTGCATCTCGCTGACGAGATCAGCGTATTCGCAAAGTTCCGGTTTGGCGTCGCGCCCGGTGAGGATCACGCTGGTCCGGTCGGAGCGAGCGCCAATTCCCTCCAGCACGGCGCGCATGGAGAGATACCCATAGCGCAGTGCAATGTTGATCTCGTCCAGAACGACCAGGTCGTACCGACCACCCGTCATCATGACGAGGGCGCGGGCAAATGCGGCCTCGGCCGCCGCGATGTCGCGGTCGCGATCCTGCGTGTCCCACGTAAAGCCATCGCCCATCGTGTGCCAGTCCAGTTGGTCCGGGAATCCCGCAAAGAACCTCCGCTCTCCGGTGACCCAATTGCCCTTGATGAACTGAACGACGCCGACCCGCTGCCCCCAGCCCAGCGCACGGCAAATCACACCGAACGCGGAGGTCGACTTGCCCTTGCCGTTGCCCGTATGGACCAGCACCAGCCCGCGACCTGGATTCCTGGCCGCAGCGGACTTGCGGCGCTGCTCCGCCTGCAGCACCCTCATCCGCTCTGCATGGTCGTCGTCAGGATGCACGGCTGTCGCTCATTGCGCGCGGTCCGGCATGGTGACCCATTCTCCGAAATCAACCCACGTCTGAAAGCTCTCCCGCGTGTCGCCGTCGGCGAGTGCGGCCTTGATCACGCCGGCATGCGTCACGATCACCGTCCGGCCACCGCAGCCGCGATGGTGGGATAACGCTTCCAGGGTCCGGGCGCGGAGCTCCGCCACGCTTTCGCCGCCATGCGGGCGTGCATGGAGAAAGTCAAGCATCCAGGCACGAACCTCCTGGCGCGGGAGGTCACTCCACCGCCTGCCTTCCCATCGCCCGAAGTCCATTTCCTGTATCCGCCGATCCACGGTTACCGGCAGTTCGCGCTGCGCAGAGATATGCGAGGCGAGGCGGAGACACCGCCGAAGCGGGCTGGTCACGATCCGCTCCACCGCAGGCAGCGAGGCCAGGATCGGCGCGGCCTCGGCAGAGAAGCTGGCCGCAACGTCAAGATCGGTGCGGCCGTAGCAAACCCCGGGGGCCACATCCGGTCGCGTGTGCCGGACGAGCATCAGGCCCATGCCGCCAGCCCCAGGTAAACGCCGGTCTCGCCGGCCTGTTGCACCGCGCCCAGCGTATCGCCCGTGTGCCCTCCCAGTGTCCGCTGCGCCAGCACCACGACGCACGCATGGCCAACGGCCAGGCCGAGCAGCGCCGCGAGGACCATGGCAAGCGGAAGACTGCCCACGAGTCCCGCGATGACCGTGATCACCGTCCCGCAGGCGACAAGGAGGCTGGGCGCCGAAACCTCTTGCGCGGCGGGTCCCGGGGTGCTGCCGACGTAGCGGCTCGTGGCGATAACGAGCACACTCGAGAGGCGCGATAGCCCGTGGGCCGCCACCAGCGCAACGCAGACGGTCCGGACGTCGAGCTGCGAGAGAGCCGAGATCTTCAAGGCCAGCACGAGGATCAGGGCCAGCACGCCGTAGGTCCCGAGCCGGCTGTCCTTCATGATCGCGATGGCCTGGTCCCGCGTGCGGGCGCCGCCGATGCCGTCGAAGGTGTCGGCGAGACCATCTTCATGGAGCGCGCCTGTGACCAGCAGGCCCGCCGCGACGGCCAGCATGACGCTCGGCAGGCCGGGCAACACCAAGTCGGCGGCCCAGTAGACAGCGGCACAAAGGCTCCCGATGAGGACGCCCACCAACGGGTAGTAGCGGACCGACGCCGCTGCGCGCTCAGGCGAGTAGCTGTCGCCGAGCGGAACCGGGAGCCGCGTCAGGAACTGTACCGCGTGCCCGAAGACCGCGAACTCACCCTTCATGTGGGCCGCTCACGCCGGCGTCGCCAAAGCTGGCCATGTCTCGCATCATGGCCGCCGCCGCCTTGACGAGGGGCCAGGCCAACAATGCCCCCGTGCCCTCGCCGAGGCGCATGCCGAGATCCAGCAGCGGCTCGCCTCGGAGTGCGTCGAGCACGACTTGATGGCCCCGTTCGGCTGACCGGTGGGCGTAGATGAAGGCGTCTTCGGCGCCAGGTTCGATATCCAGCGCACAGAGCGCTGCCACGCTGGCGATGAAGCCGTCGACGATGACCAGCTTCCTGGACCGGGCGGCCCCGAGCATCGCGCCCGTCATCATTGCGATTTCGAAACCTCCGTATTCCTCGAGCGCGCGCTCCGCTCCCAGGCGGGCCTCGGTCCGCCGGGCGGCCCCCTGCAACGCTCTCCGCTTGCGGGCGAGACCGGCGTCGTCGAGCCCGGTACCGCGCCCCACCAGCTCGTCGACCGCGATTCCCAACGTCTTGGCTGCGACGAGGCTCGCCGAGGAGGTATTCCCGATGCCCATCTCGCCGAAGCAGCCCACTTCGTGCGTGCCTTCCGCCCCGAGCGCTCGCCCGGTCCGAAGCGCGGAGGCAAGGCACTCACCGGACATGGCTGCGGCCACGACGGCGTTCGCCGTTCCCTGGCCTAGACGCCTGGTGACGAGAGCCGGATGCTCGATGGGTTCACCCACCACGCCGGCATCGACGATCACGAGTTCGGCGCCCAGCGCGGCTGCAAAGGCGTTGGCAGCCGCCCCCCCGGCCAGAAAATTCAGGACCATTTGGCGCGTCACGGCCTGGGGGTAGGCGGACACGCCAGCCTCCGCCATTCCGTGATCGGCCGCAAAGAGCGTGAGCCTGCATCGCTCCGCGCTAGGCTTCAGCGTGTTCTGAAATCGGGCGATCCGGGCCGCCAGCGCCTCAATCGTTCCCAGCGCACCCGGCGGCTTCGTCTTGGCATCGAGTGCGGCTTGCACCATCTGGCCGAACCGGTCCCGCCCGTGTTCGGACGGGCCGGCACCTGCGCCTGATCGATTGCTGGGCCGCCGTACCGGCACGTCGGGCGCCACGTCACCCCAATTTTTCGCCGCCATTTGGGCATGCAGCATAGCTGTGACCGGTACTGCTTCGCACCAGATGCGGTGCCAGGCGCGCACACCACACCACGGCATGTCCCCCGCACGTGGCGTCGCGAGGCCGGCTCCCGGTCAGGGACGGCGTTCATGGCATTTCGAGGGCCCGGTTTGGGCCAAGGAACGCGACGGGGCACGCCCGAGCCAAGTGATGGCCAGTTTCGGGCCTCAACTCAGGCTGGCAGCGGGCGGGGACCAGGTCCGGTCAGTCGCCCCCTGTGGGGTGCGGACGCCAAGCCTGCCAGTGCGAAGCTGCTGCTGTCGCGGCCCGCCGGATCAGTTGGGCTCGTCGACCGACGGGGCGTCTCCCGCCACCGTGCTCCTGTGCATGACCCGGATGTACTCGCCTTCCGGCCATTGTTTGCCACGGTGCATCACGCGTCGGTTATCCCAAAGGACCACGTCCCCCTCGTTCCAGGTGTGCGAATACACGCGCTCGGACTGCACGCACCAGTCGATCAGTTCGTCCAGCAGGTCGCGACTGCGCTGCTCTTCCCAGCCCTCGATGTATGCCGCGTGCGATCCTACGTAAAAGGCGCGCCTTCCGGTCGCGGGGTGGCGACGGATGAGGCGCTGCCGTGAGCCCGGCAGCGTGGCCTTCTCGGACTCGTCGAAGATGTCGCCGGTATTGCGCATGCGCGAATAGATGATGCTGTGGGCGCAGATTTCATCCACCAAATCTTCCTTGTCGACGCCTTGCTCGCCGCCGGTCCAGCTGTCGTACCCGTCCCGGGCATCGGCGAACTCCGTGCCCCCGCCTTCGCCCGGAAGAATGCGCGCCGACAGGATGGAGAACTTGGCCGGAACCGTCTTGAACGAACTGTCGGAATGCCACGACCGATTGCCGCGGTCGTAGACCACCTTCTTGCTTTCGGCGGCATGGCAGCGCCCGTTGGCATCCATGTTCCCGAGATGCTGGATCTCGGGCGGGAAGCCGTGCGCGACGCTGTCTTCCAGAATGCTGGTTTCCAGCGGGCCGAACCGACGGCTGAAGGTCAACTGGACGGAATCGTCCATGATCTGGTCGGGAACCACCAGTACCGCGTACCGATTTGCGGCTGCCTCGAACGCCGCGAAGGTCTCGTCGTCCATGGAGCCGAGATCGACACCGGTGATCCGGGCGCCGAACTCGATCGAAGGGAGGATAGGCTCAATCTGCATGGTGCGGAGCATCGTCCATCGACCCAGACCGGTCAACCGAAGCTCGCCGGCAACCTGCTCACCGGTCTGACGCGGCAGACGGCTACACGCCATATGGGTAAGATTCTGCCCTGAGCTACCAAATGCTGTGTCATTTCCGCCGCGATGGTATATTTGCGGCAATCTCCACGGAGTGCCTCCGGTGCGATTGACGCGCGTCGCCCTGACCGGGTTCAAGTCCTTCGTCGAAGAGACGGAGTTTGAAATCGGCCCCGGCATGACCGGCGTCGTCGGCCCGAACGGCTGCGGCAAGTCGAATCTGGTCGAAGCCCTCCGCTGGGCGATGGGAGAGCATGCGCCACGGAGCGTGCGTGCCGCCGAGATGGACGATGTCATCTTCGACGGCACGGCAGCACGGCCGGCCCGGAACCTTGCCGAGATCCGGATCGTCATCGACAACCAGGACAGAAGCGCTCCAGCCGCGTTCAACGACTCGGACACCATTGAGATATGCCGCCGGATCCGGCGCGGCCAGGGCTCCGCCTTCTTTGTCAACCAGCGGGAAGTCCGGGCTCGCGACGTGCAGTTGCTGTTCGCCGACAGCGCACTCGGCGCCCGCTCGCACGCCATCGTGGCACAGGGGCAGGTCGACGCGATCATCCGGGCCAAGCCGACGGAGCGGCGACGGCTACTGGAAGAGGCTGCAGGAATTGTCGGCGTGCATTCCCGGCGGCACGAGGCAGAACTGCGGCTCCGTTCCACCGAAGAGAACCTGACCGGCATCGACGACCTGCTGGGCGCCCAGCAGGCCCAGCTCGCCGTGCTTCGTCGGCAGGCCCGCCAAGCCGCCCGCTACCGTTCGATATCCGACCGGCTGCGCACGGCGGACGCGAGACTTTCCCTCCTCCGCTGGCGCGTGGCCCGCGACGACAGCGAGGCGGCCCGTTCGGTACTGGAGGACACCAGGCGGGACGTGGCCGCCGCCACCACGGCGGCAGCCGAAGAAAGTTCGCGCCAGGCCTCCCTCCAGGACAAGCTGCCTGCGCTGCAGGAAGCCGAGGCGGAGGCCAGCGCCGCTGTCCAGCGGATCGCGCACGAACGGGCCCTCCTGCACCGTGAACTCGATGAAGTTGCCGGCCGGCGCCGTCAGCTCGAAACCGAGTGCGCGCAGACGCAAAACGATTTGGCCCGCGTGCAGGAAAACCAGCACGACATCGCGCGCGAGCAAGCCGCGCTGCACAATGCGCAGAGCACGATCGAGACGGAACACCAGAACGAGGCCGAGACGAGGACCGCACTCGATGCCCAACTCGGGGAGGCGCGGGCGACCCTGGAGGTTGCGCAGGGGGCGCAGGCCGAAGCGGAGCGGGCCCTCGCACGGGCGGAATCCCGGGCCGCGGCCCTGGCCCGCGACGTCGACGAGAAAGCGGACGCGCTCGATCGACTGGGCAAGCGCATCACCTCGACCCGGGCCGCGCTCGAGGATCTGACGGAGGGGGACCAGGCGCCCTTCGGGAACCTGGAGGCGCTGGAGGCGGACGTCCGGGCCGCGGACTCTCGCGGAGACGCTGCAGAAGCCGCGGAAATGACCGCGAGAAAGCGGCTGGCCGAAACCGCGCAGGCGACCAGGGACGCCGCCGAAGCCCTTGAGACGGCTCGCGCCGAACTGCTGGCGGCCGACCGCCGCCTTGATCCCCTCCGGGCGGAACGCAACACGCTCGCCAGGCAACTGGAAGCGGGCAGTCCGAACACTCTGGCGCAGCTGGTCCGGATTCAACCTGGTTTCGAACGGGCCGCCGCCGCCGCACTCGGCGAGGACCTGGAGGCGGATCCCGCCGGTGGCCCGGTGACCTGGCATGACCTTGGGGAGGTCACCGAAACCACCCTGCCGGCCGGTGCGGTGCCGTTGTCGGAATACGTCAGCGGCCCGGCGGCGCTGCGGCGGCGGCTCGCCTTTACCGGGGTGGTGGACGAAGAAGCGGGCGATGCCCTGCAGCGCGAACTCGTTCCCGGACAGCGTCTGGTGGACCGCACGGGCGCTCTCTGGCGGTGGGACGGGTACACGCACTCGTCGGGCGATGCCAGCCCCGTGTCCCGGCGATTCCAGCAAAAGAACCGGTTCGACCAGCTTGACGGCGAAATCGTCGCAGCGGAACGGGATCGCCGAGAGGCCCAGGCCGGCGTGGATGCGGCGGAAGAACATGCCCGCAAGGCCGACGCCGCCGACGCCGAAGCCCGGAACGATTCGAACCGCGCCATCGACGTCCGTCGCGCGGCCGAACAGGCCCGCAAGGCGGCCCGAGACTGCCACGCCGGTGCGCTCGCTGCCAGCATCGAGGTTCGCGCGAGGCAGGCATCGCTTAGCGAAGAGCACGCCCGTCTGGCCGAGGAACGCGACCTGCACGGGCGGATGCTCGAGGAGGCCCGCTCAGCGGCCGGCAGCTACACCGACGTGGAACCCCTCGCCCAGGCCGCGGGCGAGCGCCGGCAGGAAACGGAGACCGCGCTCGCGGGATTCAATAGCGCGCTTGAGGCCCATACCCGCATGACGGAGTTGGAGACGCACCGCCGCCAGCGCCTCGAGACTGTCCAGCAGCAGTGGCAGAACTGGGATCGCCGACGGGCAGCGGCCGAGCAGCACGTGGTGGAACTCCGTCGTCGCCTCGCAGAGCTCGAACAGCAGCTGGCAGCTCTGGTTCGGAAGCCGCAGGAACTCGAGACGCAACTGGAGACCCTCGCCGACCGGCTGCAGGAGGCTGAGGGCCAGCAGCGGGCGGCAACCGATGCGCGCGCGGCATGTGAAACCGCCCTGCGCGAGGCCAACCAGGCAGTCACGGCGGTCAACGCCCGTCAGGTCGCAGCCCGCGAGGCGATGGCCCGGGCCGAAGGCGCCTGCGAACAGGTTGAGGAACGCCTTGCCAGCGAACGCGAGCGGATCCGGGAGCGCCTGGGCGCCACCCCCGACCAGCTCCCCGAACTCGCCGGCCTCAAGCAGGGGGAGGCGCTCGCGCCGCGAGATCACCTGGAGCGGACGCTGGAGCGCCTGTACCGGGAGCGTGACAACGTGGGTCCCGTCAACCTGCGCGCCGAGGCCGAGGCCGAGGAAGCGGCGGCAGAAATCGACAGGCTTTCCGAAAGCCGCACGGAACTGCTTCAGGCCGTCGAGAAGCTGCGAAGCGCCATCAACCGGCTGAACCGTGAAGCCCGGGGACGTTTGCGCAGCACGTTTGGCACGGTCGACCAGCACTTCCGATCCGTCTTCCAAGCCCTGTTCCAGGGCGGCGAAGCCCGCCTCGAGCTCGTCGATTCGGACGATCCGCTCGAAGCGGGCCTGGAGATCGTGGCCAGTCCGCCGGGCAAGCAACTCCAGAAGATTTCACTGCTGTCGGGAGGGGAGAAGACCCTGGCCGCCCTCGCCCTGATCTTTGCCATGTTCCTGACGCGGCCCGCCCCACTCTGCGTCCTCGACGAAGTCGACGCCGCGCTCGACGACAGCAATGTCGAGCGCTTCTGCGCACTCCTCACCGAGATCTCGAAGGCATCGAACGCGCGACTGCTGGTGGTCACGCACCACCCGTTCACCATGAGCCAGATGGATCGGCTCTACGGCGTGACGATGCAGGAGCCGGGCGTCTCGACGCTGGTGTCAGTCGATCTCGCCCACGCGGAAGGACTGCGCGAGGCCAGCTGACGCCGAGCGAACCGCCCACCGTCGACTCCCTCGGCTGCAGTCCTGCCTCCGGGGGGCGTGGACACTCCGCCCCCGATCAACCCCTGTGCGTCAACGGGTCCGCCGGAAAGCGCCTCTGGGGAACGGTGTCGCCTACGCATTCCCCGCGGCCATGGGCAGTCGGGCACAGGCCGAAGCGGATGGGCTCGGGGCCCGAACTTCCGCGCGGCGTCGCCGCGGCCGCCGACCGTGCGCATCCATCCATTCGCTCGCATGCAGGCGGGAACGAACCTTGAGCGGCTTGACCCGTACTTCGAAGAACCCAGCAGAAGCGACGCCGTGTCTCGGGGCGTGCCCACGCACTGACGGCGCGACGGCCTTCGCGATCTCCTTCCCGGCGACCTATTGCCGGGCCGCCAGCAATGCGCCGGCGATAGCGGCCCATTCCTCGTCGAGCGGTGCTTCGGAAAGGGGTTTCCCGGCGCGACGGTACCAATAGGCGGCATTCGACCGGTCGCCCTCGATCCGGTGCAGATGGGCATGCACCCAGGCACCTTCGGCACCCGCTCCCGACTGCACCAGGCGGTGAGCGGCGTCCCATTCGTCGTTGGCGATCCGCCACAATGCCTCGAGCGGTCGGGAAAGGCCGGCCGGCGGGGCCGCGGTGCGGAGCGTTGCGCGGAATTCGTCCAGGGTCATGGGCCGCCTCCCCGTGCCCCCAGCATACGCCTTCGCCATGCGCCCTCGCGCCTCCACGAAACGGTCTTGCCCACACGTGAAGCGCCGAACGCCGTCGGACGGACGTCTCCCATGGGCGCCTTCATCGGAGATTTCGGGCGGCCGACCGAAGCCGGCAGCTCGACAGCGGCAAGGCGAGAGCCGCCAACGCCCACCCCCGAACTCGGGCGACGGCCGCGGCAAGCGGCTGCCGCCCGCGCCCGGGGGCAGGCCCCCGATCCTCGCGTCAGCGCGGAGAACGGGCCCCGTGGCCCCGCATGCCCCGCCAAGTGAGGAGCTTGTTGATCGCTTCCTGCTGCTGGGCATCGAGCGACGAATAGAACCGGTCAAACGGCGGATAGACCGTTTCGACCAGATCGAGACCGGCCGCCAAGAGCGTGCGCATCAGCGCCAGACGCTCCGGGGCGGTCGACGGGCGCCCGGCATTCTTCAACGTCCCACAGTGCGTATCGATCTGGCTGTCCCCGCCGCGCACGGCGGCGACGAGTTCGTCCCAAGCCGTGGCCTGCTCAGGCGTGAACATGAAGAAGGCGTCGACAAAGCCGATGACATCCTCGACCTTTTGGGACCGCGCGTCGCTGCAGACCTGCCAAAGGCCGCGTCCCCGAAAATGATGGCCGCCGCGATGGTCCCCGGCGATTGCCGCCGAGATCAGACCGTCGCCCGCGAAGTGTGCAGGCCGGGGCCCGGACTGCGGCAGCGCAATCCATACCAGCGCAATGCCCGAGGCAATGGCGATTCCTGCGAAGGCTTTCCGGTAGCGATTCATGCGGGATTCCTTTCACCCGGTGGTTAGTGCTGCGCGGCAACATGGAACGTGCGTGTAACGGTAACTTTGCAGCGAATCCCCATTTTTGTAACGAACCGTTGCAGAGGCGCGCGCCGCAACCGTCCGTTACAAATTTCTTGGTGACCTGAAGCCAATAACGCGTACATTTTCCCCGTGAATACGCGAGCTCCGCATGTTCTGATCGTCGACGACGATCGCGAGATCTGCGACCTGACCGCCCGGTTCTTGCGCGATCACGGCTTTCGAACGTCGGTGGCGGCAAACGGCCGGGAGATGGACGCGGCGCTCGCCGACGGTCGGTTCAACATCGTCGTTCTCGATCTCATGTTGCCGGGGGAAGACGGCCTTGCCATTTGCCAGCGTCTGCGATCAAACAGCTCGCTTCCGATCATCATGCTGACCGCGCTCGGCGAGGAGACCGACCGCATCGTGGGCCTCGAGCTCGGCGCCGACGACTACCTTGCCAAACCATTCAACCCGCGCGAACTCCTGGCGCGCGTCAAGGCCGTGCTCCGGCGTTCACGCGCGAGCACGCAGGTCGAATCAGCTGCCGGGGCGGGTCAAACGCTGACGTTTCTCGGATGGTCCCTGTCGCTGACCGCGCGTGAATTGCGCGATCCGTCGGGAGCCCTGGTCACATTGACCTCCGGCGAATTCGAACTTCTCGCCGCCCTCGCGGAGCGCCCCCATCGTGTGCTGAGCCGAGATCAGCTGCTGGACCTCACGCGAGGTCGCGACGCGATTCCCTACGACCGCTCGGTCGATGTGCAGCTCAGCCGGCTGCGACGCAAGGTGGAATCGGACCCGAGCCGCCCGACGCTGATCAAGACGGTACGAAACGGCGGCTACGTCTTCACCGCGGACGTGGCACGCGGATGAACGCGGGCCGCCGACTCTGGTTCCTGCCGGCGGGCATGGCCGGTCAGTTCACGCTGCTCGTGGTCGTCCTGCTGATGCTCGGATTCTGGGTGGGCGGCGGAATCTACGTCAGCCAGCGCGCGACCACGGCGCTGCACCTGTTCAAGGAATCGGTCGCTGAACGCATCGCCGTCATCGTGCCGTTGATCGAACGCACCCCGCCTGCGGAACGCCCCGACCTCCTGCGGGCTCTCCACAGCCCGACCCTGCGGATCATGGTTACGGAGGCGGCCTGGCCGCCTGCCGGCGCAGCATCCGGTTCCTGGGGCCGCCGTCATGCGAGGGCCCTCCGTACGGAACTTCCCGATCTCGGTGGACGGCAGTTGGAAATCCAGACCTACGGCCACTGGCGGGGTCCACCGGCGCCGCGCGTACAGGGCCCGTCACGGGTTTCCGACGGCGACCTTCTACACAGTCGAGCCAAGGCACGCATCTCGGTTGCCCTGGAATCCGGAGGGTGGATCCACTTCATCGTCGCCGCCCGGGCCCTGTCCCTTCGCTGGGCCCTGCGCACGGTGTTCTGGATGGCGGCGGCGACGGTCGTCATCCTCGCGATTTCGTTCTGGGTCACCTTTCGCCTGACCCGCCCGCTGCGCAGATTCTCGGAAGCGGCCGAACGCATCGGGACGGACGTGCGGTCACCGCCACTCCGCGTCGACGGCTCACGCGAACTCCGGAATGCCGCCCGGGCGTTCAATCGCATGCAGGAGCGGCTCCGCCACCTGGTCGACGACCGAACGATGATGCTGGCCGCCATCAGCCACGACCTGCGAACCTTTCTGACCCGGCTTCGCCTGCGCGCGGAGTTCATCGCGGAGAAAGATCAATACGACAAGGCCCTGGCGGACCTTGACGATATGCAGTCCATGCTCGATTCGACGTTGGCATTCGCGCGCGACGATGCGGCCGACGAGCCGAGGACATCGACGGACTTGGTCGCGCTCGTCCGAAGCCTCTGCGACGATCTCGCAGACGCCGGACAGGCTGTCACCTACGCCGGACCGGACCGGGTCCTGGTGACGTGCGCGCCACGGGCCGTCAAGCGGGCGATCCACAACGTTCTGTCAAACGCCATCAAGTACGGGCGCGAAGCGGCGGTTCGAATCTCCAGCGATGAACATGGAGTTACCGTGGACGTCGCAGACCGAGGGCCCGGGATTCCCGCCGATCAGCGCGAAGCGGCGTTTCGTCCGTTTCATCGCCTGGACGCATCCCGGAGCAGGGAAAGCGGTGGTTCCGGCCTCGGACTGGCGGTCGCGCGCTCGGTAGCCCGACGTCACGGCGGCGACGTCGTCATGTCTGACCGGGAAGGCAGCGGGTTGATCGTGTCCCTCCGCCTCCCCCGCACGGGCATCCCGCCAGCCTGACCGGCGTGACAGGGCGGCCGCCACGTGGCAGCTCCGCGTTCAGGTGCCGGCGGGCCGCTCCGAATCGCCGGGACCGAAATGCTCGATGGAATTGGCGTAGTAGGCAAGCAGGCCCGATGCGCCGTCGCTCGCGCGGTACAGCCCTTCCGACATCGTCACGAGGTGCCGCAGCGTCAGCATGCGCAGGCCCACCGTGACAGCGTAATCCCGGTCGGCGCGCGGGACATGCACGTAGGCGTGACGATGCTCCAGTGCCTCGATCAGCCGCTGCGACCGCGCCTTGACCTCCAGTTCGCTCATCGCCTTTGTCGGATTCTCCGCGAACACCGTTGCAACGATGGCGACCGGCGTGACGGGAATGCAACGCGCCACCGTGTCAAGCAGTCGCGCGCCCAACGCCTCCAGCGCCTCTTCTCGCGCGCCCGCGTCGCCGGATCCAAATTCGACGTCGTGATCACGTACGTACGTACGCATCGACAAGGGCGGGCCGAAGTTTAGGCAGGCGTACCCAAATCGATACCAGCGCCCACTGAGCATCAACCAGACGTTGTGGCCTACCCAGGCCAGCAACGTCCGGACGATGAAGCCCCGGCTCCGTCGGACGGCATCGGGATCAAGGGTGCGGATCAGGGAGCGATCTTCGAGGACACGGTCGTAGTTGATGCCGACGGGCACGAAGACCAGGTCGCGCTCGCCGTCGGGATCGAACTCCGACACCATGTACTTGATCAGGCCGAGTTTTGGCGTCCGGAGGCGCCCGTCACGGCTCAGCCCTCCTTCCGGGAACACCGCTTGCGCAATCCCCCCGGCGGTGGCGAACTGAACATACCGCGCCAGCACCTTCCGGTAGAGGGCGTTTCCGGAGCCTCGCCGGACGAAGTACGCGCCGAGGGTCCGGATCAACGTCTGGAGTGGCCAGATCCGCGCCCATTCGCCGACCGCATAGCTCAGGGCCGACCGATTCACCACCATGTAGGCGAGAATCAGGTAATCCATGTTGCTGCGGTGGTTGATCACGAACACGATGCTGGAGTTGGGATCAATTGCCGACAGGGCGTCTTCGTTGGTCGAGCCGAGTCGCACGCGGTACAGCAGCCTGATGACTTGCCGGGCCACGTAGTGGCCGACGCGAAAATACGCGTAGGCATTGAACGATGGCACGATCTCGCGCGCGTAGCGTGCTGCCTCCGCGAGCAAGACGTCTCGCGGCGTGCCGGTGGCGGACGCCTGATGATCGATTGCCTCCAGTACTTCGGGATCGTAGGTCAGCCGGTCGATCAGGACCTGGCGTCTGGTTCTCGCAAGGCGGGGGATCTGGAACTGCAATCGTGTGTTGAGGTCTTCGATCACGCGATTGAGGCGGCGGCGGACAAACCAGCGAACGCTGGGGACCAGCATCCGGTCAATGATCGACCAGACCGCAAGTACCGCCCCGGCGGCCACCAGCCACAGCGGCAGCGTCACGCCATCTGCAACCGTCATGCCGCACCCGCCAGCTCGACGGGCCTGATCCAACGCATTCGTCTGTCCCGCCAGCGCTTCGGCCCAGCATGCCAGAGCGAATCTGCGACAGGCTGGCAGGCAGCGCAACGAGAAGCGGCGGCGGAGCCGGGCGACTATCCTCGAGCCTGCAAGGCCGACGAAGGCTTGTGCGCGGATGCCGAACTGCGCCCTTCCCCGTTCCCCGATTCATGCCCGAATTCCCGCCCCCGCCCACCGCGACGAAGAATCCAGCCAGCAGCGGACCCGGTGCGATCGAAATCCGGCCCGGCGGGCTGGACGACCCCGTGGTTCGGGAACTGCTCCGGACGCACCTTCGTCAGGCCCGCGCCGAAACCGCGCGCGGCAGCGCGCATGCGCTCGACCTGCAGGAGCTGCTGGCGCCGGACATCGACTTCTGGTCGGTCTGGCGAGACGGCCAGCTGCCGGCGATCGGCGCCATGAAACAGCTGCCAGCCGACCACTTCGAGATCAAGTCGATGCACACGATCGATGCCAGTCGGCGCACCGGGGTCGCGAGCGCCCTGCTGCGCCACATCATCGATGCCGCGCGCCAGCGCGGCGCGCAGCGGCTCAGTCTCGAAACGGGCTCATGGTCGTACTTTGGCCCGGCGCGGGCGCTCTACCGCAACCACGGCTTCGTTGAATGCGAGCCTTTTGCCGATTATGTGCCTGATCCCAATAGCGTCTTCATGACGCTTGCCCTGGATGCGTGACACGGGTGCCCGTACCGCCGCCCGCGCTGCCCGAGAAATCCCGCCCGACGAATTCGCCCTTCCCGAGGCGTTTCCGTGTGCCGCAGCAAAGCCATCCGACGCCGTCGAGCCAAGCAGTCCGCCAGGCGGGCCCGGGACCCGTCACGCCACTTTCCGCGTCAGAGCAGCGCGGACCCATCGCCCGCGCTCGCTACCCGTGGCAAATTACGGGTAGTCTTTGCGCGCATACCTTCTCTATGGAACTCCGTCCGTGACAGACCTGCACCCATGGCTCAGCGCCTACCCTGATCACGTGTCCTGGAAGGCGGAGTTGTCCGGCCGCCCCGTTTCCGCGCTGCTGGATGATTCCGTGGCCCGCTTCCCTTCGCACGAATGCATGGATTTCCTGGGCAAGACCTACACCTACGCGGAGCTCGGCGACCTGGTCGAGCGCGCGGCAGCCGGGTTCCGAACACTGGGCGTCGACAAGGGGGTGAAAGTCGGGCTGTTCCTGCCCAACTGCCCGCAGTTCGTCATTGCCTATTTCGGCGTTTTGCGGGCAGGCGGGACCGTGGTGAACTACAGCCCGCTGTATGCCGAGGAGGACCTGCTGCGCCAGATCGAGGACTCCGATACCACCGTCATGGTGACGCTGAGCCTCAAGGCCCTGTATCCCAAGATGGCGGCAGCACTGCAAAAGAGCCGCGTCCAGAAACTCGTCGTGGGCGACCTGCAGGACGTCCTGCCCTTCCCGAAGAACCACCTGTTCTCGCTGTTCAAGCGCGGAGAGGTCGCCGACGTCGCAACCGACGACAAGCACGTCCCCTTCCGCGAGCTGATCGCCCCCCGGGCACCGTGCCCGCCGGTCGACATCCAGCCGGACGAAGACGTGGCCGTCCTGCAGTACACCGGCGGCACGACCGGCGTCTCGAAAGGCGCCATGCTGACGCACGCCAACATCTACACCAACATTCAACAGGCGCTGCTCTGGAACCAGAACCTGCAACCGGGCGAGGAACGCATGATGGGCGTACTCCCCTTCTTCCACGTGTTCGCCATGACGGTCGTCATGGGGCTGACGCTGGCCGTCGGCGGCGCCATCGTCATGCATCCGCGCTTCGAACTCGACGCCGTCCTCAAGGACATCGCGAAGAAGAAACCGACGCTGTTTCCGGGTGTGCCGACCATGTACATGGCCATCATCAACCATCCGAAGATCCGGCGCTTCGATCTCACTTCCATCAAGACCTGCATGGCGGGCGGCGCGCCGTTGCCGATGGAAGTCAAACAGCGCTTCGAGAAGCTCTCGGGCTGCACGCTCGTCGAAGGCTATGGCCTGACGGAATGCTCGCCGATGGCTACCGCAAATCCGATCGGTGCCCCGGGCAAGGAGGGATCCGTCGGAATGCCGCTGCCCGAGACCACGATCACGATCGTTGACAAGGAAGATCCGCTGAAGCTGCTTCCCCAGGGCGAGCCCGGCGAGATCTGTATTTCGGGACCACAGGTCATGAAGGGCTATTGGGGGCGCAATGAGGCGACCGCTGAGACCATCGTCGAGGACAGGCTCCGCACCGGCGACGTCGGCTACCTCGATGACGACGGGTACCTCTTCATCATCGACCGGATGAAGGACCTGATCCTCGTGAGCGGGTTCAACGTGTTCCCGCGCAACGTCGAGGAAGGGATCTACCGGCACCCGGCGGTGGATGAGGTCACGGTAATCGGAATCCCGGACGACTACACCGGGGAAGCGGTCAAGGCGTTCATCAAGCCCAAGGAAGGCAGCAGTCTTGACGCCGACGAGCTCCGGGCCTTTCTCAAGGACAAGCTCGGCCGGCACGAGATGCCGAAACACATCGAGTTCCGTGACGAGCTCCCGAAGACGATGATCGGGAAACTCTCCAAGAAGGAACTGGTCGCCGAGGAAGCAGCCCGGCGAGGGTAGGCCCCCCGGGGCCGGCGTCTACGCCGCCGTCTACCGGATCAGCTGGCCGCGGCCTCGAGCTCCGGCGGGCTGCTCACCAGCACCCCGTCGTCGGTGAGCTTCCGGATCTCTTCCTCCCCGTACCCCAGCTCCCCGAGGATGTCGCCGTTGTCAGCCCCGAGGAACGGGGCCATGCGGCGAATTCGTGCCGGGGTCTCGGCGAAGCGGGCGGCCGGCCTCGGCTGGCGCACAGGACCGAGAATCGGGTCCTGATGCACTTCGATGATCCGGTTTTCCGCGACTTGGTCGTTCTCCAGCACGTCCATCCGGCTCAAGATTGGCGCGCATGGCACCTGGCGCGCCTGCAGCCGGGTGATCAGGTCAGCCGAGGCATGTTTGGCAATTTCACCGGCCGTGATTTCTCGCCGCTCCGCCGCGTTCCGAAACCGGTCGCCCGGTGTGCGGAAGCGCGCATCCTCCACCAGGTCCGGGCGGTCGAGGGCATCGCACATGCCGGCCCACTCCGCGTCGGTCACTGCGCCGGCCGTGATGTACCCGTCCTGCGTCCGGTAGATCAGGTCCAGGCCCATCTGGCCCCGGGCCGGATCACCCTCGCGGCCCACGAAGTTGAGCGCGGACATGCTCTCGGGCCAGAGATACGCCACCATGGTGTCGAGCATGGAAAGCCGCACGTGCTGCGCGCGACCCGTGCGTTCGCGCGACAGCAGCGCGGCCGTGATCGCCTGGGCCGCGGTGACGGCGGTCGTCTTGTCCGGAACGATGGTGCGCACCATCCTCGGGGTGCCGGTCTTGCGATCGGACTGGATCTCGGCGAGGCCGCAGAGGGCCTGGATCACGGGGTCGTACACGCGCTGCCCCGCATAGGGGCCGCTTTCGCCGAAGCCGCTGATCGAGACGTAAACGATGCTCGGCTGGATCGCGCGCACCGCCTCCTCCCCCAGTCCCATCCGCTCGATCGCGCCCGGGCGGAAATTCTGCACGAGGACGTCGGCGGTGCCGACGAGCTTCCGGACGGCGGCGAGACCAGCCGGTGCCTTGAGGTCGATGGCAAGCGAACGCTTGCTTCGGTTGCAGGAAAGGAACGACGACGTCATCCCTCGGTTGTTGATGCCGACGTTGCGCATCAGTTCGCCGCCCGGCGGCTCGATCTTGATGACGTCGGCACCCTGATCGGCCAGCATCATGGTGGCCACTGGACCCGAGACCATCGCCGTCAGGTCGAGAACGCGGATGCCGTCGAGGGGTCCGGTCATGCTGTCTCCCCGTTATCAAGTCGTTCCGGGTAGTTGACCCGGCACGCCGCCTCGTAGGCCGGGCGGCGGGCCGTGAAGTCGCGGTAGGCAACCAGGCGGGCAGGCAGGTCGATGTGGTAGTCGATCGCGCAGTCGACAATGGTCGTCATCAGGACGTCGGCGATGCTGAAGTCTCCGAGCAGGTACCCGTCTCCCGCCGGGACCCGGTCGGCGACCGCGCCGATCTGCACGGAGAAATACTCGACGGCCGACTCGCACGCCTCCGGTGCTTCACCGTAGATCTCGGGGAGGTAGCGGTGCCGGCGCAGCAGGTAGAGGGCGTGCGCGTCGAGCTCCATGCTGGCAAACGACATCCACTCGTCGAGACGGGCCTGAGCGAGCGCGCCCTGCGGCACGAAGAACCCGGGCGGCACGGGCGACACCCGCGTGAGATAGGCCATGATCGCCCCGCTCTCCGACAGCACGAAGTCGCCGTGCTGCAGCGTGGGAATCTTCCGTTTGGGATTGACACGACCGTACGCCTCAGTCCGGGTCTCGCCGGTCCGGGAGCGGATGGGCCGGACATCGCACCGGACCCCCAGCTCGGCGGCCGTCCAGTGGACCCGAAACGTCCGCGTGGAGCCGATCCCCCAGACCGTGACCGCAAGATCGGTCATGCCGCGTCGGCGTTCGTGAAACTGGCTTCCCACGCCTCGTAGTCGAGATCAGGCTCATGCACGGCGCGCCGTTGCGCGAGCTCGCGACCGCGCAGCAGCGCCACCAGCGCTTCGTTGTACGGCACAGGGATCCCCAGAGCCTTGGCTTCGCGCACCAACGCCCCGTTGAGCGTGTCGATCTCGGTCTTTCGACCCATCCGGATGTGCTGCAGCATCGACGGGCGGTTCATCCGGCGGCCGCCCGAGCAGATCCGCTTGATCAGCTCGGGGTCCGGCAGCGTGATGCCCTTGGCTTCCAGGACGGCCATGACTTCTTCGACGACCCGAACGCGGTAGTCCATCAGGTCCGGGACGTCGACGAACTCGCCGGAGCGCAACCCCGTGACGGCTGCCACCGCGTTGGCAGAGCAGTTCACGACGAACTTCTGCCAAATCTCGGCCATGATGTCGGGTGCCGGTTTCGAAGGAAATCCCGCGTCTTCAAGGGCCGCCAGAAAGGTGTCCACGCGGTCGCTCGAGCCGCCGCCGACCTCGCCGACGGAGGTCGGTCCGAGATGCGTCAGCGACACGTGTCCCGGACCGATGGTCGCGGCGCTGCACATGCTCGAGCCGCCCACCACCCGGGCTTCACCAAGGATGTCCCGGAGAGTCTCGACGTTGCCGATTCCGTTCTGGGACGTGACCACAAATCCGTCCGGCGACAGGATGCCGGCAATGGTGCGCGCCGCGGCGGCGGTACCGTTCGTGTCCGTGAACAGCAGCACGATGTCGGCAGCTTCGTTCGCGTCCGGCTGCGTGGCGGCCGGGAGCCGCAGCCGGTGTTCACCGTGGGCACCATCGACGCGCAAGCCGTCTCGATTGATGGCGTCGACGTGATCCTGCCAGGTGTCGATCAGGCGTACCCGGTTGCCGGCGGCCGCTAGCAGCCCGCCGTAGGAGCCACCCATGGCTCCCGCCCCCACTACTGTGATGTCCATGCTTCCCTCCCAGCGGGATTTCCAGCGCCGATCTTAGTCGGGTAGAACCCGGCGCGTAGCCGGTTCAGCGGGAACAGCGCCCGGCCGGTGTGTATGGTGTCCGCTTCGTTCCGAGGACGGCCCGCGCCGACCGGGCCACGGCCATCGTGTCCAAGTTCCGCATCTTCTCCTATTTGCCCAATCCCAGGGTCTGGAAAGCCACGATCGCCGGGCGGCTCGGCGGCGTGGACATCGAAATCGTGGGAGACCGGCCCAAGGCCCTGGCCGACTGGCTCTGGGACTTCGACGCGCGTCCGCTAGCCGACGCCGAGCGCCGTGCCGACAGCCCGCATGCGCGGCCGGCGCGGCGCGGTTTTGGCGCCACGCTCTACAAGACCGATGCGTTCCTGGAGGCGCACCCGTTCGGCACCGTGCCGGCGGCATTCGACTCCAGCGGCACGGTTGGCATCTTCGAATCCAACAGCATCCTCCGTGCGGTGGCCCGTGCCGGCAACGCCGACCTGTACGGGCGCACCCCCCTTGAGGCGTCACGCATCGACAGCTTTCTCGATAGCGGGCTGGTGTTCGCCCGGGAAGCACAGGTTTACCTCCTGGCGCTCCAGGCCCGCGATGTCAGCACCGAACTCTTGGCTCGCATGCGCGATGCCTACGGCTTCTACATGGCCGGCATCGACGCGGCCGTTGCCCATGCGCCGGCGGGACTCGTGGGCGGCGGGCTCTCGATTGCCGACATCGCGTTCGTCTGCGACCTGGCGCAGTTTCGACGCGAGCACCGCTTCCATGGCTGGTTGACCGAGCAAGGCCAGGAACCAGTCATTCAACCGGGCGCCTATGCGCACGCCCTCGCCCACTTCCGCCGCCTCCTCGCCCAGCCGGCCATCGCGGCAGACCTCGCCGACTACGTAAATGGAACTACTTCATGACCCGTCCTGTTTGCCTCGTCACCGGTGTCGGACCCGAGCACGGTACCGGAGCGGAGATTGCCCGGCGTTACGCCGAGGGAGGCTACAATGTTGCCATGCTGGCCCGGGATGCCGAGCGGCTTGGCCGCCTCGAAGGCGTCTACGAACATGCCACGGCGTATCCCTGCGATGTCGGCGATCTCGAGGCACTGACCGACACGGTCAATCGGGTTCGGACGGATCTGGGCGCGCCGAGCGTGCTGGTGCACAACGCGCCGCGAGCGACCCGTGGCCCGATCCTCGAGCAGAACCCGGCCGATCTCGAGGCCAACTTCCGGGTCAACACCACCGCGCTGTTCGTGCTCGCTCGCGAAACGATCCCGGCGATGCTGGAAGCGGGCAAGGGCGCCATCATGGTCACCGGCAACACCTCCGCTACGCGCGGCAAGGCACAGTGGGGATTCTTTGCTTCCACCAAGGCGGCGCAGCGAATCCTGTCTGAGTCCCTGGCCCGCGAGTTCGGGCCCCAGGGCATCCACGTGGCGTATTTCATCATCGACGCCATGATCGATACCCCCCGGACGCGTCCGCTGCTGGCGCCCGATAAGCCCGACCACTTCTTCGCCAAGCCGAGCGCCATCGCGGAAGAGATCTTCCGGGTTTCCCACCAGGACCGCTCGGCCTGGTCGTTCCAGGTGGAAATGCGGCCCTACTGCGAACAGTGGTGACCGGTTCGGCTGCCGGTGTCCGGACGGCGTGACCTGAGGCGACCGGCATGACCGCCGCTAGAGCGCCCCGGCCCATGCCGCTCAAGGACGTGGCCGAAGCGTTCGAACGGTTCGCCCGCGCCAACCCGTCGCCGCGCAGCGATCTCGAGTACCGCAACACGTACACCCTGCTGGTGGCGGTGGTGCTCTCGGCGCAGGCGACCGACGCCGGCGTCAACCGGGCCACCGGGCCGCTCTTCCGGGCGGTCGACAACCCGGCCGCCATGGTCGCGCTCGGCGAGGAGCGCTTGCGGGAGGCCATCCGCACGATCGGGCTCTACCGCAACAAGGCCAAGAACGTCATCGCGCTGTCCAGGCGCCTGCTCGAGGAATTCGACGGCGAAGTGCCGGCCGAGCGCGAACAGCTCGAAAGCCTGCCCGGGGTCGGCCGCAAGACCGCCAACGTCGTCCTCAACGTGGCGTTCGGCCAACCGACGATGGCCGTCGATACCCATATCTTCCGGGTCTCGAACCGGACGGGCCTGGCACCGGGGAAGGATCCGCTCGCGGTCGAGAAGGCGCTGCTCAGGCGGATCCCGGAGCCGCACCTGCTGCACGCCCATCACTGGCTGATCCTGCACGGGCGCTACACGTGCGTTGCCCGCAAACCGAAGTGCTCGGCCTGCCTGATTCCGGACCTTTGCCGGTTTCCCGAGCGCACTGCCTGACGTTCCATCTCCGCCAGCTGGGGGCGCTGCCCTCGTCAGCCGAACCGTTCCGAGGGGGCCGCCGCTACGTGCTGACCGGCCCGGACGGCCGCGCGCGGACAGGCAACCGGCAACGGCTACCGGGACCAGGCATCCCGGGCCTGACGGCCATGGGGCTAGCGCCACGCCATCGGCGCACGGCACTGTGGAGCGCGGATTCCGGGTGTGGTAGAAGCAACGCAGTTTCTCCCCAGACCGGACGATGCCCGACCTCACCCGCCGCGAAGCGCAGCTCTTGGAAGCCTTCGAGCAGCACGTCGAGCGAACCGGTCGCGTCCCTTCGCGCGCCGACCTTCAGAACGCCATGGGGGGGGAGTCGCTGGGCACGGTCCAGTACTTCCTCAACCGCCTGACCAGCAAGGGGGCGATCGAGCTCGTACACGGCGACCCCGCCGATCGTGGGCCGAGGGGCTCCTCCTCCGCGGCCGGCGACATACCCATTCTCGGCCGGATCGCCGCCGACACCGAACTGTTCGCGGACGAGAACGTCGAGGACACCGTCTCCGCGTCCACCGCCATCGCCCTGTTCCGCATCCGGACGGATTTCCTGCTCCGCGTCCCCGACGATTCCATGGCTGGATCGGGAATCCACGCGGGCGACCTCGTCGCCGTCCAGAAGGCGACCGATGCTCGGCACGGGAGTCTGGTCGTGGCTAGCGTCGGCGGTGAAGTCACTCTCAGGCGATTGCACCGCGACAACGATCGCACGGTGCTGGTACCCGACAACCCGGACTTCCAGCGAAACCCGCCCGGCGACGAACAGTTCCGGATCGAGGGGATCGTGGTCGGGTCCCTGCGGCATCGGGGCGCGACCTGACGGCAGCTGTCGGGCGGTACCGCCCCGGGGAATGATCCGGTGTCACGCCGCCCGGATTGCCGGCAGGCCCCTCGACCGCTCTGGACCACCCCGGCCACGGGGGCGACGCCCGCTTCGCTGGCTGCCCAAGGCCGCAACGGCCCGTCAGGTGCCCGCATCGCCGCCCGGATGGAACTCCAGCAGGGTGAGGCAGGCAGGCGAAAAGCGGTCCGCGTAGCAGGCGCCGGTGTCGATCCAGGTGACCTTGCCGCGCGTCTTCGGATGCCGGATGACCGTGTGGCCACAGTAGACGTGCCGAATCCGCTCACCGGCATCCGGCACCGGCGCATCGTCGCGGATATGGGTTCGCGACCACAGCGCCGCCGCCATGACATCGCGGTCACCGCGAGCCAGCGCTTCGAGGAGCCCATCCCAGGTACACCCTCGCGGCAGATCGGCATGCACGATGCCGACCGCCCCCCGGGCGGTGTCGATCTCCATCGCGAAGGGAAGCTCGCGACACGCCTCGACAAAGGCTTCCCGCCGGGCAGGCGGGACGTCCGCCCACCACGTCCCCCCGTTCATCGCCCACAGCGACCAGTTGGCGGGGTCACGGTGGCAGTCCAGCAGCATCTGCTCGTGATTCCCGCGGCAGGCATGAAACCACGGGTAGGTCCACCAGGTCAGGGCGTCTGCCGATGCGGGGCCCCGGTCCACGAGGTCGCCGACCGAGAACAGCCGGTCGCGGTTCACGTCGAACCCGATCTCGTCAAGGACTCCCTCCAGGACCGGGAACGTGCCGTGAATGTCGCCCACGACGAAGTCTCGACCCGACTCGTTCAGAGCGAACGTCTGGACTGCGGCCACGAGCAACGATCCGTCCTGCCCCATCGAGGACGCAAGGGTAAGTCATCGTCGGGGAGCCGCCAGCACCCGGCTGCGCAGCCCCCGCACGCCGGGGCAGCCGACAAGAAGCCCCGCCGAGGCCCGGGCACCCCGCCTGGCCGGCCGGAGGGTTGCCGCGGTCGCCCCTCACACGCCATGCCGCGACAGACCGCGGTCCACCACATGGACCATCAGGGCCGTTCCGAAGCTCGGCGCGAACAGCGCAGAAAACGGGATCGTGAACGCGCCGGCGATGAGCAGGCCCGCCGCCCAAATCTCGAGGAAGCGCGTCCGTCGGAGGGCCGCGACGTGATCCAGCGAACAGCGGCGTGCGGCTGCCGCGTCGAAGTACTCGCGACCCAGCAGGTAACCGAGGACGACGAACCAGAGCGGGAGCCAGACGGGCGTCCCGGCGAACAGCAGCCACAGGGGGAACACCATCAGGACGGTCACCGCTACGGTCACGCCGATCAGCCGCAAGCCCGACGCGATCCCGGCCAGGACGCCCAGATCCCGCGCCGTCAACTCCGGGTAGTGGGCCCGCTCCACCACGGACGCGATCCGGTCGGTGAACAGACCGGCGAACGTCGTCACGAGGGCGGGAAAGAGCAGCGCCGTGATCAGCGCTGCCAGGGCGGCCCCGACGCCGAAGACCAGGTAGTCGACCAGCAACTCGTCGAGCCACCCAATCCCGGTGGAGATCGGCAGCAGCCAGTACGCGAGGGCCCACCAGAACGCGGCAACCGCGACGGCAGCAATGAGCGCATTGGCCAGGACCCAGACGAGCACCTGCCTCCGGAGGAGATCGCGGACCGCGGCGGCGACTGCGCCTCCGAAGGTCACGCGGCAGCGGGATCCCTGGGCACCCGGTCGGCAATACCGGCCAGCTCCTCGAACCGGTGCGCCCAGTACAGGAGTCGCCCCTCGTGGCGCGCGGGAGCGACCATCTGGAGGCCCACCGGCAGGCCGGCCTCCGTGAAGCCGCACGGCACCGAAAGCGCCGGGCAGTCCGTGAGCGAAATCGTGGCCGCCGTCATCAGCCAGCTCACGTAATTGTCGAACTCGACACCGCCCACCGCGCGCGGCCACGGAACGTCTGCCGGAAACGGCGGGACCATGGCGGCGGGCGCAAGGAGGAGGTCGTGATCGACGAAGAACGCCTGCACGTCGGCCAGCATCCGCCCGCGCGCCAGGGCCGCCCGGCCCGCGGCGCCGCGCTCCAGCGCGAGCCCCCGCTCGATGTTCCAGCGGAGGTCCTCTTTCAGCGCGTCGCCGTGCGCGTCATACAGCGCCCTTTTGTCGGTCGCCAGGAGATCGGCCCGGAGCGTCTGGAAGATGTCCTCGGCCTGTCGGAGATCCAGCTCTGCGGGCACCACCTCCGCCCCGAGTTCGCTGAACCGCCCGGCGGCGTGCTCGATGGCGGCGGCCACCTCGGGATCGCACGGCAGGTAGCCGAACCCGGTGGTCCAGGCCACCCGCCGAAGCCGCGGCCGGGCCGGCCAGGCATCGGGGTCGAGGGCTGCCGAGTAGGTCGCCGGTCCGCCGGCCGGGTCGGGCGTGCGCGGCCGTGAGAGCGGATCCCGGGCGTCGAAGCCGGCCATGGTGTCGAGGAACAGCGCGAGATCGGCGATATCGCGCGCCATGGGCCCGTCGATCATGAGGGAATCCCAAGCCAGGTCGCGCGGTCCGTGCGGCACCGTTCCCGAACTGCACCGCAGCCCCGCGACGGAGCAGAACGACGCTGGGTTGCGGAGACTGCCACCCAAGTCGGAACCCGTCGCCAGCCAGGCAGCCCCCGCGGCCAGCGCCGCAGCGGCCCCGCCCGATGAACCGCCGACCGTCCGCGCCGGGTCCCACGGATTGCGCGTCGTGCCGAAAACCCGGTTGAAGGTCTGGGAACCGGCACCGAACTCCGGCGTATTGGTTTTTCCGAGGACGATCCCGCCCATGCGCTCGATCCGCTCGACCACGATGTCCGAGCGGTCGGGCACGTGGTCGGTGTACACCGTGGCGCCGTACGTGGTGCGGACTCCCTCGACGTCCGTCAAATCCTTGATGAGGACCGGCAGTCCGTGCAGGAACCCGGCATCGTCCCGCCCCTCCGCCGGCAGGCGTTCGGCGCGCGAGCGGGCACGCCCTTCACACACCGTGGGCACGGCGTTGATCGCGGCATCGGTCTCCGCGATCCGTTCGAGGGCAACGTCGATCGCCTCCGCCGGCGTCACGTGACCATCCTTGAGCGCCGCGACCACCGCGCGGGCGCTCATGCGTGCAAGTTCGTGCATGGCGTCCTGTCCTTGTCCCTGCCCCGGCGCGCCGGTCGCCCGGTCCGGGGGCCAAAGCCTGTCGCACGCATGCTAGCTGCGAGCACCGGGGAGCGTCGCCCGCGCCCGCCCTCGCTTTGCAAGCATTCCGTGGATGTGGCAATACTCCGAGCCCGCTTGGAGGGTGAAATGGAATCACCGCGGCTGCAGGCCTTCCTGATCTGTGACGACGCCCTCCGCGACAAGACAAGCGGCAAGGTGCAGATCACCGGCGTGTTCGACCACATCGCCGTCAAGGAGCTGCCCGCGGTGCACCGTCACGCCACCGTCTACGTCCGCCTCGTCCTGCCGCAGCAGATGCAGGGCGTCGAGATGGGGCTTGCGATCGTGACACCTTCCGGCAAGCGCGCCACGACGGAAACCCAAAGCTACAACGCGTCGCCCGGCGGCATCGTCGAGAGCACCTCCAATCTCAACGAGCTGCATCTCCCGGAGACCGGTACGTACCGTTTCGAACTGGTCGTGAACGGCAAGACGTTGGCCGAGTACGGACTCGACGTGGTCCGGAATGCCGCGCTCGCGACGGTCCCGGACGGCGTGACCGTCCACTGACCTCCGCTGCGGCAACCGGCCCGCGCGCGCGGCCCGCGCCGGAACCGGCCTGGGATATTGTTGCGGTCGGCAACGCGATCATGGACCTGGTTGCCGATGTCGACGACGACTTCGTCGCGCAGCACGGCTTCGAGCGGGGGCGCATGATCCTCGGAAGCCGGGCGGCGGCACTGGCGGTCACCGCCGAACTCCCCGCCGTCCGGCAGGTCGCCGGCGGCTCGGCCGCCAATACCGCCGTCGGCGTGGCGGCACTCGGCGGCACAGCCGCGTTCCTCGGGCGATGCGCGAACGACGCGTTGGGCCAGGGGTTCCGGGACAGCCTGGAGGCCGCCGGGGTGGCGCATCCCGTTGATTTCGGCCCCCCGGACCCCCCCACGGGCAGGTCGATCATCCTGGTGACGCCCGACCACGAGCGCTCCATGATGACGTTTCCGGGAGCAGCGGCGTCACTTGCTACGCACCATCTCGACCCCGCCCACGTGACCGGTGGCGCGATCGTCTTTATCGAGGGCTACCTGTTCTATGCAGACGACACCGCGCGGGCGGCCGCGGCAGCCGCGGGGTGGGCCGCTGCCCACGGTTGCACCGTTGCCCTGTCGTTGTCCGACCCCAACTGCGTTGAGCACAACCGGGAACCGATGCTCGACCTGGTGCGCTCCCGGACCGACCTGCTGTTCGCCAACGAGGAGGAGATCACGGCCCTCTACCGGACCCGCGATTTCGGGGAAGCGGCGGCGGCGGCGGCGGCAGACGTGCAGACCGCCTTTCTTACGCGCGGGTCGGCGGGTGCCGTGATCATGCACCGCGACCGCATGGATGCGGTACCCGCGGCCGCCGTGCCCGGCGGCATCGAGGATCTGACCGGAGCCGGGGACCTGTTCGCGGCCGGGGCCGTCTTCGGGCTGCGACGCGGGTTGGCACCCTCGGACGCGGCGCGCGTCGGGGCAGCTTGCGCAGCGGAGGTGATCAGTCACCACGGCGCGCGCCCGGAAGCCGACCTGCAGAAGTTCGTGGCCGACGCGGGTCTGCTGTAAGCGAGGCGAGCAGCGGGTCGCAGGCTCCGAGCGCGTTCCGATGATTCCCCCTGCCGGAGGGCCGGCTCCCCTCGCGCCGTGCGGATCGATGCCGGCCGGCCCCACAGCCTGAGCCGCGCTGCCGGGCGACCGGATAGCAGCTACCCGGTTCCCGAATCCAGAAGGTTGATCAGGCGCAATCCCGGGTATACGGAGAATCCGCGGTCGAGCGTCACCCATTCGCATCCGTGCTCGATCGCCAGCGCTGCATGGTAAGCGTCGGGAATCCGATTGCCTGTCAGGGAGAGACTGCCAACCAGTCCGCGGAAGATGCGCCAGTGACCGCTGCCGGGTCGAAGCCGAACGCTCGCAGGTTGGGCAAGCAACGCGTCCAGGAACGTGGTCGCTGCGTCGTTCGGAGTGGCGGGATGGAACACCCGTGGGTGCGTCAGTACGCGTAGCGCGCCGCTGAGCACGAGTTCCGACAGTCCGACCTGTTCCCGGCCGGACACCGCGGCGAGCAGCCACCCGCGGCACCGATCATGGTGGGTCGCGTCCTCGCGAAAGGCGCTCACCAACACGTTGACGTCAGGGCTCTGCATCCATCATGTCTTCAAGGGCCACGTTGTCCGTCAGGTCCACTCCGGGCCGTACGCCGCGGCCACGAAATACCGGAATTGGCGGCGGGTCGGATCGTGCGCGAGCGGGACCGGCCAGGAATGCGCGAAGTGCCTGCTCGACCGTCGCCTTCAGGGTCGTCCGTCCGTCGGCGGCGTACGCCTTGGCTGCCCGGAGAAGTTCATCGTTGATGTCCAGCGTCGTGCGCATGCACAAAAGCATACTCATCGATATGCATTGATGCAATCTATCCCGGTTCGCGGCCGTGCACGCGCCAGCCCGCGGTTTCGCCGTCCGCAACCGCCCGACCGGCCGGCGGCGGCATTCGGAAGCCGCTCACAGCACGTTGATCGGCAATTTCAGATAAGCGGTTCCGTTGCGCTCCGGCGGCGGCAGGCGGCCGCCGCGGATATTGACCTGCACGGCGGGCACCATCAGCCTCGGCACTGGAAGTTCCGCGTCCCTCGCCTGACGGGTTGCGATGAAACTCTCACGGCTGATCCCGTCCCGGCAATGGATATTGCTCTGGCGCTGTTCCGCCACCGTGGACTCCCACGCGATCTCACGGTGTCCGCCCGCACCATAGTCATGGCACATGAACAATCGCGTTGCCGGCGGAAGCGCGAGTATCCGCTGCAGCGAATCGTAGAGCTTCCCGGCGGAGGCGCCCGGGAAGTCCGCGCGCGCCGTGCCTGAATCGGGCATGAACAAGGTGTCGCCGACGAACGCCGCATCACCGAATACGTAGCAGGCGCACGCAGGCGTGTGGCCCGGGGTCGAGAGCACGCTCCCCGCGATATTGCCGATTGAAACGGTCTCGCCGTCAGCTAGGAGGCGGTCAAATTGCGAGCCGTCCGCGGTAACTTCTCCCCCAACGTTGAACAGCGCACCGAACGTCTTCTGCACCTCGACCACACCGGTGCCGATCCCGGTCCGTCCGCCCAGCCGTTCCTGAAGGTACTGTGCGGCGGACAGGTGATCCGCGTGGACATGCGTCTCCAGGATCCACTCCAGATGGAGCCCGCCGGACTCGACTGCAGCAACCAGCTTGTCAGCTGAACCGGTCGTCGTCCGTCCCGCTTCCGGATCGAAATCCAGTACCGGATCGACGATCGCCGCACGTTTCGTCTCCGGATCGGAGACGACATAGGAAATCGAATTGGTCGTCGGATCGAGAAACCCATCGACCTTGGCTGTCATCGGCCTGCCCGGTTTCATCGTTGCAAACGCCGAGGACTTTACAGCAAGACCGCCGTCCTTGGCCCTGGTACACCTGCAACCAGGATTTGACCGCACCGGGCCAACCTCCTATTCGTTCGCAGGCACCCATGCGCCCTGCAGACGGGAGTTCCGATTGTCACCGATCAGCGACCGCGCACGCGTTGACACCGCGCCGAAGATCAGCGACGAGGTCAAGGAAACCACCTGCTACATGTGTGCCTGCCGCTGCGGGGTGCGGGTCCACCTGCGGGATGGACACATTCGCTATCTGGAGGGCAATCCGCGTCATCCGGTGAACCGTGGCGTGCTCTGCGCCAAGGGCTCGGCCGGCATCATGCAGCACAATTCGCCGGCCCGGCTGCGGAAGCCACTACGGCGTGTCGGCGTGCGAGGCGAGGGGCGGTTCGAGGAAGTCGAGTGGGGAGAGGCGATCGCACTGGCGGTCGAATGGCTGGACGCCATCCGCCGCTCCGATCCCAGAAAACTCGCCTTCTTCACCGGTCGCGATCAGAGCCAGGCGCTCACCGGCTGGTGGGCGAGCCAGTTCGGCACCCCGAACTACGCGGCCCACGGCGGCTTTTGCTCGGTCAATATGGCGGCTGGCGGCATCTACACGATCGGTGGATCCTTCTGGGAGTTCGGCGAACCCGATTGGGAACGGGCCCGCCTGCTTCTCATGTTCGGAGTCGCCGAGGATCACGACTCCAACCCGATCAAGATCGGACTGTCGAAGCTCAAGGCGAATGGCGCCAAGTTCGTATCCGTGAACCCGGTCCGGACCGGCTATTCCGCGATCGCCGACGAATGGATCGGAATCCGGCCGGGCACCGACGGACTCTTCGTGCTCGCCCTCGTGCACGAACTGCTGCGCGCCGGCAGCGTCGACACCGAATTCCTGGTCCGCTACACCAACGCACCGTGGCTGGTGATCCAGGATCCAGGCAGCTCGGAGGACGGGCTGATCGCGCGCGACGAGGACGGCGCCCCGCTGTGCTGGGACCTGCGGGCGGAAGGCCTGTCATCCGCGCTTGCGACCGAGATCTCACCTGCCCTTGCCGGCCGCTACCGCCTCCCCGACGGCCGGACGGGAACGCCCGTCTTCGAACTCCTCGCCCTCCGCTATCAGCAATCTGAATTCGCACCCGACTCCGTTGCCGCGACCACCGGGGTGCCGGCAGCAACCGTCCGCCGGATCGCCGCCGAACTCGCCGACACGGCGTTCAAGGAAACCGTGACGATCGAGCAGCCCTGGACCGATTGGGCCGGACGCCGGCACGAACGGATGACGGGGCGGCCGGTCGCAATGCACGCCATGCGCGGCATCTCCGCCCACTCCAACGGCTTCCATACCTGCCGGGCAATCCACCTGCTGCAGATGCTGCTCGGCACCGTCGACGTGCCAGGCGGCTTCCGCTACAAGCCGCCGTTCCCCAAGCCCGTGCCGCCGATGCCCAAGCCCGCGGGGAAACCCGGCGACGTCGTCCCCGGCACCCCGATGCCCGGACCGCCGCTGGGCTTCCCGGCCGGACCCGAAGACCTGTTGGTGGAAACGGACGGCAGCCCGGTCCGGATTGACAAGGCATTCTCCTGGGAGGCGCCGCTCGCCGCCCACGGGATGATGCACATGGTCATCGCCAACGCGTGGGGCGGCGACCCCTACCCGGTGGACACCCTGTTTATCTATATGGCGAACATGAGCTGGAACTCGGCGATGAACACCGCCGAGACCATGCACATGCTGACCGATCGGGACGAGGCCGGACACTACCGCATTCCGCGGATCATCTGCGCCGATTCCTATGCATCCGAGATGGTCGCCTACGCCGATCTGGTGCTGCCCGACACCACCTATCTCGAGCGCTGGGACTGCATCTCGCTGCTCGATCGACCGATCTCGAGCGCTGACGGTGCCGCGGACGCCATCCGACACCCCGTGGTTCGGCCCGACCGGGATGTCCGGCCTTTCCAGGACGTCCTGATCGAGATCGGCGCACGGCTCGGCCTCCCCGGGCTGGTCGACGACGACGGGGCGCCCCGCTACCCGGGAGGCTATCCCGACTACCTGATCAATCATCTGCGCGCGCCCGGTATCGGCAGCCTCGCGGGTTGGCGCGGCAGCGACGGCACCCTGGAGGGCACCGGCGAGCCCAACCCCGACCAGCTGAGCTGCTACGTCGAAGCCGGCAGCTTCTGGAAGCAGCCGCTGGCGCCCGAGATGCGCTTCTTCAAGCACGCCAACCGGGACTACCTGGACCATGCCGTCACGATGGGCTGGATCGGGTCCCCGGACCAGATCATCCTGCAGCTCTACTCGGAGCCCATGCAGCGCTTCCGCCTGGCGGCGCAAGGCCACGGGCCCACCCAGCCGCCGGCCGACATGCGCGAGCGGATCCAGACGTATTTCGATCCGCTGCCGATCTGGTACCGGCCGCTCCAGGAAGCGACGGTGGGCGGCGACGCCTACCCGATGCACGCGCTGACGCAACGGCCGATGGCGATGTACCACTCCTGGGGGTCGATGAACGCCTGGCTCCGGCAAATCCACCCGTCGAACCGGCTCTACCTGTCACGGCAACGAGCGGCAGCGCTCGGGATCGAAGACGGCACCTGGGTCGACATCGTCAGCCCGCACGGGCGGGTCCGCGCGCGTGTCAAGCTGATGGAAGGCGTGAACGAGGACACGGTCTGGACGTGGAACGCGATCGGCAAGCGAGCCGGCGCATGGGCGCTCTCCGATGATGCCCCCGAAGCCCGTGAGGGCTTCCTGCTCAACCATCTGATTCCCGAACTGCTGCCCGCGCAGCCGGACGGCCACCGCTACGCCAATGCCGACCCGGTGACGGGGCAGGCAGCCTGGTATGACCTGCGCGTCCGGATCGAACCGGCGACGGGCGGCGCGGAGGTCAGCGAGCCTCGCTTCGATCCGCTGCCGCGCCCGCCGGGGCAAGCGGTCCCGCCGACCATTCTCCGCTTCGGCGCCGGCTTTCGGCCCGGGCGCCCGGGCCGCGCATCGCAATGACCTCGCTCCCCCGCGATCCGGGACCGAAGAAGCTCGGCCTCGTCATTGACCTCGACACCTGCGTTGGCTGCCATGCCTGCGCCCTGAGCTGCAAGGAGTGGAACGCGGGCGGGGTCGCCGCCCCACTTCCGGACTGGGACCCCTACGGGGCCGACCCCGAGGGCGTCTGGTTCAACCGGGTTCACGCCTTTGAAGCCGGCGACGGCGCAGACGGTCGGACGGTGCATTTCCCCCGGTCGTGCCTGCACTGCGACGAGCCTGCCTGCGTGACCGTCTGCCCGACCGGCGCGTCGTACAAGCGGCAGGAGGACGGGATCGTCCTGGTCGACGAGGACCTCTGCATCGGGTGCAAGCTGTGTTCCTGGGCCTGCCCGTACGGGGCACGGGAATATGACCACGACGCGGGCGTGATGAAGAAGTGCACGCTCTGCATCGACCGCATCTACAACACGAACCTGCCAGAAGTCGAGCGCGTCCCCGCCTGCGTGGCGGCCTGCCCCACCTCGGCGCGCCATTTCGGGGATCTCGGGGATCCGGAGTCGCCCGTTGCGCGTCTGGTAGCCGAGCGCGGCGGCTATGACCTGATGCCGGAAATGGATTACCGCCCCGTCAACAAGTACCTGCCGCCACGGCTGAAGCGCGACGATGCGGCCAGCGCGACCGGCAGTGCGGCCTCGCCCGGGACCGAACCGGAACCGGAGGGCGACGGCCGATTTCTGCGCTGGCTCAATGCCACGCTGTCGCGCTAGGAAGAGTCCGTGCATCCCGCCTACTCGGTCATCTTCTTCACCACGGCCTCGGGGATGGGCTACGGCCTCCTGATCCTGCTAGGCGTGCTCGCACAGGCGGACATGCTCCCGGCCAGCCGCTCGCTGGGGCTGGTCTCCCTGGGAATCGCTCTCACCGCCGTCACCTTCGGCCTGCTGTCGTCGATGCGGCACCTCGGGCACCCGGAGCGCGTACTGCGCGCCTATACGCAGTGGCGCTCAAGCTGGCTCTCCCGCGAGGGCGTGCTGGCCACCATGACCTATGTGCCGGCAGGACTGTTTGCGGCCGGCTGGATCGGCTTCGGGGACGTCGGCGGGATCTGGCGCTTCTGCGGCCTCGCGGCGGCCGTTCTGGCCGGTTTCACCGTCTATTCGACGGGCATGATCTATGCGACCCTTCGCCCGATCCATGCCTGGTGCAATCGATGGGTCGTCCCGACCTATCTCTCCCTCGCCCTCTTCACCGGTGCGCTCTGGCTCCATGCCATCCTCCTGTTGTTCGGGCACGACACGGCCCAGGCCCCGCTGGTCGTCCTCCTGACGCTGCTCCCCGCGCTCTACATCAAGTGGCGATATTGGCGTTTCATCGGAAGAACCCGGGCTGCTTCGACCCCGGAAACCGCGACCGGACTGGGTCCCATCGGGAAGGTACGTCTGCTGGACCCGCCCCGAACCCAAACGACCTATGTGACCCGAGAGATGGGCTACCGGATTGCCCGCAAGCACGCGGCAAAGCTCCGGCGCCACGGGTACGTCTTCCTGTTTGCACTTCCGTTCGTGCTCACCGTCGTGGCGGCTGAGACCGCTTCCTGGACCGCAGCCTGCGCGGCAGCGGCGGCCGCGCTCTCCGGGTCCGTGGGGGTGGTGGTGGAGCGCTGGCTGTTCTTCGCCGAAGCCAAGCACGTCGTGACGTTCTATCACGGCGCCCAGGCTGCTTGAGCTGGCCAGTCGCATTCGGGCTCGTTCCGACGCGACCGCACCGGCACCGAGCCAGCGGCTGCCGGCATTTCCGGTAAGAGAGGCGTCCCCCAAGCGTGAGGGCGCTCGCGGGAGGATTGGCTCCCTCCTTCAGGCGAGCGATGACCCTCCTGTCCGTTGTTCTCGGCGCTCGTTGGACGCAGGTGTGCTCGGTGCCGACTCAGGCCGGATAGTCTCCATCGCGAACGGATTCCAGAGCCAGGGCCTTCCCCGTTGCACCCAAGGAGACACCGATGTTGCGCCTGTACGACAATCATCTGTCCGGGAACGGCTACAAGCCCCGGCTGCTGCTCGCCCATCTGGGCCAAGCGTACGAGCGCGTCGAGGTCGACATCCTGAAAGGCGAGACCAGAACACCAGAGTTCCTAAGCCGAAACCGCAACGGGAGAATCCCCGTCCTCGAGCTGGAAGACGGCACCTGCCTGGCCGAGTCCAATGCGATCCTCTTCTACTTGGCAGAAGGCTCGCGGTTCCTCCCGTCCGATCCCTTGGCCCGGGCCATCTCGCTCCAGTGGATGTTCTTCGAGCAGTACAGCCACGAGCCGTTTATTGCGGTCGCACGCCACTGGATTCAGCACGTCGAGATGACGTCGGCGCAACGCGCCCTGCTTCCTGAGAAGCGGGAGGGCGGCAATGCCGCGCTCACTGTCATGGAGGGACACCTGCGCGACGGCAACTGGTTTGGCGGAGATGCAATGACCATCGCTGATGTGGCGCTGTACGCGTACACCCATGTTGCGAATGAGGGAGGCTTCGAAATTGAGCGCTATCCGGCCGTCCGTGACTGGCTCGCCCGGGTCCAAGAGGAGCCCGGGCATGTCCCGATGGAGCCGGCATCGGAGGGTGTCATTGCCCCCACGAAGTCATGACGGTCGCTGCGAGCCCAAAGAGTCTCGTTCGCACGATGCCTCTGCACCCTTCCGCGCTACGCAAGGACGCCCAGCACGACGCCACCGCCGATGACGGGCCCGAGCACCGCCGGATGGTGCGCGGCAATTGGCGCGGCCTAACCCCGGGGGCGGGAGATGCACGTACCCCGACCGTTGTGGCCGCCGCCGGCACCTGACGACTATGGCGGCAACGGGCGGATCAACGCCGTGCAACGCGCTCGGATCGTCTGTGCAAGATCACTTGACGCCGTGACGGCCGCGGTATCCGTTGGGCGGTGCGGGCCGCCAACCGGCCAGACGGCCCTCCTTCGGCCGGAAGATCTCCACGCCCAGCGGATGACAGGTGGCACGATCGCTGGAATGACCGGCGCCACAGTCACCGCCGGGGCAGGCCGACAGCGCGACCAGCAGGTCGATCTCCGCGAACAGTTCGACGAAGTCGCCGCGCCTCGCCGGACTCGCCTTCATGAAGTACTGGTTGGTGCCGCGCTGGTAGCCGGTACACATGAACAGGTTCACGACGTCATGCACGTGCGACTCCGCTTTCGCCAGCGGAAGGTCCCGCGCCGCGGCGACCGCCCGGGTCAGGTTCGAGTGGCAGCACCGGTGATAGTCCGCCCCGGTCAACAAATGGTGTGTATAGGGATCGCAGCGCGTGCCGATCACGTCATGGACACCCGCGCCCGACTGATCGAACCCGTACCAGTCGAGGGTGTCGTGCGTGATCGTGGCCATCGCGCGGAGCCAGGGAAAGTTGCTCCACAGGCGGTCCCCGGTGCTCACATGGGTGGCATGCAGGGCGCGGGTCTTCCCGCTGTAGAACCGTTCCGAGAGGTCGGCCGCGTTCCACAAATTCAAGTCGCCCACCTGCGGGCCGGCGACGTTGGCAACGCGAAAGAGATGACCTGCAGGCACCTCGAAGGCACACGCGTCGCGGGGCGGCACGGTGATCGCGTCGACCCGAATCATGCCGTCGCGCACCGACTCGTAGAACGCTCGGTCGTACGGCGGCAGTTGCTCCGCCCGGTAGACGGTCACGGCTGCAGCTGATCGGCGTTCGGCTGCGTCCGCAGGCTCCCGGTTTTGCGCTGGAACTGCCATCGCCTGCTCCTTTCCTGGTTCTCATCGATTCACGTGGCCCGTCCCGTCAAACGGATGGGCGAGCGCGACAGCAGCCGCGCCGCGGCGCCCGTCCAGACAGCCGTGGTTGCGCGCCTCCGGATCAACCGGCCGAAAGCGAAGGTAGAACGCCCGGTGTGCCTGCAGCACAGTCCGAGGCGCAGGAACCCTACCGTTCCGCCGGCGGCATCCCGGCAGGCGTGGTCCGGTAGCCCTGTGCGGCCTGGAGCAGCTCGCGCGAGTACTCATGCCGCAGGGCGTCAGCGCGCAGCGTCTCCACCCCCGCATTTTCGATGACCTCCCCGGCCCGCATGACCGCCAGCGCCTCGCACATGTGGCTCACCACGGCAAGATCATGACTGACCAGCACGAAGGTGAGCGCGTGTTCCCGCCGGAGCCGCTGCAGCAGGTTCAGGATCTCCGCCTGCACCGAGACGTCGAGAGCCGATGTCGGCTCGTCCAGCAGGACAATGGCGGGCTCGATGATCAGCGCGCGGGCAATCGCGATCCGCTGGCGTTGACCGCCCGACAGCTGGTGCGGGAAGCGGAAGCGGAACGACGCATCGAGACCCACGTCCGCGAGCGCGTCGACGATCCGGCGATCGATCGAATCGAGGCCATGGACCCGCGCCGGCTCACCGAGTATCCGGTCTACCGTATGGCGCGGATGGAGGGAGCCGTAGGGATCCTGAAACACCATCTGCAGGCGACGACGAAGCGGGCGCGAACGGGCGGGCCGGAGCGGCTCGCCATGCAGCCGCATCTCCCCCCGGATCCGGGCGGCCGGCGGCAGGAGCCCCGCCAGCGCCCGCAAGACGGTCGTCTTGCCTGAGCCGGATTCGCCCACAAGCCCGAAGCTGCTGCCGGCCGTGACCGAAAAACTGGCGTCTCGGACGGCCCGAAACGCGCGCCTGCCACGGCCGAAGGTGACATCCAGGCCCGCGATCTCGATCGCCGATGCCCGGCTCATCGCAACCACGCCGGATCCCGGTCGAGCGTGGGCAGGTCGCTCCCGTCGCCGTCCACGCGAGGCTGGCAGGCGAGGAGTCCACGCGTATAGGGGTGGCGCGCCGACTGGAGCTCGTCCGCCCTGAGGGTCTCGACCACCCGGCCCGCGTACATCACCAGGACCCGGTCGCAGAACGACCCCACCAAATTGAGGTCGTGGCTGATGAAGATCAGCGCGGCTCCCCGCCGCGCGAGCATGTCGTCGAGCAGCGCGAGAACCTGGAGGCGGACCGTGACGTCGAGTGCCGAAGTCGGCTCATCCGCGATGAGGAGATCGGGCTCCGGAACCATCATGATCGCGATCATGACCCGCTGGCCCATGCCGCCCGAGAGCTCGTGCGGCCAGGCGTCGAATACGTGTCCGGGCTCCCGAATGTGCACTGCCTCCAGCATCGCGAGTGCCCGCAGCCGCGCCTCGCGCCGGGACACGTTCGCGTGCACGCGGAAGGCCTCGACGATCTGCTCACCGACCGTCATGACCGGGTTCAGCGAGAACTTGGGATCCTGCAGGATCATCGAGATGCGCCCGCCGCGGAGCGCCCGCCGCTCCCCTTCGCCGGCGCGCAGGAGATCCACGTTGTCGAAGGCGAGCTGCCGCGCCGCCATGCGTCCGTTCCGGGCCAGGAGACCGAGCAGCGCCCGACCGGTCTGCGACTTCCCCGATCCGGATTCGCCGACGATGCCCAGCTTTTCCCGCCCGAGGACGAAGCTCACGTCGCGCACGGCCGCCACGGGCCCGCGCGGCGTGTCAAACGTCACGCGCAACCCGTCGACGATGAGAAGCGGATCCCGGCGCTTCACCGTTCCCTAGCTCCTGCTCTTCGGATCCAGCACGTCACGGAGCCCGTCCCCCAGCAGATTGAAGCCGAGACTGACCACAAGGATCGCGAGACCGGGAAACGCGGGCACCCACCACTGGTCCAGGAGGTAATCGCGTCCGAGCGCGATCATTGCCCCCCACTCCGGGGTCGGCGGCTGCGCCCCGAGGCCGAGGAAGCCGAGGCCCGCAGCCGTCAGGATGATCCCGGCCATGTCGAGGGTGAGACGCACGATGACCGACGACATGCACATCGGGGCCACGTGGCCCGCGAGAACTCGGTGGTGCGGAATCCCCTGCGAGCGCGCGGCAAGGATGAAGTCACTGTGGCGGAGCGTGAGGGCTTCGGCCCGAGCGATGCGAGCGTACGGTGACCAGGCCGTGAGCGCGATGGCCAGCACCGCGTTCTCGAGTCCCGGCCCGAGGGCGGCCACGAACGCGAGCGCCAGGATCAGCCGAGGAAACGCGAGAAAGATATCGGTCAGGCGCATGAGGGCACTGTCGAGCCAGCCACCGACGTAGCCCGCGACAACGCCGACGGCGAGCCCGATCGGCACGACGATGACGGTCACCAGCCCGACGATGTAGAGGGTGATCCGGGACCCCCACACAATCCGGTCGAAGATGTCGCGTCCCAGTTCGTCGGTGCCGAACCAGAAAGCGGCGCCCGGCGGCTGGAGCCGATTGCCCAGATCGGGTACGACGCCGGTCGAGCCCGAGATCCACGGTGCGAGCAGCGCGGCGGCGACCAGCGCCGCGACGATCGCCAGGCCGGCCACGGCACCAGCGTTCTGGCGGAACGCCAGCCAGCCGAGAAAGAACCGCTGGCACCGCGCCTGCCAGCGCGACCGCGGAACGTCGACCAGGAGCCAGGCCCGGACTGCACTCATCGCGCCCTCGGATCCACGAGGCGGTAGAGCAAGTCGGAGCCCATGTTGATCCCGACGAAGCAGACGCCCACCACGATGGTGCCGCCGAGGACTGCGCTCATGTCGTTGTTGAAGAGCGAGCTGGTGATGTACTGCCCGATTCCGGGCCAGGCAAAGACCGTCTCGGTCAGCACCGAGCCTTCGAGCAGCGACGCATAGGTGAGGCCCACGATCGTGATCAGCTGGACCAGCACGTTGCGAAACGCGTGTCGCCAGATCACGGCCCGCTCGGGCACCCCCTTGACCCGCGCGGCGAGGATGTACTCCTGCCCCAGCTGCTCCAGCATGAAATGACGGGTCATGCGGGCGAGATAGGCGAGCGAATGGATCCCCAGGATGCCGGCGGGCAGCACGAGGTGCCCGAGCGCGTTGCGGAAGATCTCCCACTCGCGCGCGAGGGCCGAGTCCACCAGGATCAGGCCGGTCACCGGCTCCACCATGCCGTCGAAGAAGATGTCGATCCGGCCCGGCCCGGCCACCCAGCCAAGCTTGGCGTAGAGCACGAAGAGCGCCAGCATGCCCAGCCAGAACACCGGCACGGAATAGCCGAACAGCCCGATGACGCGGATCAGGTGATCGAGCCACCGGCCCTGTCGGACTGCCGCCAGCACGCCCAGCGGAACCCCACCCAGGACGCCCAGCAGCGTCGCGACGGTGGCGAGTTCCAGCGTGGCGGGGAAAAACCGCAGCAGATCGACGAGCACCGGCTGCGCCGTCATGATCGACACCCCGAGGTCGCCCTCGAAGAGCTGGCCGAGATAACGCAGGTACTGCACGAAGATCGGCTGGTCGAGGCCCAGTTCCCGGTAGACCGCGTCGTAGACATCCTGATGAGCCCGGTCGCCGACGATCGCCAACACCGGATCGGCCGGCATGACGCGCGCAATCACGAAGGTCACGGCGGTCAGGCCGGCAAAGGTCAGGGCCAGGGAGAGGGCCGTGCCGGCGATTTGGCGCGGCGCCTGGACAAGGAGTGAGCTCCGGTTCCGGTCCAGCTGACTGCCGGTCCTCCCCTCGGGCATCTGGCTGCCTCCGTTGACGGCCGGTTACTTGGTGACCATCCGGTAGTAGACGTGATCGAAATTCACGCCGGACACGAAGCCCTCGACATGCCGGCGGCGCACGATCTGGTCGATCTGCTGAAACATGATGGCGTACGGCCCCTCGGTCTGCAGACGCCTCTGGAGTTCCTGGTACATCCTTTCACGCGCGGCGAGGTCTCGCGTGTCGCGCGCCTCGATTGTCTTTGCGTTGATGTCCTCCGATGCCCACGCATTGCGCCAGGCCAGCACGCCGGCGAGCCCGGCCTCCGGCCGGTTGTCAGGGTTGCGGGCGAACGCGTCGGCGTTGGCATGAGGGTCCATGTAATCTGGCGACCAGCGGGCAATGATCAGTTCGTGCTTCCTTGCCCGGTATCTGGGCCAGAGCGTCCTGCCGTCCTGCATGACGATCCGCGAACGGATTCCCGCTTGGGCGAAGGTCGCCTGCAGAGACTGCGCAATTTGCGGAAAGGGAGAGCTGGTGAGGGTGTCGATGCGCACGTCGAACGGTTCGAGGCCCGCGTCCTCGAGCAGGGATCTCGCCTTCTCGATGTCGAGTTCGTACGGGGTCGCCGTGTAGCCGGCCCAGAGGCCGGCCGGCCAGAAGGCCTGGTGCACGGCGAACTGCCCGGCCAGGAACGAATCGGCCATCCCCCGGTAATCGATCGCGTACCGCAACGCCTGAACGACCGCAGAGTTGCCGAGGACCGGATGGCCGGCGTTCGCGGCCAGATAGACGATTGCCCCCTTCGGATAGCTGTCGACCGCGAGGTCTGCGTGCTCTGCCAGCGCCCCGATCTGGTCGGGTGTGAGATTGCGGGCCATGTCGACGTCACCCCGTTCCAACAGCAGCCGCTGGGCGGACGGTTCGGGCACGTGCCGCAGGAACACGCGCCGCATCGCCGGTGCGCCACGCCGGTAGTGGGGATTCGCCTCCAGCGCGATGTATTCGTTCGCCTTCCACCTCCCGAGCCGGAATGCGCCGGAGCCGGCGCTGTGCGTCTTCAGCCACGCGTGGCCGAGATCACCGTCCGCCGCATGCGCCAGCACGAGCTCCCGGTCGACCACCGACGCCACGCCAGCGGACAGGGCGTTCAGGATCAGGCCCGGGGAGAGCCCCTCGGTGACCTCGATGCGCAGGTGGCGGGCGTCGACGACCTGGATCAGATCCTCGACATTGCCGGCGTTCCAGCCGAACTGGGTGACGATGAAGGCGGGAGTCCGGTTGAGCTTGACCACCCGTTCGAGCGAGAACTCGACGTCCTCCGGACGCACCGGGTTGCCCGAGTGAAACCGGAGCCCGTCGCGGATCCGGAACACGATGGTCCTTCCGTCGTCGCTGATCGCGTAGTTCTCGGCAACCCCTCCGGCAATCTGCCCCGGATGTTCGGGTTCGAACATCATCAACCGGTCGTACACGTTCGCGACGATCTCGCCGGCCGTGAACTCGAAGACCTCGGCCGGGTCCAGCGTGATGACGTCGCCGACGTCCTTGGCCATGACGAAGATGTCGTCCGGAGGCGCGGCCGCCGCCCGGACCAGGCCAAGGGCGACCACGCACCCCATCGCAGCGACCGATCGAACGACGCGGCCCATGACGCTTTCCTCTCGTTGCGGGAGCTGCCCAGACCAGGCGACGCACGCCCGCTGTGCCGGCCGTCCGGTCGCCGGAAGCCGGCGCCGACCCGGAGCGCAACAGTACTCCAGGAGCACGCGATCGGCGGCGTGGCACCCCCCTCTCCGTGCTTGCCCCGGCGACACCGGAGGGCTATAGACACCGTGAAGCGGAGCGCGGGCTGAGCAGCAGGCCCGCCCGTGCTGGGAGCCCTGATCCATGTCCAGACAGCGCCGTCGTCTGGTCTACGAGGGCAAGGCCAAAGCATTGTTCGAAGGCCCTGAACCCGGCACGCTCGTCCAGCACTTCAAGGACGACGCGACGGCATTCAACAATCAGAAGCGCGGCACCATCAGCGGCAAGGGTGTCATCAACAACCGCATCTCGGCCCACCTGATGATGCGGCTAGGCGAAATGGACATCCCGACCCACTTCCTCCGGCCGCTCAACATGCGCGAGCAACTGGTGCGCGAGGTCGAGATCATCCCCGTCGAAGTGGTGGTTCGAAACGTTGCCGCCGGCAGCCTGAGCAAGCGGCTCGACATCAAGGAGGGCACCCCCCTGCCCCGGCCGCTGATCGAGTGGTACTTCAAAAACGACGAACTCAACGATCCGCTGGTGCTGGACGAGCACATTCTGGCATTCGGCTGGGCCGCCGAAGACGAACTCGATGAAATGTTCGGTTACGCGCTGCGCATCAACGACTATCTCTCCGGCCTGTTCCACGCCATCAACATCCGGCTGATCGACATCAAGTTCGAGTTTGGTCGCCACTTCAGCGACGAGGGCATGCACATCCTGCTGGCCGATGAAATCAGCCCCGACACCTCGCGCCTGTGGGATCTCGAGACCGACGACAAGCTGGACAAGGATCGCTTTCGTCGCGATCTCGGGAAGATCGAGGAGGCCTACCAGGAAGTCGCGCGCCGCCTCGGCGTGCTGCCCAAGTCCGACCGTGCGGAAGCGAACGCATGAAGGCCATCGTCCATGTCGTCCTGAAGAAGGATGTACTCGATCCGCAAGGGAAAGCCGTCGAGTCCGCGCTGCGGACTCTCGGTTTCGGAGAGGTCTCCGAAGTCCGGCAGGGCAAGTTCTTCGAGATCACCCTGGACGGCAGCCGCGACGATGCCCGCGCGCGCCTTGCCAGCATGTGCGAAGAGCTTCTGGCCAATCCGGTGATCGAGGACTACCGCGTCAGCATTCCCGACGCATGAGAACGGTCGTCGTGGTGTTCCCCGGTTCGAATTGCGACCGGGACGTCGCCGTGGCCCTTGCCCGCTGTACCGGGCGTGCCCCCGGCCTCGTCTGGCACGGCGCCACCAACCTGCCCGCATGCGACCTGGTCGTCCTGCCGGGCGGGTTCTCCTACGGCGACTACCTGCGCGCCGGCGCGATCGCTGCCCATTCACCCATCATGCGCTCGGTCCACGAGGCCGCAGAGCGGGGCACGGCCGTACTTGGCATCTGCAACGGGTTCCAGATTCTCACGGAGACGGGGCTGCTGCCGGGGGCGCTGGTCCGGAACGCAGGGCTCCGGTTCGTCTGTCGGCCCGTCGACCTCCGCGTCGACGGCCACACCCCGTTCCTGGCCGCTTTCACGCCGGGCGAACGCGTTCGCTTCCCGGTGGCCCACATGGAGGGAAACTACCAGGCGGACAGGGAGACGGTGGCTCGGCTGGAAGGCGATGGACGGGTCGCGCTCCGGTACGTCGACGAGGCGGGCCGCGCGACCGAGGCCGCGAATCCCAACGGCTCCGCCGCCGGGATCGCAGCGATCACCAACACCAGCCGCCGGATATTTGGCCTGATGCCGCACCCGGAACGCGTCATCGGGGCCGAGCTCGGCGGATCGGACGGCTACAGATTCTTCACCGCCCTCGCGGACGCCTTGGCGTGAGCGCCGCCGTGACCACCGCGGACGACGCTATCCGGCTCGGCCTTTCCGGGGACGAGTACCGGCAAATTCTCGGCCACCTCGGGCGTTCACCCAACCCGACCGAGCTTGGCGTGTTCTCGGCCATGTGGAACGAACACTGCTCCTACAAGTCGTCCCGGCGGTGGCTCCGCACCCTTCCGTCGTCCGGTGTGCACGTGGTGCACGGTCCAGGCGAGAACGCAGGCGTCATCGACGTGGGCGACGGCTGGGCCGTCGCGTTCAAGATGGAAAGCCACAACCACCCGTCGTTCATCGAGCCCTACCAGGGAGCCGCGACGGGGGTCGGCGGAATCCTGCGGGATGTCTTCACGATGGGCGCGCGGCCCGTGGCGATCCTCAACAGCCTGCGTTTCGGCGCCCCGGAACACCCGAAGACGCGCCATCTGGTAGGCGGCGTGGTCGGCGGCATCGGCGGCTACGGGAACTGCATGGGCATTCCGACCGTCGGCGGCGAGTGCACCTTCGATGCCGGCTACAACGGCAACATCCTCGTGAACGCCATGGCCGTGGGACTGGTCCGGCAAGACCGAATCTTCCTGGCCAACGCCGGCCGTCCCGGCAATCCCGTGCTCTACGTGGGAGCCCGAACCGGGCGCGACGGAATCCACGGCGCCAGCATGGCCTCCGCCGGTTTCTCGGACGGCGCCGAATCCCGCCGGCCCACCGTCCAGATCGGCGACCCGTTCATGGAGAAGCTGCTGCTCGAAGCCTGTCTCGAGCTGATGGCCACGGGCGCCGTCATCGGCATCCAGGACATGGGAGCTGCCGGCCTGACCTCCTCATCGGTGGAAATGGCGGCGCGTGCCGAGGCCGGGATCCACCTTCACCTCGAACGTGTACCCGTGCGCGATGCGGCCATGTCTCCACTCGAGCTCATGCTGTCGGAAAGCCAGGAGCGGATGCTCATGACCTTGCGACCGGGAGCCGAAGCAGATGCCGCCGCCGTGTTCCGGAAGTGGGGACTCGAAGCCGTCGTGATCGGCCAGGTCACCGATACGGGCCGCCTGGAACTCGTCATGCGCGGCACCTCGGTGGCCGACCTGCCGATCGGACCCTTGGCAGAGGGGCTGATCTACGAGCGGCCGGTTGCCGACCCGCCGCCACCGCCTCCGGTTGCGGTCCCCGACCGGGACACTGGCATCGACAGTCTTCTGGCCCTGATCGGCTCTCCCAACCTGTCATCGCGCACATGGATCTGGGAACAGTACGACCACGGCGTGATGGGCGACACGGTCACGCCACCGGGCTCGGATGCCGCGGTCGTGCGCATCCATGGCACCGATCGAGCGCTGGCCCTTACGGCCGACTGCACCCCGCGGTACTGCGAGGCGAATCCCCGACTCGGGGCGGTTCAGGCGGTCGCCGAATCGTTCCGCAATCTCACGGCCGCCGGCGCGCGCCCACTCGCCGTCACGGACTGCCTCAACTTCGGCAGTCCGGAGGACCCGGCCGTCATGGGAACATTCAAGGCAGCGGTCCAGGGCCTCGGGGAAGCCTGCCGCGCGCTGAACATGCCGGTCGTGTCGGGCAATGTGTCCTTCTACAACGAAACCGATGGCTGCCCGATCCCGCCGACCCCCCAGGTCGGCGCCGTCGGACTCGTGGACCAGGTCGCGCACCGGGGGAGGATCTCGCCGTCGCCGGGCACCGCGGCCCTCCTGATCGGCGACACCGAAGGCCACCTGTCATGTTCGCTGTATGCACGTGAGCTACACGGCCTGACCGGCGGCGCCCCGCCCCCCGTCGACCTCGACGCCGAACTCCGGCACGGTGAGTGGATCCGTGCGCAGATCGCCGGTGGCCTCGCCGACGCCTGCCACGATGTCTCGGACGGCGGGCTGGCCGTCGCCCTCGCGGAAATGTGCATGGCCTCCGGGGTCGGCGCATCCGTGGAACCGCCGGACCCGACGATGTCGCCGGCGTGCTTCTATTTCGCCGAGGACCAGGCGCGGTATCTGCTGGCCGTGCAGCCCGACCAGGTAGACGGCGTCCTGAGGACCGCATCCGCCGCCGGAATCCCGGCCCGGATGCTCGGCCGTTTCGGCGGCACCAAACTGCGCCTGGAGCCGCTCGGCAGCGTGACAGTTGACACACTTCGGCGTCGGCACGCAGGATGGTTTCCGTCGTACATGGATGGAACTACCAAGGAGACCGGCTAATGGCGATGGACGCCCAGGAAATCGAGTCGCTGATCCGGGCCGCGCTGCCGGACGCCAGGATCACGATCGAAGATCTACGCGGCGACGGCGACCACTACGCCGCGCACGTGGTCTCCGAGGCCTTCCGGGGCAAATCCCGGGTTGAACAGCACCAAATGGTCTATGGTGCCCTGCAAGGCCGGATGGGAGGGGTGCTGCACGCGCTTGCGCTCCAGACCGCTCCGCCCGACGACGTCTGACCTTACCTCTGGAGGAGCATTCGATGGACAGTGACATCGCAAACCCGGTTCACGGGAAGATCCAGGCCGAAATCGACGCCAACGATGTCGTGCTTTTCATGAAAGGAACGCCGGTATTCCCGCAGTGTGGCTTCTCGGCGATGGTGGTGCAGATCCTCAACCACCTGGAAATCCCCTTCAAGGGGATCGACGTGCTGGCCGACTCCAGCCTCCGGGAAGGAATCAAGGAGTTCACGAACTGGCCGACCATCCCGCAACTCTACGTCAAGGGCGAGTTCGTCGGTGGCTGTGACATCGTTCGGGAAATGTATGAAAGCAACGAGTTGAAGGATCACGTCACCACCAAGGGCGGCGCGCCCGCGAGCTGACCCCACGCGCCTTTCCAGCTGTCACTGGTAGCCGAGACCCGGTGACAGCGGTCGCGGGCCTGGCCGCGCCGCGCTGGGCCGGCCCGACTCCGGCACTCGAAAGATCAACTTCACAAAGAGGGATGCCGACCACCTGGACGCATCCTGACAACCCGGCCGGCCACCGTCGCGGACCGTGCCGTCGCTGAAACGCACCCCGGTCGACGCGTACCGCCGCAGGGGGGGCACGTGCGAAGGACGGCCCGCCCCGGTCCGGACTGTCGGAGCTTCGGTGGCTGGCGCGACGCTGAAACCCGACTGCGGCACCGGATGATCCAGCAGCATGCGCGGCCCGCCCGGCACTTCCGCGGGCAGGCAGGAAACATGACGCTGGCTGGTTGGCAGCGGGTCCGGCCAGCGCCCCAACGGGCCCTCCGGCTCAGCGGGAGTAGTACTCGATGACCAGCTGCGGGTTCATGCGGACGGGGTACGGCACGTCGTCGAGCTTGGGGACGCGGGCGTAGGTTCCTGCCAGCGCCTTCTCGTCAAACCCGATGTAGTCCGGCAGGTCCCGTTCCGGGTCCTGGATCGATTCCAGCATCAGCGGGTGCTGGCGGGACCGTTCCCGGATCGACACGACATCCCCTTCCCGGCACAAATAGCTCGGGATCGTCACGCGCTTGCCGTTGACAGCAATATGCCCGTGGTTGATCACCTGCCGCGCGGCAAAGACGGTCGGAACGAAATTGAGCCGATACACGATCGCATCGAGGCGGCTTTCCAGCAGGCCGATCAGCTGTTCGCCGGTGTCGCCGCGCATCTGAGTCGCCCTCCGGTAGTAGCGACGGAACTGGCGCTCGGAAATATTGCCGTAGTACCCCTTGAGCTGCTGCTTGGCCATCAGCTGCTCGGCGAAGTTGGACGGCTTGCTCTTGCGACGCCGACCGTGCTCGCCGGGCCCGTAGTCACGCTTGTTCACGGGGCTCTTGGGGCGCCCCCAAAGATTGCAGCGGAGGCGGCGGTCAATCTTGTGATGCGGATGCTTGCGCTTGCTCATGCTCAGCCGGGCTGATCCCGCCCGGCCTCCGAAAGTGCGGCGAAGGACGCGTCCCGACCCGAGTCGTACGCAGCGCGCACCATACGCGCCGGTGCGCCGCTGTCAAACCGGATCGCCCCGCGAGGGCCGCAAGGAACTCAGGATTCCGTGGAGAGTACGCAGTTCCTGATCGCTCAGACGGTTCCGCGTGAAGATGGCGCGCACACTCGCGGCCATGCGCGGTGCCTTCTCCGGCGGGTACAGGAATCCGGACTCGCTCAGCATCGCGAGCAGGCGCTGCAGGAAGAACTCGAGATCCTCCCGGGCGGCCGGCGGCGCCAGCGAGGAGCCGGGCGGCAATCCGCGGGCATGCCCGCTCCGGTGCCACTCGTATCCCATGAGCAATACCGACATGGCGAGATTCAGCGAGCGGAAATCGGACGCCGGAATGGAGACGATCGTGTCCGCCGCCCCGAGCTCGTCGTTGGCGAGGCCCGCGTTTTCCGGACCGAAGACCAAGCCCGTGCGCTCGCCTCTCGTGGCCGCCACGCGCAGGCGGGCCGCGGACCCGGCCGGGTCCAGCGTCTCCCGCGCCAGCGCGCGGGGGCGCGCCGTCAGCGCGTGCACCGCCTGGAGGTCGCGGACCGCGGTCGGCAGATCGGGGTACACGTCGACCGTCAGCGCGGCCCGTTCCATCGCCCCCGACGACGACGCCGTTGCCGCAGGGTCGGGCCAGGCATGTCGCGGCCCCGCCAATCGCAGTTCGCCGAGGCCGAAGTTGGCCATGGCCCGGATCGCCATGCCCACGTTCTCCGGTAGCTGCGAACGCACCAGCACCACCGCGGGCGGGCGGATTTCGGTCACGGGCGTCGCCAGACCGTCCCCGACGGCGTGTCCTCCAGGACCACGCCGGCCTCGGCAAGTTCGTTCCGGATCGCGTCTGCCGCAGCGAAATCGCGCTGCACCCGCGCCTCGGCGCGCGCGGCAATCCGCTCCTCGATCTCCCGGTCCGACGGGCCGCTGCCGGATGCACCCTGGAACCACGCGTGGTCGGGGACCTCCAGCAATCCCAGCATGCGCAGCCCCGCATGCAGCTCCGCGCCCCTGTGTTCGTGCAGGGCGGCGATCGCCCGGGGCGTGTTGAGGTCGTCGCCCAGGGCCTCGAGCACGGCCGGTGGCGGCACCGCGGCGGGCGGCACACCGGCCACGGAGCGCCGCCACCGGTCGAGTTGCCGCCGGGCCCGCCGGAGCCCCTCTTCCGTGAAGTCGATGGGCTGGCGGTAGTGCGTCGACAGGAGGAGGAGACGAAGCGCCTCACCCGGATGGCGCCCGAGCAGATCGCGCACCGTGTAGAAGTTCCCGAGCGACTTGGCCATCTTCTCGCCTTCGGACAGCAGGTAGCCGTTGTGCATCCAGTAGCGGGCGAACTCGGTTCCGGGGTCCGCCGAGCACGACTGCGCGATCTCGTTCTCGTGATGGGGGAACGCGAGATCGACCCCGCCTCCGTGGATGTCGAACTCCGACCCGAGATATTCCCGGCTCATGGCCGAGCACTCGATGTGCCAGCCAGGCCGGCCGCGGCCCCAGGGACTGTCCCAGCCGGGCAGGGAGGGATCGGAGGGCTTCCAGAGGACGAAATCGGCCGGGTCCCGCTTGTACGATTCGACCTCGACCCGTGCGCCGGCCTGTTGCTCCGCCCGGTCGCCGCCGGCCAGCCGCCCGTACTGCGCCAGCGACGGAACGTGGAACAGCACGTGTCCGGCGGCCACGTAGGCGTGGCCGTGCCCGAGCAGCTCCCCGATCATGTGGATCATCTGCGGGATGTGCTCCGTCGCCCGCGGCTCGACATCAGGAGGACGCGCGTTCAGCGCCGCCATGTCTTCCCGGTAGCGCGCCAGGGTCCGCTCGGTGAGGTCGCGGATCGTGATCTGTTCCGCCGCGGCCCGGTCGTTGATCTTGTCGTCCACGTCCGTGACGTTCCGGACGTAGGTCACGCACGGATACAGGGTGCGCAGAAACCGCACCAGAAGATCGAACACCACGACCGGACGGGCATTCCCGATGTGCGCGTCATCGTAGACGGTCGGGCCGCACACGTAGATGCGGACATGCTCCGGATCGCGCGGCACGAACGGTTCGCGCCGACGCGTGAGCGTGTTGTAGACCGAGAGCGACACGGGTCCGCGCAGCGCTAGTCGGCGAAGCGGTTCGTGATCGGGTAGCGCCGGTCCCGGCCGAACGCGCGCGTCGTGATTCGAACCCCGGGGGGCGCCTGCCGCCGCTTGTACTCGGCGCGGAGCAGCATGCTCCGGACACGTTTGACCAGTGCGGGATCGAACCCGGCCGCGACGACCTCGGCCACCGACTCCTCGTCCTCGACCAGCCGTTCGAGCACCGCGTCCAGCACGTCGTAAGGCGGCAGCGAGTCCTGGTCGGTCTGGTCGGGGCGGAGCTCCGCCGACGGCGGCTTGGTGATGCTGGCTTCCGGGATGGCCGGCCCCGCGGGGCCCAGCAGCTCCGGCGCGCTGTGGTCGTTCCGCCATCGCGCGAGCGCGTAGGCGGTGGTCTTGTAGACGTCCTTGAGCACCGAGAAACCGCCGTTCATGTCCCCGTACAGGGTGGCATAGCCAACCGACATCTCACTCTTGTTGCCGGTGGTCAGCAGCATGTGCCCGAACTTGTTGGAGAACGCCATCAGGATGGTGCCACGGAGCCGCGCCTGCAGGTTTTCCTCCGTGGTATCGGGTTCCCGTCCAGCGAACGGCTCCTCGAGCAGGTCCCCGAGAACCTTCACCGCCCCTGCGATCGGAACGGTCTCGAGATGAATGCCCAGCAGATCCGCGCTCGCGGCCGCGTCGTCCAGGCTGCCGGCTGACGAGTACGCCGACGGCATGCGCACGCCGACCACGCGCTCGGCGCCCAGCGCGTCGACCGCCACGGCCGCCGATAATGCCGAATCGATCCCGCCCGACAGGCCGAGCACGACGCCGGGGAACCTGTTCTTCTGCACGTAATCGCGAAGCCCGGTCACCAGTGCCCGCCAGATCGCCTCCGGGCCCACGGGCACGGGCTGGAGGGTCCCGGCCTCGGGTTCCCAGTGATCATCAGCGCCGCGCCGCCAGCGTGTGACCGTCAAATCCGGGCGCCATGAAGGGGCCTGCGCGACCAGCCGCGCATCCCCGGTCAGCACGAACGATGCCCCGTCGAACGCCAGCTCGTCCTGCCCGCCCACCTGGTTGACGTATGCCAGCGGCAGGCGAGTCTCCGTCACGCGGGCGACCGCGTGGGCCAGGCGCTGGTCGCCCTTGCGGGCATCGAACGGCGATCCATTGATCACGACGAGCAGATCCGCCCCCGATTCCTGGTGGGTTTCCGCGATGTCCGGAAACCACATGTCCTCGCACACCATCAGCCCCAGGCGCACGCCGCGGAACGCCACCGGGCCTGACGGCGGACCCGGACGAAACACCCGCGCCTCGTCGAAGACGCCGTAGTTGGGCAGGTGGTGCTTCAGGCGCTGCGCCCGCACCGTACCGCCGTGGAGCAGGAGCGCAGCGTTTCCGGCTGCGCCGTTGTCCAGCGCAACCGGCGCACCCAGCACGACCGCCGGGCCCGTATCGTCGATGTTGCCGGCCAGCGCCTGGATCGCCTCGCCGGCGGCCGCCACGAAAGCCGGCCGCGTGATGAGGTCCTCCGGCGGGTACCCCGTCAGCACCAGTTCCGGCAGGACCACCAGATCGGCGCCGGCTGCCCGACCCTCCCGCCAGGCGTCCAGAATCAGCCGGGAATTGTGCGCGAAATCGCCCACGGTCGGATTGACCTGGGCCATCGCGAGCGAGAACGTCGCCACCGATGCAGCGCTTCAGGCGGTCGGGGCCGGCTTGCGGAGCAGGAACTCGCGTCCGACCTTGACCCGCTCTTCGCTGCCGTACCGGACGATGTCGGCAGTGGCATAGGTCTCGGACCAGTCGTCCGGCAGGTACGAGCCGGTGCCGATCAGGTCGACCGGCACCGAGGCGCTGGCCATCACCTTGCACTTGGTGGCACTGAAACCCGAACTCGCCGCGATGCGGACCCGATTCCAGCCGGCGTCGTCGAGCGCCAGCCTGACATGCCAGAGCGCCGCCGCGCTGACGCCGGTCCCGACGAGCCACCGCAGTTCTTGCTCGGTCCGGTAGGTACGGATCGCCGCCGGCGCACACCGGTCGAGAATGTCGTACGAGCGGGCGGTGTCGAGACCCTCGACGAATCGTCCGCCATGGGTGTCGACCCGGAGTGTCAGCTCTCCATTCCGGGCCCGTTCGGCAAATGTCTCGCAGACCGCGAGGCCATCCGTGATCTCCCGGCCGAAGTAGTCCACCAAGACGGTCAGCGGCTCCGTCGGGTACTGATCCGCAAACATCTGCGCCGCCCGAACCGTCGAGCCGGCGTATCCGATCAGCGCGTGCGGCATGGTGCCCCGCCCACGGTCCGTGTCCAGCAGCGGCGCCGTCGCGTCATTTGCCGTGCCGACGAAGCCCACGGCATTGACTTCGCGCCGGGCCCGTCCCGACCCCACCGAAGCGCCGTAGACCATCAGCTCCTGCATTTCGGCGCCGGCGCAGTGCCGCGCATCCATGGCCAGAAACGCGACCTTCGGGAGATCGCTGCACATGCTGTACGCGTTGTAGGCGGCAACCGAGGGTGGACCCAGCTTTTGCAGGTAGATGGTCTCGAGGTCCACCAGGGCCGAGAACGGCCCTTCGAGGTAGAGGAGCGGTTCCCCCGCCCCCACCCAGGCGCCTTCTTCGTGGCACAGCTCGATGCCGAACTCGACCCCGCGTTCGGCGGCAGCCGCTTCCAGCCACTCGACGGCAAGGCGCGGACAAAAGAGGACCGGTCGGCGCATGAACACCGCGTATGTCACGGAGAGATCGCCATACTCGCGAACGATCCCGCGCGTGAGCTTGAAGTAGTGATCCGTGCGCCGAGCCACGTCGTGTTCAAACACAGACATTTCCGCCCCGCGGCACATCGGCAACAGGTGGAAACGTGCCACAGCACCTGCGGAGCGGCAACCGAACGTCACGAGCGTGGAGGGCCGCGCCACGGAACTCCGCCCCCGCAGGAGATGTCGCCGGAAGGACGGTCCGGCGACGGGGGGACACGACTCGCGAAGTGCGCGAGCCGTGGGCATTCCATGCCCTATCCTACGCGCCCGCCGCCACGCGCCCGCCACGTAGCGTGGCGCGTGGTTCAGGGTATGTTGGACGATGATCGTGTGGCATCAGATGGCTGCGTCGGCAACTAGGAATGCGGCCAACATGGCCGAGCCGGGGATTTGGTGTCATGGAGATTGATACGGCCGGCATTGACTTCGCGCCCATCTTCACGCTGGACACGAAGCTCAAACTCCAGTCGCAAGTGGAGCTCGCCGGGGCACAGTGCGCCTACCAGACCTACGGCACGCTGAACGCCGAGCGCTCCAACGCCATCATGATCTGCCACGGCATTACCGGTGATCAGTACGTGTCCGGCACCAACCCGCTGACGGGACGGGCCGGATGGTGGAACCATGTCGTCGGCCCGGGGCTGGTGTTCGACACCGACCGATACTTCGTGATCTGCGCCAACGTGCTGGGCGGCTGCCTGGGAACGACCGGCCCGTCCACGATCAATCCGGACACCGGGCAGCCATGGAACATGAATTTTCCCGTCTTCACGGTGGCGGACATGGTCGACCTGCAGGTCCGCCTGATCGACGCGCTCGGCATCGATCAGCTGTTCGCCGTCATTGGCGCCTCCATGGGCGGGATGATGGCGCTCGACTGGGCTGCCCGCCATCCGGAACGGGTCTTTGCGGCCGTCCCGGTCGCGGCGTCATGGCGCCACACCGCCCAGAACATCGCCTTCCACGAAGTCGGTCGGCGCGCCATCGCCGCCGACGCGAACTGGCACGACGGCGCTTATCGCGAACACGGTGTCAAACCGGAAAAGGGCCTCGCCGCCGCCCGCATGGTGGCCCACATCACCTATCTCTCGGAAACCGCCTTCCAGGAGAAGTTCGGGCGCGACCTGCCGCGGGACAGCAAGCTCTCGTTCGTGCTGGACCCAGAATTTGAGGTGGAGCGCTACCTGGATCACCAAGGCAAGACCTTCGTCAAGCGCTTCGATGCGGCAAGTTACATGTATCTGACGCGGGCCATGGACTACTTCGACCTCGCGGCCCGCCACGACGGCGACCTGGCCGCGGTCTTCAGGGGCGTCGGAACCCGTTTTCTCGTCGTATCGTTCACCAGCGACTGGCTGTTCCCGACCGCGGAGGCCCGCACCGTCGTCCGGGCACTCAACGCCAACGCCGCCGATGTGAGCTTCATCGAGATTCCGGCCGACTACGGACATGACAGCTTCCTGATCGAAAGCGCCACGGACTTTCACGACGTGCTCGAAGGATTCCTGGATGGCACGGCCCGGCGCCGGGGCCTGAAGCCTTGAGTAAACCGCTGCCGCGCCGCGCCGACCTCCGGTTGATCGTGCAGCTTGTGCCCCCTGGCGGACGGGTGCTCGATGTCGGCTGCGGAGACGGGACGCTCCTGCAGACGCTTGAGACCGAAAAGCAGGTCGACGGGCATGGCATCGAAATCCGGAACCACCGGGTCGAGGCCTGCATGCGCAAGGGACTCTCCGTCATCCAGGGCGATGCAGACACGGATCTCCCGGACTTCCCCGACCGCTCCTTCGACTACGTCATCCTCAGTCAGGCTCTCCAGAACATGCACCGGCCGCGGGAGGTGCTCGACCAGCTGCTCCGCATCGGCCAGCGTGCCATCGTGTCGTTTCCCAACCTCGGTCACTGGCGCGCGCGGCTTACGCTCCTGTGCCGAGGCCGCATGCCGATCGTCGAGACCAGCGACACGCCGCGAACCTGGTACGACACGCCCAACATCCACCTCTGCACAATCCGCGATTTCCTGCTGATGTGCGAAACCCTCGGCATCACCGTCGAAGAAGGACATGCCGTAGGCAGAGACGGCTCGCTCCGGCGGCTCGGGGAGGTTGCCGCCTGGGATACGCTGTGGACGCACCAGGCCGTCTACGTGCTGACCCGTCCCGGGCAGTCCGCTAGCGGGGGATGAGGAACGGCCGAAGCCGCCTCGCCGTCTGTTCGGTCGGGATCTTTGTCGGCACGTGCAGGCGTTTCAGCCCTTCCGCCAGCACCACGCCGGGAACCGGGAGACGTAACCGCTCCCACACGGCCGCAACCCGGACGTAGAGCGCCGCCGGCAACGGCGGCGCGTACAGTGCGCCCCACACCTTCTGCGGCTCGAACGCGGCCGCGGCCAGTCGCCGGCGAAGGCCGGCGGCGGTCAATGGCCGGCCTCGCCGGAACGGATTCCTGCCGCACCAGGCCCAAGGGCCAAGTCGGTTCGGAACGGCCAGGAGGACCCGTCCCTCGGGTGCCGTCATGCGCCACACCTCGCGCAAGGCGGCAGTGCTGTCCTCGGCGTTCTCCAGGGTGTGCAGCAGGAGAACCCGATCGAACACGCTATCGGCGACGGGGAGCGATTCCGGCTCGACCCCGATCCGCAGGCGTGGCGAACCGGCCTCCGGCGCCGGTACGCCGGGATGGAGATCCACCACCCGTTCCGCGTCGCCGGCAAAGGTCGCAAGGACGGCACCCGTCGGTCCGAGTACCGCTACCCGAAGCCCGTGGCACGCGCCCCAGCCCGCATCCACTGCAGCGGTCAGGAGACGCGCCGTCTCCGATCCCCGGGGCGTCCGGTAGAAGCGAACCGTCGCGTCCGGCGGCACTGGTCTGCCCGTTGCGTTCCTACTGCGCCGCCTTGAACCCTTCGTCGACCGGTACCTGGTAGCCGTTGGCCAGCGCGTTGGTCTCGTTGGCCATCGCGGCCACCGCCAGCAACTCCCCGATCATCGCTTCACTCGCACCCAGCTTGCGGGCGGCGGCAGTATGCGAATGGATGCAGTACTCGCAGGCGTTGGTCGCGCTCACCGCCAGGTAGACGAGTTCCTTGACCAAGGGGTCGAGCGCTCCATCGCCCATCACCTCCTTGAGCGACTCCCATGTCCGCTTGAGGGTCGGCGGATGGTTGGCGAGCGCCTTCCAGAAATTATTGACCCGTTTCAGGTCGCGGGCCTGCATGATGTCGTCGTAGACCGCCCGCACGTCGGCCGGTGCATCGTCGTACTCGATCAGCGGAACGGTTGCCATGGTGACTGTCCTCGCGCCGGAAACCAAACTCAGTCGGTCGCCTCGATGGCCGATCGGAGCGTGGCAAACAGGTGCTCGATCTCCGAACCGGAAATGATCAGCGGCGGCGAGACGGCGATGACGTCCCCCGTATAGCGCACCAGCACCCCTGCCTCGTAACAACGCAGGAACACCTCGCGCGCGCGCTCACCGGGGTCTTCGGCCCGGGGCCGCAACTCGACGCCGGCCATGAAACCGAGGTTGCGCACGTCCACGACGTGCTCGAGCGAATCGAGTGTGTGCGCCGCCGCCTCGAACGCGATGGCGCTGGTCGCGGCTCGCTCGAAGATCTGTTCGTCGCGGTAGAGATCCAGCGTGGCGAGCGCGGCAGCACAGGCAAGCGGGTGTCCGGAATACGTGTACCCGTGGAACAGCTCGATCATGTTCTCCGGGCCCGTCATCAGGGCATCGTGAATCGGTTTGCGCACCCCCACCGCTCCCATCGGAACGGTCGCGTTGGTCAGGCCCTTCGCCATGGTCATGAGGTCCGGCTGGACGCCGAACCGTTCCGCGGCAAACGTCGCGCCCAGGCGTCCGAAGCCGCAGATCACCTCATCGAAGATCAGCAGGATTCCGTGATCGTCGCAGTGCGCACGGAGACGCTCCAGGTAACCGACCGGCGGGACCAGTACTCCGGTGGAGCCGGCAACCGGCTCGACGATCACGGCGGCGATCCGGTCCGCTCCATGCCGCTCGATGATTTCCAGCAGCCCGTCGGCCCGCTCAGCCCCATGCTCCGGCTGGCCGCGGCTGAAGGCATTCAGCTCGGGGAGGTGGGTGTCCGGCAGGTGGTCGACCGCTGTCAGCAGGTTCGGGAACTGACGCTGGTTCGCCGCGATGCCGCCGACCGACAGACCCCCGAAACCGACCCCATGGTAGCCCCGGTGACGTCCCACCAGGACGGTGCGTTCGGTGTCGCCGCATGCCTGATGGTAGGCCAGCGCGATCTTCAGGGCCGTGTCCACCGATTCCGAGCCGGAATTCGTGAAGAACACGTGATCCATATCGCCGGGAAGGAGTTCGCGCAGGCGGCTGGCGAGCAGGAACGTCTTCGGGTGGCTCATCTGGAACGCGGTGGCGTAATCGAGTTCCGCGACCTGGCGCTGCACCGCTTCGACGATTTCCCGCCGGCAGTGACCGGCGTTGACGGCCCACAGGCCGGCGGAGCCGTCGAGGACCCGCTGTCCGTCCGTGGTCCGGTAGTACATTCCTTCGGCGGCCTGGAGCAGCCGGGGGGCACGCTTGAACTGCCGATTCGCTGTGAACGGAAGCCAGCAAGCCTCGAGGTCGTTCGGGACGGCCGTCTCTGATGAGGCGGTGTCGGAAAAGGATTGCACAAGCTTGGGGACGATGCTCATGGGAGTTCTCGCAGTGTTGATCTCCTCATTCTAGGGCCCCCGCTCACGTCCGCGCAGACGGCCCGCACCGTATGAGGGCGGCAACCAGCATTCCGGCGTGAATTCCATTGCTTATCCCACGCCCAATGGCACGGGATCGACACCCCACGGGGGCCCGTCCGCCGACGCGGCGACCCTCGCCTGATGTCTCGGCCTGGTCAACGGTGCCCGGTCACACGACTGCTGCCATTCCGCCATCGAGATTGATGGCGGTGCCAGTGATGTAGGCGGCTCGATCGGATACCAGGAAGGCCACCAGGTCCGCGTACTCGGCCTCCTCTCCGATGCGGCCGAGCGGCACGCCCGCCGAAAGCTCCTGGTAGAGCTCCTCCACCGGCCGCGCGCCGGCGCGACGGACCCACTGCTCGCTCTTCAGCAACCCGATGCAGATCGTGTTCACCCGGATCCGGTCCGCCGCGTACTCGTTGGCGAGCGACTTGGTCAGGTTGATGCCGGCGGCGCGGGAAACACTGGTGGGCAGCTGGCGCGCCCCCGGGGCCTTACCACCGACGATGGTCGCGTTGACGATGCTGCCTCCGCCGCGCGCGCGCATGATCGGCACGACCAGCCGGCAAATGCGCACCGCTCCCATCACCTTCAGATCCAGATCTTGCCGCCAGGCTTCATCGTCCACTTCCTCCAGCGAGGCGGCAGCGGATTTCCCGGCGTTGTTGACCGCAATGTCGACACCGCCGAACCGATCGACGGCGGCCTGGACAAACCGTTCGATGTCCGCAGCCTTCGAAACGTCCGCGGGAACGGCCAGGACATCGGCCCCGGTCGCGGCGGCGATCGCTTCCGCGACGCCCCGGAGATGGGGTTCACGGCGGGCGCAGATCGCCACCTTGCACCCTTCCGCCGCCAGTTTTTCCGCCGTGGCGCGGCCTAGCCCATCGCTGGCGCCAGTGATGATCGCAACCCGATCCTTGAGTCCCAGTTCAAGCATTCCGCTCGCTCCCTAGCTGCCAACCTTCCGGCTCGCTCGTGGCCTCCACGCTCCGAGCCGGCAGCGAACAGTCCTACCCGAAGAATGGCGATGCCGACAAGGGCGGAGGCAGGCCCTACCAAGGTGATGAGGCCGGGTACAGGATCGGAGACGTCCGCCCCTCCCGGAACCTGACCGGGAACATGGCACTCCTCGGCATACGGGGCACGGGCGGTTTCCCCGCGGCAGCTGGCCTGCACGCCGAGTAGCTGTCGACGGTGGGGACGGTGGACAACCGGCGGGCGACGTGAACGATGGGAGGAGCCGGACCACGGAAGGGGCACCACGATGTCTGCGAAGAAAATCATCGACCTCGAACGGAAAATCGGAGAGTTGACAGCCGAGCTGACGGCGCTGCGCCGGGCCAGCCCGGGCTCGCCCGTTCCGGACTACACGTTTCAGACGCAGGACGGCGAGACGACGCTTCGCGAACTCTTCGGGGACCGCGACCAGCTGCTCGCCATTCACAACATGGGCCAGGGCTGCCGCTACTGCACCTTGTGGGCCGACGGCTTCAACGGCCTGCTGCCGCATCTGGAGTCGGCCTTGGCGGTGGTCCTGGTGTCGAAAGATCTGCCCGAGGTGCAGCGGCGGTTCGCCAACTCGCGCGGCTGGCGGTTCCGACTCGCCTCCCATGGCGGCGGGAACTACATCCGCGAGCAAGGCGTGCTCCAGGACGGCGGCAACGACCCAGGCGCCGTGTTGTACCACCGCGACGGCGACGCAGTCCTCCGCAGGAACGCGTGCGTGTTCGGCCCCGGTGACCTGTACTGCGCGATGTGGGGACTGCTTGGCCTGGCGGGGATGGATGCGACCGACTGGACACCCCAGTACAGCTACTGGCGGCGTCCCGTGCAACTCGACGACGGCGGCCAGAACGTTCTCGACTGAGCCAGCGGGGCCCGGCGTACGGCCCGCAGGGCGACGTCATCGTCCCGCCCCGGCTGCCGGAAGACGAGTTGCTTCCACGGGCCATGAAGGAGGAACGTAACCTTGTCCGGCCATCCGTCGTTCACTGCCGTCTGCCCAACCGTGCGTCCCGGGACGGATATGCTTGGATGATGCAAGAAACCTCTGCAATGACAGCCCTCCTGACGCGCGGACAGGGCGCAGCGCCTGCGCTCGTCGAGCCGGGCCGGGACGCCCTCACGTACGCGGCCCTGCAGCAGTTGATCGCTGCCACCCGTGCCGACCTGCACCGGTGCGGGATCGGCAGGGGCATGCGGATCGCGCTCCAGCTCCCCAACGGGCCCGTCATGGCAGCGGCGTTCCTGGCCGCCAGCGCCACCGGGACCGCAGCACCTCTCAACCCCGCGCTCCGCCGGGAGGAATGCGACTTCTACCTCGCCGACACGCGGGCCGCGGCGTTGATGGCCGAGGCCGACGCAGACGGCCCGGCGGTCGCCGCTGCGGAGGCGCTCGGCATTCCGGTCTTGCGCGTGCACGCCGATCCGGCGACGGCAGGCGGGTTTCGCGTCGAAGGCCCCGCAGGAGCCGCCCTCTCGGACGAGGCGCCGGCGACGATCGACGACGTCGCGCTGCTCTTGCATACGTCTGGCACAACGGCGCGCCCCAAGTTGGTGCCCCTGACGCATGCCAACCTGCAGGCGTCCGCCCGCCACATCGCGACCACCCTCGAACTCTCGGCCGCGGACCGCTGCCTGAATGTGATGCCGCTCTTTCACATTCACGGTCTCGTCGCCTGCCTCGCTGCGCCGCTGGCCGCCGGTGGTTCGGTAGTGGTGCCGCCGGGTTTCGACGCGTTCGCCTTCTTTCGCTGGCTCACCGACGCCGCGCCGACCTGGTATTCCGCGGTCCCGACGATGCACCAAGCGATCCTTGCGCGCGCCGCGCGCAACCGCGCGGTGATCAGCGCCAGCCCGCTCCGCGTCATCCGCTCGAGCAGCGCATCCCTGCCCCCGACGGTGATGGCGGAGCTCGAGGAGACCTTCCGGGTGCCTGTCATCGAGAGCTACGGGATGACCGAGGCGGCTCACCAGATGGCCTCGAACCCGCTGCCGCCGGCTGTCCGGAAACCGGGCTCGGTGGGTCCGGCCGCCGGGCCCGACGTCGCCATCATGGACCCGGACGGCAACCTGCTGGGGCGCGAAACCGTGGGCGAAGTGGTGATTCGCGGCCCCAACGTCACGGCCGGCTACCTCGAGCGTCCCGAAGCCAACGCCGAAGCGTTTACCGACGGTTGGTTCCGGACCGGTGACCTCGGGCGCCTCGACAGCGACGGCTACCTCTTCCTTGCTGGACGAATCAAGGAGATCGTAAACCGCGGCGGCGAAAAGATCAGTCCGCGCGAAGTCGACGAGGCCCTGCTGGCGCATCCCGACGTGGTCCAGGCGGTCGCATTCGCGGTGCCGCATGCCAGACTCGGCGAGGACCTCGCCGCCGCGGTGGTCGCGGCCGAGGGCGCGGCGCCGGCGCCGGAGGAGTTGCGGCGGTTCGTCGCGGAGCGCGTGGCGGCGTTCAAGGTGCCGAGGCGGGTGCTGGTCGTCGACGAGATCCCCAAGGGGCCGACCGGCAAGCTGCAGCGCATCGGACTCGCCAAGCAGCTGGGGCTTGCGCCGTGAAGGTCTGCGTGTTCGGAGCCGGCGCCATCGGCGGGCTGGTGGGGGCCCGGCTCGCGCGCAACGGCGTCGACGTCTCGCTGATTGCCCGGGGGCCCCATCTCGCGGCGATGCGCGAACGGGGACTGCGCTGCACCGGCATCGACCCCGAGGACGATTTCACCGTGCGGCTGCCGGCGACCAGCGATCCGGCGGAACTTGGTGTCCAGGACGTCGTGTTCGTGGGCCTGAAGGCGCATTCAGCGGCCGAGGTCGCGGACTCGATGACTCCGCTCCTGGGGCCCGACACCGCGGTGGTGCCAGCCGTCAACGGGTTCCCGTGGTGGTACTTCCACCGCTTCGGTGATCCGTACGAGGGGCACCAGGTCCGGGCGGTCGACCCCGACGGTGCGCAGTGGCGAGCCCTCGGTCCGGAGCGGGTGGTGGGCTGCGTCGTGTATCCCGCGGCCGACCTACCGGCGCCCGGTCACGTGCGTCATATCGAGGGAAACCGCATGCTGGTCGGCGAGCCGGACGGCACCGTGAGCGAGCGCGCCCGTGCCATCGGGCGCATGTTGAGCGAGGCGGGCTTCAAGGCGCCCGTCCGCCGCAACCTCCGCGCCGACGTCTGGATGAAGCTCTGGGGCAACCTGGCCTTCAACCCGGTGAGCGCACTCACCGGCGGAACCCTCGCGGAACTGGCCGCCGATCCACCGGTGCGAGCGGTCATCCGCGCGATGATGCGAGAAGGCGAACAGGTGGCGAATGCGCTCGGCGTACGATTCGCGCTCGACATCGAAACCCGGATCAACGGAGCAGGCGCGGTCGGGGCCCACAAGTCGTCGACGCTGCAGGATCTGGAACAGGGCCGTCCCCTCGAGATCGACGCCCTCACGCTCGCGATCTCCGAGGTAGGGCGCCTGGTCGGCGTCGACACGCCGACGATCGACCTGGTCTATGCGCTGGTCCGGCAGCGCGCGGTCACGCAGGGATGCATGCCGGCGTGACGGTCGCTGGTCGCCCGCCGGCCGCCCCGTCCGAGGTTCCGCAGCTCTTCGACCGCCGCGCAGTCCGGCGGCGGCTGGCGCAGTGTGCCCGCCGGGAACCGCCCGGCCTGCTCGGTGAACTGGTCGAAGCGCTCCTCGAACGGTTCGACGAGTTCCAGCAGTCATCCGAGGCGTGTCTCCTGCTCGGCGCGCGCCACCATGCGATCGTCCGCCTCGTCCAGCGGCGGAGGCGCATCAACGACCTGACGGTCCTCGCGCCGGATCCGACCTGCCTGGCCGGCGTGCCGGGCGCGGTCGGGGACGAAGAACTCCTCCCCTTCGCCGACGAAGCCTTCGACACGGTGCTGGCGCCCCTCGCGTTGCACCGGGTGAACGACCTGCCCGGCTCCCTCGTCCAGATCCGCCGTCTCCTCCGTCCCGGCGGGCTGTTCCTTGCATCGTTGCCGGCGGAGGAAACGCTGTGCGAGCTTCGGGACGTTCTGCTCGAGGCCGAAGCGGTCGCCACGGGCGGGGCCGCTCTCCGGGTGCCACCGTTCGCGGACGTTCAGACGCTGGGCAACCTGCTGCCCCGCGCTGGCTTCACCATGCCGGTCGCCGACATCGACCGGCGCCAACTCGTGTTCGACAACGTGGGGGGCCTGTTGCAGACGCTGGCCCGCGCCGGCGAGCGCGGCGGCCTGCAAGCGACGGTCAGCGGACGACTGACGCTGCCGACATTCAGGCAGGCGTGCCGCCTCTACGAAGCGCGGCATCAGCATGCCGGCGGCGGCATCGCGGCGTCGTTCGATCTTGTGACGTTGACGGGTCGCGTGCCGCCGGGTCCGGCCCAGTCGGCAGGAACGGACACGCGCCCGACGGCGTGATCGCCAGGCATGGGCGACGGCCGGCGGCCACGGGCGGTATCAGGCCGAGAGCAGGACCTTCAGGTGCGGAGCCAGTGGCCGGTCGGCGGCCGGCATCGCCAGGGAATCAAGCTGCGCCGCCGACACCCAGGCCAACTCCTGCAGCTCCCGCGCCTTCGGCTCCCCGGCCCAGCGGCGCAGGACGAACACCGGCATCAGAAGGTGCATGGCCGCGTACCCGTGGCTAGCGAAGGTCAGCGGCTCGAGGTCGGCAGCCTGCGCCAGTAGTCCCAGCTCCTCGCCCAGCTCGCGCACCAGCGCGGCTTCCGGCGTTTCGCCCGCTTCCACCTTGCCGCCGGGCAGTTCCCAGAGCCCGGCCATCGGCTTCCCGGGAGGGCGGCGCGTCAGCAGCAGCCGCGAGTCCGCATTGATCAGCGCGCCGGCAGCAACCAGTACCAGCGGTCGATCAACTCCGGTAGTCGGCATTGATCGCGATGTACCCATGCGTGAGATCGCAGGTCCACACCGTGGCCTGCTCGGTACCGACGCCGAGGGACACCTCCAGCGAGATCTCCGGCCCCTGCATGTGGCGGGCGACCGGCGCCTCATCGTAGCCGGCCACGACACTCCCACCGTGCGCGACCGGAATGCCGCCGATGCTGATGCCGACGCGTTCCGCGTTCACCGGCACCCCGGCCTTGCCGACCGCCATCACGATGCGGCCCCAGTTGGCGTCCTCGCCGGCCACGGCCGTCTTCACCAGCGGTGAATTGGCAATCGAAAACGCCACCGCCCGAGCGTGCGCCGGGCGGGCGGCATTCCGCACGGTCACGGTCACCAGTTTCGTGGCCCCCTCCCCGTCCCGAACAATCTGTCGCGCGAGATCCGCCATCACGCCTTCCAGCGCTCCCCGGAACGCGTCGAGCCGGGGATCGTCCGCCGATTCCACCGGCGTCTCGGCCGGCGTCCGCCGAGTTGCGAACAGGGCGCACGTGTCGCTGGTGGAGGTATCGCTGTCGACGGTGATGGAGTTGAACGTGCGATCGGTCAGCGGGCCCAGCAGCTCGTCGAGGACACTGCCCGGAAGATCCGCGTCGGTGAACACGAAGGCGAGCATGGTCCCCATGTCCGGGGCGATCATCCCGGATCCCTTCGCGATGCCGCCGATGCGCACCGTTCGGCCGTCGATCTGGGTCTCCGCGCCGGCCCCTTTCGGAAACGTGTCCGTGGTCATGATGGCCTCGGCGGCGGCTTCCCACCCGGAATCGCCGGCACCTGATGCGATCGCCGGGATCGCGTCCAGGATTTGCGGCAGCGGCAGCGGCTCGCCGATGACCCCGGTCGAGGCGACGTACACGTCCTGCGCGCGGCAGCCGACGACGCTGGCGACCGCTTCGGCAGTGGCGCGAACCGCGGCGCGGCCCGGCTGGCCCGTAAAGGCGTTGGCGTTGCCTGAGTTGACCACGAGCGCCCGGGCCTGCCGCCGCCGCCGGATGCGTTTGCACCAGAGCACAGCCGGGGACGCCGTTCGCGACCGGGTTAGCCGGACGGCGGCGCTGGCCGCGTTCGGCAGGCTGACAATCAGCAGGTCCCGGCGGCCCGGCGTGCGGATCCCGCAGTGGCCGGACGCGAGCACGAGACCGGAGATGGCCGGCAGGTCCGGAAAGCGGGGCGGGGCAAGCGGGGCGCGATCAGACATCACAACAATCGAGCGGCAGCCGGAACAGGGAGCCCGGCTCGGCAACGGGCTTGTGGTCCGAGTTCCCTTCCGGGTTCCCGGCCACCGTCGTCGCCCGTCGAGCGGGCGCGCATTGTAGGGGCTTCGCATGGGCGCGTCAGAAACATGCTACGATCGCGGCGTCCTGCAGCGGGTTCGGTTCGGCCCGTTCACGGGTGGGACTGGGCGGAGACATTCGCCTCTCGTGGCGGCGGCAGGACGCAGGCTGCCGCTCCGAGGGCCAGTCGAGCGCTGCCCTCGCGTGTCGCCGGAACGGTATCGGAAGTCGCACCGGGCGTTCCTATATATAAGTCCCCATCGAAAGCTGTTGCCGGGGCGCGCGCTCTCCCGGAAAGGCCGCCATGCTAGGTGCTGTTGCCCAGCGCATCTTCGGGACACCGAACGAGCGCACACTTCGGAAATACCGCGAGACCGTCGAGCACATCAATGCGCTCGAGGCCGACGCGCAAGCCTGCACGGACGACGCCCTGCGGGCCCGGACTGACCAGTTCCGCGAGCGTCTGGCGGGCGGCGAGACCCTCGACGATCTCCTGCCGGAAGCCTTCGCGACCGTCCGCGAGGCGGCGCAGCGGACGCTCGGACAACGCCCCTTCGACGTACAACTCATCGGCGGCATCGTGCTCCACCAGGGCAGCATTGCCGAAATGAAGACCGGCGAGGGCAAGACCCTCGTCGCGACGCTGCCCGCGTACCTCAACGCGCTCGCCGGCAGCGTGCACATCGTGACCGTCAACGACTACCTGGCACGCCGGGACGCCGGCTGGATGGGAGCGATCTACGCGTTCCTTGGTCTCGAGGTCGGCTGCATCGTGCCGGGTCTCAGCGACGAGGAACGCCGATCCGCCTACCGCGCCGACATCACCTACGGAACGAACAACGAATTCGGGTTCGACTATCTCCGCGACAACATGAAACACCGGCTGGCTGACATGGTTCAGCGGCCGTTTCAGCTGGCCATCGTGGATGAGGTCGACAGCATCCTGATCGACGAGGCCAGGACGCCCCTGATCATTTCCGGCCCGGCCGAAGACACGTCCGAACTCTATCGCGGTGTCGACCGGGTCATTCCGAAGCTCCGGCCCGAAGACCATGACGTCGACGAGAAATCACGGTCCGCGTCGTTCACGGAGGCTGGCAGCCAGCACGTGGAGGAGCTCGCCCGGACGGCCGGGCTGATGAAGGAAGGGGGCCTCTACGACCCCGACAACGTTAGCGTCCTGCACCACCTCCATCAGGCGCTCCGGGCGCATCTCCTGTTCCAGCGCGACCGCGACTACATCGTGCGCAATGGCGAGGTCGTGATCATCGACGAGTTCACCGGCCGGATGATGGAGGGACGGCGGTATTCCGACGGCCTGCACCAGGCAATCGAGGCCAAGGAGCGGGTCGAGGTCAAGCGCGAGAACCAGACCTTCGCCTCGGTCACGTTCCAGAACTATTTCCGCCTGTACCCGAAGCTCTCCGGCATGACCGGAACGGCCGTGACCGAGGCCAGCGAATTCGGGCAGATCTACGGCGTGGATGTCGTCGAAGTTCCGACCCACCGGACCATGATCCGGGACGACTGCGACGACGAGGTGTACCGGACGGCTGCCGAGAAGTGGCAGGCGATCACTGACGAGATCCGAGCCGCCCGAACCCGCCGACAGCCGGTCTTGGTCGGCACCACCAGCATCGAGAAGTCCGAGGACCTGTCCAAGCGCCTGAACAAGGCCAAGATCCCGCACCAGGTACTGAACGCCCGCTACCACGAGCGGGAAGCCGCCATCATTGCGCAGGCCGGCGTCCCGGGCACGGTGACCATCGCGACCAACATGGCGGGTCGGGGGACGGACATCCAGCTCGGCGGCAACCTGGAGATGCGCTTGGCTGCCGCAGCCGACGACGACGGCCATACGGACGACACGCGGGCGCGCGCAATCCGGACGGAAATCGAGGCGGCCAAGCAGCAGGCGCTGGCCGCCGGCGGCCTGTACGTGCTCGGAACCGAACGGCACGAGAGCCGCCGGATCGACAACCAGCTCCGGGGCCGCTCGGGCCGTCAGGGCGATCCTGGGATGTCGAAGTTCTTCCTGTCGCTCGAGGATGATCTGATGCGGATCTTTGGCGGCGAGCGGCTGGACAACATGCTGTCCCGCTTGGGCCTGGAGGAGGGCGAGGCGATCGTCCACCCCTGGGTCAACCGCGCCATCGAGAAGGCTCAGGTGAAGGTCGAGCAGCGCAACTTCGAGATTCGCAAGAACCTGCTGAAGTTCGACGACGTCATGAACGAGCAGCGGAAGGTGATCTACGAACAGCGGCGTGAACTCATGGAGGGCGGCGATGTCTCTGACACCGTTGTCGACATGCGTCGCGACATCGTCGAGGAACTTCTGGAGCAGTTCGTTCCACCGAAGGCATATGCCGAGCAGTGGGAGATCGAGCCCCTGACGCGGACCCTCCGGGCGCTCTCGGGTCTGACGCTACCGGTCGCCGATTGGGCGGCGGCCGAAGGCGCCGACGAAGACACGCTCCGCGCCCGGATCAACGAGGCGCTGGACGCACACATGGCTAGCCAGGAGGCCAAGATCGGTGCGGATGTCTTCCGCACCCTGGAAAAGCAGCTGCTCCTACAGATCCTCGACGGCCTCTGGAAGGAACACCTTCAGGCGCTGGAGCACCTGCGCCAGGGCATCGGCCTGCGCGCTTACGGCCAGCGTGACCCGCTGAACGAGTACAAGCGCGAAGCCTTCGAACTCTTCGACCGCATGCTGAATGCCATGCGGCATACGCTGACCCGCATTCTCCTGTCGTTCCCCGTGGAGCAGATGCAGGCGCGCGCGGCACCGCCGCCCCCACCGCCCGTGGCCCCTCCCCAGGCAGGCCCGGCCCTGGCGCGCGGCGACAGCACGCCCCGCGCCCGCCGCCGGGTCGGACGGAATGACCCCTGCCCCTGCGGCTCTGGACGCAAATACAAGCACTGCCACGGACGGGCTTAGCCCGGACGGACTGCAGCGACGATGTAGTTCACCGACACGTCGTCACCGAGTCCCCATCCGCCGCCTAGCGCGCGGTAGTGCAGTCCCCGGATGGCGGTCACCTGCAGGCCGGCCGCGGTCAGCGGGGCTGCAAACTCGGAGGGACGGACAAACTTCGAGAACCGGTGCGTGCCCCGGGGCAGCAGGCCCAGCACGTACTCGGCCCCGATGATGGCCTTGGCCAGGGCTGCAAGCGTCCGGTTCAGCGTGGATCCGACCAGCACGCCGCCGGGCGCCACGCAGGCCGCCGCCTGGCCCAGGAACGCTGCCGGCTCCGGGACATGTTCCACGACCTCAAGCGCGGTCACCAGATCGAACCGGTGCACGCCGACGGCGAGATCGGCAAGATCCGTGGCCTGGTAGTCGATCTCAAGCCCCTCCACGGCGGCATGGCGGCGCGCCGCATCCAGCTGGGCCAAGGCCGCATCGATCGCCGTGACCCGGGCGCCCATTCGGGCCAGCGGCTCCGCCACCAGGCCGGCTCCACAGCCGATGTCGAGCGCCCGGACCCCATCGAAGGGGCGGCGCCCGCCGCGGTCGGCAGCTGCCTGATCGCGGATGAAGGCCAGCCGCGCGGGGTTCATGGCATGGAGCGGCGCCATCGGGCCCGCAGGGTCCCACCACTCGGCTGCGAGCCGGTCAAAACGGGCGATTTCGTCCGGGTCGACGGCGGCTGGGGAAGCGTTGGCGCGCGCCATGACGGAATCCTCCGGCAACTGTCTTCGCACCCGCCGACGGGCAGTCTCCCGGCGGGAGTCGAATCCACCGCCCGACTATGCCATTTTCTGCTGGCGCGGCCCTGCCAGCGGACTCGGCCGTCCCTTTGACAACAGTGGTTCGGGCCGCGGGACCCGCGGTGTCCGGCGGGGCCTGCGTACATGGCGCGCATCGTCTTCAAGTTCGGCGGAACCTCAGTATCCGACGTGGCGCACGTGCAGCGGGCCGCAGCCCGGGTCGCCAGGGCGTTCCGCGCCGGCGACGAGACCGCGGTCGTGGTCTCGGCGATGGCCGGCACGACCGATCAACTGGATCACTGGACCCGCGAGATCGGCACCATGATGGATGCCCGCGAGTACGACACGGTGGTCGCCGCCGGGGAGCAGATCACCGCCGGACTGATGGCGCTCGCCCTCCAGTCGGAAGGCATGACGGCCCGCTCGTGGCTCGGGTGGCAGTTGCCGATCGAAACCGACGACGCCCATGCGCGCGCGCGCATCCGCCGCATCCGCGCGACCCAGATCGAGGACCGGCTCGCGCGCCGCGAAATCCCGGTGCTGGCGGGGTTCCAGGGCGTCGCTTCGACCGGCCGCATCACGACCCTTGGGCGCGGCGGTTCGGATACCTCCGCGGTCGCCGTTGCTGCCGCGCTCGCCGCTGACCGGTGCGACATCTACACCGACGTCGAGGGGGTCTTCACCGCAGACCCGCGAATCGTGCCGTCGGCGCGGCGAATCGAACGCATCGCCTACGAGGAAATGGTCGAACTGGCTTCCCTCGGGGCGCGGGTCCTGGAGACGCGGGCCGTCGAGATGGCGATGCGCAACGGCGTGAGTGTCCAGGTACGCTCAAGCTTCCACGACACGCCCGGTACATTGCTGGTGGACGAGGACGACATCATGGAACAGGACGCAGTCACCGGCGTCACGTACAGCCGCGACGAAGCCAAGCTGACGCTGACGGGGGTTCATGACAAGCCGGGCGTCTCGGCCAGCATCTTCGGGCCGCTCGCGGCGGAAGGCGTGAACGTCGACATGATCGTACAGTCGGGTTCGCACGGGGGCGAGCGGATCAACTACACCTTCACCGTGGTCGAACGCGACATGGAGCGCGCGGTGCGCGCCATCAAGGATGCGCGGGACCAGATCGGCTTCGAATCGATTGTGGCGGACGCGAACGTGGCCAAGGTCTCGATCGTGGGGCTGGGCATGCGCACGCGTCCGGGCGTCGCGCAGACGATGTTCGCAACCCTGGCTGAACGCAACATCAACCTGCAGGTGATCTCCACCTCGGAGCTCAAGATCAGCGTGCTCATCGACGAAGCCGCAACCGAGGAAGCCGTTCGTGCGCTCCACGCCGCCTACGGGCTCGATTCGGCGTAGCGCACGGCCACCGGCGCACGGCCGGTGGATCAAGGGCAGAATAGGGCTCCAGCCGTGACCGGCATCGAGCGCTCCGACGCGTCGGGGAGACCATCCATGCCGAAGCCGCCCGAACCGCGCCGCCTCCTGGCGCGCGTGCAAAAGATCATGAGCGGCCGCAGGTCAGCGAACGCGCGCCTCCGACAGGTCATGCGGGAAGTGGCCGAGGCGATGGGTTCGGATGTGTGCTCCTGCTACCTGCGCCGGGCCGGCAACCTGCTGGAGCTCTTCGCGACTCACGGGCTGAACCGCCGGGCCGTCCACCGGACCCGCCTGCGCCTGGGCGAAGGGCTGGTGGGCGCGGTAGCGGCAGACGGGGAGCCCTTGGCGACCGAGGATGCGCCGGCGCATCCGCGCTTCGCCTTTCGGCCGGAAACCAGCGAGGAGCCGTTCCATGCGTTCCTGGGCGTGCCGCTGCTGCGCGGCGGACGATCGGTCGGGGTCCTGGTCGTCCAAAGCCGGGAAACCCGCACGTACGCCGATGCCGATATCGAAACGCTGCAGACCGTCGCCACGGTGCTCGCCGACCTGGTGGGGAGCGCGCGTCTCGTGGACCCGGTCGAGCTGGCGGAGGCCAGCGGGAACGTCATGCTCCCGCGCCGGTTCCAGGGCACGCCGCTCGCGGGAGGAATCGGCCTCGGCCAGGTGGTCCACCACGGCCCGGCGACGGTGTCGCGGAACCCGGTGGCCGAAGATCCAGAGGTCGAGCGGGCGCGCCTGCGGACCGCGATCGCGGAACTGACCGCCGACCTCGACCACATGGCCGCCACCGTCGAATCGAGCGGAGGGCGCGTCGAGCGCGAGATCCTCGACGCCTTCCGCCTGTTCGTGGCCAGCTCGGGATGGATCCGGCGCATGCACGAGCACGTCGAAGCGGGGTTGACGGCGGACGGCGCCGTCATCCAGGTGCAGGAGGAGACGCGCGCCCGGATGCTGCACCTGCCGGACGCCTACCTGCGCGAACGACTCGCCGACTTCGACGACCTGGCCAACCGCCTGCGGTCCCTGCTGGCGAGCGAGAGCGAGCGCGAAGCCTATCCGGATGATCTGGTGGTGGTGGCCCGTGACATCGGACCTGCCGCCCTGCTCGAGTACGGGATCGAGCGGATCCGTGGGCTGGTACTCGAGGGCGGGTCCCCGTCCATGCACGTCTCCATCCTTGCGCGCAGCCTCGGCATCCCAGTCGTCGGCCAGGTGCGGGAGGCCACGCTGCACTGCGAAGAAGCCACCCTTCTCGCCCTGAACGGCGACACCGGCGAAGTGTTCATCGACCCGCCGGAAGACGTGCTGGAACAGTTCCGCGGCCTGCTCCTCGCTGGCACCGCCAACGCCGAGTGGCACGAGCGGATCCGACCCTTTCCGGCCGCCACCCTGGACGGGGTGTCGGTGTCGCTGCTGATCAATGCGGGGTTCGTCACGGACGCGGACCAGATCGCCACCACTGGCGCCGACGGCATCGGGCTGTACCGCACCGAGCTGTCGTTTCTGCTGCAGCGGACCCATCTCGATGCGGACCAGCAGGAAGCGCTTTACAGCGAAGTGCTGCGGCGGGCCGGCAACCATCCGGTGACGTTCCGCACACTCGATCTGGGGGGGGACAAGCGCATCGATTCCCTCGAAACCTACCGGCAGGGGGCCCGCAATCCGGCGCTGGGCTGGCGCGGAGTTCGGACGGCCTTCGATCAGCCGCAGCTCCTGAAGGAACAGCTCCGGGCACTGCTCCGGGCGCACGGGGGCCGGCCGATGCGGGTGATGTTCCCGATGGTCGCCAACCGCACGGATCTCGATCGGGCACGGGCCGTGTTGAAGCAAGCGGTGGCAGCCCACGAAACCGGCGGCGGCATCCCGCCGACACGCGTTGAAGTCGGGGTCATGATCGAGGTGCCGGCGCTGATCTGGCAGGCGGAAACCGTGCTGCGCGACGTCGATTTCGTTTCGGTCGGAACCAACGACTTCACGGCCTTCCTGTACGCCCGCGACCGTGGCGATCCGGAACTCACCCAGCGGTATCCGTTTCTCTCGGGCCCGCCGTTGACCGCGCTCCGGACCCTGGTCAGGAGCGCGCACAACCGCAACGTCGAGTTGTCAGTCTGTGGTGAGGTGGCCGGCCAGCCATTGGCCGCCCTGGCGCTGATCGCGATCGGTGTGCGCAGCCTGTCCATGAATCCAGCGTCGGTCGGCCCGGTGAAGACCGCCATCCGGAGCTTTCGGATGGGCCGAGCCGAGTCCTATCTGGAGCGCCTCATCCGCACCTCGCCCGGCAACTTCCGGCCCCAGTTTCAGAATTTTGTGCGGGACCACGGCGTTCGCATCTAGTGGGCGGCTGCTGTATGCTGGTGCCCCGACACGGGCGGTAACCGCCGACCTGTAGAGCCGCGAACGCTTTTCCCGGCGGCTGCTGCGCGTGCACGTGGGTGATTGGGCGGCGATCGGTCATTATGCCGGTAAACTACCCTGCCATCGTGGCAAATCAGCTCCAGCTGCGGCTGCCCCGAACCCCTTCGACAGCGACCGAAGACTCCCTCGCCGACGCGGGCGAACTGCTGCGGACGACCCGCGAGCAGCTGGGGCTTTCCCTGGTCGAGGTGAACCGGGACCTGCGAATCTCCCGGACCCAGCTCGCCTACATGGAAGCGGGGAAGTTCGAGCGGATTTCCACCGTCCCCGCGCTTCGCGACGGCCACGTTCGCACGTACGCGCTCTATCTCGGGCTTGATCTGCAGCCGATCATGGACGCGGTCCACAGCCGTGCGGTGGATGACGCGGCCGCGGAGCACGAGCCACTTTATCCGCCACCGCCTCGCCGCAACCCGCTGGCCTACGTGATGATGGGGGTCTCGCTGGTCATCCTCGTCCTCCTGATCATGGCCTGGGACCGCCTGTCGGCGGTAGAAGCCTATTTGCCGGCGGACGGTGTCGAGGCCGCCGGCCTCGAATCGCCTACGGCCACCGTGCCGTCGAGCTCGCTGCAGCGGATAGGGACCCAGAGCGAGTTCAGCGAGTGATTTCTCCCGGTCAGGGAAGCGCGCCGCCCGAACGTCGTCGATCGCGCCCCATCCAAGTCGGCTCGGTGACAGTGGGCGGCGATGCGCCGATCTCCGTGCAGTCGATGACCAACACGCCGACGGCAGATGCCCAGGCCACGCTGGCGCAAGTACAGGCACTCGCGACCGCCGGCGCGGACATAGTCCGGATCTCGTGCCCCGACGAGCCTTCGACGGAAGCACTCCGCACCATCGTCCGTGGATCGCCGGTTCCCATCGTCGCCGACATCCACTTCCACTATCGCCGGGCCATCGAGGCGGCGGAGGCGGGGGCAGCGTGCCTGCGGGTCAATCCCGGAAACATCGGCGGCCGCGCGCGCGTGGCCGAGGTGGTGCAGGCCGCCCGCGATCACGGGTGCTCGATCCGGATCGGCGTCAATGCCGGCTCGCTCGAACGGGACCTGCTGGAGCGCTACCGGGAACCCACCGCACCCGCCATGGTGGAAAGTGCGATACGGCACGCTGCCATGCTGGATGACCAGCAATTCTTCAACTACAAGATCAGTGTCAAGGCATCGAGCGTCCGGCTCGCGGTCGAGGCCTACCGCGCCCTGGCGAAGGCCACCGACGCGCCGCTGCATCTGGGGATCACCGAGGCCGGGGGCCGCGATGCCGGGGCCGTGCGGTCCGCGGTCGGCCTCGGCATGCTGCTGGCCGACGGCATCGGCGACACCATCCGCGTCTCGCTGTCCGCGGATCCGGTCGAAGAGGTGCGCGTCGGCAACGAGATCCTCAAGTCGCTGGGTCTCAGGCACCGTGGCGTGACGGTCATCGCCTGCCCGAGCTGCGCCCGCCAGCAGTTTCCGGTCATCGACACGGTTCGCCGTATCGAGGAACGGCTGCAGCACATCTCGCAGCCGATTACGGTGTCCATTATCGGCTGCGTGGTCAACGGTCCGGGCGAGGCCCGCACCGCCGACGTCGGCGTGACCGGGGGTGGCCGCGGAGTGCACCAAATCTACGTCGGCGGCGAGACCCAGGACCGGTTTCGGGGAAACGACTTCGTTGAGCACGTCGCGCACCTTGTGGAAGAGCGCGCCCGAATTCTCGAAGAACATGCCGCGCAAACCTGAGAGACCGCTATGGCTAGAGCATTGCGGCCGGTGCGCGGGACCCATGACTTGTTCGGAGACGACAAGCGCCGGTTTGACCAGATCGTAGTCACTGCCCGATCCGTCGCCGCCGCCTACGGCTATGCGCCGATGGCGACGCCGGCGTTCGAGTTCACCGAGGTATTTCGCCGTACGCTGGGCGAGACATCCGACATCGTCACCAAGGAGATGTACACCTTCGCCTCCGGATCCGGCGAAGAAGTGACGTTGCGGCCTGAAGGCACGGCTCCGGTAGCCCGCGCCTTGGTGTCGGGTGGGCGGTTGCAGGTACTGCCGGCGCGACACTTCTACGACGGGCCGATGTTCCGGCGTGAACGGCCGCAGAAGGGCCGGATGCGCCAGTTCCATCAGGTCGGCATCGAGCTGATCGGCGAGCCGTCGCCGGTCGGCGACGTGGAGGTGATCGCTGCCGGAGCGCGCCTGCTGGAGGAACTGCGTCTGACCGACTCTGTCGTGTTGCGCCTCCACACGCTTGGCAACGGCGCAAGCCGCGATCGATACCGGAGCGCGCTCGTCGAATACCTTAACCAGCGGCGGGACACCTTGTCCGCAGACTCGCGGCGGCGGCTGGACCGCAACCCCTTGCGCGTGCTGGACTCGAAGGCTCCGGAAGATCGGCAGGTTGCAGAAGAAGCCCCTCGCCTGCTTGATTTTCTCGACCAGGATTCAGCGGGTTTCTTCGCAGCGGTGCGGCACCACCTCGACGCGCTGGGCATCAGCTACGAAATCGATCCGCTGCTGGTGCGGGGGCTCGACTACTACATGCACACCACGTTCGAGTTTGTAACGGATCGGCTCGGGGCTCAGGGGGCCGTGCTGGCCGGCGGCCGCTACGACGGCCTCACCGAACGGATGGGCGGACCTCCACTGGCCGGAACCGGCTGGGCCGCGGGGATCGAGCGCCTCGCGCTGCTGGCCGGCGATGCGCTGCCGGCCGCAACCCGTCCCGTGCTCGTGGCCTGCATCTCCGCCGCCGCTACGGCACAGGCGCTTCAGTGTGCAGAGGCGTTGCGCGACACGGGCGTGGCCACCGAACTCGCATTGCAGGGAAGCCTCAAGCGTCAGCTACGTCACGCGGACAGGATCGGAGCCCGGGCCGCGGTGCTCCTGGGGGACCGCGAACTCGAGGCGGGTCTGGCCTTGGTCCGGGATCTGGACACCGGGCAGCAGTCCGAGGTCCCGTACGCGCGGCTCCCCGGTCACGTGTCGGAGATCTCCAGCAATGGGTGAGCCGCACCTCGAGGACGCGTTCGAGGGGATCCTGCTGCGGCGGCGGGAGCTCGAAGCGGCCCTCGGCGACCCTGCCCTCGACCACGAGCGCCGGGTGCAGCTCTCGCGCGAGCATGCCCAGATTCAGCCGATCGCCGAAAAAATCGACGATTACACCAGCCTGACCACGGAGCGCAGCGGGCTCGACGAGATCCTGTCGGACCCGGACACCGACGCAGCGCTGCGTGCGCTTGCGGAAGAGGATCAGGCGAGGATCGAGCGGAGCATCGACGCCTGCGGAAAGGACATCCGGGAACTTCTGGTACCGGCAGACGAAGCCAACATGCGGGATGTCATTCTTGAGGTCCGCGCCGGCACCGGCGGCGACGAGGCAGCCCTGTTCGCGCGCGATCTCTTCCGCATGTATGAGCGGTACTCGGAAGCCCACAATTGGAAGTTTCGGGTGCTCTCCCTCAGCGAGAATGCCCTCGGGGGGACACGTGAGGCCATGGCCGAGGTGGTGGGCCGGGGGGCGTACGGCCGGCTGCGGCATGAATCCGGCGTGCATCGGGTGCAGCGCGTTCCCACGACCGAGGCGTCCGGACGCATCCACACATCGGCAGCGACCGTGGCCGTCCTGCCGAAGGCTGAGGACGTCGACGTCGTGATCGCTCCCGGAGACCTGCGGATCGATACCTTCCGCGCCCAGGGTGCCGGCGGCCAGCACGTCAACAAGACCGACAGCGCCGTGCGGATCACGCATCTTCCCACCAATACCGTCGTGGTTTGCCAGGACGAGAAGTCCCAGCATCGGAACCGCGAAAAGGCAATGAACGTCCTGCGCGCCCGCCTCTATGAACAGGAGCGCCAGGCGCAGGAACGGAAACAAGCCGATGCGCGCCGGACCCAGGTCGGCTCCGGAGACCGCTCGGAGCGCGTGCGCACCTACAATTTTCCGCAGGACCGCATCACCGACCACCGGATCGGTCTCACCGTGCACCGCATCGAGCAAGTACTAAGCGGAGAAATGCTGGACACGCTGGTCGAGGCGTTGATGGCGGAAGAGAAACGCCAGCGGTTGGCCGGTGGTGTCTGAACCGTCCGGTGGATCTCACGGCTGAAGCGGCGATTCAATGGGCACAGGTTTCGCTGCGGAATGCCGGTGTCGATGGTCCACGGCGCGAGGCCCGACTGCTGGTCGCGCTAGCCACGGGTGCAGAGCTCTCACTTGCCGCCGACGCTCGGATGACCCCGGAGGCGCAGGGGCGGCTCGCGGCCCTGGTCGCGCGGCGGGCGGCGCGGGAGCCCTACGCCTACCTGGCCGAAGAGCAGGAATTCATGGGGCTGCGTTTCACCGTTTCCGGAGCCGCCCTCATCCCCAGGCCGGAAACGGAGAGTCTCGTCGAAGCGCTCCTCGAGGACCAGCCCGCGCAGTACGTTCTCGATCTGGGCACCGGAACCGGGGCGATGCTGCTGTCGCTCCTGGACCGATGGCGCGGCGCACGTGGGGTCGGCGTGGACCGTTCGCCGGCCGCGCTGGCCGTCGCCAGACGCAACGCGGAGGCGCTCGGGCTCCGCGAGCGAGTGTTAATGTTGGCTGCCGACTGGAGCAGCGCGCTCCGACCCGTCCCCACCTTCGACCTCGCGGTCTGCAATCCGCCCTACATCCCGAGCGACGAGATCTGCGGGCTGGATCCTGAGGTGCGCGACTACGAACCCCGTCTGGCTCTGGATGGCGGTCCGGACGGCCTCGATCCAGTGCGTGCGCTGCTGCCCGGGCTGGTCCGGGTCCTGGCACCGGGTGCCCGCGCAGTGTTCGAAACCGACCCGCGCCTGTGGAACGGCCTGGCGGCGCTGGTAGGTCAATCCGGCGGCACCGGCATCGCCTGTCTCCAGGACCTGACAGGCCGCCGCCGTGGCCTGGTCGCGCGGTTCGCGGGCGCCCGTACGTAAGGCCGCCTTGAGCGTCACCTCCGTCAAGGACTTACGTCTTCATGTATAATGCGGATCATTGGTCCTCGAAGAGGTGCTGGCCGCATTGCTGTTGAACGGCCTCCCGTTTCCCCGATCGACACGTCTTCGCTGAGTGTATGTGCCTCGCGCACGGACCATGCTTTCAGACTTCATCCGCCGGACCCAACTGGAGAAGCCCGACCCCACATGTACGATCGATCTAAACCCCCTACCGGCCCCCGCCGCCATCGCGGCCGACCTCAGGCTCGACGCGGCAGCGGTCCAAACCAGACCTTCGAAAGCAACGGCGGCCCCGGCATCAAGGTCCGGGGAACCGCCCGCCAGGTGGCGGAGCGCTATCACGGGCTGGCTCGCGATGCCCTTTCATCCGGGGACCGCATTGCCGCGGAGAACTTCCTGCAGCACGCCGAGCACTACCAGCGCATCCAGGCCACGCTGAACGCTCCTGCCCCAACCAACCAGATGCGGTCCAACGGTCGCGCCGACCGGCGGCACGATGGGGAATCACGGCCGCACGGCGATGAGCCTCTTCCGGCCGAGGGCCCGTTCCGCTAATCGATCGGGAGGCTGCCGTCCGGCCCGCACGGGCGCGCGGGTCCGCAACCGACCCCATCGAATTGATCGGCGTGAACGGCCGCCGATCGATGTACTCATCCAGCATGTCGCGGCGCCGGCCGACAGGGCCGGTGGGCTGCGAAGCGGGGTATCGCCCCGCACCATCGACGTCCGTCGCGAGCTGCCGGGTCGCCAGGCCGAGTCGCCCTGACCCTGAAGCTGAAGCGGGCGCCGGCAAGGACAACGCTGCTTTTGCCTGCCTGATCTTTCCACGTGCGTCCGACTCCGTCCGGGGCCGGTGCATCGCCATTGCGAGGTCTGCCGCGTCTGTCAGCCCGGCCCCGCGGCCGGGACGCGGCTTCAAGCCAGCCCCGTGGCCGGCCGCAAGTGTCTTGTCGGGGCCCCCCGAAAGGCGCAGCATCTGGGCGGAGGGCGAACCCGACGGGTGCCGTCCACCAGACGCGGCGGCGGGCAACTGCCCCAGACCCAGGCCTTCCTTGCAGGGTCGAGGCCCGAAGGCACGACTCACGACGATGCGACCGTCCGGCTGGGGAGTCGGCCGAACATCCCGACCGGCCAAATCCACCCGCGTTGCGAACGGGCAAAGTCTCCCCATATGAAAGGCGCGGCCCACTGAGGGCTGCACCAAGCGCCGCGTGGCGGCGCCCGAGGGAAAGGCATCATGGATCTCCAGTCGCTAAGCGAGCGCTGCCAGGGTCTCGTGCAGTCGGCGCTGACGCGTGCACGGACGGCAGGCCACCAGTCGTTCATTCCGGAGCACGTGCTGAGAGAGCTGCTGGCCGATCCGGACGGACTGGTCGCCAACATCATGCGAAGCGCTGGTGCTTCCCCGGAAGACGCGCTGATGGCATGCGAGGAAAAGCTCGCGGCGCTGCCGGTCGTGGAGGGACCCGGTGCCGGGCATCTCGTGCCGCACCCGGAGACGCTGCGGCTGTTGGAGCATGCCGGGAAGACCGCGCGGGCAGCGGGAGATCGCTTCGTCACGGCGGAACGTCTGCTGGCCGCTGCGGCCGCGCTCAAGAATTCGTCGGTGGCCCAGATCCTGAACGCGGCGGGCCTTGAGGCCTCGCGCCTGGAAGCGGCGATCGCGCAACTGCGCAAGGGCCGTACTGCCGACAGCGCCCACGCGGAAAGCAGCTACGACGCACTTCGCCGGTTCACCCGGGACCTGACGAACGAGGCCCGTGAGGGGCGCGTGGACGCGGTCATCGGACGCGACGAGGAAATCCGGCGCGTGATGCAGATCCTCTCGCGCCGGACCAAGAACAACCCCGTGCTGATCGGCGAGCCCGGTGTCGGAAAGACCGCGATCGTGGAAGGGCTGGCGATGCGGGTGGTCAATGGTGATGTCCCCGAATCGCTGCGCGACGCCCGGATCTACTCACTCGACCTCGGAGCGCTCGTCGCGGGCGCCAAGTACCAGGGCGAATTCGAGGAACGACTCAAGGCCGTGCTGAACGAAGTCGAGCACGAGACCGGCATCGTCCTGTTCATCGATGAGATGCACACCCTGATCGGCGCCGGGGCGCCGTCCGGTTCAACGGACGCATCCAACCTGCTGAAGCCGGCGCTTGCCAGGGGAGTCCTGCACTGTATCGGAGCCACGACGCTCGACGAGTACCGCAAGCACGTGGAAAAGGACGCGGCGCTCGCGCGCCGATTCCAGCCCGTGTACGTCGCGGCGCCATCCGTCGAGGACACCGTTTCCATCCTGCGCGGCATCAAGGAAAAGTACGACCTGCACCACGGAGTGACGATTTCCGATGCGGCACTCGTTGCTGCCGCGACCCTCTCCGACCGCTACATCAGCGACCGCTTCTTGCCGGACAAGGCCATCGACCTGATCGACGAGGCCGCCGCGCGCAAGCGCATGGAAATCGACAGCAAGCCCGAAGCCCTGGACGAGCTCGACCGGCGGATCGTGCAGCTGAAGATCGAGCGTGAAGCGCTCCGCAAGGAGACCGATGCCGGCGCGGCAACACGGCTCACGAAACTGGAGGACGAACTCGCCGTACTTGAGGAGGAGGCTTCCGCGCGCAAGGCGGAATGGCTAGCTGCCAAGGACGTCATGGCCGCCAACCACAGGCTGAAGGAGCAACTCGACCAGGCTCGCTCCGATCTTCTGGTGGCCCAGCGGGCCGGCGATCTGGCGCGCGCCGGGGAACTGGCGCACGGGACGATCCCGACACTGGAGGCCAACCTGACCGAATCCGATCAGGCAGACGCCGGCAAACTCGCCGGAACCGCAGTGCTGGATTCCGATGTCGCTGCAGTCGTCGCGCGCTGGACCGGCATCCCGACGGAGAACCTGCTGGCAAGCGAGGCCGAACGGCTGGTGCATCTCGAATCGGTGCTGGAGTCCCGTGTCGTGGGACAGGACGACGCGCTGCGTGCAGTCGCGAGCGCTGTCCGGCGCGCCAAGGCCGGTCTGCAGGACCCCAACCGACCGCTGGGATCGTTTCTCTTTCTTGGACCCACCGGTGTCGGCAAGACAGAGCTTGCCAAGGCACTGGCAGAATTCCTGTTCAGCGACGAGCGGGCACTGCTCCGTTTCGACATGTCGGAGTACATGGAGAAGCACTCCGTGGCGCGGATGCTCGGAGCGCCACCGGGGTACGTCGGCTACGAAGACGGGGGCACGCTGACGGAAGCCGTGCGGCGCCGGCCCTATCAGGTCATCCTGTTCGACGAGATCGAGAAGGCCCACCCGGACATCTTCAACGTGCTGCTCCAGGTGCTCGATGACGGGTGCCTGACCGACAGCCAGGGCCACGTGGTCAACTTCCGCAACACCCTCGTGATCCTGACGTCGAATATCGGTGGCGAGGTTCTCGGAAACGAGACGATGGACGAGGTGGCCAAACGGCACACCGTGATGGAGGAGGTCAGGGCACGGTTCCGGCCAGAATTCCTGAACCGGCTGGACGAGATCATTCAGTTCCGCAGTCTCGCCGCAGAGCACATGGCCCGAATCGTCAACATTCAGCTGGATCGCCTCGTCAAGCGCGCATCCCGGCAAGACCTCGCAATCGACGTGACGGAGGATGCACGGGCATGGCTGGCGAACCGGGGCTACGACCCCGCCTACGGAGCTCGGCCGCTCAAGCGGGTCATCCAGCGCGAAGTGGAAAATCCGCTGGCGGAACTCGTACTGGCGGGCGGCGTCCGAGCGGGCGACCCGGTTCGCGTGTCCTGCGACGGCGATTCGCTCCGGCTGCACTAGCGGGTCCGGCGCGGGCCCGCCCCTCGGCCCCGGGCAGCGGCACCCTCAGTTGAAGGCGGGCCCTCCATCCGACGGGCGGACGGCCACCCGGGCGACACCCGGGCCGAAATCGTTCCATGCCTGATCGAAACGGTTGCGTTCGCTCAGGTACCGCGCGAGGTTGTCTCCCTCAAGGAAGACTGGGCTCGGCAGGTTGATGGTCTGCGGATTGACCTGCTTGTTCCGATACAGGACCTCGTAATGGAGATGCGGGCCCGTCGAACGCCCGGTGGAACCGACGCGCCCGATCACTTGCCCCTGCGCCACACGGCTTCCCCGGCGAAGGCCCTTGGCGTATCGGGATAGGTGGGCGTAGGCCGTCTTGTACTCACTGTTGTGCCGGATCCGGATGTACTTGCCGTAAGCGCCGTACCGTCCGATCCGTTCGATCACCCCGTCCCCTGCGGCATAGACGGGTGTGCCGGTCGGCGCCGCGAAATCCATGCCCCTGTGCATGCGATTGAAGCCCAGGATCGGATGCCGTCGCATACCGAACCGGGAGGAGATGCGGGCACCGTCGATCGGCGTTCGCATGAGGGCTCTGGCGGCGCTTCGGCCTTCGCCGTCGAAGTAGCCGGCCGGCGCGCTGACAGGGTCAAAATAGTACAGCGACCGTTTCTCTCCTCGGACCACCATCGCCGCATACACGATCCGTCCATGGTCGACCATTTCACCGTCGACCACCTGGCCCTCGTACATGACTTCGAATTCATCGCCGGGCTGCAGGTCGCGCTGGAAGTCGACTTCGAAACTGAAGATCCGCACCAGCTGTTCCAGCACCGGGATCGGCAGCCCCATGTTGTCGGCAGCTTGGTACAAACTGGTGTCGATGGCGCCGACCGTACGATTGAACACCACGTGAAATGTGCGTTCCACCCGATGGGTGACGTAGGCGTCATCCTCGAGAACGGCCTCGACGCTGCGCAGCGGGTCGAGCTGAATGGCGAACCCATCCAGAGGCCGTGCTCCCTTGTCACCGGCACCGACGGCGATGTGAAGAACCTGTCCGATATCGAGCGTGCGCGGATCGAACTCCGCGCTGATGGCCCGCACCGCCTTGTCGACCTGCGCCCGATCCGCCCCCGCTGACACCAGAATCTTCGCCAAAGTGTCGCCGGATTTGGCCGCGACCTTGAGGCGCTCCACGTGGCTGCCGTCGGGAAGGCTGGACTCCGAGCGGACCGGATCGGCATCCGATGGCGGGTCGAGGCTCAAGTCGGGAGCGAGCGCCTGCTGGGGCTCCGGAGCGAGGGCCGCAAGCTGCGCCTCTGCGTCGGCGGTATCGGCCCAGGCGGCCCGATAGCGCCCACGCGTGTCCCTGAGGACGAGAACACCACGTTTCCGTTTGGCCCGGGTTTCCAGAAAAAAGCCCGTCAGCGGCAGGTCCGCTGCCGCGCGCGGAAAGATCAGTTTCTGGCCCGGCTGAAGGCGGTCGGCGCGGGCCACCTTTCCAAAGGCGGCGGCTGCGGCATGCGCATGGGCGCGCCGTTCCCCGATGCCCGCCAGCACTGACAGCAGGATGTCTCCCGATCGAATGTGAGTCTGCTCGAGCGCACTCTGCAGCCGTTCCTCCTGGACCGCAGCCCGCTGGTTCTCCAGGTCCCGTGGCCACGCCCGGCTCGCGAGCCGTTCGGCCGTGACACCGATGTCCGCCCAGGCGATCCGCTGCGCCGTCCACTCCCCGGTTGCAGTGCGCGCAACCAGAACCGACTTCCGGCGCCGGTCCGAAACTGCGAAGTACGTCACCGAGCCGCCGTCCACGCCGTAGGAGAAGCGCTGGCCGGCAATAATGGCGGTGGGCCGCATTTCCTTGGCAAACGCGCGAACAGCGCCCCGAATCTCAGTGAGCGACATGCCGGCACGCTGCAACCGCAAACCCAAGGTGTCACCGCGCTTGAAGGTGTCGTCGAAGCGGCTGCCCGGCCCCCTGGAGACCAGGTGGTCGCCGATCTGGGCGAACTCATCGGCCTGACCGGGCGTTGCGGTCGGCGTCTGCTCGACCGGCGGCGGTGGTGGTGGTTGGAGTTCGGCAGCGGCCATCTCCGCCACCGGTCGGAAGACACCGAATGCGTCTCGGCGCAAGTCCGCGTTGCGACCGCGGTTCGGCAACGCGACCGCCTCGAGAACGGCCTTGCCTCCGCGCGTCGAAAACTCCACGTCGATCGGTTCGCCGATGGCCAATCGGCGCAAATTGACGTGGTGTCGCAGACCAGTCGCGGCGCGGTGGGCGTCATCGCGGGTGGCACCCGCCCGCAACAGCGCCATGACCAGGTTGTCGCCTCTTCGGAGCTTGAACCGCCGTGGCCCTGGCAGCGCGGCTTCAGCGCCCGTGCCGATCGCCGTCTCGATCCAGTCGGCCGCTTCCTCGTCGCCGTAGACGCCACCACGCACCCGGTCGCTGTCGCCGTCCCGGACCGCGACCACCGAGCGGCCGCGACGAAGCGGAATGGCGACGGCACGCAGCGCAACGTCACCCACCACTGGCGCGGACCGGTACAGGATCACGGCTTGGCCGGCAGCCATGCGGCGCAAGTTGAGGTGGCGCCGCAAGGTGCGGACGAACAACTCGCCCTCTTCTCGCGAAATCCCCTCGCGCGTGAACAGACGCGACAGGGTTTCGCCGGGTGCCAGCGCATCCTGGTGCACCGCCATGCCGTCGATGTTGGTGAGCGGCTCCCGCGCAAACGTCTCTGTCGAGGCCAGTGCAGAAGCACTAAAAACAGCCGCCGTCAAAAGGACCTGGATGCGCATGCCGAACCCGGGCTGGAAAGCAACAACACGGGCGCACGGTGCAAGTCCGGACGGAAGCCCGAACTATCGTCTAAAGCCCCAATTGATCATGCGAATACGTGGAGGCTGTGTCAACGGTCCCCGATGCCGCCTGATGTACGCGCTGGTGTGCGCACCAATGCGAAAGCACAGGTTTGCCGGAGCACCCGCACGGAGACCCGCGAGAAAGGCCAGCATCCGTGCATTCGCCAGGTCCGGGTGCTCGTAATGCACGAATTGCCCGCCCCATCGGCAAGTTCGACGGTCAGATTCCAGAAATAGTCTTCGAGCCCCTCGGTCCACTCGGACCGCAGGCCGGGACCGTGCCGTCCCCAGAGGACATGCGGCGGCGCGTGGATGATCTCCGGCGCCTCGCCCGAAATTGCGCGCCCACGCTCACCGGCGTTCGAGCGGTACCAGGGGCAAGCCCCAAAGAAGAAAGACAAAGGCGGCAGGTATCGCGGCTGGTGCCGACGAGTTCGGCCGCCCGGTCAAGCTGATGGAATGTTTGGTACCAAGTCTCGCGGAACTGTCCGCGCTGCACCCGGCGTCCGCCGATCTCGTCATACGGACAACTGAAGAAAAAGAGTCTGCGCACCAACCGCGGATGTGCACCTGCCAGAATCTGGGCCACAAACGCCCCGACATCATGCGCGACCAGGGTGAACCGGCGGGTCCAGCGCACCCCTTCGGGCCCGCGGCCCAGAAGGTCCGCGAGCGCCAGCAAGTCTTCCGCGTAGGTCTGCGGCGCCGCCACGCGGTCGGGTTTCGAGCTGCGGCCGAAACCCCGGAGTTCGGGCGCCACGACGTCGTAGTGATCGGTCAGAGCGCATCGCCGTTATTCGTGCCCCGTTCCAAGCTGCCGGACGGCCGCCGTCAGCGCATTCCGGATCGGCGGTTCCGTGCCGGCGTGTCCGGTGCCCGGCACGATGGCGAGTTGTGCATCCGGCCAGGCCCGTGCAATGGCGGAAGCGGCGGTGGGCGGGCACAGCAAGTCGTACCGGCCCTGCACGATTCGCCCGGGAATGCCCCGCAGACGGTCAGCATTCCGCAGCAGCTGCTCCGGTTCCAGAAAGAAATCATTCTTGATGTAATGCCATTCGACGTACGGGGTATTTGGCCCCTTCCCGTCATCGGAATGCGGCCCTCGGTCAAGCCGGGCCGGCAGCTTCGGTTCGGGCGGTGCGATCGTCGAAAGGGTCCCCTCGTACATCGCCCAGGCTTCGGCGGCCGGCAGGTGAATCCGCGGGTCCGGATCCTCGAGCCGTCGCCCGTAGGCCGGAATTGGGTCATCCCGTTCAGATTCGGGCAAGAGATCGCGAAACGCCTCCCACAATTCGGGGCGGAACGTCTCCGCGGCACCGCGAAATGCCCACTCGCACTCCCTGCGGGTTCCCAGGAAGACAGCGCGAAGCACGATCCCGCGCACCTGCGCGGGAAAGGCCTGGGCATAGGCGAGGGCCAGGGTGCTACCCCACGAGCCCCCGACGACCAGCCATCGATCGATGTCCAGATGCCTGCGAACCCGCTCCAGGTCGGCTACCAAGTGCGCGGTGGTGTTCGCAGAGAGGCCGCGTTTCGGGCGCGACCGGCCGGCGCCGCGCTGGTCGAGCAACACGATTCGGAAACGGGCGGCATCGAACAGCCGCGCGTGCGCCGGCTGGCACCCGCTGCCGGGTCCCCCGTGTAAATACACCGCAGGGATGCCGCGTTCATTCCCGTATGTCCGCACGTGCAGGACGTGCCCGTCACCGACCGGGAGGTCCGTCTGCTGGCTGTGATTGCTGTCCACGACCGCACCCTACGCCAAAACCCGCGACCGTGCGGGCGCCAGCTGCCATGCTCTCGTGCGGGTTGTCGGGGAGGCGCCGATCCGCTATGTAGGCCCAGATTTCCCCTGCCCGCAACCGCGACGGTCGAGACCATGAAGAAGGACATCCACCCCGATTATCACGAGATCACGGTGGTCATGACCGACGGGACCGAGTTCGTGACGCGCTCGACGTGGGGCAAGGCCGGGGACACCCTCAAACTCGACGTGGACCCCCTGACCCACCCCGCCTGGACCGGCGGCCCGGTGCAGCTCCGTGAGAGCGGCGGTCAGGTGGCGCGATTCAACCGGCGGTTTGCCGGCCTGAAGCTGTAGGCCCGGCGCTCAGCCCTTCCCCGGCTCATCGACTCCGGCCATCATGCGCCGGACCGCGGCCAGAATGCCGGGAGGCACCGGCACCGTCCGCTGCTGACACGCACGGGCCACAAACACGTGGACGAAATGACCGACCGCAGCGGGATCGGAATCGCCCTGTCGAAACAGGCCGATGTCGAAGACGAGGCTCTTCCGCCCGACATGGGCTGCCCGGACTCCGGCATCAACGGGATCCGGGTATCGGAGCTGCTTGAAGTACCGGCACCGCGTCTCCGGCGTGATGCCGATCGCCTCTGACGTCGCGGGATCCCAGCCGGCATCCTCCGCGTAGAAGCGGTTCACGACGGTATCAAACAGCTGATAATGAACCACATTGTTCATGTGGCCGTAGATGTCATTGTCCCCCCAACGGGTCTGTAGTTGCCGCCAGTACGGATAGTGGGTCCGCAACGCTTGCGGTTCCGGCGCGGTCCCATTCATGGTTGGCCCGCGAAGGCGGCCCGGAGCGCCCGGAGGGTCTGCTCGGGCGCCTCCGTCATCATCATGTGCCCGCAATCCGGGATTTCCTCGAACACGGCGCCAGTGATGGCGTGGCTCAGCTTCCGCCCGGCCCGCGCCGGCGTCATGCGATCATCCGATCCGCTGACCACCCGGGTCGGTGCCGAAACACCGGCCGCGGCATCCAACCCTTCGGCGTACTCATTGCACAACGCCAGTGCCGCGTGCAGCGTCCCAGCCGGGGCCCGGGCAAGCAGACGGTGCGCACCGCCCGTCATCCACATTCCCGGATTGCGGCCACCGCCCAAGCGCGCGGCGGCGGCGTGGCCCCATGCTGTCATCATCGCCGCCGCCGCTGTCGGCTGCTCGGCAGCGGCCTGCAAGAGTCTGGGGTGCACAGGCATCTCCGGCGCCGCCCCGAACAGGGCCAGGGCGCCGACCCGCTCCGGGTACCGGCGGGCACATTCAAGTCCGACCAAGGCACCCATGCTGTGGCCGGCAACGCAGGCCAGACCGGCACCAAGTTCCGACAGGACAGCCATCGACCATTCGGCAAGCTCGGCCACGGTCGACGCCGGCGGCCCGTCGCTGCGGCCGTGACCAGGAAAGTCGGGCGCACACACGGCGTGGCCGTGATGGGCCAGCCACCGCGCCGGCAGGGTCCACACGCTGTGATCCATCCCCGCGCCGTGCAACAGGATGACGGCCGGCCGATCGGGTTCGAATGGGCGCCCGCCGTCCGCCAGGTAGACCGCCTGCCCCGCCACCTGAATCTTCATGCGCGCGCCGCGGCCTCCAGTCCGCGCTTGAGATCGGCCAGCAGGTCGTCGACATGCTCGAGGCCCACGGACAGCCGCACCAGCCCCTCGTCCACGCCTGCCTCGCGAAGACCCACCTCGTCGAGCTGCGCATGGGTAGTGCTGGCCGGGTGAATGACCAGCGACTTTGCGTCGCCCACGTTCGCGAGGTGCGAGAAGACGGTCAGCTTGGCGATCAGCGCCCGCCCGCCGTCACGGCCCCCGGGGGCGCCGAACGAAATGATCGCACCGGGTCCGCGCGGTAACAGCCGCTCCGCCAGCGCGTGGTCGGGATGTGATTCGAGACCCGGCCACGCGACCCACGGCACATCCTCGCGGGCTTCCAACATCGCTGCCACGGCTCGGGCGTTCGCGACGTGGCGGTCCATGCGTGGTCCCAGCGTCTCGACTCCCAGCATGATGTAGAAGGCATGCTGCGGACTCATGCAGGCTCCGAAGTCGCGGAGCCCCTCGGCGCGGGCGCGGGCGGCAAAAGCGGCAGGACCGAACTCCTCGGCGAAACGGATGCCATGGTATCCGGCGTAGGGCTCCGTCATCGTCGGAAACCGGCCGCTGGCGGCCCAATCGAACGTTCCGCCGTCGATCAGCGCACCGCCAATGGCCACGCCGTGCCCGCCCAGAAACTTCGTCGCCGAATGCATAACGAGATCCGCGCCATGCTCGATCGGACGCAGCAAGTGCGGGGTCGCGAACGTGTTGTCGACCAGCAACGGTATTCCTGCGCCGTGCGCGATCGCCGCCACTGCCTCCAGGTCCAGCACTTCCAGGCCCGGGTTGCCGAGCGTCTCGGCAAAGAGGAGGCGGGTGTCAGGCCGGATCGCCTTCTGGATCGCGGCGTGATCTCGCGGATCGACGAAGGTAGTGGTGATCCCGAAGCGCGGAAGGGTCAGGTCCAGCAGGTTACGGCTGCCGCCGTAGAGGGCACCAGACGAGACGATGTGATCGCCGGCGGACAGCAGCGTCGCGATGGCGAGGTGCAGGGCCGCTTGGCCGCTCGCCGTGCAGATGCCGGCCACGCCTCCTTCGAGGGCCGCGAGGCGTTCTTCCAGAGCCGCAACCGTTGGGTTGGAAATCCGGCTGTAGACATGGCCGGCGCGTTCCAGATTGAACAGCGATGCCGCATGGTCTGCGTCCTCGAAGACGTAGCTGGTCGTCTGATAGACCGGCTGGGCGCGGGCGCCGTGCTGTGGGTCCGGGCGCTGGCCCGCATGTACGGCGAGCGTATCCGGATGGTAGTCACCGGTTCGGGGCATCGAAGACTCTGGTCAACAGTGGAAGCAGGGCATGCCGAGGCGGCAGCCGTTAGGACCGGAACACCTGTTCGGCGGCAGCGGTGGCCTGCTGTTTTCGCTCCAGCTCTTGCTGCGTGCGCGCACGTTCCCGGTCGAGCTCGACCAAGTACTGCTGCAGTGCGTCGACCGAAAGCGGTTCCAGGTTGCGCGGGAAATTGGCCGCGGGCTTGGGAACCAGGACGTCGTCTTCCATCGCCATGGGCGCACTTTACCCCCAGCTGCGGATCGCCGCCAGAATGCGGGAACCAGGGTGGGGGCGTCTGGCATACTGCCCGTTTCATCAGCCGTTTCGGACGATTTGAATGCCGCTTCCCGCCCAAATGCACGCCATTGAGATCGCCACGCCCGGAGGCCCGGAGGTCCTGGTCCCGTGCCAGAGGCCCGTCCCTGAACCCGGTCACGACGAGATCCTGATCCGTGTCGGGGCAGCCGGAATCAACCGCCCCGATGTCATGCAGCGTCAGGGCCTGTATCCGCCGCCTCCCGGGGCCAGCGACCTGCCTGGCCTGGAGGTCGCCGGCGAGATCGTCAGGGCCGGAGCCGGTGTCGACCGGTTCACGGAAGGGGACGCCGTCACCGCGCTGGTCGCGGGCGGCGGCTACGCCGAGTATTGCGTGGCCCCCGACGCACAGGCCTTGCCGATCCCGGAAGGCGTGTCGGTGTTGGACGCAGCCGGACTACCCGAAACCTTCTTCACGGTCTGGGCCAATGTCTTCGAACGTGGCCGCCTGCGGGCCGGTGAGACGCTGCTGGTGCACGGCGGCGCCTCGGGGATCGGCACCACCGCCATCCAGCTCGCCACGGCGCGCGGCGCGCGGGTGTTCGCGACCGCCGGCAGCGACGGCCGAGCACGGGCCTGCGAGCGGCTGGGCGCCGAACGCGGGATCAACTACCGGACGGAGGATTTCGTCGCGGTCGTGCGGGGCAGTACGGGAGGCGCCGGCGTCGATCTGATCCTGGACATGGTGGGCGGCTCATACTTCGCTCGGAATCTCGATGCGCTCAAAGTCGAGGGGCGGCTGGCGATCATTGCCTTTCTCGGCGGCACCAAGGTGGAGGCCAACCTGCTCCCGCTCCTGCAGAAGCGCCTTACCGTGACCGCCTCCACCCTTCGTCCCCGCGGTATCGCCGAAAAGGGCAGGCTCCGCGACGCCCTACTTGAGCAGGTCTGGCCTTTGTTCGTCACGCGGCGCATCCGGCCGGTGACGGCCTGCACCTTCCCGCTCGATCAGGCAGCGGCTGCCCACCGGGAAATGGAGGCCGGTAGCAGCGTCGGGAAGATCCTGCTGACGACCGGATGAGGATGGGCGCCTCCCCTCCGGTCCGTACCGCACGGCGTTCCGGGGACGGCCCCTGCTCCCCGCGATCAAGGGGCCGCGCGGCCGGGGCCGTTCAGCCGGATCGGGCTTCCGTGATGGCGCTCCGAAGCGCCTCTTCGTCGAGCCAGCCCGGATAGGCTTTCTGGTTGACAAGGAAGAACGGCGTCCCCTGAACGCCAACGGCCTCGCCGACCACGGCATTGCGTTCGAGCGCGGCCACGACTTCGGCGTCTTCCATGTCCCGTGCGAGCTGTGCCATGTCCAGGTCGATTTCCCGGGCGATCTCCATGACCCGGGTGTCCGTCAGCGCGCCGCGATGCTGCATCAACGCGCGGTGGAATGCGAAGTAGGCACCCTGCCGGTCCGCAGCCAGGGCCGCCAGCGCGGCGGTTCGGGAGCTCGGGGCCAGGATCGGAAACTCCACGAAGACAAAACGCACGTCGGCCTCGCTTTCCAGAACCTGGAGGATGGCATCCATCGAGCGCTTGCAGTAGCCGCAGTTGTAGTCGAAGAACTCCACCACGGTGATGGCGTCCGCCTCAGTGGCGCCGACCGTCGGAGCCCCCTCCACGAGCGCTGCGTAGTTGGCGGCGAGCGCGGCGTCCTGTTGGCGCTTGGCCTCCTCCGCCAGCTGCCTCTGGTGCTTCTCGACAGCTTCGTAGATGACGTTGGGATTCTCGTTCAGGTACTCGCGGATGATGGTCTCCACGTCTGACCGGTCCAGCTCGGCAGCCCCGACGGGGCCCGCCAGGAGCGCTGCCAGCACGAGCGCGCCGAGCGTCGCAATAGTTTTCACCATGAGTGTTTCTCCGAACAGTTCCAGGACGACAATCTAGCGCCGTGCATCACCCGAGGTTTCCCGCAGCAACTGGCCGATGTCCTCGGCGCGCTGGAAGGCAGGGGACCCTGTTGGCAAATTCTTGAGTGCCCGCTCGGCAAACCGCCGGGCATCGGCAGCACGGCCCCGCAGGAGAGCGTGTTCCGCCGTTGCAAGCATGGCCAGTCCGTCCTTCCCGGCGCGGCCGTGGGCGACGGCGAGCAGCCGCCAAGCCTTCGCATTCGCCGGTTCCAAGTCAAGCACGCGCTCGAGAACGGCTGTCACCTCTGCAAGGCTGGAGTCGTTTCCGGTCTCCAGTTCAGCCTGTGCGAAGCCCACGACAATCAGGGCCGCCTCCGGAGCCAAGTCGGCAGCCCGCCGATAGCTGTCGGAAGCCTCGGCGACGCGACCGTTCTCGAGAAGGATCTGGCCACGCAGCTCGTGGAAGTAGTGGTCATCGGGGCTCTGGGCGAGGAGGCCGTCAAGCCCCGCCAGCGCCGCCGGCAGATCGGACTTGCGGTAGTGCGCGATGGCGCGCGCGTACCGCCCGGCGATGCTGTCGTCGACCCGGTAGCGCCGCAGCGTCTGTTCGGGCGGGTCGGTAAAGGCAACAATCTTGGCGACGATGCGATCGTAGGTGGCTTGCTCGGCAACGCGCGCCGCCGACTCTGGCTCCGGCTCGCCTCGCGTCCAGTCCAGGATCTGCTGGATTCGCTCCTGGGTCAGCGGATGGGTGCGGGCGTACGGATCCAGGTTCTCCAGCGTCTGCTCCTTCACCTGCAGCGCCATCAGGAGTTCGACCAGGGGCCGGGCGGGTCGCCCCACCGCCGCCAAGTACTGCAGGGCTGCGACATCCGCCGCGTACTCGGCGGTCCGTGAGTGCTGCAGGAACACCCTGTTGGCGATGTTCTCGCCTAGCGAAATGCCGGCGGCCCCCAGCGAAAGCGCGTCGTCGCCACCACCGAGGGCACTCGCGCCGATGGTGATCAATGTGGTGGCAAGACCGGTGATCATCGCCTTTTCCGCCGCCTCGCGGGTCCGGACGAGATGGCCGGCAGCGATGTGCCCGGCCTCGTGGGCAATGACGCCCACCAGGGCGTCCGGGCTTCCAGCCCGGACGATCAGCCCGGTGTTGATGAAGATGTTCTGTCCGGCGGCCACGAACGCGTTGATGGTCGCCTCGTTGACGAGGTAGAGCTCGACCGAGCGCGGGTCCAGACCGGCTGCCGCAAACACGGGGTCTGACCAGGCACGGACATGGAATTCGATTTCCGCGTCCCGCACCAGCGGCAGCCCCTGCGCAGATGCCCGGGAGGCGGTGGTAGAGAGTGCGCAAGCGAGCAGCAGGGCCGCGCCCAGGCGCCCCGCGCGGTGGAGCGCAGGTCCTGCCGCCCGGCGACGGCTGGATATCACGAGCGGCACGTGGTCCGCCGACTGCGGGCTCCGCCGCCCCTGCGTGGCAGGTAAATCCGAGCCGGCGGATCCCCCGCCGGTCTGGTGATCGCAGGCGCTGGACGGGGATGGCCGAACACCCGACACGACGTCACTTCGGTGTTCCGCTCAGGCTTCTTCCATCGCGCACCATGTCAAGCAGCGTGATGGCAGCCGCCGCGGGTGCCATGCGGCCCGCGCGAACTTCGGCCTCCCAGCCGGCCGCGGGCGACTGGGGCTCCGCGCGCACTTCCTGGAGGGCTTCCCGCAGCGCGAGATTCACGTAGCCCCAGACGGCGTCCGCCGCCTGCCGCGCACGGGCGCTGTCTCGGGTCCCGTCCTTCGTCGTCGCAGCATCGAACGCCGCGATGCGGGCCCACGCGTGGTCGATGCCCGTTCCTTCGACGGCAGAGCACGCGAACACCTCGGGCCGCCAGCTCTCCGAGGGCGGCGACATCAGCCGCAGGGCCCGCTTGTACTCGCCGACAGAGAGGTCCGCCGGCCGTTTCAGATCGCCGTCCGCCTTGTTAACCAGGACGAAGTCCGCAATCTCCACGATGCCTCGCTTGATGCCCTGCAGGTTGTCGCCGCCACCGGGCTGCACCAATAGGGCAACCAGGTCGACGACCTCGCGGACGGCGAGTTCTGCCTGGCCGACCCCCATAGTCTCGATCAGTACAACGTCGAAGCCGGCTGCCTCGCAAAGCGTAACCGATTCGCGCACGCCCCGCGCAATCCCGCCGTGTAGCCCACCCGAAGGGCTGGGCCGGATGTAGGCGCTGTCGGAGCGGCCAAGGCGTTCCATCCGGGTCTTGTCGCCAAGAATGGAGCCCCCGGAAATCGTGCTGGAAGGATCCACCGCGAGCACCGCGACCCGTTTCCCCTGCGCGATGGCGTGAAGCCCAATCGCCTCGGCAAAGGTCGACTTTCCCACCCCCGGCGGCCCGGAAATTCCGATCCGGATGGCTCCGCCGGCGTCGGCAAAGACGGCCTGCACCAACCCGGCCGCCGCCGCCCGGTCGCGTGGATGACCGGATTCAACCAGGGTGATCCCGCGGGACAGCGCGCGTCGCTGGCCGCTGAGAATAGCGTCCGCCAATTCCCGAACCGGTGACGGGGCGGCGGCGGCCGGCAAGGAAGCATTTGATTCTGACCGCGCTGCCGCGCCGTTCCCAGCGGGCTTCGCCGCCGGGCCAGCGGCGGCGCCTCGGGCGGCCAGCCGGCGCCCGTAGATGATCCACCCGATCGCGCACGCCAGCGCGAGCGGCACGAAGATGGCGACTACCACCTGCAGGTCGTGCGCCACCCCCGCCCGCCTCTCAGCTGTCGTTGCGGGCTTCGATCAACGTGAGCACCCGGGCGGCCGCTTCAGGGACAGGCGTCCCCGGTCCAAAGATGGCGCCCACCCCGGCCTCGCGCAGGGCAGCGTGGTCCGCGGCCGGGATCACACCCCCGCAAATCACGCGAATGTCATCAGCCTGTTCCTGCCGCAGCGCGGCAACCAGCTCGGGCACCAGGGTCAGATGACCCGCGGCCAGGGTCGAGACGCCGACCACGTGGACGTCGTTCTCGATCGCCTGCCGCGCAACTTCCGCCGGCGTTCCGAAGAGGCCGCCGATGTCGACGTCGAACCCCACGTCGGCAAACGAGGTCGCGATCACCTTGGCGCCCCGGTCGTGCCCGTCCTGGCCGAGTTTCGCCACGAGGATGCGGGGGCGGCGGCCATGGCGTTCCGCGAACTGCGACGTCCGCTCCCGTAGCGCTGCGAGCTCGTCGTCGCTCGTCCTGGCCCGGGAGTACGCCCCGCCGGCTACCTGGACCAGCGCCGTATGCCGGCCGAACACCTCCTCCAGCGCCAGCGAGATTTCTCCCACGGTTGCGCGCGCGCGCGCTGCCTCGACGCTGAGCGCCAGCAGGTTGGCGTCATCCGCGGCGGCACCCGCACGCAGCGCATCCAGCGCTTGCCGGCAGGCCTCCGCATCCCGCTCGGCACGCACCCGCCGCAGCCGCTCCACCTGGCGAATACGCACCGCTTCCGTATCGATCGCACGCACTTCGACGGCGGCCTTCTGGTCAGTTTGGTAACGGTTCACGCCGACGAGGACGTCGCGCCCCTCGTCGAGACGCGCCTGGCGGCTGGCGGCAGACGTTTCGATGCGGAGCTTCGGCATCCCGCTCTCCACCGCCCGTGTCATGCCGCCCAGCTCCTCGACTTCGTCGATCAGCGCACCCGCCGACCTGATCAGGTGATCCGTCAGATGTTCGACGTAGTACGAGCCGGCAAGCGGATCGATCGTCTGGATGACGCCGGCTTCGGCCTGGAGGATCAGTTGCGTGTTCCGCGCAATTCTGGCGGAGGTGTCGGTGGGCAGAGCTATGGCCTCGTCGAACGCATTCGTGTGCAGGGACTGGGTGCCGCCCAAGACGGCGGCCAGCGCCTCGACCGTCGTGCGCACCACGTTGTTCAGTGGGTCCTGCTCGGCGAGCGATACGCCCGAGGTCTGGCAGTGCATGCGGAGCATCAGCGACCGGGGGTCGCGCGGCGAAAACATCTGCGCCATGCGTTCCGCCCACAGCACCCGGGCCGCGCGCAGCTTCGCCGCCTCCATGAAGAAGTTCATGCCGATGCCGAAGAAGAACGACAGCCGCGGCGCGAACTGGTCGACTTCTAGGCCCCGCCCGAGCGCCGTGCGCACGTATTCGAGTCCATCCGCCAACGTGAATGCCAGCTCCTGCACGGCGGTCGCGCCGGCCTCATGCATGTGGTAGCCGGAGATCGAGATGGAGTTGAACCGCGGCATATGGGCGGCGGTGTAGGCGATGACATCAGCCACGATTCGCATCGAGGGTCCGGGCGGATAGATGTACGTATTCCGGACCATGAACTCTTTGAGGATGTCGTTCTGGATCGTGCCGGTCAGCGCGGCGGGAGCAACCCCCTGTTCTTCGGCGGCGACGATATACGCTGCCATCACCGGCAGCACCGCTCCGTTCATGGTCATCGACACGCTCATTTGGTCGAGCGGAATGCCGTCGAACAGAATCTTCATGTCCTCGACCGAATCGATCGCCACGCCGGCCTTCCCGACATCGCCCTGCACGCGCGGATGGTCGGAGTCGTACCCGCGGTGGGTGGCCAGATCGAACGCGACGGAAAGACCCTTCTGGCCAGCGGCCAGATTCCGCCGGTAGAACGCGTTCGACTCCTCGGCCGTGGAGAACCCAGCGTACTGGCGGATGGTCCACGGCCGGCCGGTGAACATGGTGGCTCGAGGGCCGCGCAAAAACGGAGCGAAGCCGGGCAGCCCCTTCAGGCGTTCAGAGTTCTCGATATCCGCGTTCGTGTACAGCGGCTTTACGGCCAGGCCTTCCGGGGTAGCGTACACGCGCTCGTCGGGATCACCGCCGTACTCCCGGCGTGCGCGTTCGGCCCAGTCGGAAAGGTCAGGAACCCGGAACGGATCGGTCATGGCATGGGTCGGGGTATGGGTGGACAGGAACGGAAATAGCACTGGGGGCCGGTTCCACGCACCAGCTCCGCCCGAAGGTCAGTGATCGGCCCGGTCGATCCACGGAAGCGGGCAAACCGGCACACCCTCTTCACGCAATTCCCGCGCCTCCTTGGAGGTGGCCTCGCCGTAAATGCTCTTCTCTTCGCATTCGCCCGCATGCATGGCCCGCGCCTCAGCCGGAAACCGGTCCCCGACATAGGTGCTGTTCTTCTCGACGGTTTGGCGGAGCTTCCGCAGGGCTCGAAGCATCGCCGCCTGCTCGTGCTTGGGGGTCCGCTCTGCAGGTTGTCCGCGGGTCGGTCGCGGCGCCATCGGCGCCTTCTTCACATTCGCCGTATCGCACACCGGACAGAGGATTTGGCCCTTGGTCGCCTGCCGGTCGTACTCCGCACCGCTCGGAAACCAGCCTTCGAATACGTGCCCGCTCTCGCACTCGAGGTCGAAAAGGATCACTGGAAGTGTTCGCCCTGTTACCGGAGTCTGGCATTCTAGACCAATTGGCAGGAACTGGGCCATGCAGGCGGCGGACCCCAATCGCAGCGCGCAATCTGATCCGCCGGCGGCCGCGCCTTCACCGTGGATCGTTCGGCACGGACGAGGCCTCGGTGACGGTTGTACGGTTCTCGACGTCGCCTGCGGCAGCGGTCGCCATGTGCGGCACTTCCTGAATCAGGGCTGTCGCGTTACCGGAGTCGACCGGGACCCCCGCGCCGGGGCCGTCATCGGCAGCGACCGGTTCGACTTCATCGCGCAGGATCTGGAGGACGGGAGCCCCTGGCCGCTTGCGCAGCGCACGTTCGATGCAGTCATCGTGACCAACTACCTGCACCGGCCGCTGCTCCCGCGCGTCGTGTCCGCCGTCGCTCCCGGCGGCCGTCTGCTCTACGAGACCTTTGCCGTGGGCAACGAGCGGTTCGGCCGGCCGCGCAACCCCCGGTTCCTGCTGCGGCGCTGCGAACTGCTGGCCGCGGTCGCCGGCTTGCTGCGCGTGCTGGAGTATGAAGATCTGGAGACGCCGAGGCCCGCCCGCGTTCAGCGCCTCGCCGCAATTCGGGACCCAGCCAACAAGGCGCGCGGCCTGCCGCCCTGACCCGGTCCTGCGTCCGCCGCCAGTCGCCGCCGGGCCGCGACTAGCGGGCGGGCGGTTCGCACCATCGACGCCGCGCCGCCAGGCTGGGAACCATGTTCCGGGCCTCGGTGACGGCGTCGGGGTCCAGGTCGGCGAACAGCAATTCAGGTTCGTCTCCGGACTCTGCCACCACGCGGCCCCAGGGGGTCACGACCATCGAATGCCCCCACGTCTGCCGACGCCCGTAATGGACGCCGCACTGCGCCGGCGCGAAGACCCAGCACCCCGTCTCGATCGCCCGGGCGCGCAGCAACGTCTCCCAGTGTGCCTGCCCGGTCGGGCGCGTGAACGCCGACGGAACGGAGAGAAACCACGCGCCGGCCTTTGCCAGCGACTGATAGAGTTCCGGGAACCGAAGGTCGTAGCAAACCGTCATGCCGAGCAGCCCCCAGGGAGTCCGGGCGGTGACAGCCTGAGCGCCGGGCCGGTAGCGTTCCGACTCCCGGTAGCTCTCGCCAGAACCCGGGTCGGCGTCAAACATGTGAATCTTGTCGTACCGGCAGGTCACCGTTCCGGCGGCGTCAATCAACAGCGACCGGTTGGCCAGCCTGCCATCCGACGTATCGGGCTTGACCGCGAGCGAACCCAGGAGCACCCAGATCCCCGCCTCCCGCGCTGCCGCGCAAACTGCCTGCGTCGCGGCATGGATTTCCTCCGGCGCCGCGGCTGCCTGCATCGCGCTCGCCGGGGCGAGCAGCGGTGCGTTCTCGGGGAAGGCCACCAGGTCCGCGTCAGCGGCCTGGGCTGCGTGAATCTGCTGCTTGATTCTGCGCAGGTTCGCGTCGAGGTCCGGCGTGCTGGTGAGCTGCGCGCACGCCAGCCGGAGACGCCTGGCGCCTTCAGTCATCCCCTAGCAGCCGGTCAAGCTCTCCCGAGGCGGCGGCGGCGGCCAGGTCGTCGGAACCACCGACATGGATTCCGCCGATAAAAACCTGGGGAACCGTGCGCGCGCCACCGGCCGCCGATGCCATTTCCGCCCGGAGACCCGGATTGCCAGTAACGTCGATTTCCCGAAAGGCGACACCGCGACCTTCGAGCAGCCGCTTCGCCCGGTAGCAGAACCCGCAGAGTATCTGCGTGTACACGACGACGTCGGGAGCCGTGCCCATGGTACCTCCTACGCGCCGATCGCCGACCCGTCCTTGCGAGGATCGGAGCCGGCTGACAGCACCCCGCTGGCGGGATCGATCGCAATGGCCTGGCCGCCGCCAAGCGGCAGGTCGGGCACCGCAACCGCGTGCCCGAGCCGCTCCAGGGCGTCTCGCGTGGGTTGGGGAACGCCCCGCTCGCAACTCAACACGCCGTCGAAATGGAAGGCCCGGGGACAGTCGAGTGCCTCCTGCACATCCATGCCAAAGTCCACGACGTTGGTCAAAAAATGTACTTGCCCAACCGGCTGGAAGTGGCCGCCCATCACCCCGAACGGCATCCAGGCTCGACCGTCGCGCACGGCCATCGCCGGAATAATGGTGTGCATCGGACGCTTGCCCGGCATGAGTTCGTTCGGGTGACCCGGGTCCAGCACGAAGCCTGCTCCGCGATTGTGAAGCATGACGCCGGATTCCGGCGCCAGGATTCCGCTTCCGAACGAATGGAATAGCGAATTGATGAACGACACCGCGTTGCGGTCGCCATCCACCACGGTCAGGTAGACCGTGTCCCGGTGCTCGGGCAGGGCGGGTGGCGCAAGACCCGGCGTCATTCGCTCCCGGTCGATCCGTGCACGAAGCGCCTCGGCATGCGGCTCGCTGAGCAGTGCCGCCACGGGGACCTCGGCATGCTCCGGGTCCGCCAGCCGGGCTGCCCGTTCAGCGTACGCGAGGCGCGTCGCTTCGGCCTCGAGATGGAAGCGGTCCGGGCCTAGGGGATCCAGTCCCGCGAGATCGAACCCGGCCAGCAGGTTCAGCATCAGGAGGGCGATGATGCCCTGGCCGTTGGGCGGGCACTCGTACACGTCCACGCCGCGATAGTGGGTACGGATGGGCGTCACGTATTCGACGGTGGCCGCGGCAAAATCGTCCTCCGTGTGCACGCCGCCCACCCGGCGCAGCTTGGCGACGATGTCCCGCGCCACGGGTCCTTCATAGAAGGCGGCCGCCCCCTGAGCTGCAATGGCCTGCATCGTCTCTCCGAGGCGCGGCTGGCGGTGCACGTGCCCCGCCCCAAGCGGTATTCCCCGTGGGAGAAACACGGCGGCGGCATCCGGGTCCGCCTGTAACTTGTCGTGCTCGCGGCGCCAGGCGTCTGCGACCACGTCGGCAACCGGGTACCCGTCGGTGGCATAGGCGATCGCCGGCGCGAGCGCCCGCGCAAGGTCCAGCCGGCCATGATCCGTCAGCAGGCGCTCCCAGGCGCGCACGGCGCCGGGGACGCTCACGGCGTGCGGACTGGTGAACGGGATCGAAGCCATGCCGTCGTCACGCAGGGCAGCCGCCGACGCGGACGCCGGTGCCCGACCCGAACCGTTGAGGGCGATGACTTCGGAGCCGCCGGCCGGTGCATACAGGCAGAACACGTCGCCGCCGATTCCCGTCGAATGGGGCTCCACCACTGCGAGCACCGCCGCGGCGGTCACCGCCGCATCTACCGCGTTGCCGCCCTCGCGCAGCGCGTCGATGGCAGCCAAGGTGGCCAATGGATGGGACGTCGCCGCGGCGGCGCGGGTTCCGCGTACCGGAGAACGGCCGGGCAGGTGAATGTCACGCATGGGATTCTCGGTCCAGGTGCAGACGGGGGACGCGTCGGGCACGAACGCCGGGGCGGCCCCCGACGCATTCTATGGGAACGCGCGGAGGCGGCCGGATCGCTCGAAACCCGGACCAGGCGGGCCGGTTCCGAGTACCGGGCACGCCCGTTCACGCGCCGACCGCTCGGTCGTGCGCTAGTGCCGCCATCCCCTGCCACGCGGCCAAAGACCCGTGGGCAGACAGCGCGCGGCCCGCTATCCGTGCCTTGACCGGCTAAATCCCCGTCTCTACAGTCGTCACTGCATCCTGAGGGGTTGACGCACCCCACCAACCTGCAGCCCGTGCAAGGTGGTTTCCCGGCAGGGAGATGTGGCCAAACGGCAATCACGGGCGCCAGCCTCCTCAGCATGCGCCGAAGGAGGTTGTCATGCCGCACGGTGCCGGGTCCACTTCTCCGGGCGAATGCTTGGCCGCGCCACGACGGCGCGGCTTGCCCACTGCGCTACCGTCGATCTCTGGCTGGTGCGTCGGTGACCGCCCACCGGGCACCGTTGCCCAGTTCCCCACGGACGCCGCTGCGGCTGCCATCGCGTCCGGGTCACCATGACGCCGCCGACCATCAGCTTCGAGTTCTTTCCGCCCGCGGATGAAGCGGCCGTGCAGCGCCTCCAGCGGGTCATGTGTCGACTGGTCCGGCTTGGGCCCGCGTTCTTCTCGGTCACGTACGGAGCCGACGGCTCCACGCGCTCGCGAACCGAAGGGCTCGTGTGCTGGATTCGCCAGCACCTTCCCGTGCCGCCGGCCGCCCACCTCACCTGCGTCGGGTCGACTCGAGCCCAGACGGATGCCCTGGCCCTACGCTGGTGGGCCTTGGGAATCCGTCACATCGTGGCACTTCGCGGAGACCCGCCGAAGGGTGCCGACCGGTATCGCCCCGAACCCGGCGGCTACGGCAATGCCGCCGATCTCGTGCGCGGGATCCGAACCGCCGCGGCGTTCGAGATTTCGGTCGCAGGCTATCCGGAACCGCATCCTGAATCAGCCTCACCCGCGGCTGACATCGACAACCTGAAAGCCAAGGTGGACGCCGGCGCCGACCGGATTCTCACGCAGTACTTCTTCGATAACGCGTGTTTCTTGCGCTTTCGCGACCGGTGCCGCGCCGCCGGCATTACGGCACCGATCGTGCCGGGGATCCTGCCGGTCACCGACTTTCGGCGGGTCGCAGAATTCAGCCGACGCTGCGGCGTGACGATCCCAGCGCGCATAACCGCGATCTTCGAACCCCTGGACACCGACGCTCGCACGCGCGAAATGATTGCCGCGGGCGCTGCGGTGTCGCAGTGCGAGGATCTCCGGCGGGAGGGCGTGAACGCCTTCCACTTCTACACCCTCAACCGCGCCCGCCTCAGTTACGCCATCTGCTGGTGGCTCGGGCTCCGAGGGTCCGCTGAGGCGGGAACTGCGCGGGCGGCTGCGGGGCCCGGCACGTGAGCACGCCGGCCGCCGATGCAACCGTCCGACGGCGAGCGCTCGAACAACGTCTTCGGGAGCGGATTCTGGTGCTCGATGGCGCGTTCGGCACCATGCTGCAGGCGCGCGACCTAGAGGAGCGCGATTTCCGGGGGGATCGCTTTCGGGAACATCCGTACGACCTTGCCGGCAATTTCGACATTCTCTGCCTCACCCGCCCGGACGTGGTGGCGGACTTACACGAGGCCTACCTCCGGGTCGGTGCCGACATCATTGAGACCTGCACGTTCACCGCGACATCCATCGCCCAGACGGACTACGGGACCAAGGACCTGGCCCGAGAGATCAACTACGCAGCGGCCCGTATCGCGCGGGAGACGGCCGCCCGTTACGAGGCCGACGGCGGACCGCGCTTTGTGGCCGGCGCCATTGGTCCAACCAATCGGACGGCCTCGGTGTCTCCAGTGGTTGAGGATCCCGCCGCCCGCAACGTCACCTACGACGAACTTTGCGTTGCATACCGGATGGCGGCGCTCGGCCTGATCGAGGGTGGTGCGGACATTCTTCTGGTCGAGACGATCTTTGACACCCTCAATGGCAAGGCCGCGCTGCACGCCATCGCGGAGGCCTTCGACCAGACGGGGATCCGTCTTCCCGTCATGATCTCGGGCACGATCACCGACGCGTCAGGTCGGACCCTCACCGGTCAGACACCAGCGGCGTTCTGGGCGTCCGTGCGCCATGCCCGGCCCTTCTCGATCGGCTTCAACTGTGCGCTGGGTGCGCGGGAACTTCGCCCGCACCTGGAGGAAATCGCCCACATCGCCGACCGGCCAGTCTGCCTGTATCCAAACGCTGGCCTCCCCAATGCGTTCGGAGGCTACGACGAGACTCCGGAAAGCATGGCCGCCGACCTCGGTGCCTTTGCCCAGAGCGGGTGGCTGAACATCGCAGGCGGCTGTTGCGGGACCACGCCGGACCACATCGCTGCCATCCGCGACGCCGTCACGAAGGAGGTGCCGCGGACGGCGGCGGCGCCGATGTCGTACTGCTTCCTGTCCGGTCTCGAGCCGCTCACCGTCAGCCCGGACACCGGCTTCGTGAATATCGGGGAACGCACCAACGTCACGGGTTCGGCCCGCTTTCGGAGACTGGTCCTGGACGGTGACTTCGACGCCGCCCTCGAGGTGGCCCGCGACCAGGTCCGAAACGGTGCCCAGATCATCGATGTCAACCTCGACGAGGCCATGCTCGATGTGGAAGCCGCAATGACCAGGTTCCTCCGTCTCGTCGCCGCGGAGCCGGAAATCAGTCGGGTGCCCCTGATGCTGGATTCCTCGAGCTGGTCCGTGCTCGAGACCGGGCTCAAGAACGTCCAGGGCAAGCCCGTCGTGAATTCGATCAGTCTCAAGGAGGGCGAAGCGGAATTCCGGCAGCAGGCGGAAACCGTTCTTCGGCACGGGGCAGCGGTCGTGGTGATGGCCTTCGACGAGCAGGGGCAAGCGGACACGGCCCAACGCAAGGTCGAGATCTGCGGCCGCGCCTACCGGATCCTGGTGGACGGGGTCGGCTTCCCTCCCGAGGACATCATCTTCGACCCCAACATCTTCGCGGTGGCGACCGGAATCGAGGAGCACGATGACTACGCGGTCGCCTTTCTCGAAGCCTGCCGCCTGATCAAGGCGACGCTCCCTGGAGCACTGGTGTCGGGCGGCCTCTCGAACCTGTCCTTTTCGTTCCGCGGCAACGAAACCATCCGCAAAGCGATGCACTCGGTGTTCCTGTATCACGCCGTATCGGCCGGACTCGACATGGCGATTGTCAACGCCGGTCAGCTCGCCGTTTACGCCGACCTGCCGCAGGCCCTGCGGGACACGGTGGAGGACGTCATCCTCAACCGGAAGCCCGATGCTGCGCAGGGCCTGCTCGAAATGGCCGGACCCGCGCGGGAACTCGCGACCGACGGCACCCAGGACCCCGAATGGCGCCGGAAACCGGTCGCGGATCGCCTGATGCACGCCCTGGTCGAAGGGATGACCGAATACATCATCGAAGATGTCGAAATCGCCCGCCAGCAGGTGGAAGACCCGCTCGAGGTCATCGAGGGGCCCCTGATGGATGGGATGAGCCGGGTAGGTGATCTGTTCGGGTCGGGGCAGATGTTCCTGCCCCAGGTGGTCAAAAGCGCTCGCGTCATGAAACAGGCCGTCGCCCACTTGCAGCCGTTCATCGAAGCGGGCAAGCGGGGGCGCGGACGTTCCCGGGGACGCATCGTGCTTGCCACCGTGAAGGGCGACGTCCACGACATCGGCAAGAATATCGTCGGCGTCGTGCTGGGCTGCAACCACTTCGAAGTGATCGACCTCGGCGTTATGGTGCCGTCGGCGGCGATCCTGGAAGCGGCCCGCGACCATGACGCAGACATGATTGGCCTGTCCGGCCTGATCACACCATCCCTCCGAGAGATGTGCCTGGTCGCCGCGGAGATGGAGCGTGCTTCGCTCCGCACTCCGCTCCTGATCGGCGGTGCGACCACCTCGAAGGCGCACACCGCGGTGAAGATCTCGGAGGAGTACTCGGGCCCGGTCATCCATGTGCCCGACGCGTCGCGCGCCGTGACCGTCGCCTCCAGCCTTGCTAACAGCGCGCGGGCGCCGATGCTGCTTGCCGAGGTTCAGGAGGATTACGCACGGATCCGCGAGCGGCACGGCGACCGCGGCGAACGGTCCAGCCGTTTGCCGCTGGATGAGGCGCGGAAACGGCGCACGCGCATCGACTGGAGCAAGGGCATCCCCCCGCCCCCAAATGAAACGGACCTGCTCCGCTTCACTGCCTACGATCTCGAAGAACTCGCGGCGAGAATCGACTGGACGCCGTTCTTCCACACTTGGGAGCTGGCCGGCACGTGGCCCCAGATCCTGGATGACCCGGTGGTCGGGGAAGCCGCACAAAATCTCTTCCAGGACGCTGAGGCCATGTTGCGGCGGATCGTGGACGAGCGCATCCTGGAAGCCCGGGGCGTCACCCGAATGTTTCCGGCCAACTCCGTCGATGACGACGTCGAGCTGTACGCGGATTCCAGCCGCTCAAGCGTACACGCACGATTCGTCTTCCTGCGCCAGCAGATGGACAAATCCGCCGGCCGGCCGAACCACTGCCTGGCCGATTTCGTCGCCCCCAAGGCCACCGGTCTCGCCGATCACATCGGCGCCTTCGCGGTCACTGCTGGCATTGGCCTCGAGGCCGCGAGGGAAGGCCAGGACGCATACGCGGAAATCCTGCTCCAGTCGCTGGCCGACCGTCTCGCCGAAGCGTTTGCCGAGCGCTTGCATGAGCGGGTTCGCAAGGAGTTCTGGGGGTATGCGCCGGATGAGAACCTGGACAACAAGGCTCTGATCGACGAGGTCTACCAGGGCATCCGCCCGGCTCCGGGCTATCCGGCCTGTCCCGACCACAGCGAAAAGCGCACGCTGTTTCAGCTTCTGGAGGCCGACGCCTGTGCTGGCATCACCCTCACCAACAGCTTCGCGATGATGCCGGCCGCCTCGGTCTCCGGGTTCTACTTCGCCCATGAAGAGGCGAGGTACTTCGGAGTCGGGAGGGTCGGGCGGGACCAGGTGGAGGACTACGCCCGGCGCAAGGGCTTCTCGGTGGCGGAGGCCGAGGAGACCCTTGCCCCCAACCTCGGTTATGCGCCGGATGACCGCTAGGCGCGAGGGCCGCCGCTGACAGGCGCGGTTCGGGCGACCGTCGAGGCCGGTGCGTGCGCCGCATTCCGGCTTGACGATTCCCCGAGAGGCAGTTAGCGTCCGAAGCGCCCGTTCCCACGGGCGTTAGTGCGGGAATCAGCAGATCGTGGCGGACGACACGCCCAACGACCGCGAGGTTCCGCCGGATCTTTCCCGTCTCGCGGATCGCTTGGCCGATGACAGGTCGTCTTCGCCCGGCAGGGCTCGGTCGCGCCGAGGCGCTCACGGTAAAGCTCTCGGCGGAGCGCTCAAGGTATCTTCCGAAATGATTGCGGGTATTGCCGTGGGGGGAGGGGCCGGCTGGCTGCTCGATGAGTGGCTGGACACGTCGCCAGCGTTGTTGATCATCTGCGTCGGCCTCGGGTTCGCCGCCGGTCTCCGCAACGTATTTCGCACCGCCCAGGGTTTCGGCCGACGGCGGCCGAACCCCGAATCCGATTCACGACCACAAGATCCGCCCTCCGGGACCTGACGCTCGATGGCAACCGACAACAGTGCGAATGGTGGCGCTGCCCACGGGCCACTCGAGCAGTTCGAGATCGTCACCCTCGAATCCATTCAGATCGGGGGGCTAGACCTCTCATTCACGAACTCGGCCCTGTGGATGCTGATCGCAGTCGCGACCATCGCGGTGGTCTTCGGCGGGGGCATGCGCCGTCGCGCCATTATCCCGGGGCGCTGGCAGGCAGCCGTCGAACTGACCTACCAGTTCGTGGCCAACATGCTGCAGGACAACGTCGGGCCGCAGGGCGCCCGCTACTTTCCTTTCATTTTCACGCTGTTCCTGTTCATCCTGTTCGGCAACCTGCTCGGGATGATCCCATACAGCTTCACCTACACCAGCCATATCGCCGTGACGTTCGCCATGGCGGCGGTGGTCTTCGTCGGTGTCACCGTCATCGGACTGGCACGGCACGGGGTCCGGTTCCTGTCGCTCTTTGTCCCGTCCGGCGTGCCGGTCGTACTCATCCCCCTGATGGTGCCGATCGAAATCATCAGCTATTTCGTCCGGCCGGTCAGTCTGTCTCTGCGGCTGTTCGCCAACATGATGGCCGGGCACACGATGCTCAAGGTGTTCGGAGGCTTTGCCGGCCTCTTGCTGTCTGCCGGCCTCGGTTTTCTGGCGCCCGTCTCCGTCATCCTGATCGTGGCTCTCACCGGCTTCGAACTTCTGGTGGCGGCCATTCAGGCGTATGTCTTCGCGGTTCTGAGCTGCCTGTACCTGAGTGACGCGCTGGACCTGCACCACTAGGTTCCTCGCCTCGTTCCATCTTCACCCTCACCTCCGAAAGGATCTTCCCGTGGAAACAGAAGCTGCCAGGCTGATCGGCGCCGGTCTCGCTACCATCGCACTCGCCGGAGCCGGTATCGGCATCGGCAATATTTTCGGAAACTACGTTTCTGCCGCCATCCGGAATCCCTCCGCCGCGCCCAAGGTCTTTGGCAACGTGCTGCTGGGTTTCGCATTGACGGAGGCAATCGCGCTGTTTGCGCTTCTGATTGCGTTCCTGATTCTATTCGCGGTCTAAATCCGAATTGCTGCACATGGCTCGCCATTTCTCCACTGCCTGCGCTTTCGCGAGCACCGCGTTGATTCCCGCGGCGGCGTTCGCAGAGAGCAACATGCCGCAACTGCGCGTAGAGACGTTCGCGTCCCAGGTGTTTTGGCTAGTGGTGACGTTCTCTGCTCTCTACGTCGTGATCAGCCAGATCGTGCTGCCACAGGTAAGGACCACCCTGAGAGCCCGGGAAACGCGCATCGGGGTCGATCGGGAACAGGCGGACGAGCTTCGAAAGGAAGCGGAGGCAGCCCATCTCCGGGCCAGCGAGGCGCTCGCTGGCGCCCGGGCCGAGAATGACCGGCTGCTCCGGGAGGCGCACGATCGGGCGGCGACCGCATTCAGGGCCGAGACCCAGCGCCTGCAAACGGCCCTGGACAACGAACGGATAGAGGCGGAGGCGCGCATCGAGGCGAGTCGCATGGCGGCACTGCGGGACGCCGAAGCCGCGGCGGTGGAACTGGCACGCTCGCTCACCGCCACCTTGACGTCTGTGCAAATTGACGACGCCGCACTGTCCGGCGCTGTGGCGCAAGCCGCCCGGGAGAACGCGACATGACGTGGTCCGAATTGTCGCAGGATCCGTCATTTTGGGTCGCGGTTTCCTTCGTCGTGTTCGTGGGTGGCTTCGGTCGCCTGCTGCTGCGAAGGCTGGCCGGCGTGCTGGATGCCCATCGAACCGCAGTCCGTGACGAATTGGACAGTGCCGCCGCGCTCCACGCCGAGGCACAGTCCCTGCGCGACCGCTACACCGACGAGGCTGCAGTCGCCGAGAAGACAGCCAGCGAGATCCGGGCCCGGGCGCAAGAAGCTGCCGGGCAAATTGCTGCCGAATCAGATGTGCGTCTGCAGGCACATCTGTCGCGGATGCGCGCGCGTGCCGCGGAAGAAATCGCCCGGTCGGAGGAGGCCGCGAGGCAGATGTACCGCGAGCGCGTGGCCGACCTGGTCCTGGCAGCGTCGACTCGCCTCCTGCGCGAGCGCATCGCCCCAGAAATGCAGGCCATGTTGATCCAGCAGACCGTGGACGGCATTGGGGAATCACTACGGCAGCGGCAAGCATGACGCCACGGCGGTGCTGACGATGCCCGTTCCCTGCCCCAAATGATGCCCATGCCTTGGACACCGGACGAAAGGCCGCCCTGGCACGGCACGACGGTGCTGTCGGTCCGGCGGGCCGGGGCCGTGGTTATCGCCGGGGACGGGCAGGTCACACAGGGCGACACCGTCATCAAAGCCAATGCACGCAAAGTGCGACGCCTCGCGGGAGGGACAGTGCTGGCCGGATTTGCCGGCGCGACAGCTGACGCGTTCACCCTCTTCGACCGTCTGGACGCGAAGCTCGAGCGGCATCCAAGCCAGTTGATGCGGGCATGCGTCGAACTGGCACGCGACTGGCGAACCGATCGTTACCTTCGCCGCCTCGAAGCCGTCATGGCGGTTGCGGACCGGGAAGTATCTTTGCTCGTATCCGGCGTAGGTGATGTCGTGGAACCTTCGGACGGTCTGATCGGGATCGGGTCGGGGGGAGGTTTTGCCTTGGCCGCAGCGCGCGCGCTGAGCCAGATCGAGGGGCTGTCCGCCGAGGACATTGCCCGGCGGTCACTGGCGGTCGCCGCCGATCTCTGCATCTACACGAACGCCCAGATTTCCGTCGAAGTCATTCGCCAATGACCGCGTTCACACCACGCGAGATTGTCGCTGAACTGGACCGTTTCATCATCGGGCAACGCGCGGCCAAGCGGTCCGTGGCCATTGCGCTGCGGAACCGCTGGCGCCGGCAGCAGCTTGAACCACCGCTGCGCGACGAAATCCTGCCCAAGAACATTCTGATGATGGGGCCGACCGGTGTCGGCAAGACCGAAATCGCGCGTCGCCTTGCGAAGCTGGCGCAGGCTCCGTTCATCAAGGTGGAAGCGACGAAGTTCACGGAGGTCGGTTACGTCGGCCGTGATGTCGAGTCGATCATCCGTGACCTGGTTGAAAGCGCGATCATGATCACGCGGACACGGCTGCAGCATGAGGTCGCGACGCGGGCCGAAGCGGCGGCCGAGAAGCGCGTTCTCGATGTGCTTGCCGGATCGTCGGCCTCCCGCGACACCCGCCAGAAGATGCGCGAGAAGCTTCGGTCCGGTCAGCTTGATGAGCAGGAAATTGAAATCGAAGTCAGCGAGGGCCCTGGAAACCTGCCATCGTTCGAACTGCCCGGCGTGCCGGGAACGCACGTCGGCATGGTCAACCTTGGCGAGCTCCTCGGCAAGTCGTTCGGCAATGTCAAGCAGAAGCGTCGCATGAGCGTGGCCGAGAGCCATCACGTCCTGGTCGAGGAAGAAAGCAACCGCCTGATCGATGACGATGAATTGCACCGCACGGCGATCGAGGCGGTCGAACAGAACGGCATCGTGTTCCTGGACGAAATCGACAAGATTACGCGTGCCGAGGACCGGGCCGGGGCCGATGTGAGCCGCGAAGGTGTGCAACGCGATCTCCTGCCCCTGATCGAGGGCACGGTGGTACCAACCAAGCACGGTCAGGTGCGAACCGGCCACATCCTGTTCATCGCCTCCGGGGCCTTTCACCTTGCCAAGCCGTCGGACCTGCTGCCCGAACTGCAGGGCCGCCTCCCCATCCGGGTGAGCCTCGACGCTTTAACTGAAGCGGATCTGGTCCGCATTCTGACCGAGCCGGAGAACAGCTTGACGCGGCAGTACGAGGCGCTGCTCGGGACCGACGGCGTCAAACTGGAGTTCCGGGAAGACGGTATCAGAGCCTTGGCAAAACTGGCGGCTGAAGCCAATCACACCGTGGAAAATATTGGTGCGCGCCGGCTCCATACCATCTGCGAGCGGCTGCTTGAAGACGTGAGTTTCTCGGCGACCGATCGGTCAGATGAGGTGGTCACCATCGACGAGCCGTTCGTGCTCGAGACCCTGAGCGACGAAATCGACCAGAGTGATTTGAACCGGTTCATCCTGTAAGCGGTTCATCCATGCACGCCGAGGGTTCCGTGTCGGGGGCAGCCTCCCGCACGGCAGCATCTGCGGCACCTGTCAGGTTGCCTCCACCGTCTTGATGTTCGAGTTCCGTCCGAAGGCCCCGGCAATGTAGTGTGTCCTGACGCAGAAGAAGGGCACGCCGGATGACGGAAGCGAGGCTGGAAGACCACCCGCAGCGCTACGCGCTGTCAAACGAGTTGCACGCCCGTCCTTTCCCCGAATTGCACGCTCCGTGCCACGCCGTCGTGCTGGCCATCAAACAGCCCGACCAGGCCGAAAATCGGGACCAGGAAGCAGACCGCGCGCATCTCCATGATCTGCTTGATCGCCACGGCACGGCCCATCCTCCCCCCGGCGGCAGTCACTTCTCGGGGCGACTGGGTCGCAGCCTGCTGAAGTGGGAACGACATACCGAATTCGTGAGCTACACCATTTACGCCGAGGGCGTAGCCGGCGTGCCGTTTACCGGCTCCGTCGCAACGACATTTCCGCCTGACTGGCTCAACCAGGCTCCCGGAAAGGTGCTCACGTCAGTGCTGGTCCGGGTCGAGCGGGGCGAAACGGTGCCGACATTGGCGGAAGCGGACTATGCGCGCATGCGGGACTGGTTCGTGCCCGAAAGCCTCGCCATGTCCAGCGTCATTGACGGCCAGGCCATCGCCGCGAGCGACTTCCGCATCGATCCGGCAGGGCACGTTCGATTCGCACTCCTCGTGCGATCGGATATTGGTCCGCGACGCTTGGGGCGGATCGTCCAGCGCGTGGTGGAAATCGAGACCTACAAGTCGATCGCGATGCTGACCTTGCCGGTGGCGCGTCAGGTGGCCGCCCGCGTGGCCGAACTCGATGGAGAAATGTCCTCACTGATCCGGACCATGGTGACGTCTGGAGGAGGGGAGTCGCAAACACTCGACCGGCTGCTCGAAATGTCCGCAGAAATCGAGGCCCTGTCTTCCTCCTCGGCATTTCGTTTCGGCGCCGCCGAGGCCTATGCGGCCATCGTCCACGAGCGGATCAGTGCGCTGCGCGAAGAACGAGTCATGGGGCGGCAAACTCTCGCGGAGTTCATGTTGCGGCGCTTCGACCCGGCGATGCGAACCTGCCGCTCCGCAAAAGGTCGGTTGGACGAACTCTCCCAGCGGGCGACCCGGGCAGCCACCCTGCTGCGCACACGCGTCGAGGTGAATATCGCAGCACAAAATCGTGGGCTTCTCGAAAGCATGAATCGACGAGCTGCCCTGCAACTTCGGCTGCAACAAATGGTTGAGGGGCTGTCGGTTGTTGCTATCAGCTACTACGCCGTCAGTCTTCTGGGGTACATCCTGGCGCCGATTTCTCGGCAACTGAACGCCGACGAGGCACTAATTCAGGCGGTGGTTGCGGTCCCGGTCATTGGCGTTGTCTGGTGGATGGTCCGGCGACTACGAATGCGGGTCTCGGAACGCAGGTGACCCAATATGACCACAAACGCGATGGTTCCTCTATAGCCCCTATAAGTTCATGCTATGATCACTCTAACGGGCCGAGAAACGCCGTCATCGCGCTCGCCCGTTCGAGCGGCCCGCGGCCAGCTGCGGTCAAGCACGATCCACCGGAAGAAACCGCATGACATCGAGCCAGATACCCCGTTCCCTCTTCGATTTCCTGCGTGAGCTCAAGGCCAACAACGATCGCTCATGGTTTGAGGCCAACAAGGAACGCTACCACTCCGAAGTGCGTGACCCGATGCTCGCGTTCATCGGTGCGTTCGCGGGTCCGCTCTCCGAAATCAGCCCGCATTTCCGTGCCGACCCGCGCCCACATGGCGGTTCGCTATTCCGGATCTACCGGGACACGCGTTTCTCCAAGGACAAAACGCCCTACAAGACCAATGTTGGTGCGCACTTTCGTCACGTCGCCGGCAAGGATGCCCACGCACCCGGCTTCTACCTCCATCTGGAGCCCGGGGTGTGCTTTGCGGGCGGCGGCCTTTGGCGACCCGACAGTCGCGCCCTTGGTCGCGTTCGGGACGCAATCGTTGACCGGACCGACGACTGGATGTCCGTCAAGGCAGACGCCTCCTTCCAGGCAACCTTCGAACTCTCGGGCCATTCTCTCAAACGACCGCCACGAGGCTACGACCCCGAACATCCATTGATCGACGACATCAAGCGCAAGGACTTCGTGGCGATTGCCACCTTCACCGAGAGCTTCGCTGTTCAGCCCGAGTTCTTCCAGCGCTTTGTCACTATCGTGCAAACGGGCTCCGACTTCGTTCGATTTCTATCGCGGGCCGTCGGCGTCCCGTACTAGGGGCGTGGCAGCCGAACTATCGGGAACATTGACCATGAGCGACACTTGGGAAGTCACCGCGATCCGGTACGGAACACATGCAAAACGGAAACGCCACGAGAACTTCATCGGGGCGGATCCTCACGATGGAGACATGCCCCTCGATTATTTCGTCTGGCTCATACGGAACGAGGAACGCTCAATTGTGGTGGACGTCGGCTTCGACGAGGCCGAAGGCAGGCGACGCCACCGGACCGTGGACAGGGCGCCCCGGGACGGACTGGCGATGCTCGGGGTCGACAGTGCCAAGGTTCGCGACGTCATCATCACGCATCTTCACTACGATCATGCCGGCACGATCGAACATTTCGGCGAGGCCAACTTCCACCTGCAGGAGCGCGAAATGCGCTTCGCAACAGGCCCGCACATGGCACGTCGGACGTTCGCTACGCCATACACTCCAGACCACGTGTGCAACTTGGTCCGAAAGGCATTCCAAGGAAGAGTCGTGTTTCATGACGGCGATCGGGAAATCGCCCCTGGTGTCTCTGTGCACCTGCTTGGCGGCCACACGATGGGCCTGCAGTGCGTTCGAGTACGAACGCGGAGAGGATGGATCGTACTCGCGTCCGATGCCGCGCATTTCTTTGAAAACATGGAACGTTCAGCGCCTTTCCCGATCGTCTTTTCCGTCGCTGACATGCTGGCGGGACACGATCGGATAGCGAGGCTCGCCGACAGCTCCGATCACATTATTCCGGGCCATGATCCTCTGGTGACCAAGATCTATCCGGCCTACAGCGACTCCCTGAACGGAATCGTTTTCCGGCTAGACGCTGATCCCAGCCGACGGTAGGCCGTTGTCTCGAGTCAATGTTTCACGTGAAACATCCGGCGACTAAGGAGGGTCTCGCCGCTCAAGCGCGAGCAGGCATTTTCTTCAGGTGTGCCACAACCGCTGTCAAGGCCGCCGGCGTCACTCCGGGCAGGCGGGCAGCTGATGCCAGCGTCGACGGACGGCTCGCTTCCAACGCCTCGGTGGCTTCAGCGGAGAGGCCCCCTACCGAACCGTAGTCAATGATATCCGGCAATCGCACTGCGGCGTCGCGGCGGTAGGCGCGAATATCTTCGTCCTGGCGGGCCTTGTAGGGAGCGTACAGGGCATCGGCTTCCAGAATACCGTGCAGCGATGCCTCGATTGCATCGAGTTGCGGGCAGATTTCCGAGAGCTTGGGGAGCGTAACATTGGCGTATCCGAGGTACTGCATGGCAGACCGACGCCCCCCGTCGTCGGATGCGGCAATGCCGTGTCGCCGCGCCGACGATGCACGCACCGGCGTTTCCTCCAGCAACCGACGCGCTACCGTCAGTTTTGCCGACTTTTCGGCGAACGCGCGTGCTCGCCGGGTTCCGACGACGCCGGCCGCTTCCCCCATCGGCGTCAACCGCTCATCGGCGTTGTCGGCCCGCAAGTGCAAACGGTATTCCGAACGGGATGTCAGCATGCGGTAGGGCTCGGGCGCGCCCCGAGTGGTGAGATCGTCGATCAGGACCCCGATGTAGGCCTCAGCCCTATCAAGCGTGAACGCCGGCTTGCCGCCTACCTGACCCGCCGCATTGATGCCCGCGACCACCCCTTGGGCGGCCGCCTCTTCGTAACCCGTCGTGCCATTGATCTGGCCGGCAAAGAACAGTCCTTGAAGCCGCTTGGTCTCCAACGTCGGCAGGAGCTCTCTGGGGTCGACGTAGTCGTATTCAATTGCGTACCCAGGGCGAACCATCCGCACGGTCTCAAGCCCCTTGATCAGTGAAAGCATGTCTTCCTGGACCGAGGCCGGCAACGATGTGGAGATTCCGTTCGGGTAGACCGTGGAATCATCGTAGCCTTCGGGCTCGAGGAAGACTTGGTGCCGCGGACGGGAGGCAAAGCGGACGACCTTGTCCTCGATGGAGGGGCAGTACCTGGGTCCGCTTCCCTCAATCCGGCCAGCGTGCATCGGGGTCCGATGCAGGTTGGCGCGGACCAATCGGTGCACCGCCTCGTTGGTCCAGGTGATATGGCATGGCACCTGCGGTCGCTCGATCCGCCCCGTGAGGAGCGACAGCGGTTCCGGAACAGGGTCACCCTCCTGTATCTCGAGTTCACCCCAGCGAATTGTCGCGCCGTCCAGACGCGGCGGCGTCCCGGTCTTCAGTCGACCCAACCGAAATCCAGATACGGCCAGCCGTTCAGCCAGCCGGGTGGCCGGTGCCTCGCCGGCACGGCCGGCCGGCGTTTGCGTTTCCCCGACGTGGATCATGCCCCGCAGAAAGGTTCCGGTCGCAATGACCACGGAGCCCGCCCGGAGCTCACGGCCATCGCCCAATACAATCCCGCTCACCCTCCGGTCCCGGTCTTGCAGCAGATCTTCCACCGATCCTTCCACTACCTCGAGATTCGGCTGTTCGCGAAGCAGTTCCTGCATGGCGATTCGATAAAGCTTCCGGTCCGCTTGGCACCTGGGTCCGTGCACGGCCGGCCCGCGACTGCGATTGAGAACGCGGAATTGCATGCCGGCCTGATCCGCTGCACGAGCAATCAATCCATCCAATGCATCCACTTCCCGCATGAGGTGGCCTTTTCCGACGCCGCCGAAGGCCGGGTTACAGGACATCGCGCCAACAGTGGAAAACGTGTGAGTCACCAAGCCTGTTCGGGCTCCCGTGCGCGCAGCCGCCGCTGCCGCTTCGCAACCTGCGTGCCCGCCACCAACAACCAAGACGTCGTAGCCTCGTGTGCCCATCGCCTTCCTACCTGCCGGTCAGTCGCCTGCCGAAGCGACCGTTCCCGCAATCCCCGCACAAGTCAAGTCGTGCCGATGTTTCACGTGAAACACTTGAACGGTCAGTCGGCCAGCCGCGCGTCCCGGACTTCGGCACCAGAAAGGACAAGTACCTCGCACTTCGACGAAGTCCGGCGGCATCTACCGAGCGGTCGGCGGCTTGCCGGGCGGATTCTACGCCGTGGCGACCTGTTCCCACGCTCCGGTCCGCGAGGACTTGAACAGGGCATCCAAGACTCTCATGTTCGCCACAGCGTTTTCAATCGGATATGGCACCGGGTGCCCGCCCAGCAGACAACGGGAAACTGCCTCGCCTTGGCAGGTGTACTGGTCGACTGGAGGAATCTCGATGACTTCATCGGGGACCGGACCAGGATAATCACCGCCACCAATGAAGAGCCGGCAGACCCGGTCCGGCTCCATGACAAATGGAAATTCCGCTCGTAACCATGCGTCCGTGCCAAGAATCGCGAGGCTCTGATGGCGCGCAACCTGAGTGGAGCAGATAAAGCTGGCTTGGCCGTCGGGGAATTCCAAGATCGCGGTCGCCAGTCGATCCGTGCCAAAGGTGGGATCATGTTCCATCAAAGCATTGACGCGGGTCGGCTCCGAATCAAAGACAAACCTTGAAATAACAGTAGGGTAGCATCCAATATCATAGACGCCCCCGCCGCCGATTTCCCGCTGGTTACGAATGTCCAGGGGATCGTGATTGGAATACGCGAAGATGCCCTGGACGGCGCGCACCTGACCCAGGCGCCCGGACGCGACGAGTTCTCGAACCCGGAGCCACTGTGGATGATGGCGCACCATGAACGCTTCTTGAACCTGCATGCCGCAACGGTCTCGGACCTGGATTAGCGTTGCCGCCTCGGCTGCCGTCAGCGCAATCGGTTTTTCACAAAGAACGTGCTTGCCAGCTTCAAGCGCCCGGATGGTCCATGGCACGTGCAGATGATTCGGCAGGGGGTTGTACACCGCATCAATTGCTCGATCCTCGAGAAGCTCCTGATAGCTCCCGTAGCTCCGCGGAATACCCAAAGAGGCAGCCGCTGCCTGCGCCCGGGCAGGATCGCGCGAGGCAATGGCCTCGACCGAACAATGCTCCCCCTGCTGCATGGCCGGGATCACCTTTTCCGTCGCGATTCGCGCAACGCCCAGAACTCCCCAGCGAATCGATGCCATGGTCAACTCCCGCCGAACCTGTCGCATGCAGCGTGGCAGAGTTACAGTCCGGATTCTAGTTGGAAGCGCCTCCGTTGGACCTTGCGAGCCGGCTTATGAGAATCACCAAGATTTCCGCTGACTGGCTGCACGTGCCGATCGCCAAGGAACGCCAGCATCGCTCGGACTTTGGAGCCGTGAATTCGTTCGATTCCGCCCTTGTCAGGGTCGAAACCGAAGACGGTGTGACGGGTTTTGGGGAAGCCAAAGCGGAAGTGGGGAGCGTCGCCAATTGCCAGGCTCTGTGCTCGCTCGTCGAAGCGGAGCTCGGCCCCCTGCTCGTTGGCCAAGATGCCCGCGACATCTCCCGCCTATGGGACGTCATGTACAACGGTTCGCGCGCCCACTACGCCATCGAGCGAGGGCACGTGTTTCCGATCATGGGGCGCAGAGGCCTCACCATGGCAGCGATCAGCGGGATCGATCTCGCCTTGTGGGACATTCTCGGGAAGTCCCTTGGCGTACCAGTCTGGCGCTTACTGGGCGGGCGGCGCCAGCAGCGGATGCCGGCTTATGCCTCCGGGGGCTGGGCACCTGTGGATCAGATTGCGGCGGAGCTTCAAAGGTTTATCGACCGGGGCAACTTCCCCGCAGTAAAGATGCGGGTCGGCGCCGGCGACGGCACCCTCACCCACTCAATTGCCCGTGTACATGCCGCCCGCGAAGGGCTTGGCCCGTCGGTCGGCATCATGTGCGATGCGCACGGCACGTGGACGTCAGCCGAAGCGAAACGATTCTGCCGCGCCGTGGCAGATTGCCACATTGACTGGCTCGAAGAACCTGTAACGGCGGATGACAAAGCCGGGCTCGCAGAGGTGAAAGCCACCACTGACATACCGATTGCAACAGGAGAGTCGGAATTCACCCGGTTCGCCTTTCGCGATCTGGCCCTGCTTCGGGCGGCCGATATTTTCCAGCCCGACCCATCCATCGCCGGAGGCATCACCGAATTGCTGCGCATCGAAGCGTTGGCGAGCGCGCACCAGATCCGATTTGCGCCTCACATGTGGGGCGGGGCACTGACGTTTGCGGCAGGCCTGCATGTCGCGGCCGCAGCGAGCAGCGGCTTTATCCTGGAGTACTCACTTGGCGCCAATCCGCTCCTGCACGAGCTCGCGGTTGAAGACTTTACTGTTGTGGACGGAACGATCGAAATCCCAGAACGACCAGGACTGGGAGTCACCGTCGATGCGGAATTTGTCGCTCGCCATCGCGTGAACTGACAGCCTCCAACTCCACGTTCAACCCAGCCTGGCGCTCCCGGAGCGCACGACTACAAACGCGACACAGGACACTCCGCCCATGCGCTATCTCGAGGACTTTGCTCCAGGTCAGGAGTTTGATCTTGGACGGTCGCGGATCACTCAAGAGGAAATCGTCGCGTTCGCGAGGGAATTCGATCCGCAGCCATTCCACCTCGATGATCACGCTGCGGCGGACTCGATCTACGGCGGGATCATTGCCAGCGGATGGCACACCATCTCGCTGTTCATGCGCCTGTTTGTGAAAGGTTTGTTGCGTGACGCAGCAAGCCTTGGCTCACCCGGCGTGGACAAAGTCCGTTGGCGACACCCGGTACGCCCCGGCGACATCCTGCAGGCCCTGGCCACCGTGCAGGAAGTGGCGCCTTCTCGCAGCAAGCCTGATCGCGGAATCGTCCGGTGGGCCTACGAGATGCGCAACCAAGACGGCGTTGTCGTCATGACGATGGAAGGCATCGGCATGTTCAGTCGGCAACCCTGATCAGCGAGGCAACAAGCGGATTATCAGACTTCAAGCCACTCCTGGCGAACCTGGCTGTTCGCTCGAAATTCGCTGACCGTGCCTTCAAACACGATCCTTCCGTGCCCCATCACATGGACTCGATGAGAAATGTCGAGCGCGATGTCAAGTTTCTGTTCAACCAGCAAGATGGCAACGCCCCGTTTCGCAATCTCTGCGAGCAGACCCGACACCTGCTCGACGAGCTTCGGCGCCAGCCCTTCCGTCGGCTCGTCAATCATGATGAGATCGGGATCGCCCATGAGAGTGCGGCAGATCGTCAGCATCTGCTGCTCACCGCCTGAAATCACCGAACCCAGTGCATCGGCCCGTTCCGCCAAATTGGGAAACATTTCGAACATATCGCCAATCGACCATCGTCCCTGATCCCGCATGTTCTTGATTCCAAGGATCAGGTTCTGGCGAACCGTCAACGTTGGGAAAATACTCCGGTTCTCGGGCACGTAGCCGATTCCCCGGCGGGCGATTTCGTGCATCTTCCTGCCCGCGATGGGTTCGCCCTTGAAGTTGATGGTGCCAACAGGCTCTACCTCACCTGTGATGGCCTTCAGCGTTGTCGACCTCCCCACGCCATTGCGTCCCAACAAGCTGACGATTTCACCGGCGCCAACGTCGAAACTAACACCTTGTATGATATGGCTCTTTCCATAGTAGGCGTGCAGGTCGCGGACTTCCAGCACTAGTTTGCTCCCGTGCCGAGGTAGGCTTCCTGCACGGCCGAGGAGGCCCGAATCTCGCCGGGCGTCCCGGTTGCAATGATCTCCCCATACACCAGGACGGAGATCCGGTCCGCCAAATCGAACACCACCCCCATATCGTGCTCCACGATCACGAGAGTCTTGCCTTCCGATATGCGGCGAATCAGCGACACCGCTTGCTCCACCTCCGAGTGGCTCATGCCTGCCGTTGGCTCGTCCAGCAGGATCACGTTGGCCCCGCCGGCGATGGCGATCCCGAGCTCGAGGGCGCGCTGATCAGCGTACGACAACAGACCCGCCGGAAGTTCCCGTTTCTCCCACAGCCCGATATCCCGAAGGATCGAGGCCGTCTGCTCGTTCACGTCCTGCAGGCGCCCCACGAGTTTCCACCACGCGTAACGGTGGCCCAGGGCGTACAGGCACCCGCAGCGGACATTGTCCAGCACGCTCAGCCGCGCAAAGATGTTCGTAACCTGAAATGATCGGGTCAATCCCAACCGGTTGATGTCAAAAGCTTTTCTTCCGGTGATATCAGTGTCATACAAGTGGATGCGGCCGGCCGAGGGAGGGAACCGCCCGCTGATCAGGTTGTAGAGTGTCGACTTGCCTGCCCCGTTGGGCCCGATGATCGCGTGCCGTTCTCCGTCCTCGACCTCCAGATCGACCCCGCGAATGATCTCCGCCGCGCCAAAGCTCTTCCGAAGGCCAGCGAGTGTAAGCGCGCTGCTCATCCGAGAGGCCTTGCGCGGGCGTCGGCGATGGCGGTGTTCCAGGCTGACACCGCGCCGGGGTAGGTCTTGCGAATCGCGAAGGCTCCAAGCGCAGCGGCGGCAGCGAAGATAAGCCAAGGCCCGGCGGAAAACGGATCACTTTCAACGCCGTAAATGACCAACTCCGTTTCCGTACTGAGCCGCGAGCTACGGAAATAGAGCATCTCGATCAAGCCGATACATCCCAGAACACAAACGATCAGGGCGGCGAGAAACCGCGAATACGGAACCAGCAGAGGTGCCAGAAGTCGCGCGCGTGCACGCCAAATGGGTTGATGCATGGAAATCAACCCCGCGAGGCCGCCGGGGAAGAACATGATCACGCCCACGAATAGGACGCCGAGATACAGGACCCACGCTTCGGTGACGCCGGTGAGCGTGCTTTGCAGAAAATAGAGGAGGGTGGCACCGATGATCGGGCCCACAAAGCTGGCCGTGCCGCCGATGTACACCATGAACAGCACCAAGCCCGACTGAATGACGCTGACCTGCTCGAAACCGACATGCTCAATGTTCACGGCGTGCAGGGCACCGGCGATACCTGCAAAAAACGAAGACAGCGAGAATGCAAGCCAGCGAATGCGCTGGCTGGAATACCCGATGAACTCCACGCGCTCCGGATTGTCTCGGACCGCGTTCGAGATACGTCCAAAGGGGGTTCGCGTCAGCAGGAACATGGCCAGCGTGCAGACCAGACACCATCCTGCAATCAGGTAGTAGACCTCGATGTTGGGTCCGTAGGTGATCCCGAACAGCTCTTCTCCGAGCACCCGATCGGTCTGGATCCCGTCCTCGCCGTTGAAAATGGCTACCAACACCAGCGTGAGGGCGGTCACCATTTCGCCAAACCCAAGCGAAATCATCGCAAACGTGGTCCCGGCGCGACGGGTGGAGACGTAACCGATGAGGATTCCGAAGAACAGGCCGACAAGGCCGCCGAGGAGCGGAATCAGCGTGACCGGGATGTAAGGAACCTGCTCCTCGTAAATGAAGTTCAGATAGTGAATCGTGAAGTAGCCCGCGAGCCCGAAATACACCGCGTGGCCGAACGACAGCATTCCTCCCTGGCCCAGCAGCATGTTGTAGGCCAGTGCAAAAACGATCAGCAGCCCGATCTGGCTCATCAGGGTAAGCGCGAAGCCAGATGTGAAAACGTGCGGCAGGGCGATCAATACCGCCGCGCCGGCAATCCACGGGGTCAACCTGCCGAGCAACGTGTTCATACGTCTCGGGTGCCGAACAGGCCGCGTGGCTTAAAGATCAGCATCAGCACGAGCATCAGATAGGGAAGCACAGGGGCAACTTGCGCGGTCGTGATCCGTGTGAAGTCCCGAAGTAGGCCCGCGGTGTCGATCTCGAGCCCCAGCGACAGAAACAGGCTCCCCAGCCCATAGTCGTAGAAGATCGCAAGCCTGGTGACGATTCCGATGAGCAGCGCCGCTACCAGAGCCCCTCCGAGTGATCCCAGGCCGCCGATGACGATGACCACGAAGACAATCGGCCCAAGCTGAATCGCCATCGCCGGCTCAGTGCCCAACACGTTCCCACCAACCACTCCGGCCACGCCGGCCAGAGCACAGCCAAAACCGAACGTCCACATGAAGATGCGGGGAATGTCGTGCCCGAGCGTGGCGACGTGGACCGGATCAGACACCGCCGCTCGGATGATCAAGCCGATGCGGGTGTACGTCAGAAGCGCGAACAGGGCGACAAAGATGGCCACCGACACGACCAGCATGAAGACACGGTAGATCGAGTAGTCGAACCCCTGCCACGTAAACAGGGCGCCCGACATCAATTCAGGAATTTCGTACGGGACCGGCACGCGCCCCCATATCATCTGCACCAGTTCTTCGATCACGTACGCCACGCCGAACGTAAAGAGGAGTTCAGCAACATGCCCGTATCGATGTACGGGTCGTAAGCCCCAACGTTCGATTCCCGCTCCCACCAGACCAACGATCACGGGAGCGATAAACAGTGCCGCCCAGAAGTTCAGCCCCTCACTGATCTGGTACGCAAAGTACGCACCCAGCATGAAGAAACTGGCATGGGCGAAATTCAGCACCCCCATCATGCTGAAGATCAGCGTGAGCCCGCTCGCGAGCAGGAACAGCAGCATGCCGTACAGCACGCCGTTGAACACCGCGAAAATGATGCTCTCCACGCGAGATCACCCCGCCCGTGCTACCTGGCACCCGGCCAGCTGCCTGGACGCGAGTCAATCGGTCACGGACGCTTCATCTCGCACGTGGTCGGAAGCTCGATTGCGTCAGACATGATCCAGCCGTCCGTGGCAAACGCCACTCCATAATCTTCGCCGTCGTAGATAAACGGTCGTCCGACATCCTCGGTCATTGTGCTGATGACCATCGGGAAGATGATCTGATGATCGGCCGCGCGCATTGCCATGAGGCCAGCCGGCCCCTCCATCTCCATGCCTTCCATCGCAGCCGCGACCAGCGCAGGGTCGTCACTCCCGGCCTTGTCCAGCGCCGCGGCGAAGTACTCGATTGTCCAGCGCATGCGCTCGGAATAGAGGCTCTTGCCGGTCTGTTGACGCCACCGTTCGTACGTATCCAAGAGACCCGCAGGCTGCTGGTCGTACAACGCATCATTCTCGTGCATTTCCGTGACCTGCTTCAGCTGCGTCGCGATACCGTCCTTGGCACCGATGCCGGCGACCGAACTCGGTATGCCCGCGTAGATTGTGTAGAAGGCGACGTCCAGGTTGGCCTCGGCTGCCGCCTTGACGAAGCGCACCAGGTCGGGCCCCCAGTTACCCGTCAACACCGTGTCGGCGCCGGAAGCCTTGATCTTCGCAATGTACGGGGTGAAATCGAGCACCTTGCCGAACGGGACAATGAGTTCGTCACCCACCAGTTCCGCCTCGGGCGCGCGCTCGGCCAGCAGGCGCTGCGCCGCCGCCTGAAACGCCTGGCCGTACGCATAGTTCTGGTTGAGCATGTAGAGCTTGCTGACTGAAGGGTCGCGACCGATCTGCGTCACCAGTGCCGCTACTTTCATGTCCACGTTCGCGTCGAATCGAAAATGCCAAAACGAGCAGAGCTCGTTCGTGAACGACGTCGTCACCGCGGAATGATTGAGATACAGGATCGCCTGATCCGGATTCCGGCGGTTGTGTCGCGTCAGGAACTTGATGATGTTGAGGGCGTGGTTCGAACCGACGCCCTGGCTCACGAAGCGAATGTCATCGTCGATGACCTTGCGGAGCTGCTGAGTGGTCTTTTCCGCATTCATCGCATTGTCGAGCGGCACAATCTCGATGTGCCGGCCGCCCAGCACGCCCCCCCTCTGATTCACCTCGTTCGCGAAGAATTCAAAGATCTCCAGCGTGTCGCGGCCCACGGCGGCGATCGGGCCGGAAAACGGCTCTATCAACCCGAGCTTGACCGTGTCCGCCCCGCGGGCCGAGAACGCAGCGAGGACGATCGGCAACGTGATCCCGAAGGCACGGACCCACTTCAGTACGGCCATGGTCGTTCTCCTGAACCGTTCAAGCTGTCTTGCCAGCATCAGAGCAGACCATACCCAGACAGGGTCTTCAACGCACCCGATTGACTGGGTGCTGTAGCCGTGCTGCAGACCCGTTGCTCTGAAATGCGGCCGCCACTGGCTGAACCATGTCCTGTTTGGCAGTCGTCCGCACCGCCTTGACCGTCACGGAGAGCTTCCTCATTTCCCGATGCAGAAGGTGGAAAATACCCGGTTCAGCACGTCCTCCACGTCGACGCGGCCCGTGATCCGGCCCAGCGCATGGACCGCGGCCCGCAACTCTTCAGCGGCCAGCTCAGTTGACTCGACCTGGGCTGCGCTTCGTAGCGCCTCTGCGGCGCGCTTCAGTGCTTGCCGGTGCCGTACCCGCGTCAGGGCCAATCCATCTTCCGGGTGACCGCCAACCGATGCGATTGCGGATCGCAGGGCTTCGAGAAGCTCGTCGATGCCCTCGCCGGTCCGGCAGGAAATCACGACATCATCGTTCGTGACGCGCGGATCCCTTGCCGGCGAGCCGAGGTCAGACTTGTTCCAGGCCCGTAGCGTCCGCGCAGTTGTCGCACTGACAGCCGCGTCCTCGTCGGTGGAAAGGTCGCCCAAGAACACCGTTACGTCCGCCTGCTTGGCCCAGTTCAATGCCCGGCGGATGCCTTCGCGCTCGATCGAGTCCCCGGATTCCCGGATTCCTGCGGTGTCGGCGAGCGTGACCGGCCACCCCTCCAAGTTCAGATGCACTTCGATGATGTCGCGCGTCGTCCCGGCAGTGGACGAGACGATGGCTGCTTCCCGTCGTGCCAGCAGGTTCACCAAGCTGGATTTCCCCGAGTTGGGGGGGCCCAGCACGGCGACGCGAAACCCTTCACGCAATCGCTCGCCGCGCTGGTCGTCGTCGAGATGTGCGGCGATATCACTGGCCAGCAACCGAGGTTTCGCCGGATCCAGCGCGACTGAGCCTACGTCGGCTTCGTCGATGAAGTCGAGCGAAGCCTCGGCCTCGGCCAAACATGTGATGGCTCGGGAACGCCACGAGTCGTAGAGTTCACTGAGGCCGCCCTGCAGCTGCCGGATGGCCTGAATGCGCTGGAGACGTGTCTCCGCCGCCACAAGATCAGCAATGCCCTCGGCCTGGACGAGATCGAGTTTCCCGTTGGCAAAGGCCCGCCGGGAAAATTCACCCGGGTCGGACGGACGGACGTCGGGAAGCCGGCAGAGCTCATCGATCACACCATCGATGACAGCCCGGCTCCCGTGCACGTGCAGTTCGCCGACATCCTCGCCGGTAAAGCTGTCGGGGCCGGGAAAATACACCGCCAGCCCCTCATCGAGAGGGACGGCCCGTTCCATTTCGCGCAGTGTGACACGGGCCAGGCGGCGCGGGCGGAGTTCCGTTCCGCATAGTCGGTATAGCGCTTCCTTGGTAGCTGGCCCCGAAATCCGGATCACGCAGATGGCGCTTGGTGGCGGTCCGCTCGCCGGGGCGACAATCGTGTCTCCGGCCAAGGGTCCGGTGGTCCGTGCTTAGCTTTGGCTGTCTGCCGGGGGCAATTTGAGGCGTCCCACTTCCTTGCCTCCGCGCAGGTGGGTTTCAATGACCTCGTCCACATCGCTTCGCGTCTTGCACGAGTACCACACGCCTTCCGGGTAGATGACCATGACCGGCCCGTGCTCGCATCGGTCCAGGCAGCCCGATGCATTGATGCGTACACGTTCAAGCTTGAGCTGGCGCACCTTGGCCTTCATGTACGTCCGCAGGTCCGTGCCGTCCCGGTCATGACAACATCCCTTCGTATGCCCCGGGGCGCGTACGTTCGTGCAGCAGAACACGTGCGAACGGTAGTACAGCGGATCCGCAATATCCTGGCCTGTCATCCTCTTGCTCCGGCGGCGGCCGTCTTGAACGCGTACAGGTTAGCCGAAATACGGGCCAAGTACTGTCGTTCGGATGCAGCTGGGCGGAGGTTGCAGCGAGCGGCCGGGCGCCGTGGTCCATAATGCCGGCATGGCGCCACCTGCCTGGAGGCAGTTCCCATGAATCGCCTCGGCAGTGAAACCAGCCCTTACCTCCTCCAGCACCGCGACAATCCTGTCCACTGGTGGCCATGGTGCGACGCCGCGTTCGAAGAGGCCCGTGCCTCCTCGAGACCCGTACTGCTGTCGATCGGCTATGCCGCCTGTCACTGGTGCCACGTGATGGCGCACGAATCGTTTGAAGATGCGGCCATTGCATCCGTCATGAACGACCGATTCGTCAATATCAAGGTGGACCGCGAAGAACGGCCGGATGTCGATCACCTCTACATGTCGGCCCTACATGCCCTGGGGCAGCGCGGTGGCTGGCCCCTGACCATGTTTCTGACTCCTGAACGTCTCCCGTTCTGGGGCGGAACCTACTTCCCGCCGGTCCCTCGGTACGGGCAACCGGGATTTCCGGACCTGCTGGCGACAGTGGCTGACACTTACGCACGAGACCCCGACCGGGTGACAACGAATACCCGGGCTCTCCACGCCAGCCTGGAACGCCTTGCCGCCGCACATGCCGGCGACGTGCCGACGCCTTCGGGCCTGGATGGCGCTGCGCGACAGGTTGCCGGTCAGCTGGACGCGAAGCTCGGCGGATTTATCGGCGCACCGAAGTTCCCCAATTTCCCCGTTCTCGAGTTCGTCTGGCGCCGAGCCCGGAAGGACGACGTTGCCCACCAGCACGTGGTCACGACCCTGGAGCGCATGTCGGCGGGCGGCATCTTCGATCACCTGGCCGGAGGCCTTGCCCGGTACTCGGTCGACGAGCGGTGGCTGGTTCCGCACTTCGAAAAGATGCTCTACGACAATGCCGGCTATGTGCGGCTTCTGACCGCGGTGTGGAGATCGACCCGCCACCCGATGTTCGCCCGGCGGGTCCGCGAGACCGTCCGCTGGATGCTCGCCGACATGCGGGTGCCGGGAGGCGCGTTCGCGAGTTCGCTGGATGCCGACAGCGAAGGAGAGGAAGGCCGCTACTACGTGTGGACCGCGTCGGAGATCGACGAGGTGCTCGGATCGGACGGGCCGCGATTCCGGAGCGCCTACGGTGTACGGGAGGAAGGAAACTGGGAAGGGAAGAACATTCTCCATCAATTGGATTCACCCGCGGACGATGACGCGGACCTGGCCCCCTTGCGCGGGGCGCTACTGGCCCGGCGGGCGGCCCGGGTGCCCCCTGCCTTCGACGACAAGGTACTGGCTGACTGGAACGGCCTCGCGATTGCGGCGCTCGCGGAGGCGGGGGCAGTCTTCGGCGAGCCAAGCTGGGTCGCGGCCGCCAGCGACGCTTTCGCCTTCATAGACAAGGAGATGACCGATGCCGACGGGCGGCTTCTGCACAGCTGGCGGGCCGACCGAGCCCAGCACATGGGCATGCTTGACGACTATGCGTTCCTGGCTGACGGAGCCTTGGCCCTGTGGACGGCCGACGGCGATGACCGCTGGCGAATTCGCGCCGAACAACTGATGGAAACCGTCCTTGTCCATTTCCGGGCGCAGGACGGAGGCCTGTGGAGGACGGCTGACGACGGCGAACAGCTGATCGCCCGCCCGCGATCGGGTCACGACGATGCAACACCCTCCGGCGCAGGGGTCGCCGCCGACGTCATGGCAAGACTGTGGCATCTCACGCTCGACGATCGCTGGAAAACGGCCGCGGAGCAGGCGCTCGCCGCCATGTCCGGAGCGGCCGCCAGGGCGCCCGCTGCCTACCCGTCGTTACTCGCCGCTGCGGATACGCTCATCGACAACGTGGACATTGTCGTCGAGGCTCCCAATGCCGATGCCCCGCGCACCCAGGACCTCCTGCGCGCTGCCTGGCGGGCGCCCCAACCGGCGCGGACGGTTCGCTTCATCACCCGGCGGGACAGCCTTCCTGTCGGCCACGCGGGCTCCGTCATCGAGGACGATGGCGGGCGTCCACGGGCCTACGCCTGTCATCGACACACCTGCTCGCTTCCGGTCGACAGCGGCCCTGCGCTCGCACAGTTGCTGGGGCAACTGCGGGCAGACTCCTTTTCCCGAAACCGAGACTGACCGAACCGGGCACCCGCTTCCGCGAGGTGCGGGCCCGGCGAATCTGCGGTAGGTTGCCCGCCCTTCTGGCTTCCCGATCAGGAACCCGTTCATGCCTTCCCGCTACGTGCAAATTCCCTCCCGCGACGGCGAGGAATTCACCGTTTACTTCACCGCGCCGCCTGGCAAGGTCTCGCCGGGAATCGTCGTCATCCAGGAAATCTTCGGCATCAATCCGGTCATGCGGGCGGTCGCCGAGCAGTACGCCGCGCTCGGGTTCGCGGTAGCGGTGCCCGACCTCTTCTGGCGGCAGGATCCGGGCATTGAAATCACGGATCAATCAGACGAGGAATGGGCGCGCGCATTCGAACTCTTCAAGGGATTCGACGAGACCAAGGGATTTGAGGACATCGCCATGACCCTCCGATGGCTCCGGCACCAGGACGAGTGCACCGGGGCGACAGGGACCTTGGGCTTCTGTCTCGGCGGCAAGCTCTCCTATCTCGCTGCCTGCGGACTGGATATCGAAGCTGCTGTCGGCTACTACGGCGTCGGCATTGAAACGGCACTGGATCAGGCGCGCATGATCCGTGGCCCGCTGCTGCTCCACGTCGCCACCGAGGACGAGTATTGCCCGCCCGCCGCCCAAAAGCAGATTCATGAGGCGCTTGACGAACATCCGAAGGTAACGATTGAAACCTACACCGGTTGCAACCACGCATTCGCGCGTCCGGGTGGCGACCACTACAACCGTGAGGCAGCCATTCTGGCGGACGAGCGCACCCTGGCGCACCTGAACGCACATCTTCGACCCAAGCCAAGAATCTTTCCTAAACCGGAGAACTCCGCATGACCAACATGGCCGTTTGCATTCATCAACCGGGAGGACCGGAGGTCCTCCGATGGGAGGAGTACCCGGTCAGTGACCTGCAGGAAGGCGATATCCGGGTGCGGCACACTGCCGTAGGCCTCAACTTCATCGACACCTACATGCGCTCCGGCGCCTACACGGTGCCGGACTTGCCGAGACCGATCGGGCTCGAGGCCGCGGGCGTGGTCGAAGAGCTCGGTCCCGGCGTCTCAGGGCTGAACGTGGGCGACCGAGTTGCCTACGCCTCACCGCCCCCGGGAGCCTACAGTCAGGCCCGTCGGATGCCGGCTGACCGCGTGGTCAGGGTCCCGCAATCGGTCACCGACGAGCAGGCCGCCGCTATCATGCTGAAGGGGATGACGGCCGAGTACCTGCTTCGACGGACGTTTCGCGTAGAACCCGGCATGACGGTGCTGTTCCATGCCGCTGCCGGCGGTGTGGGCCTGATCGCCTGCCAGTGGCTGAAGGCGCTAGGCGCCACCGTGATCGGCACGGTCGGAACCGAGGAAAAGGCGGAGCTCGCGCGCGCCCACGGGTGCGACCACCCGATCCTGTTTGACCAGGTGGACTGGGTCGAGCAGGTCAAGGACATCACGAACGGCGAAGGGGTTCCGGTCGTCTATGACAGCGTCGGCAAGACGACGTTCGCCAAATCCGTCCAATGTCTCGCTATGCATGGCATGGTCGTCCTGTTCGGGCAGTCCTCCGGCCCAACCGATCCGGTTGATCCCGCCGTTCTGGCCCCCGGGTCCTACTACCTGACCCGTCCGACGCTGATGACCTACACGAAACAGCGAGAAGATCTGGAGGCCAGCGCCGCCGCCCTGTTCGATGTCGTGGGCAACGGGCAGGTCCGCATTGAAATCAACCAGCGTTATGCCCTGGCCGAGGCCGCGCAGGCCCACCGGGACCTCGAGGGAAGGAAGACGACGGGATCGACCCTGCTGATCCCGTAGATCCGGCAACTCAGTGGCGCCGGACGGGGACGACCTCTGGACCGGCGCCACGATTTCGCGTCGCGCTACTGATTCATCGTATCGAAGAACTCGGCGTTGTTCTTGGTCGGCCGAAGGCGTTCCAACAGGAATTCCATCGCGTCGGATGTTCCCATCGGTGACAGAATCCGCCGCAATACCCACATCTTCGTGAGGTCTTCCGCTTCCACGAGGAGTTCTTCTTTCCGTGTTCCGGACTTGGCGATATCTATCGCCGGGAACACGCGCTTGTCCGCCAGCTTTCGGTCGAGCACGATTTCCGAGTTCCCGGTGCCCTTGAACTCCTCGAAAATCACCTCGTCCATCCGCGATCCGGTCTCGATCAGTGCGGTCGCGATAATGGTCAGGGAGCCCCCGCCTTCAATGTTCCGGGCAGCCCCGAAAAACCGTTTTGGGCGCTGCAATGCGTTCGAATCAACACCGCCGGTCAAGACCTTACCCGAACTCGGGACCACCGTGTTGTAGGCCCGTGCCAGACGGGTGATGGAATCCAGCAGGATGACCACGTCGTAACCATTCTCAACCAGCCGCTTCGCCTTACGGTTCACCATCTCGGTTACCTGTACGTGCCGCGTGGCCGGCTCGTCGAAAGTGGAACTCACGACCTCTCCCCGAACCGAACGACGCATATCGGTGACTTCCTCCGGGCGTTCGTCGATGAGCAGCACAATCAGATAGATTTCCGGGTGGTTTTCCTCGATTGCGTGGGCAATGTTCTGCAGCACCACTGTCTTTCCGGTTCTTGGAGGCGCGACAATCAGTCCGCGCTGTCCCTTTCCCAAGGGTGCGACCAGCTCAATCACCCGGCACGTGTTGTCGCCTGCCGGCAGGCCAGCTTCCACCTCCAGCTTGATCGCACTGTCCGGATACAAAGGCGTGAGGTTGTCAAAATTGACGCGGCTTCGAACTTCCTCAGGCAGTCGAAAGTTAATCTTCGTAGCTTTAAGCAGCGAGAAGTAACGCTCACCCTCACCCGGCTGACTGATCTCTCCTTCGACTGTGTCTCCAGTTCGAAGACCAAGACGTTTTATTTGGGTCGGTGAGACGTAGATGTCGTCCGACCCGGACAAGTAATTGGATTCTGGCGAGCGCAGAAATCCGAACCCATCCTGCATCACCTCAATCACACCCTCGCCGTAGATTGGCTCTTCCCGATCTGCCCTCGCCCGCAGGATCGCATACATGATGTCCTGCTTTCGCAGGTTACCGGCGTTCTCGACGCCCTCTGTTTCGGCAAAGGCAAGAAGATCGGCAGGCGATTTACGTTTCAATTCCTGGAGATGCATAAGAAAAAATCCGTGGAGTAGCGATTTAACAGCGGAAGAGAAGTTGCTGGCTGCAGGGGCAGAACAATCAACCCTGGAGCAGATAACCGGCCAGATCGCCCTTAAATCCGGACGCGTCCATAGGGCCGATGTCCCGCGAGCCGGACCTAATCCGCGTTGCGGGATCCGATCGCACAGCCGGTAACGCTACCAACGCACCGGAACGAGTCAACCTGTGCTGCAGACTGTCAATGCGGATCACAAGCTGGGAAGCGGTGCCGGCGAATGGCTGGCATGCCGAACGTACCATATACGTGTTCTCGGCTCCGCCTGCAACTCAAAACATGCACTAATCTATATATGTAGGTAATAGTTATTGGCGTGTTGGCTATCGGAATTAGAGATTTTTACCCACCTTTTGCAGTGAATACGATAACGGTCATCTATACGGACAAATGTGTTGAGCGATCTTGGAGAACGTTATCAATATATTGTCTGATCAGCGATTGATGCCACAATGAACAATTGTCAAGAGCTGTGGGAGGGCGGTCTGCAAGGAGTTTTCGTCGTTCTGAGCGTTGGCTCACACTGTTTCGTATAACCTGTGCGAGGCCCCGGCGAGTTCGGGGGACTGGCCAGCGGTGGGTTGGTTCGAGGCCTACGTCGGAAGTTTTCCACACATGGATCAGGCGTTTTCCAGCAGGCCTTTCCACATTCATCTCGTTTCGGATTCGACCGGCGAGACGGTAAGTACGGTTGCCCGCGCTGCAGTCGCGTATTTTCGCGATATCGAAACTGTTGAACACACTGCGATTCTGGTCCGCACGCAATCCCAGATGAACCGCGTCCTCAAGCAGATCGACCAGTATCGGGGAATCGCGCTTTACACGCTGGCGGACGAGGAACTGCGCACTGTCTTTGAGACGGAGTGTCGCCGCCTGCGGGTGCCGACGCTGGCGATCCTGGATCCCGTGGTGGCCGCCCTGTCCACGATCCTAGGGGTCGAACCTGCCGCGAGTCGGCCGGGCGCACAACACAGGATTGACCGAGAGTATTTCCAGAGGATCCAAGCGATGGAATTTGCGCTGACTCATGACGATGGGCAGCTTGCCGCCCAAGCGGAGGACGCAGACGTGGTGCTGGTCGGCGTTTCCAGGACCTCGAAGACGCCTACTGCAATGTACTTGGCCAACCGGGGTGTTCGCGTAGCCAACATACCGGTGGTTCCTGGCATCGAGCTTCCACGCTGGATCGAGGAGGGTACCGGGAGTGCGCTCATCGTGGCTCTCACCACATCGCCTGACCGCCTTTCGATTCTACGGCGTGCGCGACTGTCATCGATCGGTGTGGGAGCTGATGCAGATTATTCGGATCGCGTCCGGATTCGTGATGAAGTCATTGATGCCAACCGGATGTATGCACGCATGGGCTGGCCCACCATTGACGTGACTGGCCGATCCATCGAGGAGACGTCGGCATCGGTCTTGGAACTGATGCGCAAGCGACAGGACTCCAAATGACGGAGGTTGCGCCAACGAGGGCTTCGTCCGGTGCAACGCAGGTGGCCGGGCTCGTGGGCTGGCCCGTTGGGCACTCGCTGTCGCCGCGCATTCACTCTTTCTGGATTCGCAAGTACCGGCTGGATGCGGCGTACGTGCCGTTACCGGTGCAACCTGGGCATCTTGCAACAGCGCTCCGAGCACTGCCTGCCTTGGGATTTCGCGGCTGCAATGTGACGGTTCCGCACAAGGTGGAAGCGCGGGCACTCGTCGATGAGGAAAGCACACTGGCCGGCGTGGTCGGGGCAGTCAACACGATCTTCGTCCGAGACGGACGTCTACTGGGAAGGAACACCGATGTGGACGGCTTCATTGAGGGGTTGCGCGAGCAGGCACCCGGATGGGGTCAGTCGGATCGGCGCGCTGTCGTAGTGGGCGCAGGCGGTGCAGCGCGCGCCGTGGTCGCGGGTCTTCGCGCCGAACTCGATGGCGAAATCGTGATCGCCAACCGTACTCTGACCAAGGCCGAAGATATCGTCCAGCATTTCGACAATGCGCGCGCGGTTGGTCTGCGCGCGCTCGAAGCCGAGCTTGATGGGGCGGGCTTATTGGTCAATGCCTCGACCCTCGGAATGACGGACGGCCCCACGTTGAACCCCGATCTTGCAGGTCTCGCTGCTGATGCAGTCGTGGCAGATATCGTGTATGCGCCCCTCGAAACCGAACTGCTGCGGACGGCTTCACGTCGCGGACTGGCCACAGTGGACGGTCTCGGAATGCTTCTGCATCAGGCGGTCCCGGGATTCGAGGGCTGGTTCGGCGTGCGGCCGAAAGTGGATCAGGAGCTTCGGAAGCACGTACTCGCAACACTGGCCCGGTAGTGGTTGTTCTCGGCCTGACGGGCACTGTCGCGATGGGCAAGAGCCGGACAGCCGGACTTTGTGTACGACTCGGCGTCCCGGTGTTTGATTCCGACGCTGTCGCCCGCATTGTCACCGGTCCAGGCGGGGCGGCCACTGCGGCCGTGGTCGCCGCCTTTCCCGAGGTCGCGTCCGGCGACGCCATCGACCGGGCCGCACTCGCGCGAACAGTGTTTTCCGACCGCTCGGAACTGCGGCGGCTGGAGGCCATCGTGCATCCGTACGTTGCCCGGGCGCGGGAAGTCTGGCTGCGCCGCCAGTCGCTGGCCCGCGCAGCCGTCGTCGTGCTCGACGTTCCACTGCTCTTCGAGACCGGTGGTGATGTCCACTGTGACGCGGTGCTGGTAGTTTCGGCGCCAGGTTTCCTGCAGCGCCAGCGCGTACTGCAGCGGCCAAACATGGATGAGCGCCGGTTGCGCGGGATCCTGGCCCGGCAGATGCCGACGTCGGAACAGCGGCGCCGAGCCGATGTCGTCATCCCGACCGGACAGGGGCTCCGCGTCGCGTTACGGGTCCTCCGGCAGGCGCTCCGGCGATATGGCCCGCGCCAGAGGGGTCGGCCAAGGCCACTCCGCTAGGACCGTGCTCGAGCGGCGGAATCGCTTCGGGAGAGGTTGAGAATGACGACCCGACTTGTGGCCGTGGATACCGAAACCACCGGCCTCCGTCCGGATGAAGGGCACCGAATTGTGGAGATTGGGTGCGTGGAACTCCGCAATAACGTGCCGAGCGGACGCACCTGGCACGCGTTCGTGAACCCGAGGCGCGACATTCCCGAGAAAGCCCGGCAGGTTCACGGACTTTCGGAAGAATTCTTGGCTGACAAACCGACCTTTCCGGAGGTTGCCGACCGTTTCCTCGAATTCCTGGGGGAATCGCCCCTGCTCTTCCACAATGCCCCGTTCGATCTTGGGTTTCTCGACGCCGAGCTGTCAAGGATGGGTCGCGACGGCGTGTCGGCAGGCCGGGAAATTCTCGACACCATGGAGTTGGCCGGCGGGTTCGTGGCCCTGAACAACCTTTGCCGCCGACACGGCATCGACCTCGCCGTACGTCGCCACCGCCACGGAGCCCTGATCGACGCGCAACTGCTTGCTGAGGTCTACATCGAAATGACGGGCGGGCGCCAAGGGTCGTTCCTGCTCGATACGGCGCCGGCCTCTGCGCGTCCGGCGGCCGCGGCCACCCCGTCGCACTGGCCCGAGCGGGTGTATGCGCCCGACGAACATGAAACGAATGCCCATCGGGAGATGCTTCAAGGCTTATCGAACCCTATCTGGAAAAGGTACCTCGACTGAATTCGCTGCTGAACTTTCGGGGAGCCGGGCGTTCGCCGTTCGCATGCGCGGCCGGAGCCTTGTGTTACATTGATGCCCGTTGGCGGGGACTAACGCTGGACAGCCAGCCTCGAGGAATAACCGCGTTCCCATGCAGTATTTCGACATCCTTCTGTTTGCGGTGATCACGGGCTTCCTGCTGATTCGCTTGCACCGGGTGCTGGGTCGGCGCACGGGTCACGAAAGCCCGCCCCCGGAAGCAACGCCCAATTCCGACTCCCAGAGCCAGGCCGAGTCGCCCGTAGCGGCGGAGATCGAGGCCGAATCAGACTTGCCCGAGGCGCCGGAAGACGGGCGGATTCACGCTGGCGGTCCCGTGACGGGCTTGGCCGCCGTCCAGGCTGCCGATCCGTCGTTCAGCCCGGAGCAGTTCCTGGGTGGCGCCAGCCAGGCGTTCGCGATGATCGTTGGCGCCTTTGCCGCAGGCGAGCGCGAACCCCTGCAACGGCTGCTCTCCGAATCGGTGTACCGCAGCTTCGAGGCATCCATCGCTGAGCGCGAGCGGGACGGCAAGGCCATGGAGGTGCGGGATATCAAGGTGGCCCACGCATCGATCGAGAGCGCATGGATGGAGGGCACCCACGCCGTGGTCCGCGTTGAATTCGAGAGCGAGAAAATCGAGGCGATCCGTGACTCCGCGGGCGTGGTCGTGGACGGAGACCCGGACATTCCAGCCCGTGCCAACGACCTGTGGACCTTCTCCAGGGACGTCAGTCTGGCCGACCCGAACTGGACTCTCATTCGCACGGGCGAATGAAGCTCCCGGCCGGACGAGGCCTCGGCCGACCACCGGCCGACTGGGGCTGGTTTGCCGTCGCTGTCCTGGCTGCCGGTTGCGCACCTGAGCCGAAGCTGCTGGCGACCGGCTTGGCGGCCCCGTCCCAACCGGCGTCGGTCGCCGCCCTCGTCGACCTACCGGGGTGGCCAGACGACAATCAGGCCGAAGCACTGCCAGCCTTGGCCGCCAGTTGCACCAACTTGGCGACGCTGCCGCCCGAGCACGATCTCGGCGGACATGGTACCGCGGGCCCGGCCCGCCACATGCAGCGCATTTGTGCGGAACTGGATCGGACGTCTATCACCGGCGCACAGGAAGCCAGGGCATTCCTGGAACGCTGGTTTGTCCCCGTGCCCCACTCCGGGGAATCGGCGGCGGAAGGGCTCTTCACGGGTTATTTCGAACCGGAGGTGGCTGGTCGGCGCACGCCGGTTCCGGGTGCAGAGCCGTTGTATGTGCGACCACCCGAACTGGTGGAAATCGACCTCGGAAGCTTCCGACCGGCACTCAGCGGTACCCGCTTGGCGGGACGCGTGCAGGACGGAGAACTGGTACCCATGCCTGATCGAGCTTCGATCCAGCAGGGAGCGCTCGCTGGCCGGAACCTCGAGCTGGTCTGGATTCTCGATCCGGTGGAAGCGTTCTTCCTGCACATTCAGGGGTCCGGGCGCGTTCGCCTGGCCGATGGGTCGGTCATGCATGTGGGCTACGCCGGCTTCAACGGCCATCCGTACTATGCGATTGGCCGGACATTGCTCCGACGTGGCGCCATCGACTTGCACGACTTGTCCCTCCAGTCGATCGCTGCCTGGCTGCGGGCCCACCCGAAAGAAATGCGGGCACTGATGGCGGAGAATGCCTCCTTCGTGTTCTTCGAGGAGCGTGCTGCGTCTACGCCGGTGGGCGCGGCCGGCGTGCCCCTGACGCCGCGCCGTTCGATTGCCGTGGATCGGGAGTACATTCCTCTGCACTTGCCGGTCTGGATCCAGACTCGTGTGCCGGTTCCCGGCGGTGGCGATGCTCCGGTTGCACGGCTCATGCTGGCACAGGACACCGGGGCGGCGATTCGCGGACCGGCGCGCGGCGATCTGTTCTTCGGGCATGGTGCCCTGGCGCGGGAACAGGCCGGACGGATGCGCGCGCCTGGCCGGGCCTGGGTTCTCGTGCCACGGTCCTACGCCCACGAGGTGCGGACGCCGGACTGACCTGTCTGCAGAGCCGGGCCGCTACCCGGGCGCGCGGTGTCCCTTGGCGAGGACCTGAACTCTGAGCACCGCGCGGTCGCTGACGTCCACGGGCACGAGATCAAGGCTGTTGTGTTCCAGCCGTTGGCCTTCTGCCGGAAACTCACCGGCGATCGCGATCACCAGGCCGCCGACGCTCTCCACATCCTCGAACCGTCCGGTTCGCAAGTTGATTCCAACCTGCTCTTCGAACTCCTTGAGAGGGTACCGCCCGTCGACTTCGTAGACTCCCTTGGTGATTTCCACGAGATCGGGTGGGGGGGTCTGGTCATGTTCGTCCTCGATCTCGCCGACGATTTCTTCCAGCAGATCCTCGATCGTGACCAGCCCGTCGGTGCCGCCGTGTTCGTCGGCAACGATCGCGATGTGGCACCGCTCGCTCTGCATCTGGCCAAGCAGCTCCGTGACCGGGGTCGAGGGCGCGGCCGTGAGAATGGGGCGCGTGATGTCGGACAACTGGAAGCCGTCACTCTTTCCCCACCACGACAGCAAGTCCTTCATGTGAATCATGCCGATGATGTCATCGAGGTCGCGGCCGAACACCGGCAGGCGGGAGTGCCCGGCTTGGCTGCCGGTATCGATCAGCTGCTGGATCGACGCCGTGGCGGGGACCGCCACGATCTCGCTGCGAGTCACCATGACTTCCTCAACGTCAATTGTGTCGAGGCGGAGCAGCTGCCGCAGAATCCCGGCCTGCTTCGGAGTCAGGTCGTGGGATTGACCCACCGTCTCGACGGTATGCCGGATGCGTCCATCCCGGCCGGTCGGCCTCCGGAGCTTCTTCCAGTACCGATCGGCCAGCGATGTCCAGAACGGAGGCCTGGACTGAATATGGGCGGGCTCACTCACTGCGAGGCAGCACCCCGGTACCGATAAGGATCGCTGATCCCGAAGTCAGCGAGCATCGAGCGTTCAAGGTCTTCCATGCACTGCGCGGACGGATCGGTGTCGTGTCGGAATCCTACCAAATGGAGCATGCCATGGACCGCGAGATGCGCAAGGTGATGGCTCAGAGGCAAACCTCGTTCCCGCGCTTCGCGCTCCGCAGTTTCGAACCCGATGGCGACGTCCCCGAGTTCCGGGTTCGCCTCGTCCGGTGAAACCGTGTCCTCCTGCGGAAAGGAGAGAACATTGGTGGGCCGGTCGATCCGGCGCCAGCTGCGGTTCAGAGTCTGCATCTCGGCGTCGCAGGTGAGGCGCAGATTGGCTCGTTCCGAACCATGGCCCTGAACGGCGCGAGTTGCGCAGGCGTGCGCCAAAGTCGTCAGTTCCGGGTCATCCCAGCGCGGGTCCGCGATCTGCAGCACGACCCGGCTCATGCGTTGGACGTTCTGGGCATGACCTTGCCGCGCATGGCTGCCCGCTCGTACGCGCGGACGATCTCGGAGACCAGGGGCGGGCGAATCACGTCGCGGTCGCTGAAGTGTACCTGGGCCACGTCCTTGAGGTCCGAGGTGATCTGCAGCGCCTCGGCCAAGCCTGAGCGGCTGCCGGGCGGGAGATCGATCTGGGACAGGTCGCCGGTCACCGCCATTCTCGCGCCCTCCCCCAAACGGGTAAGAAACATCTTCATCTGAATGGTTGTGGCGTTCTGGGCCTCGTCAAGAATGATGAAGGCGTTGGTGAGCGTGCGACCGCGCATGAACCCGAGCGGCGCAATTTCGATAACGCCCTTTTCCATGCGCCGCGCCAGCCAGTCTCGGTGCAGCATGTCGCCCAGGGCGTCATGCAGGGGCCGCAGGTACGGATCGATTTTCTCGCGCAGGTCGCCGGGCAGGAAGCCCAGTCGCTCGCCGGCCTCGACGGCTGGACGCGACAGCACGATTCGTTCGATCGCACCACTCCGGAGCTCGGCGGCGGCCACCGCCACTGCGAGGTAGGTCTTGCCGGTGCCTGCGGCGCCGACGCCGAAGGTCAGCGGCTTGGTGCGGAGAGCCCGGATGTACTCCGTCTGGTGGACGGTGCGCGGATAGACGCTGCGCTTGGCGGTCTTGATCGTGTCGCCCGCGCGGGACTGTTGCCCGGCCATGCGGAATGCGGCTTCGATCTCCGGCCGCCCCACCCGCTGGCCCATCTCGAGCAGGCGGTAGAGGTCGGCAAGCATGTCGCGGGCACGCTTCGCCTCTGCACCCGTAATCGACAGCGTGTTGCCGCGGCTCGACACCGTCACGTCGAACATCCGTTCGACCTGATGGAGGTTGTCGTCCTGCTCGCCGAAGAGCTCGGTGAGCAGGGCGTTGTCCTGAAATGAGACCTGGATGGCGTCGCTCGGCTTGCTCATCCTGCGGCAACTTCGGAATGGTTTGCCAGTTCCCCGGCGAGCCCATGCGGCCCCGCTCGGGTGACTCGCACGGGTTGGAGAGTGCCCAGGAGGGCTTCGTCTCCATCCGCGTGTACCGCGTGCATCCACGGGCTTCGTCCCGCGAGTTGCCCGGGGCGCCGGCCGCGGCGTTCGAACAGAACCGGCACGGTGGCGTTCAGGAAGCCGCGATTGAAGCTGTGCTGCTGTTCGGCGAGCCGCGCCTGCAGGATCGAGAGGCGGCGAGCCTTTTCCGGTTCGGGCACCTGGTGCGTCAGGACCGCCGCGGGCGTACCGGGCCGGCGGCTGTAACGAAACGAATAGGCGGCGGCGAACCCGGTGTCCTCAACCAGTTGCAGAGTGGCCTCGAAGTCGCTTTCCGTCTCCCCGGGAAACCCCACAATGAAGTCGGACGACAGCGCGAGGTCGGGCCTGGCCCCCCGCAATGCCCGCACCGTGGCCCGGAAGGACTCGGCGGTATGGGCCCGATTCATGGCCCGCAGCACGCGATCGGACCCGGACTGGACGGGCAGATGCAGGTACGGCATCAGGGCTTCGAGATCGCCGTGGGCGCGGATCAATTCCTCCGTCATGTTGGCGGGGTGCGAAGTGGTGTACCGCAGTCGCCACACACCGTCGATGCGCGCGAGCTCCCGCAGCAGACCGGCCAGCGAAATTTCCCTGCCGTTCGGATCCGGGCCGTGGTAAGCGTTGACGTTCTGCCCGAGCAGGCACAATTCGCGGGCGCCTTGCCGCACGAGCGATTCCGCTTCCCGGACCACGTCGGCGACGGGCCGGGAGTACTCCGCACCCCGCGTGTAGGGAACCACGCAGAACGTGCAGAACCGGTCGCACCCTTCCTGAACCGAGAGAAACGCGGCTGGTCCCGGATGGCTGCGGGACGGCAGTTCATCAAACTTGCGCTCGGCCGGAAAGTCCGTGCAAATCGTCGCCTTTGCGTTGGCCCGGTCGGCACGGGCCAGAAGCTCCGGCAGCCGGTGGTAGGTCTGGGGCCCCACCACGATGTCCACTTCTGGACGCCGGCGCCTGATCTCAGCCCCTTCCGCCTGCGCCACGCAGCCGGCTACGACGAAGCGCACCCGGCGGCCGGCGCGGCGTGCGGACGTTTGGAGCGGTACCAGCCGGCCGAGGTCCGAGTACACCTTTTCCGCAGCCTTCTCGCGGATGTGGCAGGTGTTCAGAACGATCAGGTCGGCAGCCTCGGGAACTTCGGTCCGGGCGTAGCCAAGCGGCGCCAGCAACTCCGCCATCCGCTCCGAATCGTAGACGTTCATCTGGCATCCGTACGTCCGGATATAGACGCGGCGAGAGGTGGGGGATCCGGTCTCCTGCCGGCCGGTCAATAGCGCCTTCATCGGGTGGACGGGCGACTCCCGGCCGCGCCTCCCCGGCCGCGTCCGGCCAGCGCCAGCGCGAGTCCGTCGGCGACGCTCCGTTCCGCCAGTCGGGCTAACTGCTTCCGGTCGGAAATCTCGGGCAAGGGCGGGTGGAAGCTTACCGTGACCTCCGCGTGCCCGAGGCCCAGCAGCCGCCAGACGTGCGGCAACAGGTCCATCCCGCCGTACCAGGCAATGAGCGGACGGTTTCGGCGGTCCATGGGCAGCCCGTTGAGGCCGCTGTAACAGATCGACACCGGCTGCACGGTCAGCCCCCGAAGGTTTTCCCGTTCGGCGAAGTTGAAGAGCGCGGAACGAAAACGATGGACCCGATTGCCGTCGCCGCTGGTGCCTTCGGGGAACAGGACGATGTTGTCGCTGTCGGCCAGCCGGGCGGCCAGTTCGGTCCCGTGCGCGACGGCTTGACTCCGACGGCGGTCAATGAAGATGCTCCGCTGCAGCTTCGCCAGCCATCCGAAGAAGAACCAGCCAGCGATCTCCGCCTTGGCCACGAAGGATACCGGCGCTAGGGACGAAAGCACGACGATGTCCAGCCAGGAGGCGTGGTTGCTGGCAAAGAGGGTGGGGCGTTTCTGGCTCGGTCGACCGACGCGACGAACCCGGATCCCGAATAGGGAGAGGAGCCCGCGATGGAACACGACCGGTATCCGTCGCGACCAGCTGGAGCCGCTGGCGAGCGCCGCCACGTGCGCGGGCAGAAGCAGCAGGAACCAGGCCAGGAAAGCGAAACTCCGAAACGTCGCGCGCGCATGCGAGGGCGCGAGGTCGTCTGCCATCGCCTAGTTGTACTCGCTGATCCCGGCTTCCCGCTCGTAGTGCTGGCGGTACCGTTTGCTGACCAGTTCGGTCTTGACCACCATGCAGACGTCGACCGTCCCGAACTGCCGGTCTATGACCGCGCCGTCGCCCACGAACCCGCCGAGCCGGATGTAGCCCTTGACCAGCCCGGGCAGGGCCTTGAGACCGTCGCGTGACGTGAAGGCGTCGGGTGCAAGGCGGTCCATCGGCACCCTGAGGTTCTCAAGCGCCCGGGGCCGCAGATTCGGGGGAGCCAGATGGGCGTGGTACAGGTAGCTGAGCGGCAGCGCCAGCGCGTCCGGGTCGGTTCCGTTCAGGCTGGCGCACCCGAACATCAGCTGCACGTCGTGGTGGAACACGTAGTGTGCGATGCCGCGCCAGAGCAACTGGGCGGTCGCCCCGGTCCGGTAGTTGGGGTGGATGCACATCCGGCCGAGCTCGACGAGCACTCCCGTTTGCTCGAGAATCGGCGCCACGTCGTACTCGGTATTGGTGTACAGCTCGCTGGACGGGGTCTCGGCACCGCACCGGTGCAGCCGGTAGGTGCCAATAACGGTCCCTCCCGTGCCATGGTCGAGCACCAGCAGGTGCTCCCACAGCGGGTCATAGCGGTCAAAGTCACGCTGGCGTTTCCGCATCTCGGGCGAGGGCGTGGCCGACATCTCCTCGTAGAAGATCCGGTACCGCAGCGCCTGGGCGGCGTCCACCTCGTGGGCCTGAGTGGCCAGGCGCACTTCTAGGTTGCCAGCGCGCGCGATTGGCACCGCACTGTGGCGGGGAGCGCCAGCCGGCATCCCTCAGTCTTGCTCCGGCTTGTGGATCCGGGTTCCGTAGAGCTCATGGCGGTGGCCGGTCAGTCTGTACCCAAGCTCGCGGGCAACGGCTTCTTGCAGCGACTCGATTTCCTCATTGACGAACTCGATGACTTCTCCGGTGTCGACATCGATGAGGTGGTCGTGATGGGTGCGCTTGATCTCTTCGTAGCGGGCCCGCCCGTCACCGAAGTCGTGCTTCTCCAGGATCCCCGCCTCCTCGAGCAGGCGGATGGTGCGGTATACGGTCGCCAGGCTGATGCGCCCCTCGATCCGCGATGCGCGGCGGTAGACATCTTCTGCCGCCGGGTGATCGTCCGAATCGGCCAGCACCTGCACGATGACCCGGCGCTGCGAGGTCATCTTGAGTCCCTTCTCAGCGCAGAGCTTTTCCAGGTCTGAAGCGGTGGAGGGCAAAGTTCCTCTGGCGTTCCCGTTAGCGTCCCGGACCCGCAGTATAGATGGGACAGGCCCCGGGGCAGAAAAACGTGGCGATATACTCGTGCGTTGTGCCTCTTTCTTCCGCCGCGCTTCCGGCGACCGTCTCGGTCGTGAGCCTCGACATCACCGACGAAGTGTGCCCGATGACGTTCGTCCGGACACGGATCGCGCTAGACCGGCTGCCCGCCGAGAGCGTGCTCGAAGTGCTGCTGAGCGGGGGGGAGCCTCTCGAGAACGTGCCGCGTTCGGCTGCGGAGCTCGGATACCAGGTCGACCCGCCCGAGCCGCATCCGTCAGGATCCGGAATCTGGCGGATCACCATCCGGCACCCGGATCAGGCCTCCCCCGGCGGCTGACGCCAGTCGGCGGGAGGCGTAGCGTCGGCGGGCCGGAGGTACATCGGCTTGGGCCCGCTGATGTAACCGTGTCCCCGGTGCCTGCGCAGGGCCCGGTTGAGGGTCACCGCTAGGGCTCGGGGACTCGGTGCGCGGATGTCGGTGCGCGGAACACCGCAGCCAAGGACGTCGCGGAGGATGGCCGCGCCGCTGCCGACCAGAAGACGTCTCCCCGGTGGGCAGTGCGACTTGGCGGATGCCGCCGGCGCGCGCAACGGTGCCCCCACGGGCGTTCCGTCCGGCCGGAAATGGCGGAAGTAGAGTTCGCCGCGGCGCGCATCGATCACGGCTGTGACGGGTGCCTTGGCGGGCTCTACGCAGATCAGCGTGTGGGCGAGGGCATCCAGCGTGGTGACCCCGGTCGCGGGCAGGTTGGCGGCGAGGCCAAGCGCCCGCGCGGCCGCAATGCCGGAACGGATTCCGGTGAAGGTGCCGGGTCCTCGGGTGCAGCCGATGCCATCGAGATCCTCGAAACGCAGGCCGGCAACTGCCATGAGGTCGCGCAGCAAGGGGACCAAGCGGTCGGAATGCCCGCGCGGGCAGTCCTCGCTGTGTTCTGCAATGACCCGTTCCTCACGCGCCAAGCCCGCGGTCAGGCGATCCAGCGACGTGTCGAAGAACAGGAATCGCACGGGCCCGGTTCAGGCAACCTCGCGAACTTCCTGCACGGCCGGGATGTAGTGGCGCAGCATGTTCTCGACGCCCATTTTCAGGGTCGTCATGGAGCTGGGGCAGCCGGAGCAGGCGCCGTGCAGTTCCAGCATGACGACCCCGTCGCTATACCCGTGAAAGACGATGTCGCCGCCGTGACCCGCCACCGCCGGACGCACCCGCGTGTCGATCAGGTCGCGGATTTCGGCGACCACTTCCGCATCCTCCGGCCGAACTTCGGCTGCGGCCTCGGATTCGGCCGGCGCGGACACGGCCGGCTCGCCGGACGCATAGTGCTGCATGATGGCCGCGAGCAGCAGCGGCTTGAGGGGCTGCCAATCGGTGTTGGGCGCTCGGGTGACGGTAATGAAGTCCCGCCCGAGGAACACGCCTGCCACCCCCTCGACGGCAAAGATCCGGCCGGCCAGGGGGGACCGATCGGCCTCGTCCGGATGACTGAAGGAAGCGGTGCCGCGATCCAGCACGGCCTGATCGGGCAGGAACTTGAGGGTTTCCGGATTCGGCGTGCTTTCCGTCTGGATGAACATGGCGTCTTCCTCCTGGCGTAACCGGGCGAGTGGTGGGTCCCAGACCGTGGCGTGTCCCACGTGCGGCCGCGGGCAGGTTCCGTGGCGTCAACAGAGCATAGGGGATTGGCCGCGGGGGGCGGCGCCGGCCGTGTCGGGGACGGCGCAGGCGGGGTGATTCCTGCTCCAGCGATTTAGGGCAGCTTCCCGCGGGGCTCCGCAAGCCGTTGCGCCGCGCCGCCCTGGAGCGCCGGGCGGGACCCCGTCAGCGCCCGCCGGCCGGCGCTCCGCACCGGGGTCGGATTCACTTCTGCCGGCGGCTGCACCCAGGACGGCACCACCTATATTCATAGCGACGTATGGCAGAATGCCCCGTGCACAGACGGTCGGGAGGCCGCAGTTTCGTGATCATCCGCGTTGTCGCCGCCATCGGCGCCACGATTGTCCTGGGAACAGGCGGCCCTGCCGGGGCGACGGAGGATCGCCTGCAGTCGGCGTCGCCGTTCGGTGCCTATCTCGCCGCCCAGCAGGCTGCGAAGTCCGGGGACTATGCAACTGCTTCCGCCTACTTCCATGCGCTGATCCGGAGCGACCAAAAGGCCGCAGTGGTCGCCGATGCCATCAAGACCTTCGTCGCCAACGGCGAGGTCGGGACGGCCATTCAACTGGTTCGAGAACTGGTCCCGGCCGGAACCAGCCCCTGGGGATTGGCGATTTTCCTGCAGCTTGCCGACGCGATCCTCCGGGACGACCTGGCCGCCGCGGAATCGCTGCTGAACCATATGGGCGCCGCGGGTGGTCTCGACGGGTACCTGGTCCCGGTGCTGCGGGCCTGGACCGCCGGGGCCCAGGGGCCGTCGGACGCCGCTTTCCAGCAGATCGATCGCATGGTCGAACGCGGCGTGCTCGTCTCGTTCTTCAATTACCACGCGGGCCGCATTCTGGATCACCGTGGTGAGCACGAAGCCGCTGGCCGGCGCTACCGCGCTGCAATCCGGGAAGAAGCCGTGCCGGACCGGACAGCGCTCGCGGCGCTGGCCCACTTCATGGCGGCCGGGCAGATCGATGACTCCGTTCAGGTACGGGCCCGGCTGGAGCTACGCCGGCCTCTGAGCGGCACGGTACTGGCGCTCCGGGAGGGGGCGGAACTCCGGGTGCCGGGCGGCTTGGTCAGCTTTGCCGGCGCGCCGGCAACGGACGCTCAGAGCGCGCCCCGCGACCACCAGACGTCTCAGCGCCTGAGTCGTGACGCCGTGGCCTTTGGCGTTGCCGAAACGCTCTTTGACGGTGCCCGCCTCCTGTTCTCCCAACAGTTTTACCCGGGCGCCCTTGCGTACGTGCAGATTGCGCTGTTCCTGCAGCCGGACTTCTTCGCGGCGCGTCTCCTCGCCGGACAGGTCCAGGAGAAGCTTGTCGCGAACGAGGCGGCGCTCGCGTCCTACCGGAACATTCCTTCGGATGTTCCCGAAGCGTGGGATGCTGGCTTGGCATTGGGTGCCCTGCTCGGTCGCCTCGAACGGATCGACGAGGCCCGTGCCGAGTTCCGCCAATTGGGCGACCGCTTTCCCGACCGGGTGGGGGCTCTCAGCGCCCTGGGTCAGCTACTGGCCACCGCCAAGCAATACGACCAGGCCGTGGCGGTCTATTCCGAGGCGCTCGAACGCCTCGACCGGCTTGAAACTCACCACTGGCCCCTGCTCTACGGTCGCGGGGCGGCCCTCGAGCGGTCCGGCCAATGGGAGCAGGCCGAGCAGGACCTGCAGAGGGCCCTGCAGCTGTCGCCGGACCAGCCCTTTATCCTGAACTACTTGGCGTACTCCTGGATTGAGCAGGGGCAGCGGCTGGAAGAGGCCCGCGCGATGGCGGCACTGGCCGTCCGGCTCCGTCCCGACAATGGGTTCATCATCGACAGTCTCGGGTGGGCACATTATCGCCTGGGCGATTACGAGACCGCTGTCGAGACGCTGGAACGCGCCATGGCGGCCGAGCCCGGCGATCCCGTAATCACCAGCCATTACGGAGACGCGCTCTGGCGTACCGGGCGCAAGCCGGAAGCCCGCATGCAATGGCGCAACGCGCTGCGGGCGGATCCCGATCCGGAACTTGCGGCCGAGATCGAACGGAAGCTTGAATACGGGTTCGACGAGGCCCCGCCGGCCGGCGAGGAGCACGAGATCTGATCGCCGCGCGTCCCGTTGCCGAAATCGAGTGTGCCCCGGCCAAGATCAATCTTCATCTTCACGTGCTCGGACGGGCCGCTTCCGGGCTGCATCGGATCGATTCTGCGCTGGCCTTCGTCGACCTCTGCGATGTCGTGCGGGCCAGGCCCGCCCGCGGCCTGTCACTGACCGTCTCGGGTCCGCTGGCCGGTGCGGTACGTTCTCTGGGCGCTGCCAACTACGTGTTGCGGGCAGCGTCGGAACTGCGGGAACGCGCCGGCGTCACCGCCGGCGCGGCCCTGCATCTGGAGAAACACATTCCACCCGGCGCCGGCCTGGCGGGCGGCACGGCCGACGGCGCCGCGGCCTTGCGGGCGCTGGGTCGGCTCTGGGGGGTCAGCCCCCGGGCAGCGGCGATGCTGGCCGCAGCCTCGGCGCTTGGCGCGGATGGGCCTGCGTGCCTGGAGTCGCGGCCCTGCTGGGCCGGCGGAGTCGGCGCCGACCTGACGCCGATGCCCGCACCGGTGGGGCACGTGGTCCTCGTCTGGCCCGCGATCGAATTGGCGACGGCGCGCGTCTATGCGGGCTGGCGCGGGCCGGGTTCCCGCCCAGCGCCCAGGCGTGGCACATTGGTGCAGCAACACATCGCCCGCACCACGAACGATCTCGAGCGTCCGGCTGCGGAGTTGGCGCCGGTGGTCCGCAGGGTCCGGCAGGCCCTGGCCGCGGTGCCCGGTGCCCGGGCGGTGCGGATGACGGGCAGCGGAACCGCAGTGTTCGGACTGTTCGACCGCCGGCGCGATGCCGAGGCTGCGGTTCGGCTGCTTCGCCGACGGCGGCCTCGGTGGTGGCTCTGCGCGGCTTCGTTCCTGCCGGGGGCGGCGGCCGCGGGCGCGGTCAGGTGCGGAGGAGGCAGATCCGGGTCGTGCCGTATGCGCGTTCGTCGATGAGACAGCAGCCGTCAGGAATCTCAAAGGCCTCGCGACGGCCAAGTTCGACGGCAGCGATCCCGGCCGCGGCAACCCATCCCGCCGCGCGTGCTGCATCCAGGGCAGGACCTGCAATCCCTTCCCCATAGGGGGCGTCCACGAACACGATCTCGGCGGCGAAGTCCGAGGCGGGCAGGTGCAGCGAGTCGGCGCGGAGGATCCGAGCCCGATGCTGCTCGCCCAGCACCGCGACGTTCCGGGCCAGTGCCGCGGCCGCGTCCGGATCCTGCTCGACGAACGTGGCCGCCGCCGCACCGCGCGACAGCGCCTCCAGCCCGAGCGCTCCAGTGCCCGCAAACAGGTCGAGCACCGGGGCACCGGTGAGCATTCGATCCACGCGTGGTGAATGCTCGAGCAAGTCGAACAGGGACTTGCGAACCCGCGCCTGGGTGGGCCGCACACTCAGGCCGGGCGGCACTTCGAGACGCCGTCCGCGGTGGCGGCCGGCAAGCAAGGTGAGCCCGCTCAAAGGGCCTCGCCGAAGTGCTCGCGCAGCGTTGCCGGCGGCACCTCGGCGAGGCCGCCGCGCGGCAGTGAGCCGAGGTTAACCGGTCCGTAGGCCGTCCGGATCAGGCGGTTGACCTGCAGCCCGACATGCTCCAGCACGCGCCGGACCTCACGGTTCTTGCCCTCGTGCACGGTTACTTGCAGCCACGCATTGGTCTTGCCGACCCGCGTCACCTTGACCGCGACCGGTCCGTAGAGCACGCCGCGGATGCGCACGCCCCTGGCCAGGGTCCCCAGGCGCGCCGGATCAATGCGGCCGTGCACGCGAACCCGATAGTGCCTCGGCAGGCCGGTCCGCGGTAGCTCGAGCCATCGTTTCAGGGCGCCGTCGGTGGTCAGGAGCAGGAGGCCTTCCGACGCAATGTCGAGGCGACCGACGGGATGGAGATACGGAAGATGGCCCGGCAGGAGTTCGAACACTGTCGGCCGGTTCGCCGGGTCGGCGCGTGCCGTGACCACTCCGGGTGGCTTGTGCAGCCGGAACAGACGGGTCGGGCCCGGGACGGGCAGCAGGCCGCCATCCACCGTCACCCGGTCTCCGGTGGCCACCGTGCGGCCGGGCTGCATCACGCGTTCCCCGTTGACGTGGACGCGACCGGCCGCAACCCACGCCTCGGCCGTGCGACGGGAACAGAGCCCCGACCGCGCGATACGTCGTCCGATGCGCTCTCCGGTCAAGGGCGCCCGGCTGCCGCCACGAAGGCCCGGCCCAGACGGCGATCACCGTCCTGGAGGGCGAACTCGGGATGCCACTGCACCCCGATGCAAAACCGGTAACCCGGGTGCTCGATGCCCTCGATCACCCCGTCGGGCGCAACGGCGTTGACCACGACGCCAGAACCCAGATCGTCGACGGCCTGATGGTGCGCGCTGTTCACCTCCAGCCGAGTGGATCTCACGATGGTCGCCAGCCGGGTGCCGTCCACGAGGTCGACCGCGTGGCCGGGCTCGTCGCGGGGGTTGGGCTGCTCGTGTTCCAGCGCCGCGGCCACCGCACTCGGAATGTGTTGCAGAAGGGTGCCGCCCAGCACGACGTTGAGCAGTTGCTCGCCGCCGCAGATGCCCAGGACCGGAAGATCCTGCGCAAGGGCCTGGCGCGTGATCGCAGCCTCGAACGCCGTCCGGCGGTCCTTCGTCGTCACGCTCGCGTGGCGTTCGCGCGCGCCGAACAACGCCGGATCCACGTCGAAGGCGCCGCCGGTCACGACCAATCCGTCCAGATGCATCATCAGGTCCTCGACGAGGCCGGGCTCGTGCGGGAGCGCGACCGGGACGGCCCCGGACGCAGTCATCCAGTCCACGTAGTTCTGTCGCAGCGCGTACCACGGGAATTTCGAGTACGTCTCGGCCGTTTCGTGGTCGAGGGTCAGGCCAATGAGCGGTCGGTCGGTCGGCACCGGATGGTTCTCCGCGCTGCAGAACGTCGCCGTCAGCGCAATGGTCGAACGGGTTCGCTACTAAGTGACAGCCGGCGTCGGCAGCATGATGGAGACGGTCCCGGAGGTAAAGCCGTCCGGGCCCGGCTGTCCGAACGGGGGCACGATCGCCGGGTCGCGTTCGGGGGGTTGCCCCGTGTGTTACCTTATATCTGGCGCTGGGACGCGCCACGAGTATCTTCGGTAGGCCTGCCGACGGAGAGAGCAAGCAATGCCGCTCACCAAGAACAATCCTGCGGTCCGCGCTGAAGCCAGCCGCAACCGTCGCGAGAAGACGCATGACGGGAAGCCCGTCAAACCGGTTCTCTACGTCGGCAAGTGGGTCGGGCACGGTCGCTACGTGGCCGCCCAGGACGAGGCCGGGACTCTGATCCGCGATTCCAACGGTCGGCCCGTTCCGTTTGCTTCTCTCTAGCCCGCAGATCCGGATGTCGTCCGGCGACCGTGCGGCGGCGGCTCTGCTGAGTTGGTACGTGGACATGGGCGTGGACGAGGCGTTGGCCGCGGCCCCGCTCAATCGGTTTCGGGGCACCTCCCCGCCATCTGGACCGGCCGAGGGCGAGGCCGACCGCGGCGGGGTCGGCCAGGCGGTGCCAGCGGCGACACTGCAGGAACTCCGCTCGGCGGTCGAGAACTTTCACGGCTGCGCCCTGCGGACGGACGCAAATCGGACCGTGTTCGCGGACGGCAATCCCGAGGCAGGTCTGATGCTGATCGGCGAGGCTCCTGGCCGTGAGGAGGACCGGGTCGGCCTGCCGTTCGTCGGCGCCGCCGGGAAGCTCCTGGACCAGATGCTGGCGGCGATCGGCCGCGATCGGACCAGCGCATACATCACGAACGTGGTGTTTTGGCGCCCGCTCAACAACCGGACTCCCACCGACGAGGAGATGGCTGCGTGCCTGCCGTTCGTGCGGACCCACGTCTCTCTGGTCCGGCCGCGGGCGATCCTGCTGCTCGGGGCGGCCTCAGCCCGCGTCCTGCTGGGAACCCGGCTTGGGATCAGCAAGCTGCGTGGCCAATGGCACGAGATCTCGGTCGGAGACTTGTCGCCGGTGCCGGCGCTGCCGACGTTTCACCCCGCGTTCCTGCTGCGCCAGCCGGCGCGGAAGGCGGATGCCTGGGAAGACCTCCGACGCCTGCAACGGCACCTCGACACGGCTTGAGCCGGGCAATTGACTGACGACTTTCAAGCGTCCCGCCGACTTGAAACGGCACCCCTGCCAGGAGAGGTCCCGGCGATCGAGCTGGTCGCCACGACGGTCGGCTACGGCGGCCCACCGGTGCTGGAAGCGCTGGATTGGCGGGTCGAGCGCGGCGAGCACTGGCTGGTGATCGGTCCCAGCGGTTCCGGCAAGTCCACGCTCCTGCATCTCCTGGCCGGCTTCCTGACCCCGGCCAAGGGAACCGCCAAGGTCCTGGGCACGGAGTTGGCGACACTGGCCCCCCCGGCGCGGGACCGCTTCCGGGGCGGGAACATGGCCATCGTGTTTCAGCGGCAGCATCTGGTGCAGGCGCTCAACGTCACGCAGAACCTCAGTCTGGCCCGGCGCCTTGCGGGCTTGGACCCAAGCCCGGAAGTGATCCAGGCCACGCTCGGTCGACTCGGCGTAGATGCGTTCGCCCGCACCCGGCCGGCAGCGCTGAGCGTCGGGGAGGCACAGCGCGTGGCACTTGCACGGGCGCTGGTGGTCGAACCAAAGATCCTGTTGGCGGACGAGCCGACCGCGAGCCTGGACGATCGTAACGCTGACACCGTGGCGGAACTGCTGACGCAGGAAGCGGAGCGTCTCGGGTCGACTCTCGTGATGACCACTCACGACGCCCGTGTGCGAGAGCGGTTTGCGCGGCGTCTGGCCCTTGGCGACCTGGGGGGCCCATGAGCATCTGGAGCCTGGCCTGGGCCTGGATTCGATTCCGGCCACTGGGGGCCTCACTGAACGTGGCGCTGCTCGCGCTCGGTACGGCGACCATCGCCCTGCTGATGATGGCATCCCAGCAGTTCGAGCAGCGGCTCAGTGCGGACGCGGACGCCGTCGACATGGTGGTGGGCGCCAAGGGCAGCCCCATGCAGCTGGTGCTTTCGACAGTGTTCCATGTTGACGCGCCGGTAGGAAACGTTTCTGCGGAAGAAGCCCGGTTTCTCGAGCAGCACGCGATGATCGAAGAAGTCATCCCGATGGCGCTGGGGGACGGTTTCCGAGGCTATCGGATTGTCGGGACGGACACGAGTTACTTGGACCTGTACGGGGCGGAGGTGGCCGAAGGCCGACTGTGGGACGAGCCGCTGGAGGCCGTCTTCGGAGCCGTCGCGGCGGCCCAGACCGGATTGGGGTTGGGCGACCGCTTCGTCGGCGAACACGGGCTCGGCGGGGTCGGCGGCCCCACCCACGACGAATTTCCCTACGACGTGGTGGGTCTGCTGGCTCCGACCGGGAGCGTGGTGGATCGTCTTGTGTTCACGTCGGTCGCGACGGTGCAGTTGGTGCACGGCATGGATCCCGACCATGACCACGACCACGCCGACGACGAGAACCACGCCGACCACGCCGCCGACGAGGACCACGCCGACCATGCCGACGACGAGGACCACGCCGATCTCCGGCCGCCCGAGGTCACGGCTTTCTTGGTCGATTTTTCCACGCCGATGGCGGCCGTTGCGCTGCCTCGCGAAATCAACCAGTCAACGGTGATGCAGGCTGCGCGCCCGGCGTACGAGATCCGGCGCCTGTTCCGGTTGGTGGGATATGGTGCCGACGTCGTGCGCGCGTTCGCAGTGATTCTGGTCATCGGGGCGGTGCTTGGCCTGTTTACTGCCCTCTTCCAGGCCCTTGAGGAACGCCGTGCGGATCTCGCGGTGATGCGGGTGCTGGGCGCCACGCAGCTCCGGCTGTTCTGGCAGATCGTGGCCGAGAGCCTTATATTGACCGTTGCCGGTACAGTTCTGGGGCTGGTCCTCGCCCACGGCGTGGCTTGGGGCGCAAGCCTTTGGTTGTGGGAGCACAACCAGATCCTGGTGTCGTTCGCTTGGGCTGACGGCGAGGTCGTACTGGTCTTGGCGGTGCTCGCGCTTGGCATTCTGGCAGCGCTGCCGTCCGCCGTTCGGGCGGCCCGGATCGACATCCCTCGGGTGTTGTCGGGCGGCTGAGGAGTTTGCAGGGAGACCAAGCATGCGGAGTTTTCGGGTTCTCCTAGCGGCAGGGACGGCGACGGCGGTTGTTGGCTGGGCGATGTGGGCCGCTGCCCAGGATTACGCGCGGGACTACCAGCAGGACACGGCGGCGGTGCCGGCAGAGGGCGCGGAATCGGCGACCGGCGAAGAGCCACACGAGCGGATGGACTACCGGGAGGCGCTCGAACTCGGCATCACGCCGGCATTGCCCGAGGTCGAGGGCACCGTGTCGTGGGACCTGTTGACTACGAGCACGCTGGGCTACGACGAGCGCTTTGACGAGTTGCGGCCGATGTTTCCGCCGGACGTGCAGGCGCTCGCCGGGACCCAGGTCAGAATCGTCGGCTTCAATATCCCGCTCGACAGTTCGGGGCGCAGAATCCTGCTGAGCCTGATCTCGCCTTCGTGTCCCTTCTGCCTGCCCGGCGGACCGGAGACCGTGGTCGAGGTCGAGGCGGTTGAGGCGATCGCGGTGGCATTGGAGCCGATCGTGCTTGAGGGAACGTTCGAATTGATCGGTGACGGGGTCTGGACGGGACGTTACTTCTACCGTCTGACCGGAGCCCGCAGAGTTTCCTGATCGGCTGATCCTCGACATGTCGGTCTCTGGTAGCGAGTCCGGTCGCGGACGCGTTGGCCTGTTCGTGACCTGCCTCGCAGATCTGTTCAGGCCGTCGGTGGCTTGGGCGTCTGTGCAACTGCTGGAACAGGCGGGGTTCGAAGTGGCGGTGCCCGATCGCCAGACCTGCTGCGGCCAGCCCGCCTACAACGCCGGCGACTTGCCCACTGCGCGACGCGTTGCGCGTGGCATCTTGGACGCCTTCGAACCCTTCGACTACGTCGTGGCGCCGTCGGGGAGCTGCGCCGGCATGCTGCGGCTGCACCTCGGACGGCTGTTCGTGTCCGAGCAGGAGACGGCTGCCCGGGCGGAGCACCTGGCCCGGCGGACCCATGAATTGACCGAATTTCTCGTGGACGTCGCCAGCTGGACCGGAGTTGCGGCAGAGTTTCCGCACCGCGTGACCTACCACGATTCGTGTTCGTCGCTACGGGAGATGGCGGTGCGCGATCAGCCGCGCGCACTAATGGCGCAGGTGCAGGGGCTCGAGCTGGTGGAACTTGGGGACCGCGATGTGTGCTGCGGTTTTGGTGGCACCTTCTGCGTGAAGTACCCCGACATCTCCACGAAGATGGTGTCCGACAAGACCGCAGCCATTGCCGCGACCGGTGCCGAGACCGTGCTGGCGGGGGACCTCGGCTGTCTCCTCAATATCGCCGGGAGGCTGGCCCGTGAAGGACGGCCGGTTGCCTGCCGGCACGTGGCCGAGGTCCTGGCCGGCACGACCGGCACTGACCCCATCGTTCCGGTCGGGCCATGATGGACGGCGCCGCAGCCGCACGGTTCCCCGAGGCCAGTGCCCGCGCGCTCGGAGACGAGAACTTGCAGGCGGCGCTGCGCTTGCTCGGGGAAGGCTTCCAGGCCCGCCGCACCGATGCGGTAGAGCGGTTCGCCGGGTTCGAGGATGCGCGCGATGCGGCCGTGGCCGCCAAGACCCGTACGCTACGTAATCTGGACCGCCATCTGGAAACCTTCGAAGCGCGCTGCCGGGAACACGGCGGGGTCGTGCACTGGGCGGAGACGCCGGCGGATGCTCGCCAGATTGTGCTGGAACTGCTGACCGACCGGGGCGTGCGGGCGCTGAGCAAGGGCAAGACGATGGTGGCCGAGGAAATCGGTCTCAACGGCTTCCTGGAAGCAAACGGGATCGAGGTGATCGAGACCGATCTGGGCGAATACATCATCCAGCTCGCCGAAGAAGCGCCCAGCCACATTATCGTTCCTGCCATTCACAAGACGATGCCGCAGGTAGCCGATTTGTTCCGGCAGCACCACGACCAGGCCAAGGCGGGATCGTTCCCCCGCCGCACGCCAGCCGACTTGGTCGCCGAGGCGCGCGCCGTGCTGCGCCGACGTTTCCTCGAGGCCGACGCCGGCCTCACCGGCGCAAACTTCCTGGTCGCCGAGACGGGCAGTTCGGTCATCGTGACGAACGAGGGAAACGGCGACCTCACCCAGACGTTGCCGCAACTGCATATCGTGCTCGCCACGATCGAGAAAGTGGTGCCGACGCTGGCGGACGGCGCTGCCATTCTCAGGGTTCTCGCCCGCTCCGCAACGGGGCAGGACATGTCCGCTTACACGACGGTCTCGACGGGCCCCCGGCGACCGTCCGATGTCGATGGCCCAGCCGAGTACCACGTGGTCCTGCTGGACAACGGCCGTTCTCGGCTGCTGGGTACCCCGGCCGAGGAGGTGCTGCGCTGCATCCGCTGCGGGGCCTGCATGAACCACTGCCCGGTGTACGGCGCCGTGGGCGGTCATGCGTACGGTTGGGTGTATCCCGGTCCGATCGGCGCTGCACTGACGCCGGCCCTGCTTGGCGTCGGGGCTGCCCGTCATCTCCCCAACGCCTCCAGCCTGTGCGGCCGCTGCGAGGAGGTGTGCCCCATGCGCATCCCGCTGCCGAAGATCTTCCGGTACTGGCGCGAACAAGAACATGCGGCGCGCCTGAATTCGGAGCGGATGCGGCTGGGCCTGGCCCTTTGGGGCTGGTTTGCCGCCCGGCCGCGGCTGTATCGGCTGGCTACGGGTGTAGCGATGCGGGTCCTCTCCCGGCTCGCGGGGCGGTCCCGCCGTTTCCGGAGCCTCGTCTTGGCGAGCGGTTGGACACGATCACGCGACTTGCCGGCGCCGGCCGGCCGAACGTTCCTCAACAGCTGGAAGCGGCGGTCATGAGCGGGGCGCGCGAAAGGATCCTGACTCGTGTGCGCGAACGCCTCGGATCGGCGCCCGAGGAGCCCGCACCCTCGCCGGAGCCTCGCGAGGCGCGTTCCGGCGACGTGGGCGAATTCTGCCGGCGACTTCAGGCCGCTGGAGCGAGCGTGGAGCGGATCGCGGAAGACGCGGTGCCGCAGGCCGTCGCCCGGTACCTTGCAGAGCGCAATCTGGCAGCCCGAGTCAAGGTGTCGCCGGCGTTGGCGAACCTCGGCTGGGCAGAGGAACCACTGCTGGAGACCGCGTTCGGCGTCGCCGACCTCGCCGATGCGGCGGCCGTCATGCCGGCGGCCCTGGGAGTCTCCGAGACGGGGAGCCTCGTCCACGCTTCGGCCGGCGACAACCCGACGACGAATCATTTCCTGCCCGACCACGCGATTGCAGTAGTGGCTGAGGAGACGGTGTGCGCTGACCTTGAGGCGGCGTTCTCGGCCGCGACCGGCCCGGCGATTCCGCGGGCGATCTGCCTGATTACCGGACCGTCTCGCACCGGCGACATCGAGCAGCGCATCGAGCTAGGCGCGCACGGTCCGCGTTCTCTCCACGTACTGGTCACCGCGCCGGTGCCTGAGCGTGGCCCGGCCTCTGCGACATGACCCGACGCCGCACATCTTCCACTGCGACCCCGCAGGAGATCGCCGAGTTTGAGGCCAGCCTGCTGCGACCGCGGGTACGACCGCCACGGGACGGCCCCCCCGTCGATCCTGCTGCATCCCGGACGGACACCAGCCCGATCCGGCGCCCGGTTCCGTCGACGCGGCCGCACAATGGGATCGACCGGTCGACCCGGCAGAAGCTTCGCCGGGGCCGGATTGCGCCGACCCGGACGCTCGACCTGCACGGCTTTCGCGTGTCGGAGGCCTGGGTGGCGGTGCGGGAGTTCGTGCTGGACGCCCAGGCCGGCGGCCACCGTTGCGTGCGGGTGGTCACCGGGCGGAAGCTCGGCGAGGCCGGACCTACGGGTGCGCTTCGGGAGGCTCTGCCCGAAATCATCCGTTCCCCGGCCCTCCGCGCGGTCGTGCTGGGCTGCGAGCCGGCACCGAAACGCCATGGCGGCGACGGGGCGTTTCACCTGCTGATCCGCATCCGCTCCACCCGGTGAGCCGCACGCCGGGCCGCGTCCCTGGCAACGGACGGGTGGTCGCCATCGCGAACCAAAAGGGCGGGGTGGGCAAGACCACCACGGCCGTCAGCCTGGCTACGGCGTTCGCGGCGGCGGGGCGCAAGGCGCTGCTGGTCGACATGGATCCCCAGGGGAATGCGTCGACCAGCCTCGGGGTTGCGCTGGGAGATCGGCGGCCGGGCGTCACCGAACTCCTGGAGGGCCGGACGCCGCCCGCCGCCGCGGTCCGGACCACTGTTGTCGAGGGTCTCGACCTGGTGCCTGCCACATCGGCGCTGGCCCGGATCGACGAAGGCCGCCCGCAGGTGGACGCGCGGCATCTAGGTGCGGCGGTGGCCGCCTTCCGCACCACGTACACGGACCTTTTCTTCGACTGCCCGCCGTCGTTCGGCTGGCTGACGCTGGGTGCGCTTGCGGTGGCCGACGGGGTCATCATTCCGCTCCAGTGCGAATTCCTGCCGATGGAGGGGCTCGCCCAGGTGATGGAGACCATCGAGATGACGCGGGCCGGCCCCAATCGGAATCTCGCGCTCGATGGCGTGTTACTGACCATGGTCGACGCGCGCACCAATCTTGCGCGCGACGTGGAACGTGATGTGCGCGAGCACTTCCGGTCCAAGGTGTTCAAGACCGAGATCCCGAGGAGCGTCAGGGTGGCCGAAGCTCCGTCGGCCGGGGAGCCGGTACTCCTGTACGATCGGCACTCACCCGCGTCACAGGCCTATGTGGCGCTCGCCCGAGAGCTGTTGACGCACGAGGCGTATCGGATGCGGTCGTGACCAAGAAACCCGGCAAGACGCGAACGCGCCGAGGTCTCTCGCGCGGGCTCGAGTCCCTGGTCAGGGAGCGGGCCGCCACAGGCGTGGCGTTAGAGACCCCGGCTCCCGGAGAGGCGGTGCCACCACCGGCCGGGCCCGAGGGCGCGCTGGACATCACCGACCTGAGCCCGAACCCGTTCCAGCCACGCGCCGACTTTGATCCCGATGATCTTGCGTCCCTGGCGGGTTCGATCCGGCAGTCGGGCATGCTGCAGCCGATCCTGGCACGCCCCGACCCTGACCAAGTCGGCCGCTACCAGATCCTGGCCGGGGAGCGACGGTGGCGGGCGGCTCAGAAGGCAGGCCTGCACCGGGTCCCGGTGCGGGTCCGGGCGGCCAGTGACGAGGAAGCCGCGGGTCTGGCCTTGATCGAGAACATGGAGCGGGCTGACCTCAACGCGATCGAGGAGGCCGGCGGTCTGCGCCGCCTGATGACCGAATTTGGCTTCACGCAGGCGCAGGCTGCCGAGACGGTGAGCCGCAGCCGGAGTTACGTGGCCAATGCCGTCCGGCTGCTATCGTTGCCCGAGGCGGTCCAGCAGATGGTCCGTACCGGTGAGCTGAGTGCCGGCTCTGCCCGGCCATTGGTCGGATGCACAGACGCGCTGCAACTGGCCCGCGTGATCGTGCGGCGCGGCATGAATGCCCGGGCCGCGGAGCGGCTTGTGCGCCGACGCCGCCACGGCCGGACAACGCCCGAGCGGGATCCGAATCTTCAGGAGCTCGAGCGCGAACTCCAGGAAGCGCTGGGGATGGAGGTGGCGGTCCGCGCCAGGGGAGGCCGCGGAGAGGTTCGTATCCGCTACCAGCGCAGCGTCCAACTGGATGAAATTCTCCGGCGCCTGCGCGGCCGGTAGGCCCGTGGGAGTGTCAGGTACCGGCGATCCGCGCGATCCGCAGTACCGTTTCCTGCACGACCGCCCGCCCCGGCACCCCGGTTCGCTTGCACAACTGCTCGGCACGCCCGAGCAGGCGCAGAACTTGCTCAACGCGCGGCCCGGACCACTGCTTGGCCTGCCTTTCCACCGCGGCTTTCCGCTTGAAGTGGATTTGGGGCTGCAGTTTCTGCAGGGCCAGCAGGGGATCCGGTGCCGCGGTCACCGCGTGCAGACTCTGAAAGTGGCGGAGGAGTCGCCGGAGCACCGCGATCTCGTTAAGCCCTTCCTCGTACAGCCGCCTGAGGGCGCGGAACGCGTCTGCTGCCTGGCCCAGTCCGACAGCGTCGGCAAGCGTGTCCGCACCGAGCAGCGCGTTGTCACCGGCCAGCGCCGCGGCGGACTCGTAGTCGAGGGTGCCGCCGTCCCCCGCGAACAGGACCAGTTTCTCGAGCTCGCTGCGGGTCACGCCACGGTCGCGCCCGAGCCGGTCGACCAGGTAGGCGTAGGCATCCGAATCAATCTCGATGCCGTGCGACTTCTGGACATCGCGGAGCAGCCGCTCAACCGCCCGGCCATCGTCCGTGTAGCAGGGTACAGCGGCTGCAGCTTCCGCACGTTCGAACAACCGGCGGAGGCCTGAGCGGGGCCCGAGGTCGCCGCCCTGAACCAGGACTACCGCGTCGTCCCCCTCGGACTTGAGGAACGCGTCGATCGCCGCGGTCACGGCTTCGCCGGCATGGCGGATTCGGAGCACGCGTCGCCTGCCGTCAAGTGAGATCTGCGCGGCTTCGTCGAGAAATCGCGCCATGTCCTCGGCGATCTCAGCGCCGTCCAGACCCACAACCTGAAAGGGGTCGTTCAGGTCGGGTGCCAGCGCCCCCGAGATCTGCTCGAACCGCTCCGCAACAAGCCCCTGGTCCGGTCCGTACAGCAGTACGGCCCGCATGTCCGGCGACGGACCGGCACAAAATCCTTCGACCTGGTGGGCGGAGAGCTTCATCCGCGCAGATCTGACCGAATCAGGAGCGCGGCGTCGGTCGCAATGACGCCAGCGAGCACGTTCGCAGCTCGCTGCAAGGCCGCCTGCGAGCCCACCAGGGTGCCGTAGATCTCGTTGGGAATGACGCCGTGATTGGCGTGTGCATCCCGCTCCGCGCCCCCGATCTCACGGCCAGTGGCAACTTCGATCAGCTGATAGTGCGCCTGTAGATGAACGTCGTACCGGCGAACGAACGTCGACTGGTCGATGACCAGTGGCGAGTTCGTCTGCCGGAGTATCACATCGAGCCGGTAGGCCGGGGTGCCCGCCCGGCCGCCGGGATGCAGCCGGTCCACCAGCGCCCGGTACAGCAGTTCGCCCGCCCGGCCCGGGATCGGGGTGACGTCGATTCCGTTGAGTGCGGCGTTGACCGCAGGTCCGTGCAGTGGCTCGAACCCGCATCCTGCGACTGCCGCGGCCAGTACGGCGGCCGGCACCAGTCGCTTGGTCAGCCTACCGCGCAACGACGTTGACGACCTTGTCCGGCACGACGATCACCTTGCGCACCTCGGCGCCTTCGATGGCGCGCATGACGTTCGGCAACCGCAGCGCCGCCTCCCGGGTGTCGGCCTCGCCGGCCCCGGGGGCCACCTCGATCGTCCCCCGCAGCTTGCCGTTGACCTGGACCGCGACGGTTGCACGCGTCTCGGTAATCAGTTCCGGGTTGGCTTCCGGCCACGCGCTCTGGCAGACGAATCCGACGTGTCCGAGGCGCTGCCAAAGTTCCTCCGCGAGATGCGGGATCAGCGGGGCTGACAGCCGCACGAACGTCTCGAGCGCTTCCCGGAGCGCCCATGCCCCCCCGGTACCGGCGGCCGTTACGTCGAAACGCAGAAACGCGTTCGACAGGGTACGCAGGTGGGCAACGGCGCGGTTGTGACGAAACGCCTCGATATCCGCCTCCACGGCGCGGATCGTCCGGTGGGTTGCCTGTCGCAGTGCCTGCGCGGCCGGCGCGAAGCTGGTCGGCCGGGCCGCGTCGACCGGCCCCGGTTCGAGCTCGTCAAAAGCCCGCCAGATTCGCTGCAGATAGCGGGCAGCCCCTTCCACGCCGGCGGTGGTCCATTCCAGATCGCGTTCGGGCGGGCTGTCCGACAGCATGAAGAGGCGCGCGACGTCGGCACCGTAGGTCGCGATGATGTCAACGGGGTCGACGACGTTGCGCCGCGACTTCGACATCTTCTCGACGCGCCCGGCCACCACCGGCACCCCGTCCGAGCGGCGCCGGAAGCCGCCATTGCGCGTCGCCTCAACCTCCTCTGGATAAAGCCAGGTTCCGGCGGCAGGTTCGCGGTAGGTCCGATGGCATACCATGCCCTGGCAATAGAGGCCGTCGAACGGCTCGTCGAACGGGAGTTCGCCGATGTCCCGCAGCGCCCTGGTGAAGAAGCGCGCGTAAAGGAGGTGGAGAATGGCGTGTTCGATGCCGCCCACGTACTGGAACGTCGGACACCATCGGGTGACCGCCGCGCGCTCAAGCGGCTGCTCGGCGCGGGCTGACGTGTAGCGGTAGTAGTACCAAGCGGAATCCACGAAGGTGTCGAGTGTCTGGGTTTCGCGCTCGGCGGCTGCGCCGCACTCCGGACAGGGGACGGTCTTCCAGGCGGCGTGCCGCTCCAGCGGATTGCCCGGCCGGTCGAACCGTACGTCGTCCGGAAGCGTGACGGGAAGGTCGGAGTCGGGCACCGGCACGACGCCGCAGTCCGGACAGAAGATGACCGGCACCGGACAGCCCCAGTAGCGCTGTCGAGACGCGCACCAGTCATGAAGGCGATACTGGACGCTGCGCTTGCCGTTCGTGCCCAAACGGTCGATCACCGCCTGTTTGGCTGCGGCCACGTCCAGCCCGTCGAGGAAGCCGGAATTCACGAGCGTGCCGTCGCCGACATACGCCTCGTCGGGCCCCGGCCGCTCGACGCCGGGCGACGGTTCGACGACCGGCGCCACTTCAAGCTGGTGGGCGCGGGCAAAGTCGAGGTCTCGCTGGTCGTGGGCGGGTACCGCGAAGATGGCCCCGGTGCCGTACTCCATCAGCACGTAATCGGCGACGAAGACACGGAGGGCTCGTTCGAGAAAGGGGTGCTGGACGCGCAGACCGGTATCGACACCGGTCTTGCCGGCAGGTCCTGCGGTATCGTGATTCCGCCGACCGGGGTCGCGCGTGCATTCCCGGATGAACGCGTCGACCGCAGAATTCGTGTCCGCGCAGGTCCGGCTGAGCGGATGATCCGGGGACAGCGCAATGAACGTGGCGCCGAAGATCGTGTCGGGCCGCGTCGTGAAGACTTCGATCTCCTGGTCGTTCCCCACGACCCGGAAGCGCATCAGGGCGCCTTCTGACCGGCCGATCCAGTTTCGTTGCATGGTTTTGACGCGCTCCGGCCAGCGCGGCAGGCGATCAAGGGCTTCAAGGAGTTCGCCCGCGTAGCGCGTGATGCGAAAGAACCACTGCGGTAGCAGGCGTCGCTCGACCAGCGCGCCGGAGCGCCAGCCACGGCCGTCGATCACCTGTTCGTTGGCGAGGACGGTGTGTTCAACTGGATCCCAGTTGGCCCACGCCTCGGCCCGGTAGACCAGGCCGGCATCCAGCATCTTGAGGAACAGGCGCTGCTGCTCGCGCATGTACTCGGGGCTGCAGGTCGCCACCTCGCAGTCCCAGTCATAGCTGAGGCCCATCGACCGAAGTTGGGCGCGCATCGTGTCGATGTTGGACCAAGTCCACGTTGCCGGGTGAATGCCGTGCTCCATGGCCGCGTTCTCGGCCGGCAGCCCGAAGCCGTCCCAGCCCATCGGGTGGAGCACGTTGTAGCCGCGCGCCCGCGAGTAGCGCGCGAGCACGTCGCCTAGCGTGTAGACCCTGACGTGGCCCATATGAATGCGTCCCGACGGATACGGGAGCATCTCCAGGACATAGCGATCAGGGGCGTCCGACGGCGACGGCGTCCGATAGACCTCCGCCTCGTCCCATGCCTGTTGCCACTTGGCTTCAAGTTCAGCGGGTTTGTAACCGGGCATGCGTTGGGAACCGTCGTGCGGCGCGCGGATTCGGGGCGCGGACCTGAGGTCGCGTGGAGGGCGGCCCACACCATACACGGAGCCTGCCCAATTCTCCGGCCACGCCGGGCGATGCAAACAGACTGCTTCCGCAAATGGCGTGCACGCGAAGCCCCTTCAGGCGGCGCGCCGTGGTGGGCGTGATGCCGCCGAGCGCGGCGACCGGACCTGGCAGATTGCGTGCGAGCAGGCCCAAGCGCAATGGCCCGAGGGAAGCCGCTTCCGGATGCGCGCCGGTCCGGAACACCGGCGCGACCACGAACAGGTCGGCCTGACTGGTCCTGGCCCGGCGCAGGTCGCTGGCACGGTGCACCGACAACGTGCAAATACCCCCGGCGCGGCGCGGGCGGCGGCCCCACCGGGGGACATGCACGCCGCGCGCCGGCAGCAGCAGCGCGGGGGAGCGCGAACTCCCCGTCAACATCAGCAGACCGTGCTGCCGGCAGGAGCGGGCGAGTTCCCGCGCTTGTTGCCGGCGGCGAGGATTGCAGTAGTCCCGGTAGATCACACCGACCCCGCGAGGCAGCGTCGGCACGATTGCACGGGCGTCGATGCCGCGCTCCTCGGCGCTGAGAAACCACAACCGGGGAAGGCGGAGGCGTTTGCTAGAATCGGCCGTCATGGCAATTTCAATCTAGGCGATGCCTGCGCAGCCTGCCGCCACCTCTTGGCTTGCCGCACGCTGGCAATCGGTGTTGACGACTATCCGGGCCGCGGAACGCGAGGCCGGAAGGGATCCCGGGAGCGTTTCGCTGGTCGCCGTGTCGAAAGGCGTGGCGCCTCAATCCATCGAGACCCTGCTGGTTGCGGGCCACCGGGTGTTTGCAGAGAACCGCGTCCAGGAAATGCAGGCCAAGTGGCCGACGTTGCTCGCGAGCTACCCGGCGGCGGAACTCCGGTTCGTGGGACGCCTGCAGTCCAACAAGGCCGCGGATGTGGCGCGGCTCGCGCACGTTATCGAGAGCGTCGACCGGGAATCCGTTGCCCGTGCCCTGGCGCGCAGCATCGAGATTCGTAACCGGTCAGTGCGGCTGCTGGTGCAGGTGAACGTCGGCGAGGAGCCCCAGAAGGGCGGCTGTCCGCCGGCTGACGCCGATCGGTTCATCGCCTGGTGCCGGGAAGACCTGGGGTTGGCGGTGTCCGGGGTCATGGGCATCCCGCCGCGGGACGCCGATCCGGTGCCGTATTTCGGGCTCCTTCGGGCGCTCCGCGACCGAAGGGGCTTGGCTGAACTGAGCATGGGGATGAGCGCCGATTACGAAGCTGCGATTCACCTCGGCGCGACGCATGTTCGGGTCGGCACAGCCGTGTTCGGCCCCCGTTCGGGCACAAAAGGCATGTAGCCCCGTTCACCATGCGCGAGAAGAGACCGGGGATGGGCCCCCTAGCAAATCCAGCCGCTGTCGTTGTCGCCGGTTTCTTGCACAAAATATAGCCACATCAGACTCCGGCCTGACCGTATTTTAGCCATATAGGCGGTTTCGCGGTGCCCGGGGCAGCGCCCCGCGTGTTGGCATGATTCTTGTTTGTATCCGCGGTGGGGAATTGCCCCCACCCACCCGTGCCCTCTGCCGCGAATCCGCGGACGACGGATACGGGCCGACTTGCGGTCCGGCCGCTGCTAGGCCCCGTCCGGATGCTGGGCGCTGTCACGGAGATTTGTACATCCAAGCCGGAATCGGAACCGAAGCCGCGGCTCGCGCGGCGGGGCTTGAACTGTTGCCCAGAACGGTATTCCGGGGATGCGTCGGAGAATCGCATGAAAACATTCCTCGTTTCCGGGGCGGCGGTAGCAGCCGTCCTGTTCGGGCCGGCCGTGGCGTCGGCGGCATCGCCGGAAGACGCGGCGTTCATCTTCAACACGTTGTCGTTCCTGGCGAACGGAGCCCTGGTGTTCGCGATGGCGATCGGTTTCTGCATGCTGGAAGCGGGTATGGTGCGAACGAAGTCAACGAGCGCGATCTGCGTGAAGAACATCGGCCTGTTCTCGATCGCCGGAGTCACCTACGCAATCGTCGGCTACAACCTGATGTACAGCGGGGTCGACGGCGGGTTCGTCGGGTCCCTAGGGTTGTTTGACACGCCGGATCCGGCCGCCGAGGCTGCCGACGGCGGCTACGCGGCAGCCTCCGATTGGTTCTTCCAGGTCGTGTTCGTGGCCACCACTGCCTCGATCGTGTCCGGGGCCGTCGCCGAGCGGGTGCGGGTGATACCGTTCCTGCTCGTGATCGCGGTACTGGTTGCCGTCATCTATCCGATCCAGGGCGCGTGGTCATGGGGCGGCGGCTGGCTCAGTGAACTCGGTTTCTCCGACTTCGCCGGCTCCACGATCGTCCACTCCGTCGGCGGCTGGTGCGCACTGGCCGGGATCATCCTGCTGGGCGCGCGGCACGGAAAGTTTAGCGTCGATGGCAAGGTCAACCCGGTGCAGGCATCAGCGGTGCCACTGGTGGCGCTGGGTGCGTTCGTGCTGTGGATTGGTTGGCTTGGCTTCAACGGCGGCTCGCAGCTCGCCCTAGGGTCGGTGGCCGATGCGAGTGCGATGGCACGGATTTACGCCAACACCTACCTCGCCGGATGCGGAGGAGCGCTCGCCGCAGCGGCAACCTACTTCGCTGTGTACCGAAAGCTTGACATCACGCTGATTCTCAATGGCGTGCTCGGCGGGCTGGTCAGCATCACCGCGGAGCCTCTGGCCCCGTCGTTTGTCCAGGCCATCCTGATCGGCGGAATCGGCGGCGTGATCGTCGCACTGGGCGTGCCGTTCCTCGACCGCCTCAAGCTTGACGATGTGGTCGGAGCGGTTCCGGTCCACCTGTTCGCCGGTGTCTGGGGCACCATCGCGGTCTGTCTCACCAACCCCGAGGCGAGCCTCGTTGCCCAGCTGATCGGGATCGTTGCGATCGGTCTGTTCGCGTTCGCTGGCAGTGTGCTGGTGTGGTACGCGGTCAAGCTCATCTTGGGGATCCGCCTCGACGAGGAAGCGGAAATGCACGGATCCGACCTCATGGAGGTTGGAGTGGTGTCGTATCCGGAATTCGTAGCCGGTCGCTCCGGGTAATCTGGGTGCCCGTTCCGCCGACCGGGCGGAACGGGCGATTCGACGGGTCCGGCGCCGGGCGGGCACGCGTCCGCCCGGCGCCGATCCGCAGCCCGGGCCGCGGGCATGAACGCCCAGCCCTGCTGCCGGAGCAGACCCCGGCGGCGCGCCGCAATGGCCCGGATTTCGGACGGACAGGGCTGGTGGAGCGACACCCAGCAATGTGCTAGACCGGTCGGGGGCCTGGAGTCGGCGCACCGCGTCCTCCGGAAGCCAGCGAACAGGGGAACCGGGGGAAGCACCGATCGTGGGCCATGCAACCGCACAAGACGGCGTCAAGCTCTACTACGAGGAAACCGGCACCGGCGTGCCGATCCTGTTCATCCATGAGTTCGCGGGCGACTATCGCGCCTGGGAGCCGCAATTGGCGCATTTTGGCCGCCGCCGCCGCTGCATCGTCTATTCGGCGCGCGGCTATCCCCATTCGGACATTCCCGACGACGCGGCCAGCTACTCGCAGGAGCTGGCCCGCGACGACGCGCTTGCCGTCCTCGACCATCTCGGCATCGAGCAGGCGCATGTTGTGGGCCTGTCAATGGGCGGGTTCGCAACACTCCATTTCGGGATGGCCTATCCGGCCCGCGCGCTGTCGCTCTCGGTCTGTGGCTGCGGCTACGGCGCCGAGCCCGACACACGCGAGGAATTCCGGGCGCTGTCGCTGGAGGTAGCGAGGAACTTCGAGACGCAGGGGGCAGCGGCGTTCGCCGAGGAATACGGTTCGGGACCCGGGCGCGAGAATTTCATGCGGAAAGACCCGCGCGGCTGGCGGGCCTTTGTGACCCGGCTCGCCGAACACTCGGACCAGGGGTCCGCGCTCACGCAGCGCGGCGTTCAGGCGGGGCGTCCGGGTCTATGGGATCTTGAGGAGGCGATTCGCGCGATCCCGGTGCCGACCATGATCGTTTCCGGGGATGACGATCAACGCTGTCTGGTTCCGGGCCTGTTCCTGAAACAGCGCATCGACCGGGCGCGCCTGTTCATCATGCCGAATACAGGACACGTGCTGAATCTCGAGGATCCCGCACTGTTCAATGCCGTCCTTGAAGAGTTTCTGGCCGACGTGGAGGCTGGCCGGGCGTAGAGCCCGTCGACCGGTCTCGCCGCCCGGGCAGACGGGTTCCCGAGCCCCTGCTGAGCCCGGCCGGTCCGGTGGGGTCCGACCCCCCTAGCTCATGTGGATGCCGGCACGGTTGGACCGGGATGGGAAATCCGAACTAGAGTAGGCTCATCTGGGCGCTGGCTTCGCCGACCGTCGTGACGCGATGGCGATGGTTGTGCACTGGCCCGATTCTCCAGTTCGTCAACAACACTTTCCATCGGAGTATCGCGTGAAAACATTTCGTGTGTCAGGAACGGCTGCACTTGCCGTTCTGCTCGGGCCGACTGCCGCCCTCGCCGCACCCTCACCGGACGAGATGGCATTCATTTTCAACACGATGTCGTTCCTCGTGAACGGGGCGCTGGTGTGCGCGATGGCCATCGGTTTCTGCATGCTGGAAGTCGGCATGGTGCGAACCAAGTCAGCCGGCGCCATCTGCATGAAGAAGATCGGGCTCTACTCGCTGGCCGCCGTGACCTATGCGCTGCTGGGATACAACCTGATGTACGACGGAGTCGACGGCGGCTACATCGGGTCCCTAAGCCTTTTCGAAGTGGCGGATCCCGCGTCGGAAACGGCGGAGAGCTCCTATTCGGTGGCCTCTGACTGGTTCTTCCAGATGGTGTTTGTGGGCACGGTCGCCTCCATCGTGTCCGGGGCAGTAGCGGAACGCGTTCGCGTGTCTGCATTCCTTTGGGTGGCGTTCGTGATCGTCGCGATCATCTATCCGATCCAGGGTGCGTGGTCATGGGGCGGCGGCTGGCTGAGTGAACTCGGATTCTCCGACTTTGCCGGCTCGACGATCGTGCACTCGGTCGGCGGCTGGTGCGCATTGTCCGGCGTGATCCTGCTGGGGGCGCGGCGCGGCAAGTACTCGGCGGACGGCACCGTAAATCCGATGCAGGCGTCGGCCGTGCCGCTGGTGGCGCTGGGCACCTTCGTGCTGTGGCTGGGCTGGCTGGGGTTCAACGGTGGTTCGCAGCTGGCATTGGCGTCGGTTGAGGATGCGAGCGCCATGTCGCGCGTCTACGCGAACACCTATCTCGCCGGCTGCGGCGGGGCGCTGGCTGCGACAGCGGTTTACTTCACCTTCTATCGCCGCCTCGATGTCACGCTCATTCTGAACGGTGCGCTGGGCGGCCTGGTCAGCATTACGGCAGAGCCGCTCACGCCCACTTTCGTGCACGCGATTCTCATCGGCGGCGTTGGCGGCGTCATTGTCGCAGTGGGCGTGCCGTTCCTTGACCGGCTTCGGCTGGATGATGTCGTCGGCGCCATTCCGGTGCACCTGTTCTGCGGGATCTGGGGAACCATCGCCGTTTGTCTCACCAATCCCGACGCCAGCTTCGGTTCCCAGCTGACCGGCATCATCGCGGTCGGGCTCTTCGCGTTCCTGGTCAGCATGTTGGCTTGGTACGTGGTGAAGCTCGTCATGGGCATCCGCCTCGACGAGGAGGACGAGATGCAGGGTTCCGATGCCGTCGAGATCGGGCTCGTGTCGTACCCCGAGTTCGTCCCGGGTCGCGCCTCGTGACCGGCTAGTTCCGCCCGGGACCGGTTCCTCGGACCAGAGGGGCTGCAACTGCACCCAGACGCCGGCCGGGTTCCGCCCGGCCGGCTTTTGCCCGGCGAGCACGCAGAACCCCATGACGAGATCCGCATGCTGCCTTGCTGATGCCTGCACCCATCAACCCCCGTCTCGCGCGCCTGGACGACTACCCGTTCCGGCGCCTCGACCGTCTGCTGGACGGATTGTCGCCGGCGTCTGACCGCCCGATCGTGATGTCGATCGGCGAGCCCCGGCATCGGCCACCGCCGATCGTCGCCGAGACCCTGCAGCGTCATGCCAGCGAGTGGGGCCGCTACCCCCCGACCCGCGGCACCGACGCCCTGCGGACCGCTTGCGCCGAATGGTTGACACGGCGCTATCGGCTGCCGGAAGCCATGATCGACCCCGGCCGGCACGTGCTGCCCGTGGGCGGAACGCGCGAGGGCCTGTTTGCCGTCGCGCTGGCTGCCATGCCCGAAACCAGGGGCGGGCGAGCGCCGCTGGTCCTGATGCCGGACCCGTTCTACCAAGTGTACCGTGGAGCCGCGGTGGTGGCCGGGGCGGAACCCGTGTTTCTGCCCTGCACGCGCGCCGGTGGGTTTCTGCCCGACCTCGACGCGATTCCAGACGGGGTCTGGGAACGCACGGTGCTCTTTTACCTCTGTTCGCCCGCCAATCCGCAGGGCGCGGTCGCGGACCGGCAGTATCTCGCCCGGTTGATCGCCCGCGTCCGGTCGGCCGGTGCGCTCCTGGTCATGGACGAGTGCTACGCAGAGATCTACTCGGAGGTGCCGCCGGTCGGAGTCTTGGAAGCCGTACGGGAACTGGGTGGCGAGCTCGCGAACGTGGTCAGCTTCCACTCGTTGTCGAAGCGCTCGAATGTACCCGGGCTGCGCTCCGGCTTCGTCGCCGGCGACGCCGTGTTTCTCGAGGCCTTTTTGCGCATGCGCACCTACGGCGGTGGCCAGCAGCCGCTGCCGGTGCAGGCCGCTGCCACCGAGCTGTGGCGGGATGATGCGCACGTCGAGGAAAACCGGGCGCTTTACCGGAGGAAGTTCGAGGCGGCGGCGGACATCTTGGACGGCCGCTTCGGATTCTTCCTGCCGGCGGGCGGCTTCTTTCTGTGGCTGGAAGTCGGGGACGGCGAGCAGGCCGCCCGGAACCTTTGGGGCACGGCTGGCGTGAAGGTCATGCCCGGGGGCTATCTCGCGAGCGAAGCGGGTGAAGCCGTCCGGCATATTCGAGTTGCCCTGGTACCCCCAATCGACGTGGTTCGGACCGGCCTCGAACGGCTGGCCGAAGCATTGGGGTGAGGGGCGTCCATGGCCGCCGTCGAGCGTATCGCCGCCGCCCCACTTGACGGAACCGCTTTGCAGGCGCAACTTGCGATGACGACCATGCAAGGGTTTCCAGAACACCGCCATGGCGGCTCGTCGGAGCCTTCGCCGGCCGCTCGTTCGGCGAACCGCATTCGTCGGTAGGTCACGTTGACAGATTCCGCGGCGAAGAAGTCAGGCCGGAACGGATTGCGGCATTACTGGCTGGGCTCCATGTGGGGACTGGCGCGCCGGCTTCTCGGCATCTGCCTCCTAGCGGTCGGCGGGGTGCTTCTGCTCGCGCTCCTCTCGTCGCACCCGGACGATCCGTCTCGGCTGGTTCATGTGGACCGGGCTCCTGCGAACTGGCTCGGGATGCCGGGCGCAATGGTGAGTGCCGAGTTGCGGGCCTCCATCGGCATGCCTGCCGCGTTGGCGTTGACGCTGGCGGTGCTTGCCTGGGGCTGGCGACTGGTGCGTTCGGCGTCGGTCAGCCGGTTCGGGTGGCGGCTGCTGGCGTTGGTGCTGGCCCTCGCGCTGGCGACGCTGACGGCCGCCGGGTTCCGATCCGGCGAGGGGCCGGGTGTCGCGGCTGCGGGCGCCGTGCAGTTGTGGGCAGCGTTCATGGAACTGGTCGGGCCCGAACTGGCTGAGGCATCCTGGTTCCGAGCGATCATGGTGACCGCCTGCATGGCACTGACCGTCGCGGCCTGGCTTTATGCTTCGGCCTTGCAGAGGTCGGATTGGGCGGGCTGGGCCAGGGGTATCCGGGAGCTCTACGCGCGCGCCCGGCGGCTGTCCGCGGGCGTGTCCGGCGCCGAGCCCGAGGTCCCGATCCAGCGAGTGGCTCCGACCCTGGGGACCCCGGCCGGGCCGTCCCCGGAACGGCCTGCCAAGAAGAAACGCCGCCGGGTCCAGACGGCCGGCCCGACCCGGGTCGGCCAGCGCGAGGATGACGAACGGCAGGCCACCTTGGGGATGGAGGAGGAAGGCTTCCGGCTCCCGCCGCTCAGCCTGCTGCGCAAGCCGCCCCGGCCGGTCCGCGGCAGCGACGAGGGCCAGGAGGCGAATGCCCGGATGCTCGAGACGGTGCTGGCCGAATTCGGGATTGCAGGCGTGATCGAACGGATCCTGTCAGGGCCCGTGGTAACCCGGTACGACTTCGAGCCGGAGCCCGGGATCCGGTCGCGGCGTGTCATTTCGCTGGCCCCGGATATCGCCCGGTCGATGTCGGCACAGGCCGCCAGGGTGTCAGTGGTCACCGACCGCAACGCGATCGGGATCGAGCTCCCGAATGCAAAGCGCGAGACCGTCTATCTGCGGGAAATCCTGGGATCCGAGTTGTTTGAGCAGCAGCGCGGCAGCCTGATCATCGCCCTTGGCAAGGACATCAACGGCGAACCGGTGACCGCTGACCTCGCGGGCATGCCGCACCTGCTGATCGCTGGCACGACCGGGTCAGGCAAGTCCGTCGGCGTGAACGGCATGGTCCTCTCGCTCCTGTACCGGATGCCGCCGGATCGGCTGCGATTGATCATGGTCGACCCGAAGATGCTCGAGTTCTCCGTCTATGAGGGCATTCCGCATCTTCTGCACCCTGTGGTGACAGACCCGAAGAAGTCGGTGGCCGCACTGCGTTGGGCGGTGCGCGAGATGAATTCGCGTTATCAGACGATGTCGCTGTTACAGGTGCGCAACGTGGAGGCGTACAACCGCAAGGTCGAGGAAGCGGTGGCGCGTGGTCGCAAGCTGACCCGCGAGGTGCAGACCGGCTTCGATGCCGAGACCGGCAAGCCCGTCTATGAAAAGCAGGTCATTGAACCCGAGCCGTTTCCGTACCTCGTCATCGTCGTGGACGAGATGGCCGACCTGATGCTGAGCGCCGGCAAGGAATTCGAGCTGGCGATCCAGGCGCTCGCACAGAAGGCGCGTGCCGCCGGCATCCATCTCATCGTCGCCACCCAGCGACCGTCAGTGGACGTGGTGACTGGCACGATCAAGGCGAACCTTCCGTGCCGGATCAGCTTTCAGGTGTCGTCCGCCACCGACAGCCGGACCGTTCTCGGAGACCAGGGTGCCGAGCAGTTGCTCGGCAAGGGCGACATGCTGTATCTCCGCACCGGCGGAAAGATGCAGCGGGTCCACGGGCCGTTCGTCAGCGATGAAGAGGTCGAGCGGGTGGCGGATTTCCTTCGGAACCTCGGAATCACTACGGAGTACAACCTGGAGGTGACCGAAGATCTAGGTGAGACGCTGACTCCCGACGCTTCCGATGAGAATGGACGCGACGCCCTGTACGACGATGCGGTGGTCCTGTTGCGGCAAAAGGGCAAGGCTTCCACTAGCTTCCTGCAGCGTCATCTCCAGATCGGGTACAACCGTGCCGCCCGCATGATCGACCAACTCGAGAACGACGGAATCGTGAGTCCGGCCGACCACACCGGCAAGCGAGAGGTGATCGGTTGACGGGAATCCCGGCGTGAGGCGTGCCCTCGGCACCCTGCTGCTCGGCGCGTTGTTCGGCGGCGGCCAGAACGCTGCCGCGGAGGATGCGCGCCTGGACCAGGTGTGGTCCTACCTGGAGATGCTTCCGCCCGTGACTGCCCGGTTCGTCCAGCAGGACCCGGACGGAAAGCTCAAGAAGGGCTGGCTCGCGGTGTCCCCGCCAGGGAGAGCCCGAATCGAGTATGCGCCGCCCGACAACGGGGTCCTGGTGGCGGATGGCACGTTCCTCGTCTACCACAATCCTGACGCCGGCCAGACCGCGCACTTCTCGCTGGACAAGCTACCGTTGCGGGTGTTGTTCGAGGCCCGGCGGCCGACGGCGGCCGACAACCTGGGAATCCTGCAGGTCGCCGAACGCAACGGGTACCTCGCCGTCCGTATCGCCGCCCTGGACGACGACGGCGTCCAAATCCCGGGCTGGGTGGAACTGGCGTTCCTGCAGGAACCGTTCGGCCTCGCGGGCTGGAAACTCGTCGACGTCCAGCAGCGGGCGACCGTCGTGATCCTGGAAGACCTGATGACGGCAGAATTCACCCAGCACGACATCTTCCGGCTGTCGGATGACATGATCCAGCGAGGCGACCTCTGGCGTGGTCCGTGGGAGAACCGGCGGGCACGACCGCAGGGCCGGCGTGGCGTGCGGTAGAGTGACGCGGTCGCGCGGGCCCGTCCTACCCTGGGAGTTGCTCACGCCGCCGCCGTACGCAGGTCCGAAGGCTACGGCAACCTCCAGGAACCCTCACGCCGGAAGGTCCGGACGCTAGGCCTTCCCGACGCTTCTGCGCGATCGAACCCGACTCAGTGTCTGAGAATCTGGCTGAGGAACAGTTTCGTGCGGTCGGATTGCGGATTGTTGAAGAATGCGTCCGGAGTGTTTTCCTCCACGATCTGACCGTCATCCATGAAAATCATCCGATCGGCAACCTGTGCCGCAAACCCCATTTCATGCGACACGATGAGCATCGTCATCCCGCTTTCCGCCAGGCCCGTCATGACGTCGAGGACTTCCTTGATCATTTCGGGATCGAGCGCGGATGTGGGCTCGTCGAACAGCATGACGCGCGGCTCCATGCAGAGAGCCCTGGCAATGGCGGCGCGTTGCTGCTGGCCTCCAGACAGCTGACCAGGATATTTTGCGGCCTGGTCGAGAATTTGCACGCGATCCAGAAATTTCTTCGCGATCTCTTCCGCCGCCTGCCGCGGCATCTTCCGCACCCAGATTGGACCAAGCGTGCAGTTCTCGAGAATCGTGAGGTGCGGGAAGAGATTGAATTGCTGGAAGACCATCCCGATGTCGCGACGAACCAGATCGATGTTCTTGAGATTTCGTGTGAGGGGTGTCCCGTCCACGACAATCGAGCCCTCCTGATGGTCTTCGAGTCGGTTGATGCAGCGAATCAACGTTGACTTGCCGGAGCCCGACGGGCCGCAGATGACGACGCGTTCCTGGGCAGCGACCGACAGATTGATGTCGCGAAGGACGTGAAACGCTCCAAACCACTTGTTCAGATTCGAGATCTCGATGATCGGAACGTCGGACGCCCCGGCGGCCTCGGGAGTTGCGGTCGACATGGCGGGGCCCTCCTAGTGACGATCCTTGCTCAACTGCTTTTCCAGTGAAACCGAGTAGCGCGACATCAGGAAGCAAACGAGGAAGAATACGGCGGCCGAGAACAGGTAGGCTTCGTGGTCAACATCGCCGATCCAGTCCGGATTGGTCTGCAGCAGGCGGGCATGACCCAGCAAATCGAACAAGCCAATAATGATCACCAGTGTGGTGTCCTTGAACAGCCCGATGAACGTGTTGACGATCCCCGGAATCGAGATTCGGAGCGCCTGCGGTAGCACGATGAGCCGCATCGTTTGCCAGTAACCCAGCCCGACCGCCTGCGCCCCCTCGATCTGCCCCTTCGGAATGGCCTGCAGGCCGCCGCGCACGACTTCCGCCATGTAGGCCGAGGCGAAGAGCGTCACCATGATGATCACGCGCAGCAGCTGGTCGAGCGACACTTCCGGGGGGAGGAACAGCTGCAAGAGGACGATGGCAACGAACAGGAGTGTGATCAGCGGCACGCCCCGGACAGCTTCGATGAAGGCGATGCAGAGCAGGCGAATCACGGGTAGCCGCGACTGACGGCCGAGCGCCAGCAAGACCCCGATCGGCAGCGACAGCACGATACCGGTCAGCCCGACGACCATGTTGAGCATGAAACCGCCGAACTTGTCGGTCTGGATCACCTCCAGGCCGAAGCCTCCGACGAGGAGGTAGGCGGCAAGCAGCGGATAGACGTAGGAGAACCAGCGGCCGAACTTGGCTCCCGGCATGTTGTCGACCAGCACGTACAGGATCGCCGGGACCAGCAGGATCGCGGTGACATTGACCCTCCAGTGCGCCTCGGCTGGGTAGAAGCCGTAGAAGAATTGCCCGAGGCGCTGGTCAACCCATGCCCAGCATGCGCCAATCCCCGAGCAGGCTTCCCCGCTGTCCCCCGAGAACTGCGCCTTGATCAGCACCCAGTCGATGAACGGCGGGACTACCAGCAGGAGGATTGCCAGCGAGATCAGTGTCAGCGCGGCGTTGCCATAGCTCGAGAACAGGTTGATCCGCAGCCAGCCGACGAGCCCGACTTCGGTAATCGGCGCCGTACGCGGGGGAAGCATTTCGCCCTGGTCCCGGAAAAACATCCGCCCGCTCACCGCTCGCGCACCAAGGCGGTGCGCTTGTTGTACCAATTCATGAGGAGCGACGTTAAGAGGCTGAGAGTCAGGTAGAAGGCCATGTAGATCGAGATGACTTCAAGTGCCTGCCCGCTCTGGTTCAGCACGGTCTCGCCGATGGACACGATGTCTTGATAGCCGATGACCACCGCCAGCGAGGAATTCTTGGTCAGGTTCAAGTACTGGTTGGTGAGCGGGGGAATGATGACGCGCAACGCCTGCGGGAGAATGATCTTGCGGGTTCTCAATCCCGGCGGGAGTCCCACGGCCCGTGCCGCTTCGATCTGTCCCTTGTCGACGGCAAGGATTCCGGAACGAACGACTTCCGAGATGAATGCACCGGTATAGAGCGAGAGCGCCAGCCACAGAGCGATCAGTTCGGGCGTGACATTGAACCCGCCTTCGAAGTTGAATTTTCCCTGCAACGGGATCTCGAGGCTGATTGGCAGTCCGAGAAAGAGCATTGACAGGCCGGGGAGCCCGAAGATCAGCCCGATCGAACTCCAGCCTACCGGGAATGTCCGCCCGGTCAGCTCGTGCCGTTTCCGCGCCCATCGCGCAAGGAAGAACGTGCCGATACCGCCGGCAACGATGAGCGCCAGGACGAACTGGAACGCGTCTTCGAAGATCGGCTGAGGCATCCGGACGCCGCGATTGTTGAGGAAAAGGACGTCGCCGACGGAAATACTGTCGCGCACGCGCGGCAGAGCCAGAATGATGACCCACCAGAAGATGATCTGTAGAAGCAGCGGGATGTTGCGGGTGAGTTCGACGTAGATGGCGGCGATGCGGCTGACCAGGAAATTGCTCGAGAGTCGCATCAGGCCGACAAGAAAACCGATGAAGGTCGCCGCAGCGATCCCGAGCACCGCCACGAGGACGGTGTTGAGTCCGCCGACCAGAAATGCCCGTCCGTAGCTCGAGGTCGAATCGTAATCGATTAGCCGCTGATTGATGTCAAATGAAGCGGCGTCCTGGAGAAATCCGTATCCGGATGCCAGACCCGCATGCTTCAGGTTCGTGGCGGTGTTCCAGATGATGAACGCGAAGAAAAGGGCGAGGCTGGTGGTTACGAGGAGCTGGAAGGCAATTCCTCGCAGCCGCTCGTCGGTCCAGAGGTAGCTGATCTGCTGAATTCGGGTTCTGGGCGGGGCGGCCATTACCTGCGTCGATCCGGCCGACACGCTCGTGGCCGCCGGGAGTCGTCTGGACCCCCGGCCGCCACGGCAGTGCTAGGCCGTTGAATATAGGGTCAACGGAATGGAGGAGAGTAGAGAATTCCGCCGTTCGTGTACAAGGCGTTCAGGCCGCGTTCCAGCCCGAGCCGGGTGTCCGGCCCAAGGTGGCGCGCGAAAATCTCACCGTAGTTCCCGACCGCCTTGATGGCCCTGACAGCCCAGTCGGCGTCCAGTCCCAACATCGCGCCCATGCTTCCTTGGCTGCCCAGCATGCGCTGGATTTCGGGATTGTCGGAACCGCCGTCCTTCTGGGCCAGCGCCTCGACGTTGGCCTGGGTCACGCCGAGCTCCTCCGCCGATATCAGGGCGTTGAGGACCCAGCGGGCGATGTCCGCCCACTGGTCATCGCCGTGGCGGACCAAGGGCCCGAGCGGTTCCTTCGAGATGATCTCGGGCAGGATCACGTGGTCGTTCGGGTTGTCGAATGTCGCTCGCGTGGCGGCCAGTCCCGACGCGTCCGAGGTGTAGACGTCGCACCGTTCGGCCTCGTACGCGGCCCGGGCCTCTGCATTGGTCTCGATGGGAACGGGTTCGTAGGAGATGTTGTTGGTTCGGAAAAAGTCCGCGAGGTTCAGCTCGGTCGTCGTGCCGGTCTGGATGCAGACTGATGCGCCATCGAGTTCCCCGGCACTCGAAATGCCCAGGCTCCTCGGCCCAATGAAGCCTTGTCCGTCGTAGTAGTTGACGCCGACGAACGTCAGTCCAAGATCGACGTCACGGGAAAACGTCCAGGTGGTGTTGCGCGCGAGCACCTCGATCTCGCCCGCCTGCAACGCCGGAAAACGGTTCTTCCCGGTGAGGCTTACGTACTGGACCTTGCCGGCATCTCCCAGCACGGCCGCCGCAAGCGCCTTACAGTAGTCGACGTCGAACCCGACCCAGTTACCTGCATCGTCGGTGTTCGCGAATCCGGCGAGGCCGGTATTGATTCCGCATTTCAGTTCATCGGCAGCGCGGACGTCGTCCAGTGTAGCCGCCTGTGCGGTACCGACCGTTGCCGGCAGCACAAAAGCAGCGAACACTGCACAGGATAGCCCCGGCCGTGTCAGTGCGATCATCTTCGGTTCTCCATGTCGCTGATACTTGCTTGCCGCTGACGAGCTTCTGCGATTAACGCTTTCATGCGACTTGACAGAAACCGTCCAAGACGAGGCGACCATAGGCAAATCCGGGCATCTTGTCAACGAATGCGCAACTATTGCTTCATCTGCAATGTCAAACGCAATTACATGTCTACAAGAACACATGTAAACTGTTCTTAACTCTACCGCCACAGAAGTTGAGCGGTGTTGACAAACGTTCTATCTTTACCGGCCCGATCTCATTTGACGATGTCGGTGCGCGATACCCTGTAATGAATGAACAGGTGACAATGCTGCCTCACTGGTGCTTCAGGCTGGCAGCAGTCACGGTGATCCTTGCAGCCGGGCACCTGCCCGGCACACGTGTGTATGCCGACGTCGAGGGTTGTCCGGCAGGAACCGGGCAGTTCACCGAGTACCGCCTGTACTTCGGCCGCAATCAGGCCGACGCGGAAGTCGTCAGCGACAAGGCTTGGAACGCTTTCCTGGCGAACGAGATCACGCCGCGATTTCCGGCCGGCTTGACCGTCCTTGATGCTGCAGGGCAGTGGCGTGACTCGGCAGGGTCAATCATCCGCGAAAAGTCCAAGCTCGTCGTGATCCTGACCGGGGTTGATGATGCGGGCTTGCTGCGCACCGACCAGATTGTTCAAGCGTACAAAGATATGTTTGCCCAGAAGGCCGTGCTGCGGACAGTTGCCACGGTCTGTGCGTCGTTTTGAACCCTGCGGGAAGATGGGAGAGCGTTCGAGAGTTTGTCTTTGGCGGCCGCACCCGCACTAATGGGAAGCGGATACACCAGTTGCGGTTTCCTTACTCGGTTGGGGGGGATTCCTCGAAGGCACCGCGTAACGGATTCTGGAGCACCGGCGGACGCCGACGCCTCAGACCGGCAGGTCCAGAGCGCGACGAAGGGCCACCTGTTCGGGTCCGGCGACGTCCTCGGCGCCGAGCAGTTCCTCCGCGTCGGCAAACCGGAGGGGAAGGTATTCGGGCGGTTGCGGGACCGGCGCCCCGTCCCCTGTAACTGCATAGTACAGGGGCGTATACGGTGCGTCCGTCCACGGTGAGAGGAGTGTTCCCGGCGTGTGCAGCAGGCGAAGCACTTGCACCTCGAGACCAGTTTCTTCCCGAAATTCCCGCACGAGGGCCGCTTCGGGCGTTTCGCCGTCCTCAACGCCGCCCCCCGGGAATTTCCGGGCCAGCACCCGACCGACGGTCTCGCGGGCGATCAGGACCTGCCGTTCGCGGATCAGCAGGCCGTAGGAGCGAAGGTTCGCCGGTCCCCGCATGGACGCCTATTCGCGCGGCAGGCCGACCGCCCCCAATGCGGACTGGATGCCATCGAGGACCGATGGATCCTCGATCGTCGGCGGAACCTTCGGCGTCCGCCCGTCGGCGATGGCCGCAATGACGTTTCGCAGGATCTTTCCCGAACGCGTCTTCGGAAGCTGCTGCACGACCGCGGCGGTCCGGAACGACGCGACGGCGCCAATCGCCTCCCGCACCATCAGCACGGTCTCGCCGGCAATCGCCTCTGGATCACGGTTCACGCCGGCGTTGAGGACGAGCAGCCCGATCGGTACTTGCCCCTTGAGACGGTCCTGCACGCCGACGACGGCGCATTCCGCGACATCTGCATGCTGAGTCAGCACCTCTTCCATGGCGCCCGTGGACAATCGGTGGCCTGCACAGTTGATGATGTCGTCGGTGCGCGCCATGACCCACACGTACCCGTCCGCGTCGACCATCCCGGCGTCGGCGGTGCTGTAGTAGCCGGGGAACGCGTCCAGATAGGCCGTGCGGAAGCGCTCCCGGTTTCCCCACAGTGTCGGACTGAACCCGGGCGGCATTGGCAGCCGCACAGCGAGGGCTCCGATGTCGCCGGCCGGGACCGCGTGTCCGTCGTCGTTAAGCACCTCCAGGGCGTATCCGGGCGCCGGCTTGCCGGCCGAGCCCGGGCGTACCGGGAAGCCCTCGGTACCGGCAAAGTACCCCGTGATGGACCAACCCGTCTCCGTCTGCCACCAGTGGTCAAGCACCGGGACGTCCAGGACCTGCTCGGCCCAGCGGACGGTATCGGGGTCGGCCCGCTCCCCGGCCAGGAACAGCGTGCGAAAGCCGTCGAGGTCGTAGTCCTGCAGCAACTTGGCATCCGGGTCCGCCCGTCGGATCGCTCTGAACGCGGTGGGGGCCGTGAACAACACTGCCACCTTGTGCTGGGAAATCACGCGCCAGAATGCCCCTGCATCGGGGGTACCCACCGGCTTGCCCTCGTACAGGACCGTGGCACAGCCGTGGAGGAGCGGGGCATACACGATGTAGGAGTGTCCGACCACCCAACCGACGTCGGAAGCGGCCCAAAACACTTCGCCTGGCTCGAGGCCATAAGTCATGGCCATGCTGTTCGCCAGCGCAACGGCGTGGCCGCCGTGGTCGCGGACAATTCCCTTGGGATCCCCGGTGGTGCCCGACGTGTAGAGAATGTACAGCGGATCAAGGGCGGAAACCGTGACACAGTCTGCGGCCGCCGCGGTCGCGAGTGCTTGGTCCCAATCCAGGTCGCGGCCCTCAATCAGGTCCGCTCGGACAGCGTCGCGCTGCTTGATCAGGCAACCTGCGGGAGCGTGGTCGGCGAGTTCCAGCGCCTGATCCAGCATCGGCTTGTAGGCCACGACGCGGTTCGGCTCGATGCCGCAGCTGCCTGCGACGACGAGCTTCGGTGTGGCGTCGTCGATCCGGGAGGCGAGTTCGGGTGCAGCGAACCCGCCGAACACGACGGAGTGCACAGCGCCGATGCGGGCGCAGGCCAGCATGGCGACGACCGCTTCCGGAATCATCGGCATGTAGATCAGGACGCGATCCCCGCGTTCGACGCCGAGCGTCCGGAACGCGCCCGCCGCGCGGGCCGTGGAGTCCAGGAGTTCGCTGTAGGTGAAGGTTTGCTGGGTTTCGGTGACCGGACTGTCGTAGATCAGTGCCGGTTGATCGCCCCGACCTGCTGCGACGTGGCGATCCAGACAATTGTGGCACGTGTTCAGTTCGCCGTCCGGGAACCAGCGGTAGAAGGGCGGATCGTCGGCGGCAAGGACTTGCTGCGGAACCCGGCTCCAGTCCAGCAGGCGCGCGCGGTCCGCCCAGAACGCTTCCATGTCGGAGGTCCAGGCCTGGTAGAGCGCGTCATATGAACCGGACATTCCAGCTCTCCTTGGCACGGACTAACGGCATCTGGCCGGGCCGGCGGGGCCCGGCCGACCTCAGGCCCCGACGGAACCGTTGATCAGCCGTGCGCGCCTGCTCGTGGACAGGTCGCCGCGTGTGCCCTATTCCCGGTTTCCGAGGAGCTGCAGCAGGAACACGAAAATCATCAGGAAGTCGAGATAGAGGCTCAGCGCCCCCATGACCGCCTGCTTGACGACCAGCTCACCGGACTGTCCGGCGACGTACATCTCCTTGAGCTTCTGCGTGTCATAGGCGGTAAGTCCGGCGAAGATCAGGACGCCGAGTACGGAGATCGTGAACTGGAGCGCGGTGGACGCCAGGAACAAATTCACCAGCATCGCGATGAAGATGCCGATCATCCCCATGAAGAGGAACGACCCCATCCCCGACAGCGACCGCTTGGTGGTGTAGCCCCAGACCGACATGGCAAGGAACATGGATGCGGCAATGAAGAAGACGCGCACGATGCTCTCGCCGGTGTAGACCAGAAAGATTGAGGACAGCGATATGCCGTAGCAGGCGGCGAGGACCCAGAACAGCGTCTGCACGGTAGTGGCCTGCATCCGGTGGACGCGGAAACTCATCAGCAGGATCACACCCAGTGGCGCGAACATCACGACCCACGCCAGCGGTGGGGTGTAGAGAGCCACGCCGACCGACGTTAGCTGCCCGTTGCTAACGGCCAAGGAGGAAACCGCCAGTGCGACGACGCCCGTGATGCCGAGTCCCGCTGTCATATATCCGTAGATTCGCAGCATGTAGGACCGTAGACCGGCGTCGACGGCCGACAGCTGGGACGCCTGCTGGCGAACGAAAGAATTGTTGGTGTAGTGGCCTAAGGCCATGGGTACGCTCCCAAGAAATTTGACAGGGCTGTGCGGGCGCGCAGTTCTGGCCACGGCCGCGAGCGGTTATGCTCGGAAGTATATGGTAGCGGCCGGCCGAACGGACAACCGCCCGCCCTCACGCAGACGGCAGGACCGTCCGCAGGTGGACTTCCCGGAGTTGCTCGTCGGAGACCGGCCCTGGTGCCCCCATCAGCAAGTCTTCCGCCTGCTGGTTCAGCGGGAACGGAATCACTTCGCGGATGTTGGGTTCGTCGGCCAGCAGCATGACGATCCGGTCGATGCCGGGAGCGATGCCGCCGTGTGGCGGGGCTCCGTAGCGGAAAGCCTGCAGCAGGGCGGGAAACTGCGTTTCGAGTTCGTCGAGGCTGTAGCCTGCGATGGCGAACGCCCTGACCATGATGTCCGGCCGGTGGTTCCGGATGGCGCCCGACGAGAGCTCGACACCGTTGCACACGATGTCGTACTGCCAAGCCAGGATGTCCTCGGGATCCGTCGCCGTCTCCAACGCCTCGAGACCGCCCTGCGGCATCGAGAACGGATTGTGGCTGAACAGGATCTTTCCGGTTTCCGCTTCTCTCTCGTACATGGGGAAATCCACGGTCCAGCAAAACCGGAACACGCTGTCATCGATCAGTCCGAGTTCCTCGCCCAGCTTGGTGCGCGCCGTCCCCGCGAACGCGGCCGCAGGGGCTGGCTGGTCACACACGAAGAACACCGCATCCCCGGGCCCGATCCCGACCGCGTCGCGAATTGCCGACACAGCCTCGGGCGTCAGGAACTTGGCGATCGGCCCCTTGCCACCCTCCTCGTCGAAGATCACGTAGCCGAGCCCGGCCGCTCCCTCGTCGCGGGCCCATCGGTTGAGCCCGTCGAAAAAGCTCCTGGGACGGGCGGCGGCGTTCGGCGCCGGAATGGCCCTGACGACCGCACCCTTCTCGATCTGGCTGCGGAACGCGCGAAACGTAACCCCCTCGAGTTCGAACGCGGCGGTGACGTCGGCAATTTCCAGCGGGTTGCGAAGGTCGGGCTTGTCGGTCCCGTAGCGCAGCATTGCGTCACGCCAGGCAATTTGCGGGAACGGTCCGTCCGCGACCGGCCGGCTGCCAAATTCGGCAAACACGTCGCGCAGGAGCGGCTCGACGGCATGGAACACGTCCTCCTGCGTCGCGAACGCCAGTTCGACGTCCAGCTGATAGAACTCGCCGGGACTTCGATCAGCCCGGGCATCTTCATCGCGAAAGCACGGCGCAATCTGGAAATAGCGGTCGAAGCCGGACGTCATGAGCAACTGCTTGAACTGCTGGGGCGCCTGCGGCAGCGCGTAGAATCGACCCGGGTGCAAGCGGCTCGGGACCAGGAAATCCCGCGCACCTTCCGGTGAGGACGCGGTGAGGATCGGGGTCTGGATTTCGAGAAAGCCCTGTTCCGTCATGCGCCGGCGGATCATGGCGATGACATCGGCCCGGAGCCGCAGGTTGCGCTGCATCTTCTCGCGTCGGAGGTCGAGAAAGCGATACGACAGACGCACCGATTCACCGGCTTCCTGCCCGCCAGCCACCTGCAGCGGCAGCGTCAACGCGGGCGATTCGAGGTCGAACGTCTCGATCCGGACTTCCACTTCCCCCGTGGCCAGCGCAGCGTTCACCGTGTCCTCCGAACGAGCGACCACCGGACCGGTGACGGTCACCACGCTTTCGACCCGTACCGCCTCCACCGCGTTGAAGAAGGGCGCATCGCCGGCCACCACGACCTGGGTCAGACCGTAGTGGTCCCGCAGATCCAGGAACAGGAGGCCGCCATGGTCACGTTTCGAGTGCACCCACCCTGAAAGCCGCACGGTGGTACCGACTTTTTCGGCGCGGAGCTCGCCGCAGTTGTGTGTCCGGTACGGATGCATGGCGAGGCTCCAGGTGGGCAGTCCGCGGCTCGGGCGGGCCGATAATAGGGCGGTGGGCACGGCCGGTGGCGGCAGTGCCCGCAGGTCAGGTGTGTGGCCGGGCCTAGTTCATCCGGTGCCGCTCGGTACCTGAGCGGGGCGGGTGCGCGCGAACCGCCTCCTCGTTCACTTCCGTTCCCCAGCCGGGTTCGTCGGGAAGCACGAGCTTGCCGTCACGGATCTCCGGCACGGTGGTCACCAGATCATCCTTCCAGGGAATCTCGTCGATATCGATTTCCATGATGCGGAAGTTCGGGACGGTGGCCGAGAAGTGGGCGCTGTGCAGTGTCGAGAGATGCCCGTAGAAATTGTGCGGGGCGACGTTGATTTCGTACGCGTCTGCCATGGCCGCGATCTTGAGGCTCTCGGCGAGACCGTTCCAGACCACGTCGATGATGCTGACATCGACTGCGCGATGTTCAAAGAACGGCTTGAACTCCCGCCGGCCGTAGAGCGATTCGCACGAGGCGATCGGGGTGTTGACCGCCTCGCGGATGCCGGCCAGCGCCGGCCCATCAAAGAGGTCAATTTCAGCCCACATCAGACCCAGATCGTCGAGCGCTCGAACGACTCTCCGGTAGCCTTCGGGCCGGTAGTTGAAGTTGAGGTCCACGAGAATTTCGACGTCCGGTCCGGCGCCCGAGCGGAAGGCCTCGACTTGGGCCCGGAGCGCGCGTTCGACCGCCAGGTCCGGGGACAGCTCCGGGCTGTTCTCGCCCACCCCGAAGCCCGGCATGTAGACGCGCGGCCGCTCGCCGTCGAATAGGAATATGTTCGTCTTGAGGGCGGTGAAACCCTCGGCGCGAACCCGGGCGCCCAAGGTCTCGACATCGGCGAGACCGGTCAGGGGCGGCTGTCCGATCAGGTCCGCGTGCGCCATGAGATACGTGCCGCAGTGAGACCAGTAGAGGCGGAGCTCCTCGCGCACCGGGCCGCCGAAGAGCTCGCAGACCCGGACGCCGAGAGCCCGCGCCTTGATGTCGAGCAGGGCATTCTCGATAGCCGCGATGGCCTGCTGGTTGACGCCGCCAGGAGCTTGGCGGGTACGCGCATACAGCATCGCGCTGTGCCGCTCGACCGGGCGTGGATCCTGGCCCACCAGATGTTCGCCAAGCGCCCTGATGACCGCGCTGAGCCCAGCGCTACCGTAACTCTCGTTGAATTCCGACCAGCCGGTGATGCCTTCGTCGGTCGTGGCCTTCAGGAACGACATCACGCGCCACCCGCCGTCTGCGTGAAGAATCTCGAAACCGGTGAGCTTCATGGCATTCAATCCGTCCAGAATGGGGTGTTTCCTGCGACCGTCCGCGGGCCTGCGTCCCGCACCGTCCGCCGGGATCATCCTACGTCATGGGTGATGACCTGACAGGCGGGAAAGAACCCGGAGAACCGTCTCCGCATATGGTCGACGTCAGGGCGTGCGGGCGTACGCGGCCGCAATCGCACCTGGCGCCGGCCCGACTTGGTCAGAGACCCGGGATGATGCCGGCGTAGACCAGCATGGTGAAGATCACGCAGATGCCCCCCACGACGCCAAGCACATCGCCGGCCCGCAGCATGACCATGCCGCGCTTCAGGATCCGATCCGCCTGTTCGAAGCCGGCGGCATCGTCCTCCCGCTCGGGAATCCGGAGCCGCTGCAGCGTCGTTCTGCCGTAGAAGATCAGGATGAGCCCGACCGCGAGCGTCACACCACTGACGATGGCGAGAATGTGCGGCTGGAGGATAGCTGTCATGGCATGTTTCCGGACGACCCGTCGCGCGCAACTGCGCAACCCTGATCTTACGGAGTTTTCGCGCGGCGGTGGGGGCGCACCAAGCGGCGCGAACGCATCCGCGGGCCGTGCAGTGCGCCGCCGCCGCCACCTCTGCCCGGGCGGTCGACATCCCCGGTGCAGCGCCGTCCGCACCGCCGCGCTCGTCGGGACGATGGCGCACCGGCAGCGCAGCAGACGGGCCCTTCGTCTACCCTGCGCGACGCATGGAAGGCTGCTCGGGAGGAACAGGCATGGACCGGATTGGATTCGTGGGACTGGGGCGGATGGGTCGCCCGATGGCCTCCAACCTGCAACGCAAGGGCTTCGACCTCGTCGTCTATGACATCAATCGCGCCCCGTGCGACACGCTTGCGGAATTGGGCGCCTCGGTTGCCGACTCCGTCGCCGGAGTGGCGGGGGAGGCGTCGACCGTCTTCACCTGCCTGCCTTCACACGTTGAGGTGGAAGCCGTGTTGCTTGGGGCAGGGGGTTTGATCGCACACGCCCGGCCCGGCACCACCGTCGTCGAGATGAGCACCATCGATCCGGAGGTGACGGACCGGTGTGCGCAAGGACTGGCCGCGGCTGGCATGCATTGCGTCGACGCTCCGATCGGCCGTCTCGCAAGTCACGCGGATGCCGGCGAGAGCCTCTTCATGGTTGGTGCCGAGGAGGCGGAGTTCCGCGCCATCCGACCCATGCTCGAAGCCATGGGTACATCGATTCATCACTGCGGCCCGGTCGGTACCGGCATCCGTACCAAGCTGGTCAACAACTATTTGGCCATCACGCTCTGCCAGATCAATGCCGAGGCGCTGGCGCTCACCCGCCGATTCGGGCTGGATCTGGAACGCACCCTTGAGGTTCTCCACGGCACCACCGCAACCAACGGCCAGCTCAAGATCAATTACGCCACCAAGGTGCTCACGGGCGATATCGCGCCGGGGTTCCAGATCGATCTCGCCCACAAGGATCTGTCGCTTGTCACGCAGGCGGCCAATGCCAGCCGGGTGCCGATGCCGGTTGCCGCGGCCGCACGCGAATGCCTCAGCCTAGCCCGGGCGCGTGGCTGGGGCGGCTACGATTTCTCGGCGCTGCTCGACGCGCTCTGCGAGAGCGCCGGTATCGAACAGGTTCGCTTGCCGGCCGCCGACGGCGCAGACTGAGCCGGCGGCTCGCGGTCAACCGAGCGACGTCGCGCATCGTCCCGGGCGCGATCGGGGCCCGACGGCGCGGGGCGCTTGGGGCCGGCGGCGGAGTGTCCGGAACGGGTGCGAAACCGCGCTTGCATTGATCCCTTGCGGCGGCCTATGTTGAGTTGTGCGGCTAATCCAGATTCTTGACCGCCCCGAACCGCGCCGTCCGTGCAGGCTGGTGCCGACCGGCTGGCGCGCGAAGGCGCCGCACTGCCCTGCGCAATCCGCGGCTCGCCGGGCCCGGACGATCGGGAGCACGTTTCCCGGCAGGTTGGACCCCACCACTGCCGCCTCGCTCGGGGCACGGGCTACGGTGCGCACGCCTTGAGGGCGCGAGGCGGCCCGCCGCCCGCCGCAGCCCGGGAATCGCTGATCACCGAGACGGCCGACCTAAAGCGTCTTTGCGATCGCCTCGCCGACGAGCCGTTCGTCTGCATCGACACCGAATTCCTGAGTGGCCAGACGTTCTGGCCGAAACTTTGCCTGGTCCAGATCGCCGGCCCGGATGGTCAAGGGCACGCGGTGGATACCCTGGCCGAACTGGACCTTGATCCGCTCTATCGCCTCCTCAATGAAGCGCCGGCGATCAAGGTGTTTCATGCCTGCCGGCAGGACGTGGGCATCTTCTTTCTGGCCAGTGGCCTCGTACCGAGCCCGTTGTTCGATACCCAGGTGGCCGCGATGGCATGCGGGTACGGAGAAGCGGTCAGCTACGCGAATCTGGTGCACGCCGTTGCGGACGCGACGATCAGCAAGGCCGACCGCTATACGGATTGGTCGCGCCGGCCGCTCTCGCCGGCCCAACTCGCCTACGCGCTCGCCGACGTGACCCACCTACCGGCCATCTACCGCAAGCTTGCCGGTCAGCTTGATGCCACGGACCGCTGGGAGTGGCTGGACGAGGAGATGGAGACGCTGACGGATCCAGACTCGTACCGACTGCAGCCGGAAGAGGCCTGGCGGCGGACCAAGCTCCCGCCGCTCCCGCCGCGGCAACAGCTCATCGCCCAATTTCTGGCTGCGGCCCGGGAAGAGATGGCCAGAAAGGCCGACCGGCCGCGCCGCTGGATCTTGTCGGACGAGGCGCTGGTCCAGATTGCCCGGACCGCCCCCACCAGCGCGGGGGAGTTGGCTGAGATCCGGGGGGTTTCCGACACGATCGCCCGCGGTAGGACCGGGAGTCGGATGCTGGCAGCGGTGCGGGAGGGCGTCGCGGCACCACTCCCGAAGGTCGAGGGCCGTCCCAAGTCCCGGCACAAGTCACCGGCCGCCGCCGCGCTCCTCCGGGCGCTCCTTCGCCAGGTGGCGGCTGAGCACGGAATTGCGTCGAAACTGCTGGCAAGCACGGAGGAGCTTGACCGCATGGCTGCCGGCGATCGAGACATGCCGGCGTTTCGGGGCTGGCGTAACCAGGTCTTCGGGAAGCGGGCGGCCGCCCTCTGCGACGGGCGGATCGCACTGGGCGTGGATGGCGGCAAGTTGCGGGAGATCCCGGTCGACGATCCCGGCTGACGACTAGGCGGAACTTCATCGGCCAGGAGGTCGATTAGGCCATGCGTGGCAAGGGAAGTAGCCGGGATCAGGGTGTCACGCTTATGTAAGCATCCTGGTTCGGGTCGATATCGAGCAGCTCGAAGGCCTTTGCCTGCAGGACGGTCGGC
>JAJDYI010000061.1 GCA_022825235.1 Alphaproteobacteria bacterium | reverse complement strand
GCCGACCGTCCTGCAGGCAAAGGCCTTCGAGCTGCTCGATATCGACCCGAACCAGGATGCTTACATAAGCGTGACACCCTGATCCCGGCTACTTCCCTTGCCACGCATGGCCTAATCGACCTCCTGGCCGATGAAGTTCCGTCTAATTCCACTCATCCGCGGATGTTTCCATGCCCACTTCCGACTGCCATCAGAGTAAGCCAAAGCTCCTTGTGATTCTGGGGGCGGGAAGTTCTGTCGCGTGTGAAATGCCGAGCGTTAACGACATCGACGAGCAGATGAAACTGTGGAGCCGCGAATACCAGAAAGCTCTTCCTGACCAACACAAAATCGACTTGTTCAAAGAACTGTGGGAAACGGTGACATGCTACTACAGAAATAATAACTACCGCATCCGCCCCAACTACGAAATGGTACTCGGGGAAATGACGGCGCTCGCGGGTTGGGTGTCGCCCTCTCCGTTCGGCAACCCGCTGATTGAGGCTGAGAAGGACAGTTCGGTCGCCGCTCCACTTACATTGCTGCAGGATCCTTCGGATCCGTATCGCGCCCGCAAGGAAATTGTGAATCAGCAAACCTTTCTTCTTGAAAGATTGGCCCGCCATATGCGCGACAAGAGCAAAAGCCTCAATTTACAATCTGACGCATTCTCCGACTACAGGAATTTTCTTCGAAGGCTTCAAGATCGATTCGATCTCGGCGTCTACAACCTGAACTACGATACGGTGGCCCGCGCTGCATGGCCGGAGGCGTTCAACGGATTCAATTCCTTGGGGCACTTCGATCCTTTGCGCGTCAGCCAACGCCGTGAGTGGGGATTCGTTTATCACCTTCATGGCAGCGTACATCATTGCATCGACCACCGAGCAGCAGCGCCTCGGATCATCTGGAAGGAAGAACTTGACGGATCATTCGCAGATTCCGGTGTTCTTCCGGTCGACATGGCGCAACAGTTCAAGCCGATACCGCTGACGACACTGATTGCCGGCGGCTTCAAGCTGGACCAAATCCTCGCCGACCCGTACCAGTCCTTCTACTCGTCGCTAATCAGGCATACGCAGGAGGCTGGTTCGATCTTGATCGCGGGATACGGGTTTGGCGACCTGCATGTGAACAGGGCAATACAGAACAGATTTGAACGAACCTACGACGACCGAAGTTCTCCGCAGGTCGTCGTTCTGGAAAAATCTCCCCCTGAGAGATTTCGCACCGGGCGTCTCGAAATCAACGAGTTTTGGTCTTATGAGCTAAGGCATACGTTAAAGACGACCTTCTCTGATGGCCGCGGATATCCATCCGAGAACAGTTCCACAGTCGAGGATTTTATCGCCAAGAAGGAGTTCGAACAGGATCGCAAGAAGCGGGTGGCCATATGGCATGGAGGCTTCCGGGAAGCGGCTTCGGAAGTCGACAAGATCATCGAGTGGTTGTCGAAGGGGGTATAGTGTCGCGCCACCCCAAATCGACGGCTCCGGTCGAGACTGTCCGGCCAGCTCGCATTACGCGTACCTAGGCACACAGGGACGATCTGTAATGCATTCGTCTTCCAGCCCATCCGAACTTCTGACATCGAACCATGATCGGCGTCGGTCGACGGCCTTACCAGCGGGTCACCGCGGCGGCGCGCAACCACAAGGAGCCAGAGCCGTGCCTCACGACCAAGAGAACGAAAAGCGCAGCAACCTGGGTCAGACATTAGAACTTGTAAATGTGGTTGACGCTTTCGTCAGTGATTTCATGCCCCTTATGGAAGCGGCCGGTGGGGTGTTTCAAATCAGGAAGGCCATGCTTCAACCCGTATTCCGGGATTTGGAACCCATTCTGGAACGTCTGGGTGAGCTAATAGAGGCGGCGGGCCCTCATGTCGAAAAACTGGTTCGCCACCAGAGGATCGAGAAGCAATTCAGCAGTTCCGGATGGCTCCCGTATTACTCGGAGCTGGTAGAGCGCGTGGAAGAACATCGAGGAGACGCGATTTCCCTGGACAGAATGATATCGGCGTACTACCGAGAGCATTGGACAGAAATCCGAGAAGATATCGAAGGCCGAATGGGGATGTATGAAATCGATGGCGAGGCAAACGAAACTCTTCAGGAAGTTTTCTCTGCACACGAGTCCGGAAACTACCGTAGTGTTTGCCGTACCCTGTTTCCTGAGATGGAACGATTGATAAAACGCAATTTCTTCAATGATGTTGGCCGGATCAGGACGGGGGAGATGATCAAGAAGCTGGCCGAGCATCTCGCTGAAGATAATATATTATCCCGGCAGGCGCTTTGCTTGGTAACCATTGGCCATCATGTTGAACACATGTACACACATGTAGACGACGATAATCGAGTTCGCTTCGAACAGAGCGCGATTCCAAACCGCCATGCAACTCTTCACGGTCTGGTATCGTACTCAACTCACAAGCACAGCATGAACATGATAATAATGGCCGACTATCTATTTCAGTTGCTGCCGCCGAAGGCTGTCGCGTTGCATCATGACGGCATAGGATAGCTGACGACCGACACCCGTCCGTATAGGGGTTCCGTTTCCGGGTTACTCGCATACTGCCATTGCCAGGAGAAACAGCCAGACCGTTGACCCGTGTCATGATCCGGACGTCAGCCCGGGGGTGCCTTCGGGACCCAGGTACTCCGCCAGCAGGTAGACGGCGATGCTGTCGGCCACCCGGGTCGCCGACTCCCTCACCGAATCCTCCACATGATGCGCATACGGTGCGGTCATGTAGACCTGCACTTAAACCCCGCGGGTTGAGCGAGACGGTCACGACTCACTACCGTTTCCATCCGCTCGCAGGAACGCAGAATCTGAGCAAGGCAAGGCAGTCGCAGCCCGTGCTCAACTACACAATGGGTGAGTAGATGGATGCCTAAGCGTCAGGGAAACAATCCGAAGCGAAGAATTGCGCCAAATGACGAAGCTGGGATGGACTTTCTTGACTGGCTTAGCCGAAGTGTGCGGTATACCGGTAGCCCTCATCACAAGCGGGTTCCAGCCGATTACGGATTCGACCGACCAGCGGACCCGCGTCCCAATAAATCGCTATGTGACGGCGTTCGTTCCATCCTCCTTGACGAAGCGACTGCGCTATTTCGTGAAGCGATCGTTCGTGGCATGATCAGCACATACCGGATCGATCAGTTGCCCAAGTACGTCTGGGCCGTCGACACTGATGATCGGGTATATGAAGCCAAACTCGCACAAGGCTCCGCCACCTATCATGGCTACGAGTTGGGCGAAGACGAGGCCTCCATGCGACGACTCGTCATAGTAGAGTGGAAAGCGCGATGTCCGACGAATTGACGATTTCGCTGACGCCCGAGGTTCTCGATTCTGGCTCGCCTGAAGAACGAGCTACGTTCGGCCTGCTGGCCATGACGGCCAACGACCGACTACTGACCCAAGGTGTAGAAACCGGCAGTAACGTTGTGCGGCACGGTCCTTACGTGCCAGGCTACCCGCTCGCGGAATGGCTCGTCTGGAACTGGTGGCGGATTCGCTGGGAAGCCGGTTCCCCACTGGAGGCGAACGCCGCCAGTCGCTGGGATTTCGCCCATCAGATGCAAACAGTTGGGGATGGTTACGTTTGGCCCAACATCACAATTTCATCGGATGGAATTAACGCATTCGTGCATTCCAGACAGTCCTTAAACCCGAAAGTCGCACTCTTTCGTTATCTTGGCACCGATCACCGCGAAGAGGTATCTGCACCCGCACTGGAGGAGGCTGTCGACGGATTCGTGCTCGATGTACTGTCCAGGCTCGAAAATGACGGCCTTCAAGAGACTAACCTTCATCGCCTTTGGAGCGATTTGACGACCGAGCGGGATGAACCTGAACTCACTCGCTACCGCAAACTGGAAGCCCGGCTCGGTTACGACCCCGATGAAGCCGATGAGGATGCATTGCGCAGACGCCTAAGCGATGCGGCCATCCTTGGTGAGGATGCCATGGGAGAACTCGCGGCCGACGCGATGCTGGAAAAAGACCCGCTGAGCAGCATGACCTGGTCAAGAGATATCTCAGAGGCCGCGGACCGGCGCGGGTTCGACGCCGATCTGAGTTCGGGGCTCCGGCTATCCAACTCGGCAGGTGTTGCGAAGTCCGGCGCCGTAGAAGCCTGGCGTTTGGGTAGACAACTCGCGCACAAAGTCCGTGCCCAGGAAAACTTGGATGGAGACCGCATTTCCAACGAGCGCCTAGCACAATATGCGGGAACCAGCGCGGCCGTTATCTCCGCTACAGGGCAGCGCTCGCGGAACATTTCGTTTGCGCTTGATCAATGCGATGGACATGGTCGCATCTCTCTGCGGTCGAAATGGGTGACGGGACGGCGCTTCGAACTCGCAAGACTCATCGGGGACCGGTTGGCCCGCACACAAGTAAGCAAGCAGCCTGAGAACCTTTACCCAGCGACCCGATCCTTCAGCTATAGACAGAAAATGCAGCGCGCTTTCGCCGCTGAGCTATTGAGCCCGTTCAATGCGGTTGATGAGATGCATGGCGGTGACTATTCCGAAGAAAAGCAGAACGAAATCGCCACCCATTTCAAGGTTTCGGCCATGACCATTCAGGCGCAGTTGGTCAACCACGGTCGACTCCGCCTCGAAGATGCCCCGGACATCTTAGGACGAGGCGCTGCATTCTCGGTACCGCAAGTGGCCTGATGTCGCACCCTCCCGTTGGGCCCTGGTCAGCGGGGCCAGGGTTCGTGCCTTTATGCGCTCTCAAATCTAAACGGAAGCTTATTGAGGCATAACCAGACATTGAAATTCGGTGGGTCAATCTACGGTAATTTATAGGAGATTTCCTGTACGTGCTGCGAACTTGCACGGCCGGTCAGTAGAGGCGGAGCCAGCAGGCGGATGCTGGAGCGGATGCCTCAGCTCAACTGTGGTGAGTCGAACGTCCAGGACTTCGGTGCGTTGAGCAACCCTACCGACAACACAAGAGCGGGAGAAATTTCTCTCAACAAGAAATGGGAGGCCGCTAGAGAAACAGCACTATTGGCATTGAAGTACGCCCTGTTCATCAATGGCGGCGCGGCAGTCGCACTGCTGGCATTCATAGGAGCAATCTGGTCCCCGAGACTTGGGGCTTACACCGTAATCGCCCTTATTGTCGCTGTTGCTTCCTTCGCTCTCGGAGTGTTTTCTGCGGCCGTGGCTGTATGGGTGGCATATAAGGTTGACCTTTCTGAATTCTTGGCGACGCGAGCTAAGGAGAAGGAAGGCCCCAGAGCTCACGTCAGGGAGGAGGCGCACCACGAATCGGCCAACCGGAGTTATGGGTGGTGGCAAAAATGTCCTATTGTTTGCTTCACGCTGTTCCTTCTCGGCGTGATCGCATTTTGTGTCGTGCTTGTCTTGCAGGTGACCGTGCGTGAAGCCCAAACCCTGAACCTGTAACTCACGAGCCGCCCAAAACCGGCTCTTGACAGCCGTTTCGTGGCACCTCACAGCCGTTTACTTCTTCCACGGCAGTCGCGGTGGCGGTCTGGGGCACGACTTGCATATCTGCGATGGCTTTGCGACGCCGCCGCGTTAGTCCCGCGTAGCCCTCCGCCGCCACGGCGCACCGTCCCGGCGACGGGCTTGACGTGATTGCGCTCTGGACACTTGGCTGCCTTGACGCCAGACGCTGGATCACCAAGCCATCGGGGAGAGTGCATGGCGACGGGGAACGCGCGGGCAACGGCGGCCCGGTCGCCTCGCTCCATTGCCGCGATGGTTCCAAGCCCTCGCGCCAGCGGCAGATTCCCAGCGGACGCCTCGATAGGGACGGGAAGTCGGTCCGTACGCCCTACTGCGGTTCGGAGGTCACACCGGATCGTAGATCTGACTCACCCCATCTTGGGGCGGCTTCAGTTCCGGTTCAGGCCAAGCTCGCCGCGCGAGCGCAGTATTGCCTTCCAGTGGCCTTCGCGGGCCAGGACCGCGTCATCGGCCGTGCGTGCCGCATGACTCTCCAGCAGCGCGAACCGGAAGTGCGCGCGGCAATAGTCCAGTCCATGCCCCTCCAGCAACGCCCTGAGCTGGACATTGCCTCCGTGTCCGGTGTCCGCGTACGCACCCCAGCGTGACCAGACGCCCTGATCGCCGTGGGCGGAGCCGACATACAGCCTGCCGGTCCGGGTATCGGTAATCAGGTACACCCCCTTCGTGTGCTCCAGCGCGCCGCGCCAGTCGGGCCTGTCCGCGCGGATCAGGGCTTCCAATTCAGCAAACCCGATTTCGAGCCAGTCGTGTCCGGGAAACCCCCGGCCCGCATAGGGCTCCGGCAGGATCTCGCTGACCGTGAACCTGTCGATCTGGTTCTCTAGGTTAATCCGCGTCCCCCGTTGCCGGTAGGTCGTGTGCAGCTTCAGGCGGCCGATAAATCCCACCCCCTGTTCCGTCAGCTCCACGACGTAGCGATCCGGCAGGCGTTCAAGGACCCGCCAGACACCGCCGAACAACCACCGGTCGGGCTCGTGGTAGAACGCGACGACCGAAAAGATGTACGGACGGTTGAACCAATTTCGTAGGGGTCGGTACTCCTGCCAGTTCTGCCACTCGTCCCTGCTACGCACGAATACATCCAGTGGGTGCTCGCTTCCGTTGTGCCGGGCAAAGTGCAGCTTGTACTGCTGCGGGTCGGGAACCGGAAAGACGTCAGAAAGGCGGATAACCATCAATTCAGAGCTCCATGCGCTCTTGTGCCACGGTAGCCCGCCGCACCACCAGACGACGGGCTTCGAGCGGCAGCCCGAATCGCCAGAAGCAAACTGTACCAGTCAGTGGTGGCGTTCCTGGCGCGCACGGACCATGGCGGGGCAACCTCAAGTGTCGAAGCGGTTCCGGGTCGTTGTGCGAGTGCGCGGCGAACCGGCGGCGGCATGTTGCGGGGCGTGCTGAACGCCAACGGACTGAGTTACCATTGCGTCAACACCGCGCATTCAGCCCTCATCGCCAAACTTCTTGTTCGCATCCCGGCCCACAAGCAGCGCTGTGATGACGCCGCCCAGCACGGAGCTGCCAAGAAATGCGACCGCCGGCGCGCCTCCTGCCTTGGCTGGTCGTGACTTGGCCTGCTCCCGGCTCTCGTGAACCTCCTGTTTTCGCAGTTCTCGCACGCGATCGTCGACATCGAGCATCAAGTCGCCCAAGGAAACGTCGGCAGACGACCCCACTGGACAACATGAGGCCGGCGGCCTTGGTCGCCCGGTTCGACGGCTTTGTGTGAGCATCGACGGGAATGGCACAGCGAGGGAGCTACGTCGGCCCTGGGGTCGGGAGACAAGTTGGGGAGGGTCCGAGCAACGCGCCTGGCCGGCGGCTGGCAGGAAAGCAGGCGCCTCTTGGACATTGCCGGGGGACGGGATGGCTACGCCGTCGAGCGGTAAGACCCTCTCCTCCGCGTCTCGGAGAGTGTGCCGTTGAACTGTGGCGTTTCCACTCGACCTCGAACGCGTTCATCTGGGTGTAGGAAACGGGATGCCGTTGCCACGCTTTCAAGCTGTTCCGAGTGTTGCGGCAAGCTCGAGCAGCGATTTCCGGAGATCGGGAGCCAGGCGTTCGTCGCCAAGAAGCGCAGCAATCACCTCGCGGCTGCGATACCAGGCGGGACCTGGTGAGGCGTGCTTACCCAAATGGACTATGAGTTTTGCGACGGCCTCGGGAGACTCTCGCACATGGTCTCCCCGCCATAGATCATGGATCGTGTGGTTGGTGGACATGGGCACGGAACGCACGCGCAACGCCAATTCGACACCCTCCGAAAACAGGCTTTTGAGGGCGGGCAACCAACTAATCATCAGACCGATTTCGGTCTCGTTGAGTGCCCGGGGGGTGCCGTCCACGCGGCATGACCAGTAGGACTCGAGCCAGCGCTCCCACCATTCGCGTTGCTGCGCATCTTCCATCTGTCGAAGGCGGCGTCCAATCTCCGAGGCGAATCGGCGCCGGGCCGCACCGTCGGCATGATCGAAAAATGCGGGTATCCATGTCCCGACCGGATCGTCGGCGACATAGGCGACCATCAGGGTCCAGAAAGCGATGAACCTGTCGAGCTTCCAACCGCTCCGAAAGTAGGTCGGGACAACGGAAACCGTCTGAAGAAACGCGTCCTTCAGACATTCGCCGACCAGGGGCGTTAACTGCCCGTGGGCGAGGAAGCCGTCCCATACGGCCTGCCAGTCCCCGGTGCCGGGCCGTTGCATGAACCGGGGCACGAGGTGTTCCCGGGTCCACTTCTCGTCGGTGTCAAGCAGGAAAGCGAGCTGTCCGGCCAAAACGGATCTTCCCTCCAGCCCGGCAGTGGAGGAGTCCTGGGCGATCACGGAGAGCGCGGCGTTCACCTCCGCCAAGAGGGCGCCGGGAAGCGAATCGGGGCGGTCCCGCAGCAGGGAGCGTTGCCGCAGCCAATACCGGGAGAGCGCGCCAGCCGGGCGCCCACTGGCACGGGCATGCCAAGAGTCGCAGGGCTCCGACGCCGTCGCCCGGTCGATCATCTCCCACAGCCGAGCGGCGGTTTCATTGGCGAGCGCGAGCAGCTCGCCGGATATCGGGGCGTCAGTCCCCCCGATCCAGGCGACAAGAAAATCGGCGAGGCGGCCCGTATACGCTTTGGACAGACCCGGTTCGCGGAGGTATCCGAACACTTCGTGGAGTCGCATTTCGTCGAACTCGATCTCGCGCCAGGCCCGAAGCAGGGCGATCCAGAGATCGGACTCCCAGAGGTCGCGGCCCGCCAGCACCGCAGCCAGATTGGCTCCCCAGCGGAAATCGCGCTCCGCCGCTGCCGCGACGGCAGAAATGGCGTCGTGGCGGTCCGGACCGAGCGGGCTATCCGGACTGAACGACAAGAGGTTGTCCAGCCAGTCGCGGGCCGGTCGCGACAGCAATTCCTCGACACTCCACGGATGGTCTGGGCCGACCTGGCTATCGCTCCAGTGCATAAGGTCGGGATGTTCCAGCGGCTTGAATTCCCGATACTGGCTCTTGATGTCGTCGAGCGCTTGTTTGACGAGCTTGCACTCGGGATCGGCATCGCGGAGCCAGTGAAGCCAGTCAAACCGATGGCGGGCGGCGAGGCGTTTCCTCCGTTCCTTTTCATCGTCGGGCGACGTCTCGGGCCATGTGAAATCGCGGATGAGGTCGATCACCCGTTCGCGCCGTTCCTGGCCCGTCTGCGGATAGAGCTCCCGAATGATCCGGAACATCTCGTGATGGGCTGCATGGTCGTGCAGGTCGGCATGTTCGAACACCCAGTCGAGCTTCTGACAGGCGGAAAGATCGTTTCCGACCGACAGCGCATGCACGGAGAGACGGCGCAATAGCGGGGTCTGGGAACGAATGAGCCGGGCGCGCCAGCCCGCTGCCGCCTCAGGCTGGTTGCCGGCGAGCCATTCCAGGCAATCGCGCGCGGCATCGATCAGCACATCGACGTGGTACAAACCGTGGTCCTGCTCGTGAGGCTCGATGGCATGGCGGGAGAAATTCTCCGGATCCCAGTCCCGGTCTGCCTTCTGCCAACCCAAGAGCTTGCGATGCCGTGCGGTCAGTCGCGCCACCGCGATCAAGAAGACGGGCTCGGCAACGCTATCGAGCCGTGGCCTCAGGTCAGTCTCCCAGAGTTCGCGAAAGGCTCCTGCGTCTTCGTCAGGAGTCAGCTCGACTTCGACGTCATCGTCCGACAGGGCGGCGGTGCCAGTGATTTCCTCCTCGAAGTCGGGAAAGGCCGGTCGCAGGGACAGACGATGAGCGCTCATTGCGTCGAAAACCTCGACCAGGGAATCGCCCAGACCGGTCCTCGCGCAGCGCTGCGCAAGGTACAGGAGGTCGTACATGTCCGGGTGTGGCGGGGCGGTGGCGAGCAGGCAGGAAACCCAGCGTGACAGCAGTTCGCCATTCAGCGCGGGATGGTCCCGGAAGGCAGCCGCATTGGCCAAGCCGCGCCAGACCAGCGGGTTCAGGCTCATGCCGTGCCGGCCGATGAGCCGGAACACTGTTTCCGGATGATCGAAAATGAACCGGCCGACCATCCAGTCCGCAAGCAGTCCATGGACCTCGGAGAGATCGGCGTCGGCGAACAGTGGGGCCAGGTGCCCACGCCGGTCGAGACGGTCGAGCCATCCGGGGTCGGTGGCCGCGTCGGCGAAGAACAGTGCCGTGGTCGGCTCGGCCAGGGCCTCCTCGACAATGTCGGCTTCCCTTTCGTCGGGAGACGGCGGGCGTCCCGAGATCTCCGAGATCTCGTGCCGCCAATCGAGAAGGCCGCGCCGCGCGTAGTCGGCAAGGCCGTGAATTCCCTTGCCCAGTCCGATGTGACCGTCACGGGGTTTTCCGGGATAACGGATCGGTTCGATGCCCAGGACCGGCCAGTGACCGGCGTCGGGATCGTCCGTCAGGGCAAATCGGTTCCGTGATTCCTGAGACGGTAGCGCCCGCGCGAGATATTTCATCACCGTGTCGTTGTGGCTGTAGCCGACGAACATGACGGTGTAGGACTGGAACAATTCGACCAGGAAGCGCCGCGCCCATCCTTCGGTCAGGTAGGCGCGGCCGAAATCGGCGTCGGTGAGTACCATATCATCGGGCCGGTCGAGGCTTCCATGGACGTGAACGATGCCGCAGAAGCTCCGTCCGAGGGGCAGGGCGGGTGCCCTGAACAACTCCGGCGGCGCGGCAAATACCTCCTGCGCGGCGTCCTCGAACAGGGGGTCGAAGTTGGTCGTGACGATGCGGACCGTCCCCGGTTCCGGATAGAGCCGCAGCAGGTCGTGGTGCAGGGCGGTCGGTTTGGGAGTATCTCCGCAGAGGTTCTTGTTGAGTTTTCGCGCGGCGATTTCGTGAACCCGCACGCCGCGGTGCTGAAGCCGACCGAGAAATGCGTCTTCGGATTCGCGATCGTCCCTGTTCTCGCCGGTGCCCCAGGCGATAGATTCCACCAGACTGCCAAAATCCGGCAGGGAGGCCGGTTTCCCCATGGAGACCCCGGCGCCCGCGAAAACCACGAGGTTTCGATCCCGCAATGCAGAGAGAAGCGGCGCGGGAATGTTGATATCGGCGATCTTCATGCCATCTCCCAAGGCGAACGAACCATGGGTATCAGGTCGGGGGTGATGCCCGGACTTTCAACGTGCGCATGACGGAAGCGATCTCATCCGTCACAATCTTGCCGTGATGGGTGCGATCATGTCGCCTATCCGGTGCCGAAGACCGGCGAAGGCGTCACTAAGTCCAAGTCCCGATCTGACGTGAAAGAATCGCGGCAAGGGAGTTCGGAAAGTACGCCAAGAAAAGCAATCCCGAACCGAGGCCCTCGTCGTCGCAACCTCCTGGCGTGCGAGTACGCCCTCAGGAATGTTTAGGGGCCCGCATGATCGGCTGCAGAAGACAGCGAGAGACAATGATTCCAAAACTCATCAGCAAGAAGAACATTGACGTCGCCTTGGGCACCATTCTCCGGGAAGGGGTTCCACCGCCACGAAGGAGTCGAGACTATTGCGTCCTGATGGACGGCAACCATTTTCCGCCGAAGTACACAATCGCACTTGCCCACCGGGTTGCCACCGGCGAATTCCTGAGTTCGGACCGGTTCTCCGGGGGAAGGGAGGCCAACGATTTTCTTGAACGCCGAGGTTTCGATGTCGTCCAGTGCGGCTGCGGCGGCGTTCGTCATGAACGCGGCCGCAGCCCCGCTGCCGCTCGATCGGAACGGGAGCGACGCGCAAAGTCATCGAGACGCCATTCCGAGCGATGCCCGGAATGCAAGGTCCGGGTGCGCGAGCTGCTGGAGCGCCTGTACGGAACCTGTCTGCCCAACCATCGATTTCGCTGGGGAACCAGCCTCACTGCATACCGTGGAACCCAGATCGAACCGACGTTGCGGAACGTCGCCGCCGCGCTGAAGGCGCATCGGGGGTTCGGCGTCGGCGACTTTGTGAAAGCCCGCCTTCTTGCAGCCTGCGACTTCTGGGTTCCCGACCCCGGCTTCATCGTCGAGTTCGACGAAAGCCAGCATTTCACTGCTCCGAGGAAACTCGCGCTCTCCGCGTACCAGGCGGAACAGCCGTTGGGCTTCTCGGCGGGGGGCTGGATTGCGCTCTGCGAGCATCACAAGGCACAGGACAACGACCCACCCTACCGAGACGAACAGCGGGCATGGTACGACACGCTCCGGGACCTCGTCCCGTCACTTGAGGGGCTGCAACCGACGGTTCGGCTCTACGCCCGCGACCGGGCGTGGTGCTCGCTGGACCCGGACAACCGCGATCATCTGAGGACATTCTCCGGCCTGCTTCAAGGCGGCAATCGTACTTCCACCCAATCAAAGACGAGGGCGCGTCCCACAACTGCGCGAAGGCAGGCGGCCCTGCGTGTGGCGATGGTGTTTCCCAAGGTGAAGAAAGGCACCTCGAAAGGCATTCCGCCGAGTGGCCCGGGAGCCCAGAAACCCAAACTGCCCACTGCTTCGCAATTCGCTGGGGAGCCGGTGAACATTGTGCTTTTCCCCGAAGGATACATCCGTGCGGATGACAACAAACGCATCGGCGCACTGAGAGAGCTTGCGGCGAAACTGCGTGCCGCTTTGTTGGTGGGTGCGGTCGACCGAACCCTGGACCCCCGCGGTCGCACATTGCAGGTTCTGCTCCATTTCGATCCCGACGGATCCTGTCCATCCCGGATCTACACAAAGCATTCCACGGCGAAGGCCGTTGCCTTCGAGAGCCCGGATTGGCGTCCGAACAAAGCGCTCCCCACGCTAGATTTGGCTGGCGCGCTCGTCGGGGTAACGATCTGCCACGATCACTACCTGGGCCTGCTTCCCCGCCATCTCGGCCGATCCGGAGCGCAGGTCTGGGTCAATCCGAGCTTCGACAACGTGGTCAACGTCAAGTGGTCTTCAATTCTGCGTCTGCGAGCCGTGGAGAACCGCTTCTTCGCCCTTTGCACGCTCCACAGGAACGTGAACAAGAGAAATCGAACACATCCGTTCGCGTTCTCTCCGCACGGCAGCGAACTTTCGGCGAGACGAGTGGGTTCAGAGGACTTACGGCCTCTGTCCGAGTGTGTGGAGGCTGGGAACGTCTACATCGTCGACCTAAACATGGACGAGGCAGGCGCGGCGCTGGACTGGTCGAGCCTTCCTCCTGCCACGAAACCGAGGCAACCTCGTAATGGGCACCCCCAAAGGTCTGTCCAAGTCGCGCTGAGAGGCGGCAAACCGGCCGTCTGCGGCCGCTCGCGGTGGAATCCGGTACGCGATTCCGCTTGCATTGAGACCGAATTCGGTCACGTATTCGTCGGCGTGGTGCCGGGAGAAGCGATTCTGGATGCGGGCAAGTGCTTCCAGGTTCTCGACCGAGCAGAACAGATGGGCTGTGCTCCGATCATCTGGAATCACTGGAAGCAGCTTCCTACAGATTCGTCTCGTCTGGCATCCCTCATGATGGGCAGAACGATCGAATGCTGTGCGCCGGTGGTGATTTCGGACCGGGACGGCATTCATGAACTCGTAGAGCTGTCCAACAGGAACAAGATTCCCGAGCGGCGCGCGACGGAAGAATCTGGAAAATGGATCGTGGATGTTGGTTACTCATGGGGTCTGAGCAACGCGTTCAAGATCGTTTCTAAGCATCTTCCGCCAGACAAGCGCGCAAGGGCGCTGGAACGTTATCGGAGCCTCAAGTAGGTATCGGCTTCTACGAGCAAGGCCGTCTCGCGAACCGGACGCTCTCGCCGCTCATGCTCGCCCTCGAATCAGATGTAGGCAAGTCGGTAGCGGGCAGGGACGCCAACTATCCGAGCGGCGCCTGCTTCAGAACGATCCAGTGAACGAAATTTGCGGATGCCGCCGCTTGACAATCGGGGGCGCTCATACAAACCGTACCCCAAACTGGGCCTTCACGCCGCCGCAAGGTTCTTCCCGGGCCGCCAGTCGACCATATTCGCCCCGGTACCGTCCACGTCTGGGACCGGCGGCGCCCCGATCGAATCTCGCGCGCGCCACGCGGGGCCTGCCCTCCCGGGGTCCGGTTCGGGATTCGGGCGCTCCGATCCGCACCGCCGCAGAACAAAGGCAGACGCCTGGCGGCAGGAAATGACCATGCCGCGTAGTCGGCCGGTCCATACCGTCAGGCAAGCACGCTCATCGTGTCCTCACTCTGACGGGCCGAAGCGGACAATAAAGACATCGTCGCGGTCCGTGACAGGGGCATACGGAAACCCGACGGGAACATTGGTCCAGACCGGCGCCTCCCGCTTGAGCGAGGTGCGGGGCAGCAGCATTTCCTCGAAGACGCGGTTGAGCGGTGCTCCCGGGCTAGGCCGGCAAGCGAGATAGACCTCTCGGGGACCGGAGGGCGGCGAGCAGATCTCCCACCGCCGCCGCTTCGATGAAGCGAGCCGCCGGACGATAGGCGCTGCTCCCCCCGCCGGCCAGAATGCGGTCGGAGGCAATCCATGCCCGCGCGATCGCACCCTGCTTGAACACGCTTTGCAGAGCGCGCTGCCGGCCGGTAGCCCGGAATGCTCAGGCCGCCGCGTCGGGATGGCCAACCAGCGCTTAGTGCACCTCATCGCAGAGCGCCGAGGGCGACTGCGACAAGGTGACCGGAGCCATCGGGAGCGACAGGCAGAGCCCCGGCAACCAGCCTGGGACGGTTCGCCTCCGCCGCCGCGTAGACGATTGCACCGAGCACGCCTGCCACCAATGCTACGACCGCGTCACGGCCGGGACGAAACTGGGAGCGGGGCGGAATTGGGATGGTCCCGACGAAGCGCGCGCCATCCTGGCATGTTCCCTTCGATCGCGCCGTCCCCGGATGTTCGCGGCCTTCAGAGCCGCGAGTGCACGCCCGACGTCGCCGGTGCGAGCCGTGGCCGAACGGCCAGAAACTCAGGCGGCGAACTTCCGGGTATCAGGAAAATCGTGGGCCGATGCAGGGGCCGAGAGCGCCCGATGCCACTCAAGCACGACCGAACGCCATACGGGGCAAGAGAATCTGCATGTCGGAGCACGGTCATCACGGTTCGGCAATGGCGTTCCGTCTGCCGAACGGGCACTCGACCAAACGGGCATCCCGGCGCGTGTAGCGGACGGTCCAGGGGCCGCCGTCGCCGGCGGCCCCGACAGCGGTATCCCACGTCTTCACTTCGGCGACGTAGAGCGCCCCTCGGGTCTCGACTACCAGGTCGATCTGCGCGGTACCGGAGCCTTGCGGGAGGAGCAGGTCGGGCAGCACCACCGCGTCGGGAAACTCCAGCAGGAGGGCCAAGCGGACGGACCGCTCGCCGAGAAAGCCGCTTGCGGCCCTGTTCCTCTCACGTGGAGATGACGTCGCGATTCGGTGATCGCACCTCCGGCACTGGCGCTGCTGCCGCTCAAGCGCCACTCGGGCTGCAGCCCATTGCGACAACGGTCGCCGAACCGGAAACGGAGTGCGGAGCACAAGGTCATTCCCACTTCCTTGCGGAAGTGTTTTCTCTACACCGCACGCAGCAGGCTGCCAGCGCGCGCATGCGCGCGCTGGCGTGCCCTGACGGGCACTTACGGCGCCTTGCGGCGCCGCGGCTATGAGGGGCGCGTGTATGCTCGCGAGTACACGCGCTGGGCCCTGTATTCGCTTGCCTCTCTTTCCGGATGTATGCGCGAGAGCATACGTTGTATGCGCGACCGCATACCGCATGTATGCGCCACCGCATACAGGTATCGGTGCCCGGGAAGCGGACAAGCCGCGCGGACTTGACACGATATCCACCGGCCATCCGGGCTGTCCTCGACCCGAAATCGCCGGCGAACTGCGCTCCGGCCGCTGTGAATCGCGCGCTCTTCGCGCCGCTTTTCGTCGCTGTTCGGCCCGTTCCATCCGGTCAAATGGTGCGGCGACCGAAGTTTCCGTGGTACCCGATGCCCTTCCCGTTACCCGATTGGGCGGGGTGCGAGCGGCATTCCTGCGCCCGGTTCGTCCTGATCGGCTCAGTCCTGGTGACGTTTATTCAGCTCTGCCTGCAGCTCGCGAGCTCCGCGGATGAGCTCTTCCAGCTCCTCGCCACGGCCGTCCTCGAGCATCTCACTCCGCTTGGCGGTCGCCAGGATGTGCACGTAGCGGAAGATCTGGTCGACCTGCTCGATGAGATAGCCGTCGGAATCGGCCAGCGCGGGCCGGTCTCCGGTCGCCGCGATGGCCGCGGTCCGCACGAGTTCGGCCGCCGTCATCCCCTGCATGGCCGCATGGCTCTCGATCCGGGCCCAGTCGCGGTCGTAAAACCGGATCGTCCGCGGCGTCTGTTTCTCCCGGTTCCCGTCCCCGTCGACCGGGCGCCCCGCCAGTTTCTGACTCATCGCCACCCTCCCAGGCTTGCTGTTGCGCGTGTGCGGCTGCTTCGTTGCCGCGCATCTTCAGGCATGCCGCGCACCGGCCCCCGCCCGCTACAAGCCCAGCCCGTCGTCCCGGCTGCGCTCCCGAGGTTCTGATTCGCGTTCCCGAACTTGCGGTGCCGGGGCCGCGCGGTCCCCGGCAGCCTCCCGTTCGGCACCGCTTGCCGACGGTTGCCCGCGTGAATGCCCGGCTTCCGCGGCCCGCCCGGGCGCCGCCCGCGGCATTTCCCCGATGCCTTCGAGGGCGGCGATGCGCTCGCCCGTGACCGCCTGGAGTTGCGCGCGGAGTTCGGCCGCATCGTCGGTGACCAGCTCGGCGCGCTCGCGGGCGCGGCTGATCTCCACGTAGAACGACTTCTGTGTGGTGAGGTGCGGGTGCCTGGCCTCGATCGCGGCGATCACGTTGTCGACGGTGCGCCCCTGAAAGGCATGCACCGTCGATGCCCAGGCGTGATCGAGATGCCGCAGTTGCGGGTCGCCGGGGCGCAGGTCGAGCCGCCGCCCGTCCTCCAGGCGGAACGCGACGCGCCCGTTGCCGACGCCCAGCACCTCGGCGGTGCGGCTGTTGACCACGCCCAGCCCGTCGTCGTTCCGCGTCCAGCGGATGCGATCACCAGCGCGGAGCTCGATCCCCTCTGACCGGTACACCTCGGTGCCGCCCTTGAGGCCGCCGATCTGGGCGGGCCTCCAGGCGACGGTCCCGCCCCTGCCGTCATCGAGCAGCACGGCGCCGCGCTTGCTGTCGCGCCCGATCACACGTCGCTCGTCGCCCTTCGCGACGCCGATTCGCTTGTAGGATCGGTAGAAAGCGACTACGTCACCCTTCGCGTAGTTGCCGGCGAGCGCCTTTTCGGCGTGGGTGTAGCCCTGCGAAACCAGCCGTTCGACCTGCGCGGCCGGCCCGTGGAGCCGTCCCTCGCGTGCGAGCTGATCGCGGATGTGGCCGTTGATGCCGAGGCGGAGCTCGTGGCTCGGCGCCATGACGCCGGTCTTCTCCCGCGCCTCGGGCGCCAGCGCCAGCCAGCGCCCGGCCACGGCCGCCGCGATCCCGTCCCGCGGCACCTCGGCCACGTTGGCCCCGAGCTTCCCGAAGGCGCGGGCGATGTCGCCCGCGATGCTCGCCTCGACCGCCTCCCTCAGCGCCGGGTCGCGCTGGCGCATGATCTCGTCCATCACCGCCGTCTGCATGCCGGCCGCCTGAAGCTGCGCGAACGGCTTCCCCGCGTCGACCGCATCGAGTTGCTTCGCGTCGCCGACCAACACGACCCGGGGGATACGGAACTCGGCCGCGACCCGGAGCAGATCCCGGGCCTGCACGGTGGAGGCCAGCGAGCCCTCGTCGACGACCAAGATCGTCTTCGCGAATGCCGCGCGCATTTCGCGCGCGGCGTGCTTCGAAAGGCGTCCTGCGGCCACGCCGGCGTTCCGGGCGAGGAACCCCTGCAGCGTCTGCGACTCGATGTTGGCCTCGGCAGCGAGCGTTTGCGCCGCCGAGGCCGAGGGCGCGAGGCCCGCCATGCGCCAGCCCTTCTTCTCCGCCAGCGCGCGGGCGCGGTTCAGCATGGTGGTCTTTCCCGTCCCGGCATAGCCCTGCACGCCGACCACCCGGTCCTTCGCCGACAGGATCAGCTTCACCGCGTCCTTCTGCCCGGCCGTGAGCGGTGACTTGTGTAGGTGATCCCGGACCGCCCAGCGGCGCATCGGCGCCTGCCCTCGGCCCGCGCCCGCGCGCATCAGGGCGATGGTCTCGCGCTCCTCGCCGACCGTGCGGTCGGTCGCGAGCGAGTCCGTGGCCCCCGGCAACGTCACCGCGTGCAGCGTCCCCGCCTTCTCCAGCCGCGCCACCTCGCGTTCGACGGCCTCGACGGCGTGCCTGCCCGGGGCATGGGCCAGGGCCGCGGCGAGCAGATCCGCTCGCGCGAACACCGCCGCGCGCTCCGAGAGATGCGCCATCGCCCACGCCACCGCCCCACTCACCGTGCCACGATCCTGCAGCACCTCCTCCGGCCCCGCCGGAGCGGCTGCCCCGGCCAGCCCGTGCCCCGGTCGTTCGGCCGCGGTCAGCAGATCCAGCCGCGTGTCCCGCTCATTGCCCGCAGCCGCTGCAGCCTGCCCGTCATGCCGCCCGCCGGCACCTACCGCCGGCGCCGGGTCGACAACCGGGTTCACCGCCGGCTCCGCCGTGGCTGGTTCCGGCGGGACAGCAACGCCCGGCACGGCGTCCGGTACCCGGCTCTGCGATTCCCTCGCCTGCACAATGCGATAGGCAAGCGCACCGGCAACGAACCCGCCGACGTCGATTCCCAGGTCGGCAACCTGCCGCTGCCACACCTGGCGGAGCTCGTCGCGGTCGACTTCCCGCTTGGTGGCGCGCGTCATCAACGCCGCGCGCCCGGCATAGCGGGGATTGTCCGCCGTTTTGCCGAGTCCGCGCGCTGCCATCGCCGTCTCGATCTCGGCGCGGCGGGTCGAGAACCCTTCGTTTATATTGCGGCATAGATCGACAGGATCGGACAGGAGAGATGTTTATGGCGTATAAACAACATGTTGTCGGGATAGCGGATCGCCATGCGCGGACTGCTGGAGCCATGTACGGCCTACAGAT
>JAJDYI010000084.1 GCA_022825235.1 Alphaproteobacteria bacterium | reverse complement strand
GCGTCGGAACCACCGATCTAGTGCCAACAATGCATCGCGGCCCAAGATATGGGGCGTGCGCCGGTCTGTCAATACATTGATGGTAGATCGTGTATGAGATGGAAAACAGAATAAAAGAGCAGCAGCTCTGCCTGTTCGCGGACCGGACCTCGACGGCCACGATGCGCGCCAACCAGCTCCGCCTCACCTTCGCCACCTTCGCCGGCGTCCTGATCACGCTCCTGCGTCAGGTCGGACTACCGGGTACGGCGCTCGCCGGCGCCCGCGCCGACACGATCCGCGCCCGGCTCCTCAAGGTCGCCGCCCGCATCACCGTCAGCCGGCGCCGGATCCGCATCGCGTTCACGTCGGTCTACCCGCTGCAGGCCGTCTTCGCCCACGTGCTCGCGGCCCTGCGCGCACCGCCGGCCCGCGCCGGACCCGGCTGACCCCGCTCAACGGTACGGCTTGACGTGCTGACCAGGAGCGCCGCCGCCGGCCTCTGCCCGGCGTTCGGCCGTTTATCCAGATCCACTGCCGAATCGGGCCGGCGAGGCCCACGCTGACGGACGAAAGGCCCCGGCGGCGGAAACCGGCCCCGGACGGACGTCAGAACCGGCTCCGAACACCGCCCGACGTCAGCACATCCGGCCGTGGTGAGCGAAGCGGGCTAGTCCCTCAGGTAGTGGACGTTCTGTTAGATGACCCGGCAGCCCGGATCTATCGAGTCTCTGAATGAACTACCCCACGCACAGCAGCAGCGACGCAGAACATCGCCCCCAAGTAAGGTCCGAGCGTGGTGGCAATCGGCACTGTGGAGCACACCTAGAGATAACCGGCCTGTCGGTTAGTGCAAATTCAGTCGAGGTCTGCGGAGGCTATGGCGCTGCTGACGGCTCATTTGGGCAGATGCTTATCGTGCCGATGTCCCGCCACAGTGGTGTGGCGAGATCACGGCATGCCTCGGATTTGTCCACTCGGCAAGCTCGGAATGGCCAACGCAGGAGCTACGTTGATGACAGGTAAGACCCTCCACATACACGTCAGCGATTACGCACATCCGCCATTCTGGCATCGGAATTCGGAGATCAATCACAATGCCTGCCAAGCCCCGTTTCGTGCAATTCTCGCATCCGGGGAAAGAGCACGGCCCCAAGACCGGCCAACATTGGCGCCGAAGAACGAACAGCAACGGCCATCGGCGAAAATTCATGCAATTCCGCGGAAAATGGGTGGACGACAAATGTGAACGGCAATCCGACTGCCTGTGGGCCTGGGGGGAGTGGGAAGCGGAGTCATCACGTGTTTCCGACTTTTGTCCCTGCCAAGACAAACCCCGACATCCACAGCATCTCTGGCAGCCGTACTACGTACCCAAGGACAGCTACCATCGACTGCATGGGACTGACCCTTTCATCTTCGGAGAGCAGTTTCTCTATTCGCACTGCGGGCAGACAAACGACAAAGGATCAGGGCTCCGAAACCTGGGCCGGGGGTCCGTGATCGCATTCGGCAGCGGCGAAGTTATCCAAGGCAAGAAGAAATGGGTGCTCGATACGGTGTTCGTGGTCGCAGATTCGATTGCGTACAACAGACGGACGGCACGCACGAGTGTTGAGGAGTGCATTCGACTTAAGGAGCGCACTCGCACTACGCTCAGAGATGTGGTTCTTGGGCCGTTATTGGACAACAGTGGCGAAGCTTGTGCCCCCGACCCGTGCGCACTGGGCAACAAGAGATTGCGACTCTACCTCGGCGCAACACCTGCCAACCCCGTCAACGACATGTTTTCTTTCGTTCCCGCTGTGCTAGCGGGAGGTACCCATGGGTTTTCACGGCCGTGCATCGACCTTCCGGATTACCCCCAATATTTCAATCCGGGCCATCACCGGGGAGGCAAGGGTCAGGGGAAGGACATTACGCTCGAAGACCTTTCCGCCTTGTGGAATCAGCTTGTCGGGCAGGTTCGCGCTGCCAAGCTCGTCCTCGGCACGTACGCCGAACTACCGGAACGTCGAGCCAAATAGCGTCGCGCCCAAGCCCTTCTACCGAGTTGCCATCACGACCACGCTGGGTTAGTGGCGCGTCTGGATCGCACTCTCCGGTACTTGACACCGCGTTGGGGAGTACCGCCTGTACTGGCACGCCCCATGACCGACCGGTGCCGGGGAATCGGGTTGGTTATTGGTTGTGTCCCAGCGCATGGTGTAGCACCGGACGCGGGGAGCTATACCAGTCGGAACGTGGCGTTGGGGCTGCTTCTTCTGGTGAGCTTGATTAAGAATCTTGGATGGATTGCGTGGTGCGGCCTGAGACGACCAGCCACGCCGCTACCACGAACTGGAGGCATGTGCACCGCAGATGGACAGGTTAAGGGAGCTGGGAAAGGACGACCGGGGCAGCCGGCCGCGCTGCGTTCTTCTTTGCGATGGAAGTGCAGACCAGGTTGCCCGGCGACTTACGGACGTCGTACGCAGGCCGGAAGTCGAGATCTCTGCCCAAGACCGGTGGCAACCGCAAGGCACGGGCGACGCACGGGAAGTTGAGCTGGACAAGGCGTCGGAGGGCTGCGCGGTTGTACTCCCTAGGGTGATGCGCCTGCAATTGAGGAAGTGGTGGCTGACGGAGGGCGGCGGTAGGTCGCGGACACCAAGCTGGGACATCGCCAGCACCTGCACCGTGTCCGGTCGAAAGGGTCTTCTGCTTGTGGAGGCGAAGGCGCACGCCAAGGAATTGACCAAGGGCGACAAGTGCGTGGCCGGGCCTGCCAACCGGAAACGGATCGAGGGCGCTCTCGCGCAGGCGAATACCGGGTTGCGAAATGCGACCGGTGGCTCGTGGCGGCTCTCTGTCGAGCATCGCTATCAGATCGCAAACCGGTTCGCTTGGTCCTGGAAGTTGGCGCAGCTCGGTGTACCTGTCGTCTTGCTCTACCTCGGGTTCCTGAATGCAGTTGAGATGGAGGACAGGGGAAGCCCGTTCGGGTCCGGGGACGAATGGAGAGATACGCTGCTGGAATATTGCCGCGGTGCAATCGATCCGGCCTGCTGGGAAATGATGCTGAACGTCGAAGGCACATCACTGCTGGCCTTGATTAGAAGCGACGCGCAACCATTCCAACAGGCGTAGCAGCTTCTCGACACATTGGACGATGCATTAGCACGGATGGCGTGGCTTTGTCCTTGCACCTCACGCATTCGCGCTACAGCTAGCGCATTTCCTCCATGTCTTGCCGTCGGTCCGTTGGCTCCTGCAGTTCCCGTCGTAGATCGCTGGAGAGCATCTCAAGCCGCGCGGCTGTTCCTCGGAATCGCCCGAAACCACCTCGGACGAGCCGGTCGCGATGCTCCGCCTCGACAAATCTCATGATCATGGCAGCGCGCTCGCGCTCGGATTTCGTTGCGGCCTCGGCACCTGATTCAACCGCTAGCTTCTGATAACGATCCAAGAGCCGGGAGGATGTTGAGGTGAGTTCCCCTCTTTTTTCGAAATCACGCTCTGCCTCTGCCACGATGATTTCAGTTTCCAGACTCATGCCTTCCGAGCTGGCGCGATATTCCGGCTCTTGGCGGGCGAAGAGAGCATCGGCAACTTCTTCATCCGTGGCTCTTCCCGCAAGAAACCGGTCGTACAATTCTCGCTCGAGGGTTCTGAAGACGAGTACGAATGCTGCCGTCCGGATGAGCGCGTCGTACTTGCCACGCAGCATGGTGAGCATGAGTCCCAGACGACGGAGCGCCTGTTCCAACGTCCGCAGATCCACGTTCGGTGGCCTGAAGAAGCGAACCAACCAGTCCCTCGCGATGCCATCGACTTTTCGCGCTTCCGCCTCGCCGACACTTGCTCCCTGGACCTGTGACCGAAGGTCTGCGAGGCGAGCAGTAATGAAGGCTTCTCGGTCGCCATCGGGCAGGCGAACATCAATGTCGATGAATCGACGCAGATAAACTTCGGCATCAAACTGGGCTCCGTAAATCGCACGAACCGCGTGAACCAACTCCTCGAGGTTTAGTGAAAGAACGAACACCACTCCGTTCACTGCGCACAGATGCTTCAGAACCTCAAGAAGTTCGACTGCATAGGTTGGTCGACAGCGATCTAGCTCGTCGATGACCACCACCAACGGCACACCCGTGTCCGATTTCGCTTGCAGATCGGACGCCGCCTCCTCGAGAGCTTCGCGAAACTCCTCGATTGCCTCCTTCGCCTCACTGTATTGCGAAACGCGCTTGTCTACGAAGGCTGCCAGTGCCTCTTCCACTACTTCCGCACCTGAAGGGCCAAGAACATATGATGCCAAATTTCGGACGGCCGTTGAGCCGGCAGTTTGCAACACCCTACTGGCAGTCCTTTTGAGCTTCGTGATGGCGGCTTGGTCGTCTCCCAAGAGGCGCATGAGCGCCCCTCGCAGTTCCTCCGACAGGGCCAAAAAAGGTTCGCTTGCGAAATCGGTTTCCCATGCATTGAATGTCACTACATGGAAGCCGCGCTCGTTCAACAGTGGTTCCCACATCCGAAGAAAGGTGGTCTTCCCCATCCCCCACGCTGCGTCTAGGGCTAGCACGCAGGGGCCGTCAATCGAGCCAATTAGTCCCGTGAGAATTTCTGCCGTTTCTTCCCGCTCCAAGAAATCGTTCGTGAACGGCGCATCCCGTGGAATGTCCAGGGACACCGGCTGAATGCGAAATCCCATCATCTTCATCCTGTTGACCGATCCGACCGGTCACGAAACTACCGGCAGTTCCCGAGTCGAAAAAGAGCGCTATGCGGCGAGCGTAGACGGAGTTAGTGCGCACTCGTGGCGCGGCGGAAAGCTTTGTGAAGGAGCACAAGGTTGACTTTGTCGCCAGCCGCTGCTTGAGCAAACTGTGCAACGCCATATCGCCCCGGCCCAATCTCTACGCCTTCGCCTACGTCGTTCTCAAGCGGCTCCGCCAGGCCCCTGAACACGACATGTTCATCCGGGAACGGCCTCCGCAGCTCGCGTCCGGCTTCAGTTCCCCTCAGCATTTGAGTAGCGAACGGGAGCCTTCCTCTCTCCTCCACACACGACACTGATCCAAGTTGCTGGTGCCGTCAATTATCTATACGATACGTATAGGATAATGACAGGAATGCACTTCATGAATGGACGCGAAATCAGAGCTCTCCGTATCCGATTGGGCCTGACTCAGAAAGCGCTCGCGGACACCGTCGGGGTGAGTTCGAACACCGTGGCTCGGTGGGAAAGGGACGAATTGGGAATCTCCGCTGCCATGACCGATCGCCTGCTGGCGGTGGCGGCATCGCTTCCTTCCGGGTCCGCGATTACCAGGGCCTCCAAACACGCCCTCGATCCCCACCATGGTGCGATCCTGAACGCGCTTAATGGCCAGCTGGACCCGGAAGTATTCGAGCAATGCGCTGTTGAGCTGCTACAGGCCGACTGGCCGAAGCTCGTACCGATACGCGGCGGTCGGGACGATGGCTTTGATGGAGCAGTTGCCGACCGGGACTTGCAAGAGCCCTTCCCCTTCGTGGTGACCACTGGTACGGCAGTTGTCCGGAACTTCAGGTCCAGCCTGGATTCGGCAAAGCGCAACAACTGGAAACCACAGCGGGCGTTATTCGCGACATCTCGGCGCATCATGCCCGCCGACCGGCGCAAGCTCTTCGAAGCCGCCCGGGAACGAGGAGTGACTCTCCTCCAGACCTACGATCAGGACTGGTTTGCGAGTCGTCTCTATCGAGAACCGGAGTGGTGCAAGCGCTTGCTCGGCGTTACCGGAAGGCCACATGCTTTGAGCGTGTTTCCCGTCAGCCGGCGCACCGTACTTGGCGACGATGTCCTGGGTCGGGAGCGGGAAAAGCAGTGGCTCCTGGAACGTCGTAGCGACTGCCTGCTGGTTGGCGAGCCGGGATCTGGCAAGACCTTCCTGCTGCGAGCACTTGCGCTTGAGGGACAGGCGCTGTTCCTCGTCGATGAAGATCGCGAGCAGATCGCAAACGACCTTCGCAGCCTCAGGCCGAAGGTCGTGATTGTGGACGACGCACACGTTCGCCCAACGTCCATCAGCACCCTCGCACAACTTCGAAGTGAGGTACATGCTGACTTTCGGATCATCGCGACCTGCTGGCCAGGAGAGGCGGACGGCATAGGGTCCGAACTGCAAATTGGGCGCTCAGATTCGCTCAGCCTGGATCTGGTCGATGCCGATACGATGATCGAAATCATTAAGTCGGTGGGAATACGAGGCCCCGACGAGCTGCTGTACGCCATCCGAAGTCAGGCCGCAGGGCGGCCGGGGCTGGCGGCGACACTGGCCCATCTTTGCCTTATCGGCGACATCCGATCTGCAACCAGCGGCGAGGGCCTGGTCGACACCATTGCACCTGACTTAGACCGAGTCCTGGGCACTGATGCAATGAGGTTGCTAGCGCCGTTCGCGCTCGGAGGAGACGCCGGTGCACGGCAAGAAGACGTCGCCAAGCAGCTAGACATGTCCCTACTGGAAATGAGCAGTGCGCTCGCGAAGCTAGGCGCCGCTGGAATAGTAAGGGAGCGACGCAACTCATCCATTTCGGTCGAACCTCGTCCCATGCGGTGGGTGCTGGTGCGGCGCTTCTTCTTCGGCGGCCCGGGTTCCCTGCCTTTCGAACGCTTTTTTTCCGCAGTTCGAAATCGATCAGACTCCCTTCGGACGCTCATCGGCGCGCGTGCTCTCGGTGCAGCAACTCCTGACCTGGAACAGTTGCTTGAGGACTCCGATTCCGAATCATTATGGGCAGACTACGCATCGTCTGGACCGTCCGCTGCCCGTTTTGCGCTCGCACGGCACCCGGAGTTCATCAATACGCTGGCCGAACCAGCACTTGTGCATGTCCCCGAAGAGGCGATTCCGATTCTGCTTTCCCGGGTGCAAGAAGGGCGCTCTGCTGGTGCGATTTTGGAATCCGCGCTGAATCCGCTCGAGCGGTGGATCAAGTCAGGGGACGCCCGCGGGAGACATGAAGCGATTGAACGCCGCAAGTCATTGGTCAATTGTTCAGCAAACTGGTTCCAGCAGTCCCGGTCCCGGCACTGTGCAGTTTCCGTAGCAGCGATGCGGGTTGCGTTGGATCCCAACTTTGACTTCGTGACGCAGGACCCCGGTACCGGGACGCGCGTTACGTTCGCCCGGGCGATGCTTGATGCTGACGTCATCAACCAATTGGCCACGTCCTGGCCAGCCGTGATGACCGTCGTAAACCAAGGGATTGACGTTCCATGGACCGACCTGATCGAGTTGGCTACGAATTGGTGCCATGCCCGTCTGAACGCCGACGATGAGACTCAAGACGCCGCGACCCAGTTTCAATCGCGCATGCTGAACGATCTGGTATTGGCTTCCGGAGAACTTCCCGGCGTTCAGCACCGTATTGCCGAACTCGCCAGGCGCGCCGGGGCGGTCGTGGAGACAAGAACGGATGCAGAGTTCGAGTGTCTATATCCGCAGGAGTCTTACGATGCGAAGAGCCCGGATCGAGAGCGCCAGAGTCTTGAGGAGAATGCCCGTCAACTGGCGGAGCGTTGGAGAAGCCGCCCGGCGGATCATCTGGCCAGCTTTCTCGGACGCCTTGAGACAGAGGCACGCCACGCGGGCATCACGTATCCCCGGCTGACTCCAGAGTTTTGTCGGACGCTGGTCAGGACGTGCCCGGACCCGGCAGTCGTAGCGAGGGCCTTTATACGCGAACGTCTCCCGGCGGACTTGGTGGAGCCGTTTCTCCGTAGCGCTGTCGATCGCGATCAATGCACATGGTCAATCGTGTCCGAGTGTCTCGGAGACAGTCTCTATGTTGTTATTGGCATCCACCTTGCCATCTGCCACGACTGCGCGCCCCGGAAGGTCGTTTCGCTAGCGCTGCAAAAGGCCAACGAAGCGCCACGCCTTATCGAACATTGCTGCGCTGACGGAGAGATTTCTCAAGCTGCGATTTCCAGAATATTCCGAACGTCTGACGCATCTACTGCAATCCCGGCAGCAATCGGACAATGGCAGGCGCACCGGCGTCCTCGGACGCCAATCCCGCTGGACGAGCGGTGGCGTTGCGCAATGCTCCTCTCAGCAGAGACCCGGTTGTCCTCGTTGGATAGCTACTGGATCGGCGAGATTCTGAAGAACGACGGCGGATTGGCCGTGGAATGGCTAACCCGTTTCCTGAACTCCGATCAGAGCTCGTTCGGCTTCTATGCGCAGAAGGCAGCAAAGGAAGTCATCGCAACTTTGGATTCGATGGAGAGAACAAGTGTCTTGACCGCGATCCAACCCCGCCAACAGACTGTCGGTGCTTCAGCAGTATTCCGTGCTTTGATCGGGAACGATCCGAAAATTTACTGCTGTCTTCTGCAATCGGAAAAACTCAAGAAACACCATCTCTCTCCCTTGATGGGCGAGCCGAGCACCGACTGGCGGGGCATCGCCGTTCTCGCGCTGGATCATGGTTATTCGTGCAAAGATATTGTGGATGCAACGCTAGGCGGGGGACGGTCTTGGGAAGGGCGCGAAAGCGAAATGTGGGCGAAGCTGCGCCATCGTTTCGAGGAACTTCAACGTGACCACGACTCCCGCATCAGCAAAGTCGGCCAACTTGGGGCGGAAACTGTGGGCAAATGGGAGCAGGGAGCCAAGGAAAGGGAGCGCGAGGAGGCAATCCACGGTATTTCCATTGCCTGAAACTGTACAGCCGCATGCGCCGGCCCGGCATGCTCGGTTCGTCACCAGTCGCCCCAACCGAACAGTGCCTTGACCGGAGGCGCCAGCCCTCGGAGCGCCGCCGGCCCCAACGGAATCTGCAAAATGGCACGTCGCTCCCGTCGTGACGAATCTTCGCAGGGCACGTCGCACTACGTGGGGCTGAGCACCCCGATAAGCATGTGCTCCAACTGCGCCATCTCATGGATCTTTTGCTTGTCCTCAGAGCGGGGGGAACGCAATAGTCTAATCGGAACTTCAAGCTGGTAAACAGCCCGTTCGCGCGTCCAACTTCCTGAACCGCAATGGCTTCCTGCCGCCGGCAGGGCGTCATAGCGTGGATGCATACTTACATAAGCAGACCTTGACATGCCCCAAGCGTGGCCTTACA
>JAJDYI010000027.1 GCA_022825235.1 Alphaproteobacteria bacterium | reverse complement strand
CAACGGCGCAGGGGCGCGGAATTGCACAAAATCTACGAACAGAACACCGGCACGTCAGCGGCGAGTTTTCCACAGAAACCGCGCCCCCAGCCACTGTTGATAACTTCTTGCCCTTCGGGCTATCTGCCCCATACAAGAGACGGTGCGAACGGTGCCTGACAGCTGTCTTGCCCTGCGTTGGCCGGTGCCGCGGATGCGCGGGAGGGCGGGTGGCGGCCGCATTGCACGTGCTGAAGGCGCCTGTCCTGATCCAGGCGGTCAAAATCGGGCGCTCCGAACATGCTTTAGGATGACCGGTTCTGCGCGTGCGGGAACGGAGGCGTCGATGCCGAAATTGATCAAGTTCGGGATGGTGGTGGCCCTGCTGGTGGCTGGCCTGAGCGCAGGCACGGCAGGTGCCAAGAACCTGACCTTCGCGATCGGGTTGCCGCCCATCCACACGTGGTCGAAGACGCTCGCCTACGTCGACGAGCACATCGACGAGCGTTCGGGCGGGGCGCTCTCGACCGAGGTCTTCTACGGGTCCCTCCTGAATCTCAAGCAGGGGCTGAACGGGGTCCGCGACGGGCTGGCGGATGCAGCCCTCCTGGTCCCCGGCTACCACCCGGCGGAAATGCCGCAGGTCAACCTGATCCTCGACTTGGCCATGCTCGGATACAACGCCACGGTGCTGTTAGCCGCAACCAGCGAGTACATGTTCACCTGCCCGGAATGCCTTGCAGAGTCCGAAGCCAACGGCTCCGTCTTCCTCGCGATGACGTCGAACGCGCCGTACATGCTGCTCACGACGGAACCGATGACGACGATGGAATCCCTCGAGGGCAAGAACATCCGCAGCTTCTCGGCGTTCGGGCGCTGGGTCGAGTACATCGGCGGAATCAAGATGTCGCTGTCCGCCAACGACATCTACGACGCGCTGAGCCGCGGCACGCTGGACGCCAACCTGCACCCGGCCACCGAGCTCTACAACCTGAATTTCAAGGACGTCGCCAAGTACATCACGCGCCTGCCGCTCGGGACCTACCACGGCAATCAGTTCAACATGAACATCGACACGTGGCGCGGTCTCACGACCGATGAGCGCCGTCTCCTGCTCGACCTGTTTGCCGAAGCGTCGGCGCTCACCACGGTGCAGTTTCAGACCTTCAATGATGACATCCTCAACGGCGCGGGTGCGGCCGACGGGATCCAGGTCCTCGAGCCGGCGCCCGACCTGGTTGCCGCCACCGAACGGTTCATCGCCCAGGACATGGCCAACATGGACACCATGGCGAGGGACAACTACGGAATCACGGATGCAGCCCCCCGGATCGCACGCTTCACCGGGCTGATCGAGAAGTGGCGCGGACTGCTGGGGGACATCGACGCGACCGACGTCGCTTCGGTGACGGCGCTCTACAAGCGGGAAATCTGGGACCACGTCGATGCCGCCACGCACGGCATGTGAGCCGGCCCGCTCCTGCCCGCCGGATGACGCCCGCCAGCGCCGCAGGTCGGTGACAGCGCGGCGCTAGGGTTCGCATGTATCGGCTCGGACGCATCCTTGGCCGCGTGACGGACGTGCTCGCGGTGATCGGGTGCGTGGCGGTCGTGCTGATGATGCTGCACATCACGTTCGACGTGTTCATGCGGCTGATCGGCCACCCGATCCCGGCCACGGTGACGATCGTGCCGCACTACTACATGCTGCCGATCATTTTCCTGCCGCTGGCGCTGGCCGAGCGCAACGATGCCCACATCACGGTGGAAGTCTTCGTCCAGCTGTTGCGCCGGCGATGGCAGCAGGCGCTGGCCGTCGTGAGCTGGGCGGTCTCGGCCATCGTCTTCAGCCTGCTGTTCTACCAGACGCTGCTGGACGCACTCGAGAAGACGGCGGTCGGCACGTTCATGATGGAGGTCGACTGGAAGATCCCGATCTGGGCGTCCTACTACTTTCTCCCCGTCGGGTTTGCGCTGGTGGTGGTGGTCCTGCTCTACCGGATCGCGGTGACGGTGATGGGTGTGAAGAGCAGTCTGGGCGAAGTCCAGCACGACGCCTTCCGCGACTCGCACGTCGGCCTCGAATAGCGTGTTCGACCGCACCGAAATCGGCCTGATCGGAATCGGCGTGCTGCTGGTCCTGATCCTGCTGCGGATCCCGGTGGGAATCTCCCTGATCGCCGTGTCGTTCGGCGGGATCTGGGTGCTGCTCGGCCTGAAGCCGGCTTGGGGGATCCTGACGGCCGTTCCGTTCGACTTCGGGGCGAAATGGACGCTCACGTCGGTGCCCATGTTCCTGCTGATGGGCTTCTGCTGTTATCACGCCGGCCTCACCCGCGGATTGTTCGAGGCCGCGCGCAAATGGCTCTCGGGGCTCCCGGGCGGCCTCGCGGTGGCCTCGGTCTTCGGGGCCGCCGGCTTCTCGGCCGTCACCGGGTCTTCCGTCGCATGTGCCGCGGCCATGGGCCGGATCGCCGTGCCCGAGATGATGCGGAACCGATACGACGCCACCCTCGCTACCGGGACGGTCGCCGTGGCGGGCACCATCGGTGCGCTGATCCCGCCCTCGATCCTGCTGATTCTCTACGGCATCTTCGTGCAGGTGCCGATCTCGAAGCTGTTCCTCGGCGGCATCGGCGCCGGCCTGCTGACCGTCGCCGCCTACACGCTGGTCATCATCGTCCGGGCCAAGCTCAATCCGGAGCTGGCGCCCGCTGTGCGCGAGCAGACGACGCTCAGCGAGAAGCTGCTGGCGCTGGCGGACACGTGGCCGGTCATTCTCCTGGTAATCGGGGTGTTCGGCGGCCTGTTCGCGGGCGTGTTCACGCCGACCGAGGCCGGCGCGGTGGGGGCCTTTCTCGCCTTCGTCATCGCCGGCGCGAAGGGCGCGCTGACGTGGGCGACGTCGCGGCAGGCCCTGATCGAAACGATCCAGACCACGGCCGCCATCTTCGTGATCGCCATTGGCGCGAACCTGCTGACCCGGTTCCTGGCGCTTTCCGGTGCCTCGCAGTTCCTGTCGCAGATGGTCATCGACCTCGGAGCCGACACGGTCCTGCTGATGGCCGGCATCGCCGTGATGTTCCTGATCCTCGGGATGTTCCTGGAACCACTTGGCGCGATGCTGCTCACCATCCCGGTGCTGCTGCCGATTCTCCAGGACACCGGCCTGAGCCTGATCTGGTTCGGCGTGGTCCTCACCAAGTTCCTTGAAATCGGGATGATCACGCCGCCCATTGGGCTCAACGTCTTCGTGATCAAGGGGGTGGTGGGGAATCTCGCCACGACCACGCAGATCTTCAAGGGGATTGTGTACTTCCTGCTGGCCGACATCGTGGTGGTCATCCTGCTGATGATGTTCCCCGACCTGATCCTCTTCTGGCCGAATCTCATCGACTGAGCCCGGGTGTGCCGGGAGAGGACGACCCATGGATCAAGACGCCGCGCCGACCGAAGCCGAGTACCTGCAGCGCCTCCGGGCGATTCAGGATGCGCACTGGCCGGCAGGCGTGCCGCGGGAACCCCATTACCCGTTGGGCGAGATCGCGCTGACCGAACATCTCCGCCACTGGGCTAGGGAGACGCCGGACGCGGCGCTCTACAACTACTACGGGCGGATCGTGACCTTCGCCGAGATGGATCGTCTGAGCGACCGGTTCGCGGCCCTGCTCCAGGCGGACGGTATCGGTCCGGGCGATGCCGTGGCGGTGTTTCTCGGCAACTGCCCGCAATTCGCGGCCGCCTTCTTCGGGATCCTCAAGGCGGGTGCGATCCACGTGCCCGTCAATCCGATGTTCAAGGCGCACGAGCTCACGTACGAGCTCAACGACACGCAGGCCACGGTCGTTCTCGCGGACCACGCGCTGGTGCCGCTGGTGCGGGCGGTCGAGGGCGAAACCCGTCTCCGGCGGGTGTTCGGCACCGGCCTTGGGGCCCTGGTGCCGGACGTGCCCGCGTTCCACGTGCCCGATTCCGTGTCCGGATCGGCGCGAACGTCGGACGCCGAGGATTTCCTCGCGGCCCTTGAGCGGGCCGGCGAGCCCTCCCCGCTGAGCGCCGACGTCGACGCGGTTGCCGCCCTCAACTACACCGGCGGGACCACCGGCATGCCGAAGGGGTGCGTCCACACTCAGCGCGACATGCTCTACACGGCCGCGACGTCGTGCCGGACCAATTGCCCGCTGGAGGCTGGCGACACGACGGTCAACTTCCACCCGTTGTTCTGGATTGCCGGCGAGGATCTCGGGCTGATCTTCCCGGTGTTCGCCGGGGCGACCTGCGTACTGCTCGCGCGCTGGGATCCCCTCAGTTACATCCAGGCTGTCCACGCCGTCCGGCCGAATCGCGCGGTGCTGCTCGTGGACAATGCGGTCGCTGTCATGGAACACCCGGAAGTCGGCGACTACGACCTGACGTCCATCGACACGACCGGTGTCTCCTCGTTCGTGAAGAAGCTCAATGCCCAATACCGTGCGCGCTGGCGGCAGCTCACCGGCTCGACCATGGTGGAGCTGTCCTACGGGATGACCGAGACGCACACGTGCGACACGTTCACCGTGGGGCTGCAGGACGACGATTTCGACCTCAGCATGCAGCCGATCATGTGCGGCTTCCCGGTTCCCGGCACCGAACTCAAGGTCTGTGACTTCGCGACGGGCGCCCTGCTGCCGCTGGGCGCGGAGGGCGAGATCTGCGTGCGCTCGCCGTCGACCCTGAAGGCCTACTGGAACAAGCCGGAGGCCACGGCCGAGGCGCTCCGGGACGGATGGCTGCACACCGGCGACATCGGCGTGATCAACGAGCGCGGACTGCTGCAGTTCCTCGGGCGCCGCAAGGAGATGCTGAAGGTCAACGGCATGTCCGTATTCCCCGCCGAGATCGAGGCGCTGCTCGGCCGCCACCCCGCGATCACGGGCTCCGGTGTGATCGGGCGACCGGATGCCGACCGGGGCGAGGTCCCCGTCGCGTTCGTCGTGCTCGACCCGGATCAGGAAGCCGGGGTCTCGGAGACGGACATCCGGTCCTGGTGCCGGGAGGCGATGGCCACCTTCAAATGCCCGGAAGTGCGGATCGTGGAGTCGCTACCGATGACGGCGACGGGCAAGGTCAAGAAGGGCGAATTGGCGAAGTTGCTGTAACTGGGCTTTCGCCGTAATGGGGCCAAAGACGCAGGACCTTTACCGCCCGTTCTTCTTCGATGACTTGGTATACCAGCCGATGCTGGATATTGATCCTCCGGGAGAATGCTCCCGTTAAGTCGCCCACGAGTTCTTCGCAAGGGGGTGGGTGCACAAACGGGTCCGCTTCAAGGATGGCCAGGAGTTCCTGAGCCTTTCGTGCGAGACCGGCAGACGCAAGCTTTTTGGCGTCTCTCTTGGCTTGCCGGGCGAAGTAGAGCGTCCAGGTCACCAATCGAGATTGGTGTCGCACTCTTCCAGACTCTCTGCCATTCCGTCGCGGATTGATTCACGCATCCGGGGCATCGAGAGCAGATGAAGCGTTTCGTTGGGCGATTTTATATGAAAGTGCCGGAGGTGTTGCGTATAGTCATAGTATGTTCTATTCATGATCTTGTGACAGCGCACCGGAACGTCACCGACCGCATCGTTCTCTGCTCCAGGGGTGATCGGGCAAGAGCGGTTTCGGGGGTTCCGCCCCGGGTGCGACCGTGGATGGTTCGTCCGCAAGGGGGTTGCAAATCGCCCGCCTTATGAGCGATAATCGCTCACGCTATGGGCGATCAGCATTACCTCCCTCGAGTCGCCTCGCGTCTGCTTGAGCGCGCTTTGGCCTCGTCACCGGTTGTCGTCCTGATGGGTGCCCGTCAGACCGGCAAGAGTACGCTGGTGCAATTGGAGCCATTTCTCAACGATCGTCTCTACCTAACGCTCGACGACCTCGGAGTTCGGGAGCGCGCGCGAATGAGCCCAGATGACCTGGTCAGGAGCGCCGATCGGATAATTCTCGATGAGGTTCAGCGCGAGCCGGATGTGCTACTAGCGGTCAAGCGTGCGGTGGACGAGGACCGCCCCCGCAAGAACGGCCGCTTTGTTCTCACGGGCTCCGCCAACCTGCTTTTGATGCACCGTGTCTCGGAGTCCCTGGCCGGCCGGGCAACCTACGTCAATCTGTGGCCACTGACCCGTCGGGAACGGATGGGACATGGCCTTGCCGGAAACTGGAGCGAGTTCTTCTCGGCAGCCGTGTCCAAGTGGCCTGAACTTGTTGCATCCAGGCTTGCCGTACCGGCGAGTTGGCAGGACGAGGTGCGCCGTGGTGGGTATCCGACTCCGGCAATGGAACTTCCGAGCGATGACGCCTGCGCACTGTGGTTCGACGGTTACCTTCGCACCTACCTTGAGCGTGATCTCCAGACCGTCGCAGCGATCAGCAACCTGGTCGATTTCCGGCGCCTCATGCGCGTCGCCTGCCTGCGTCTTGGAACCGTGGTCAACCAGACTGGATTGGGTCGCGATACGCAGGTCCCTCGCGCGACGGTGCAACGCTACCTCAATTTGCTCGAAGCTTCCTTCCAGCTGGTGCGCGTTGAAGCCTATGCGCTCAGCCGCACCAAACGGCTGGTCAAGAGCCCAAAGCTGTATTGGAGCGATCCGGGACTCGCCCTTTGGCTGGGCGGTGCGGACACTGCTTCCGGAGCCCATCTTGAGAACCTGGTCCTGAGTGACCTCCTGGTGTGGCGCGACAGTCAGATCCCCGCTCCCGAGGTCCTGTTTTGGCGCACCGCCACCGACCTTGAGGTTGATTTCGTTCTCGAGACCCGTGGCGGTCTCCTGCCGGTAGAAGTCAAAGCCACTGCGAGCCCTGGCTTTGCCGATACCCGGGGCCTCCGGGCGTTTCGGGAGGAATACCGGGACCAGTTTGTCGGTGGCCTGCTGCTCCATGGCGGGAGCCAGACGCAGTGGATGTCCGACGAGATCCTCGCTGTTCCCTGGTGGCGGGTGCTGTAGTCGCCGGGCGCCCACGTGGGGCAAGACCGTTATGGGCCCCCTCTGAACCACATCCCTAACTGCATTGGAACTCCCCCCACCGAGATTTCCTCAAGGACGGACACGCTCTTGCATGATTTCGAGGCGGCTATGGTCGGGTACCGAGTCACGCGGGACCTTGGCAGGTGGAGGATGCTGGCCGGGCAAGGGGTGCGGCCGCTGCACCAAGATCAGGGTGTAATACTTGTAATCTTCGTGCTACATATCTGATCGCTTTGTAGTGTGAAGATTTCATATGCCGACTCCTCATAATCCTCCTGCCGCCGTCCGGCGAGCCCTGCGAAAGCTTGGAGCTGATATCCATGATGCCCGTCGCCGTCGGCGGCTGCCCATGGCGGTCGTGGCGGAACGCGCCTTCACGTCCCGCTCCACCCTTCAAAGGGTCGAAGCCGGCGACACCAATGTCGGCATCGGCATCTACGCCGGTGTCCTGCAGGCGCTCGGCTTGCTCGAAGGCTTGAGCCAGATTGCAGACATCAGCAATGACAGCGTCGGACAGGCCCTCGCCAGCGCCGCGCTGCCTAGGCACGTCCATCTCAAGCGGCCGGCCGGATCGTCCCGCGATGGCTGACTTCGAAGTCCATATCGATCTTCACGGCCGCACCCGGCAGATCGGGCTGGCGCGGAGCAACCGCGTTCGAGGCACGGAGACCATCTTGTTTGGGTATGACGGCGCCTGGCTGGAAGACCCCGAAAGGTTCTCGCTCGAGCCTGCCCTTGCCCTGGGGCGGGGTGCCTTCGCGCCGCGCGCTGGCCTCGCCACCTTCGGATCCATCGGTGATTCAGCGCCCGACAGCTGGGGCCGCCGGCTGATGCAGCGCGCCGAGCGGCGACTCGCCGGACGCGAAGGTCGTGCCGTTCGCACGCTCCTGGAGAGCGACTATCTCCTCGGCGTGGCGGATGAGACCCGGCTGGGCGCATTGCGCTTCCGTCGGGCTGGCCACCAGACGTTCCAGGTTCCGATTCGCACAGGCGTACCGGCTCTGATTGCGCTTGGCTGCCTGCTTCGAATTACTGAACGGATTCTCCGAGACGAGGAAACCGACGAAGATCTCCAGATCATCTTCGCTCCCGGCTCCTCCCTGGGCGGTGCGCGCCCGAAGGCGTCGGTAGTCGACCATCACGGCGACCTCTCGATCGCCAAGTTTCCGAAGGAGACCGACGATTACTGCATGGAAACCTGGGAGGAAGTTGCGCTGCGTCTGGCCGGCCAGGCGGGCATCGCCACGCCCACGCATGATCTGATCGACGTCGCCGGCAAGAAGGTCATGCTGTCACGGCGCTTCGATCGCCAGGGCGCAATCCGCATTCCGTTCCTGTCGGCCATGGCGATGATGGGCGCGAGAGACGGCGAACGCGGTAGCTACCCGGAGATCGTCGATGTTCTCGCGGAACACGGCGCCCGGGGAAAGTCGGACGCTCATGCCCTTTATCGCCGCGTCGTCTTCAACGTGCTGATCTCCAATGTCGACGATCATCTGCGCAACCACGGCTTCTTGTGGCTCGGAACGACGGGATGGTCGCTTTCCCCCGCCTACGACCTCAATCCTGTACCCACGGACCTCAAGGCGCGGGTCCTGACCACCAACATCGATCTCGACGAGGGCACCTGTTCGCTCGAACTGTTGGAGGCCGCTTCCGGGTTCTTCGCGCTTACGCTGGCGCAGGCTCGCTCAATCATCAAAGAAGTCGCGACCGTGACCGCGACCTGGCGCGGCACCGCAAGAGCGGTGGGTGCTCGCGCCGTCGAGATCGACCAGATGGCTGGAGCCTTCGAGCACGACGACCTGAAGCAAGGATTGGCCCTGTGACGAGAACCTGTCTTCAGAGCTTGGCCAGAGCTTGGCCCCGCCAACCAACGGCGCCGCTACCGGCGCAAGCGTGGATCTGAGCGTTGAAGTCAAGGCTGCCACGAGCCCTCACCCTACCGATTCCCGGGAACTCCGGGCATTTCGGGGGGAATTGCGGGACGGTTTGTCTGTGGCCTGCCGCTCCACGGCGGGAGCCTGACGCCTCGGATGTCCGACGAGATCCTCGCAGCGACCTGATTGCGGGTGCTGTAGTCGCCAACATCCTGGACGGGGTAAGGCCGTCCCTTCCGCGACGTGACCTGCTCATTCTGCGGGCACCGCCAGTCATGGAACGCGCACCAATTTGTAACCGCCTGGGTCGCGTCGCGTCACCACTGAACGGAAGCCGGACGACAATCCTCGGCAGCATCCGGTAGCTTTGGCGGCGGCCGGGTGGCGATCCCGGCTTGGGCTACCGGCATTTGCGTTTAAGCTGCCCGCGATTCGTGCCGGACCGAGAATCGCCGGTACTTGGAAAGTCTTTGGAAGCGAGTCGGTAGTACCTGCTCCGAATTACCGCGCCCGCCGCCGCGATGCGACGATCACCGAAGGCCCGCCGGTCGGCCCCATTGGAGAGACCATGAGAAACGAACCGCCTCGCGAGTTCTACGCATTGCATGAGATCGTGCGCGCTGCGCGCAACAACCTGTCCCATCAGGTCTGGGACTATCTCGTGGGCGGCGCCGAGACGGAGACCACCTTGAAGCGGAACCGGGCCGCCCTCGATGGAATGGGCCTCCGGCAACACGTCCTGCGGGACGTCTCAAGCGTGGACTGTACCGGCGAATTGCTGGGCCGCCGATTGCGCCTGCCCCTGATTCTCGCACCGATCGGATCGCTCGAATCGTTCGCTGACGGGGGAGGCGCCACGGCCGCCCGGGCCGCCGCGGAATTCGGGGTCTGCCACATGCTGAGCTCGGTGTCCCAGCCGTCGCTCGAGGAAGTGGCGGCAGCAGCCGACAACATGAAGATCTTCCAGCTCTACGTGCGGAGCGATGACGCGTGGGTCGACGAGATGGTCGGTCGCGCGGTGGCGGCCGGTTACGATGCGTTTGCCATCACCGTCGACGTCATGCACTACAGCCGTCGCGAGCGGGACATCGCCAAGCGCTTCGAGAAGACCTGGAACCGACGTGCCCTCGGCGACCTGAAGTTCCAGTCCTCGTTCGACTGGGATCGGCTGGCGCGGTTCAAGTCCAAGCATGATATCCCGCTGTTCATCAAGGGCATTGCGGAAGTCGACGATGCGCTTCGCTGTCTGGAACTGGGAGTTGAAGGGATCTACGTCTCCAACCACGGCGGCCGGCAACTGGACCACGGCCTGGGCTCGGCGGATGTCCTCCCGGAGATCGTCGACGCGGTCGATGGCCGGGCGGCAATCGTGGTGGATGGAGGCATCTACCGGGGCACAGATCTGGTGAAGGCTATCGCGCTGGGCGCCGACGCCGTTGGCGTGGGACGTCTGCTGGGTCTTGGAATGGCGGCCGGCGGCACCGCAGGCGTCGTCCGCATGCTGGAGCTGCTGGAGGATGAAGTACAGACCTGCCTGGGCCTCATGGGGGTGACCAGCCTGGCCGAGGTGGATCGAAGCATGTTGCGGTCAGCGCCTCTGGTCGCCCAGCCGGGCCTGTTGAGCGCATTCCCGTTGATCGATGTTCCGGAACCGCAGTACTGATCGAACCGCTTCGTTGCCGTGGAGCGGTGACAGCACGCGCACGCATCGGTACGCGGAAATGGCGGGAAGCGGTCGGGCGTGCGACACCGTGTCCGATTCGAGAGTCCGCACCCGGTGGGACCTTATCGGGACATCAGCCGTAGACGCTCCGTCGGGCCGTGGCGCCGACCGGCTCGCTGCTTCCCGCGGTACGTCAAGATGATCGCATTCCGGGCTTGTGGGCCGTCCACTGCTTCGGATCCTGTGGGCTGGCGCGTGTCACGGGAACGGTACCCGGAGATCCCAAGCGAAAGGGGAACGTGATGGCTGCATTCACGGACTACGAGGAGCACGATGCGCTCGGGTTGGCCGCGCTGGTCGCCCGTGGCGAGGCCACGCCGGAGGAGATTCTGGAGGCAGCTATCGAGCGGGTCGAAGCGCGGAACGGGGCCGTCAACGCGGTCACCAACCGGCTCTACGACGAGGGCCGCGCGGCCATCTCCGACGGCCTCCCCGACGGGCCGCTCAAGGGCGTGCCCTATCTCCTGAAAGACCTCGGCTCTTCGCTCGGCGGGTGCCCGACCACGAGGGGCTCCAAGTTCTTCGAAGATGTCATTCCGGCGGAAGACAGCGAACACGTCCGGCGGCTGAAGCGCGCCGGCATGGTGATCTTCGGACGGACCAACACCTGCGAGCTCGGCCTCAGTCTCACCTGTGAGCCGCGGTTGCACGGCGCGACGAAAAATCCCTGGGACCCGACGCGCATTTCCGGGGGCTCGAGCGGCGGCGCGGCTGCCGCGGTCGGCGCGCGCATGTTGCCGGCCGCACATGCCTCGGACGGCTTCGGCTCGATCCGCGCGCCGGCCGCCTGCTGCGGACTGGTCGGCCTCAAGCCGACCCGCGGGCGCAACACCATGGCGCCGTATCTCGGTGAAGGCAGCGGCGGACTTTCCACCGAGCACGCCGTCACCCTGAGCGTGCGCGACAGCGCCGCCATCCTTGATGCCACGTGCGGCCCTGGCGCCGGTGATCCCTACAGCGCGCCCCCGCCGGCCCGCCCTTTTCTGGAAGAGGCCGGCGCCGATCCGGGCAGGTTGCGCGTTGCCTTCACTTCGCGCGCCCCGAATGGCGCCCCAGTCGAAGCGGATGCCCTACGTGTGCTCGAGGAAACCGTGACCCTGGCCGCAGACCTCGGACACCACGTGGAGGAGGCCGATCCCGCCATCGATGGCGAAACGGTGGTGCCGACCTTCCTCGCCGTGATGGGTGTCAACACGGTGTTGAACCTCTCGAGCCACCCGACCGCCGGCCGGGCCGCCCATGAGCACGAGGTCGAACGCATCACCTGGCTCACTGCCAAGCTGGGCGAAGCCACCAGCAGCGTCGACTATGTCCGGGCCACCCAGACCATGCATCGGCTCGGCCGGCAGATGGCCGCCTTTCATCGCGACTACGATGTCCTGCTGACCCCGGGACTCGCGACGGGTACGGCGGTGAAGCTCGGCTGGCTCGACATGATGATGGACGACGTGGACGAGTACTGGCGCCGCGTCTTCCACTTTTCGCCGTTCACGGTTTGGTTCAACCTCACCGGGCAACCCGCCGTCATGCTGCCGATCGGCGAGAGTGCGAGCGGTCTCCCCGTCGCGGTGCAGGTGATCGCGCCCTATGGCGACGAGGCGACCCTTTTCAGACTGTCGTCCCAGCTCGAGGCTGCGCGCCCCTGGTTCAACCGCAAGCCTGCGATGGTGCGCGCGACAGCCTGAACGGAGACGGTGTGCAAAGGGGCAGGACCTGCCGGCCGTTTATCCGCAGCACGCATGTGCGGAGCCAGCAACGCCCCGACGAGACGTCGGCACACTTGGTTGACGTCACCCGCGGGTGGGCCACCCGGGGCGCGGTCTCAGGGACGTACTGCCTGGTCTCCCGGGAAACCGGCACTCCTTTATGGCAGTTTCCCTGCCACCCACGACGCCAGGAACGTTCGGACCCAGCGTACGACTGCCGGAGTATGGCGGGCATGGTGTGCGAACTGTTCGGAAGCCGTCTGCGCGCCCGGCTTTCCCAGAAACCGGTGGAGGTTCCGGCTCACCCAGAACCGCATGCCGGCCTCCGTGACTTCGGGGTGGAACTGAAGCCCCACGGCGTTCTTGCGCCGCCAGGCCTGGACGGGGAAGGTCTCGCCCGTGGCCAGCAGTTCGGCGCCCGGAGGAAGGGACATCGCTTCGGCATGCCACTGGTAGAAATGCATCGGTTCCGGAAAGACCGACGGGGCGCCATCGGCAGGGGTGACCCGGTGCCAGCCCACCTCGCAGTGGCCCAGTGGATGGGTGCTTACCTCACCGCCGACGGCCCGGGCGAGGAGCTGCCCCCCGAGGCAGATTCCGAGGATGGGCTTGCCGGAATCCGCGACCCGTTCCAGCCACCGAGTCTCGTCACGGATGAAGCCGGAATCATCGTTGGCCGACATCGGACCGCCGAACACAACGGCGGCCGCATGCTCGTCCAGCGTTGCCGGAAGGGCATCCCCGTGAATCGGACGGCGGACCTCGCCGGGATAGCCCATCTCCCCGAGGATCCGGCCAACCCGGCCGGTGGCCGGGCGCCTCTGGTGGACGACGTGGAGCACTGGCAACGACATGGGCCGAAGCTATAGAGGTTTCCTGTGGATGTGCAATCGGAGATCGGATGGCTGACTTTGCACTGGAAGCGGGCTGCGGCTGCGTCCGGGTATGCGGCGTGGACGAGGTTGGGCGCGGCCCCTGGGCTGGGCCCGTGGTGGCGGCGGCCGTCATCCTAGACCGCGGCTGGGATGCCGCGGGGGTCGATGATTCGAAGCGATTGACGGCGTCGGCGCGAAGGCGACTCCGTTGCGAGATCGAGGCGCACGCCGAGATCGGGATCGGGCAGGCATCGGTCCTTGAAATTGACCGGCTGAACATCCTGCACGCCGCGCTCTTGGCCATGCGCCGGGCGGTCGCGGACCTCGCGCGCCTCCCCGAATGCGCGCTCGTGGACGGGAACCGGCTGCCCGACCTTCCGTGCCCCGCCAAGGCCGTGCCTCAGGGCGACGCGCGGAGCCTCAGCATCGCGGCCGCCTCGATTGTCGCGAAGGTCGAGCGCGACCGGCTGATGGCGGGGCTGGCCAGCGAATTTCCCGGGTATGGCTGGGAACGGAACGCGGGCTACGGGACGCCCGAGCACGCCGCGGCGCTGGAGCGGCTGGGGGTCACCCCGCACCATCGCCGATCGTTCGCCCCGGTGGCCCGGCGCTTGGCCGGGGCCGAGTGAGCTAGACGAGCAGCAGGCCCTCGTCGGTGTGCTCGGCGCCGTCCTCGTCGTCCGCTGACAGGCGCATCTCGTTGTGCGCCGCGCCGGCCGGGATCATCGGGAACACGTTCTCGCTTTTCTCCACCCGGATGTCGGCGAGGACCGGGCCGTCATGATCGATCATCTCGGCGATCAGGTCGTCCAGCGTGCCCGGACGCTCGGCGCGCAGCCCCTTGATGCCGAATGATTCGGCAAGTTCCACGAAGTCGGGGAGCGCGTCCGAGTAGCTCTCCGCGTAGCGGCTCCCGTGAAAGAACTCCTGCCACTGGCGGACCATGCCGAGGTACTCGTTGTTGACGATGAAGATCTTGACCGGCAGCCGGTACTGCTGAACCGTCGAGAGTTCCTGCAGGTTCATCATGAACGACGCCTCGCCCGCAACGCACACCACCAGCCGCCCGGGATCGGCGACCTGGGTGCCGACCGCCGCCGGGAAGCCGTAGCCCATGGTGCCGAGGCCGCCGGACGTCATCCAGCGCTGCGGCCGCTCGAAGTGGAGGAACTGGGCCGCCCACATCTGGTGCTGGCCGACTTCCGTGGTCACGTAGGCGTCTCGACCGGTTAGTGCCGCGTTGAGGCGTTGCAGCGCGTACTGCGGCTTGATGCGCTCGCTGCAGTTCTCGTACTTGAGGCAGTCGCGGGCCTGCCAGCCCCTGATCGTCCGCCACCAGCCGTCGAGCCCGTTGGCACGGGCATTGGGGCGCTCCGCCTTCCAGCCACGGCGCAGTGCGTTGATCGAGCGGCCGGCGTCGCCCTGGACGGGCACGTCGACCGCCACGTTCTTGTTGATGCTGGACGGATCGATGTCGATGTGGATCTTCTTCGAGTCTGGCGAGAAGGCGTCGAGCCGACCGGTCACCCGGTCATCGAAGCGCGCCCCCACGTTCAGCATCACGTCGCAGTCGTGCATCGCCATGTTGGCTTCATACGTCCCGTGCATCCCGAGCATGCCGAGGAAGTTCGGCTCGCTGGCCGGCACGGCGCCGAGGCCCATCAGCGTCGTGGTGACCGGGAACCCCGTCTCGCGCACGAGCCGCGTGAGCGCCCGGCACGCGGCCGGCCCGGAGTTCACCACGCCGCCCCCGGCGTAGATGACGGGCCGCTTGGCCTGGAGCAGGAGATCGAGTGCTGCCCGTACCTGGGGCGCTGCCGGTTTCTCCCTGGGCCGGTAGCGTTCAACGGCGTTGCCCTTGGGCTCGACGTACGCGAGTTCGGCGTTCTGGACGTCCTTGGGGAGATCGACGACGACGGGGCCCGGCCGCCCCTTGGCTGCGACCGTGTAGGCCTCGGCCAGCACCGGCACGAGCTGGCGGATGTCCTTGATCAGGTAGTTGTGCTTCGTGCACGAGCGCGTGATGCCAACCGTGTCCGCCTCCTGGAAAGCGTCGTTGCCGATCAGGTGGGTGGGAACCTGGCCGGTCAGGCAGAGCACCGGGACACTGTCCATCAGCGCATCCGTGAGCCCGGTAACCGTGTTGGTCGCGCCGGGACCGGACGTCACGAGCACCACGCCGACTCGACCGGTTGAGCGGGCGTAGCCTTCCGCCATGTGCACGGCCGCCTGCTCGTGGCGCACCAGGATGTGGCGGACCCGGTTCTGCCGGAAGATCGCGTCGTAGATGGGAAGCACGGCGCCGCCCGGATAGCCGAACACGACCTCGACGCCGAGGTCGGCGAGCGCGCGCACAATGATTTCTGCACCGGTGAGTTGCATCGTGATCTTCAGGCCCGGACTGGCGGAGTCCCCATTGTAGGGTCGGGATTCGGAAAGCACACGCGATGGCAGGGAACTCCCGCCACCGGGATCGCGGACCGAAGGCGGCCGATCAGACCCCGATCAGCAATGCTCGAGAGAATCAGAATTGCGGTTCTGCGACGTGATCGAGAGATCTCATCGGCAGAACGGGCTGGTCTGAAGCGAGGCCGCGCACGCAGAGTATAGGGCCGCGGGATGCATGGGTGGAATTGGGCTGGTTACCTTGCCCGGTCATCGCTTCAGCGGACCCGGATCGATTCGGCTGCCGGGCGCAGTGGTCAATCGGGCCGGCGAACTCTTGCAGCCGTGCCCCGTGCCAGACGAACTCCCCGGGAAGTTCGATACGCTGCGCCACGCCCGCCCCGGGGGGGTCGAAACGATCCCTTGCCGGCCAGAGGGGCAGGGGACGGGCTGCCGCGTGCTTCGCGTGCAGAGAACCGGGAAGGAGTTCCCGATGCGGAAACGGCGAGGCCGTGTCGTGTTCAAAGTACTCGCCCACGTGGGTGCGATTGCGCTGCTGTATCTCGTGTTCTCGTTCGCGCTGTTTCTGGGCCTCCAGGTCCGGCCGCTGTACGGCAACATCGGTCTCGGGTTCGCAGCAGTGCTGGCGGCAGCCTACGTCTACGTCGGCTTCATCCGAAGGAAATGATGTTTGCGGCCGGGGGGTTCGTACGCGCGGGACTGGATGCCGGTGTGCACCGTGTGGCGAGGAAGGTCAGGGCGGCCGCCCGGTGGCGCACGGGATGACGGCCCCCCGGCCGTCGAACGCATGCGGTGAGCGGCGGGCGTCAGGCGATCGCCCCGAGGCCGTTCTTCGCAACCAGCGTCAAAAGCTTCAACGAGGCGCCACGCGGCCGCTTCTCACCGCGCTCCCACTGGCTCACCAGGCCCGTCGTCACATTGAGGTAGCGGGCGAACACCGCCTGGCTCGCATTTTCGCGGAGCCGGATCTCGAGGATCTCCTCAGGCGCCAGATCCTCGACTGGAGTCAGGCACCTCTGGTCGAACTCCTTCATCGTCCGTTTGGACATCACGCCGGCTTCGGTCAGGCCGAGCGCCGCTTCCTGTACCGTCGCCAGCGCTTCACTCTTGTACTGCTTTGCCATCGCATCGCACCTCGATAATCGCCCCAGCCGCCTGCGCTGCCGGGAGGCCCGACCGGTCCAGCGTCAGATACTCGTCGGCCAGCAGCCGGAAGGCTCCAACTCGTCCCGGCGCAGGTTTGCCCGTGCGCTCTTGGCGAATACGTACACGAAGAACGCGCGATCCCCCCGGCGAAACACCACGATCGTGCGGAACGCGCTGGCCCGGCCCTGTCCGCGTCGCGCGCCGCGCCGCTTGATGACGCCGCCGCCCAGGTCCGAGTCGACCAAAACTCGCGCAGCGCGCGCCACGGCGTCGCAGAGCGCTTCGTTGGTGTTCCCTTTGCGGCCGGCGAAGCACACAAATGGCTTGGTCTTGAACATGCGGAATCTGCGCCTCTCGTCCGTATCCCATCATGCCGAGTGATATAGCACCCAGTACTATGTCAAACCATCCACCAGGCGCAGAGACCGCGGGTCCGTCCGTCGCCTGCCGCTCCTTTCAGCGGTGCCACGCCCACCGCCGGACGGGAACGGCGCCAAGAGGGAGCGCTTAACCGGAAGCGGGGCGCAGGGCGGACGTCCAAAGGCGCCCCCGCCGTTCCCGACCAGAAGGGTGATTGAGACGGAACGTGCACGCCAGGCATCGCGGCTTCCGGCAACTTCCGCACCAGCCTCGCGCGCGTACAGCGAGTACCCGTCTCCGTCCGGCGTCGCGAATAGCCGTTTCGGGCGTCGGCAATCCATGGCATCAAGCCGTGCATCGCGGGTGAGCTCAGGGTGTGGCTGGTGTCCGACCGGCCCGCCTTTTCGTCGATTTGGCGGCGAGCTTCCCGCATGCAACGGGAGGAAGGAATCGTGCCTGTCCAGTCTGTTGTGAATCGAAGCCACGTTGCCAGGCATTGGCGACTGCCATCCGTCAGACAGCTACGGACGGCCGCGGATGTGGACGCGCTGCCAGACGACCCGGCGCTGCTCAAGATACTCCTGATGGAAGCCGTATGGCGCGGCGGGCGGATGACGGACTACGCCCTCGGGCATCTTGAGCCTGGCCGTCACTATGTCGGCGACGGCACCGGATTGTTCGTGCACGTCTCTGGGAAAGGGAGGGTGTCGTTCGGCCAACGATTGCGGGTTGCCGGAAGCGGTAGGCGAGTCGAGCGCGACGCCCGTTCCTGACCGGCTTCGCCGACAGCAATCGCGTCCGCAGGTTGGAGCGGAATCGCAAGGCTTCGGCTGGCCGCAGGCGGCGGGCTCGCGATAGTTGCGGGAAGCGGCGTTTGGAAGATGCCACGGCGCGACGTGTCAGCTGCGCATGCGAAGCATCGGTTCGCAGGACGCGCCACCGACGTATTGCGGTTGGGGCATCCGGGCCGGCCCCGGCAGGAACACCTCCAGGCGTTCGAGCGTGGAGCGCGCCGCTTCATTGCCGTTGTGGCACCCGAGTATCCCGGTGGACCGAATGTTGTTCCATAGCGCGGGCGCCGGTTGTCGTCGGATGGCCGTGTAACCCGGAGATCTTGCGTTGACTGGCCGCCCGCCCAACGGATAACTGCTGCTGGCTTGTGCTGACCGAGGTCCTTTCAGGCTTATGCATACCTTGGGATCAAGAGTGGTTTCGCGGGAGATTGGGCCGCGCGAGTGGTCGCAGGCGTTCCGGTCTTCCGACCTGCATTGGTGGATGACCTCGCCTATCCGCCGGGGGACGAGCAATGCCTGCTGGACCTGCTGGGGATAAGGGTGACGTGATGACCCGGCGTCGGCGACTGCCGTCAGTCAGACACTTGCGGACGGTTGCGGACGTGCATGCGTTGCCGGACGACCCGGTGGCGCTGAAGATGCTCTTGGTGGATGCGGTGAGTCGCGGGAGCGGCGTCGAGACGTACCTGGTCTATGGCGATCAGTGGTTGCGAAGCGCCGCGGACGTGGACGCATTGCCGGACGACCCGGCCCAGCTCAAGATACTCCTGGTGGAGGCAGTCATTCGGTGCAACGCCGTCGGAACACTTCTGGTCTGCGGCGACAGTTCCTTGCGAAACGCCGCGGACGTGAGTGCGCTGCCGGATAACCCGGCCATGCTCAAGATGCTGTTGATGGAAGCGGTGAACCGTCGGAGGAGTTTGACGAACAGTGGTCTGGGGCGCCTGGAGCCCGGCCGGCACTACCTAGGCGACGGGACCGGGCTGTTCGTGGACGTGTCGGAGAAAAGGAAGGTCTCGTTCGGTCAGCGATTGCGTATTGCCGGGACCGGCAAACGCATCGAACTGGGGCTTGGATCGTGGCCCGCCTTCCGGTTGGAAGAGGCGAAGGCGAAAGCGGCGGCGCATCGACGGATGGCGCGACACGGCAAGAATCCATTGCTGGTGCGGGCGGAAGTGCCGACCGTCGCGGAGGCAGTGGAAGAGTTTTTCAAGGAGTTCGGTCCCTCCTGGGTGGGTCGCAACACGGAACGCGCCTACCGGGCGAGCCTCGCGAAGTATGTTCTGCCACGGCTCGGCGCGCGGCGCGTCGATCAAGTGAGGCGGTCTGACCTCGCCGCCGCCGTGAAACCTGCCTGGGTGGAGTACCGGCGGGTGGGGCGTGACCTGTTGCGGGTCCTTCGCGGTACGTTTCGCTGGGTACGGGCCCATGACTATCGCAACGACCTTCCCACGGACGGCGTGGAAGATCTGTTGCCGCGGATCGAACGCGAGGAACGACACCATGAAGCGATGAGCCACGAGGACGTTGCAGAGGCGGTAGCTAGGGCACGGGTGCTCGAGAACCACGTCAAGAGAGTGGCACCAAGCGACGGGATGCTGGCCCTGGCCTTCGAGATGACGATTCTGACGGGCCTCCGGCGGCAGGAGCTCGTGGGCATTCGCTGGCGTGACATCGATGGATCAGAGCGCGTGCTGACGATTGATGCGCTTCGCATGAAGAAAAAGACCAAGGCGCACAAGGTTCCGCTATCCAGTGCGGCGATGGACGTGTTGCGGCGAGCGCGCGAACTGGGCTCCAGCACGGACAGCGAGGACGACCGCGTGTTCGTGTACCCGGAGCACATCGGCGATCGTGTCGCGATGAGACCGATCTCACCGTACTCATTGTCGAGATTCCTGCAGCGCCTCGGCCTGAACGGCACATTGCACGGATTTCGGAGTGCTCTCGACGACTGGGCGACCGAGAAGGGAACGGATGCGCAGATCGTGGAGCGCACATTGGGCCATGCGGTAAAGAGCAAGGTGAGGCGTGCGTACTCGCGGACGGATCTGCTCGATCGGCGGAGAGCGCTCATGGAAGCATGGGGCGAGCACGCCACCCGCGCCTGCAAAGGGGGTGCGGACGTTCGGCGGTTCCCGGGTACTTCTGTTCCCCTCCAGGAACCCCACCAGTCCATGATTGAGGTACAGAGCAAAATGACCCGCGCGTCCTCATGAACCAGGCCGGCTCCGGCGACAGGGGGCGATCACCTGGTTACAGCTGCGGACATGCCATGCGGCGGATTACGCGGGCTTGGAAAACCTCAGAATCCCCGCCCAAATGCCCCGCCATTGGGCCTTGGATGTGCTGTTTTTCTGGATCGGAGGGGCGAAATGATCATCTCACTTCAATCACGCAGCAGGCGACCTGGATGAGTAGCCAGACAAGCAGACATTCGGTTTATGTCACTAACATCAGAGCGTTAAGGCACCAAGATCCTGAGGTCATTGCATCAAATCCTCCTTAACGGATTAATGCAACAGGAAGAGGCTCCGTTCCGCATTCGCTGGAACCGCGAATGCGCAAGAGACAGCCCCGATGGCTGACACTGAGCCGATGACGGTCAACATGCACACCGAGGAGCAGCACGCGGTAACCGTTGGCGGTACGGTCGAGGTCCTGTTTGGTTCATCGGAGCACGAGAGTGGCGTCGATGGCATGGACCGAACGATTTTTAGCCGGATCAACGTGAACTACGACAAGACGCTGGAGAATGGCCTGCAGATCGCAGCCCGCATCGCCTACGGGTTGAATGGCCGTAATTCAGCTACTTACGTTAACATTGAAGATGAGGGCAATTTCACTGCTCGCGACGCTGACGGAAAGCGCAAATTGAAGCTGCCCGGAACCGATCTTGGTGGGGCACCGGACGTTCTGTTCATGTCCATTGGTGGCGGCTTTGGCACCGTCAGCGTTGGTGCACATGCAGGCGCCACGTGTTCGCTGATGCCTCGGCCCGTCGCTTTCACCCAGACCTTGAACTGGATTCACCACCTGCAGTTCGCTGGCATTGCCTACGAGAACCTTCTTTTGCAGGAGCCTCAGTACTGCGCTACGCCGGAAAGTGTTTCCTTTGCGTCTCCGTCGATGGGCGGGCTCAAAGCCATGGTCACCTACGCGCCTAACGCGACTGCGAACCAGGCGATCAGTCTTAAAGACGCGGTCAACAACAGCGGTAACGATCAAGAAGATCTGATTAATGCTGCTGCTTCCTGGTCGAGTTCGATGGGTGGATCCGACATCTCGCTCGGTGCGGGGCTCAACAACTCGTCGGGAGCCGATGGGGTCGAGACGGTAACGCTCGCGGGAACTATTGGCTTCGGTGGTATCACTGTCGGTGCCAGTTACTTTAACCACGATCACTCAAACTCAACTGGCTACACCCTTGGCGCCAAGTACTCGTTGGGGGCCTTGACCCCAGGGATCGTCTACGCGGTCGAGGAATACGACGCCGCTGACGCCAAATTCTCTCAGGAATCGGGTCTTGTGATCGGTGCGAGCTACGCCGTAGGCGGAGGGCTGCTCGGGTTCGTGGAATACATGAAGCTCGAGAAAGACGGCCGCACTGAGGCCAGCGACGAAGACACGCTTCTGATTGGTGGTCTGCGACTGGACTTCTGAGGAAGCCAAGAGCGCTAGGAAACCAGTTTATCTAGGTCGGGGGTTGATAGGCGGCGGCGTCCTCAAGGGCGTCGCCGCCTTTTTCGTGTGCCGAGCACGACTGTGAGTTCGAAGGTGCAGGTCTAACCCGGCCGTCTTCCATTTGTCGGCTTGGCAGCGAGTTCTACTCGGCGAATGACGCGAGCTTGACCGATTCGGGTGGATTCGTCCGTCCGGAACCTTAGGAGCACAGCCAACAGGGCCGACGGTTCGTGCAAAAATCTGGAGCTTACCAATGTCCATTTTGATTCAACGTCTTCTGCTAGCAGTCAGCATGGTAGGCATGCTTGCTGTGTACGGATGTGGGGGCAGTGGAAGCGATGCTCCGCCCTCAACCGATGGCATGACCGACACCGGCGAGATGCCGGCTCCTGACGAACTCAGCAACCTGTCGGCCCCATATGATGTAACCCCAGCAGGAGTTGACGAAATGCTTCCCCCAGGAAGCACCAACCTGATTGAGGACATCGCGGCGGCCCAAATGCGTGCCGGCGGTACGCGGTTGGAGCACCCACGTGCCCGATACACGCACGGCGGCAATCGCATTGTGTCGTCTGGGAACACGTTGATTGTCGGCCCTCGTGTCGGAAATTGGGATCGTCGGTTGCCGGAATTTACCTGCGTGGGAGAGGTGTGCGACTCAAATCCGCCAGAAACGCCCTTTGAGGACATTCTGGGCAATCTGACGACGGAGCCGAAAGTTGTTTCAAAGGTGCTGAAGAAGAACGGGATCAGTTTGCTGCAGTTCTCGCTCCGTGGCGACTGGGATATTGCGGACTACTACGGCTACGCCGTACTGGACGGCCTGACGTTGATGTCCGACGTGGCCGTCGGGGAGACGTACAACGAGACCGGCGAGAGCATTGAGAAAGCAACTGGTACCGGCGGGCAGTACTCAACGTATGACCACAAAGTAGGCGGGTTCGTTGCGGGCACCAACCCGGCGGGGAATGCGACCTACCGGGGCATCATGGCGGGTAGCTTGGTCGAGAAGGATCAAGCGGTCGAGCTGAATGTGCCGGACTGGGTCATCGGTGACGCTGACCTCAGTTTCAATCTCGTGACGCAGGAACTAGATGCGACGTTCAGCAATATCGTGGTGCTGGAAAGCGGGGACACATTTGCGAATCTGGAGTGGACCGGAATATCCGTGAGCAATGGGGAATTTAAGCAGGTCGTCGTCGCGGGCGAGAACTACATCGAGGGCGCGTTCTTTGGGGCCAGCCAGGAAGGTGCCGCTGGCGTGTTCGAGCAGGACTCAATTCACGGCACGTTTTCGGCCATGGATCCGAATGCCGACGTGGAGCTGGGGCTGACCGACGTCGACAGCTATGCGATTGAGAATCTCAGCCAAGCGCGTACCGCGGCTGGCGGAGCGGCACCGGATTTCACGGTTGAGGAGTACGCCGCAGCACAAGCCGGGATATTCGACGAAGCGAACACGATGCTTGCAGGCCATCGCATTGCGAGCTGGACTAGGGACCTTCCGTACTGGGATTGTGCGGGCAGGGTGTGCGTCTATGACGACGGAGATGAGGTATTTGAGGCCCGCCTAGATGATTACGTCGTTTCTCCTGGAGGGCACGAAGGACTGATGCACAAGAACGGTGTCGATGTCGTTCAGTTTTCGGTCGCTTACGAGTACGGCGAGGGCACGGAAAGCGGCTCGAACGTTCGCTATGGACTGGGGCTGTGGGGCGAGGAGAACATTGCATGGACGGCCTTTGATCACGGGTACAACTTTTGGGGGCGCTACTGGCTTTACGAGAGCTGGACTGCGGGAGACTCGCCGGGGTCGAATCCCTCCGGCGATGCGACCTACACGGGCGTGATGGCGGGGAGCGTCGTCGAGAAGGACAGCGCGATTCCGCTCAATACTCCTGATTGGGTGATGGGTGATGCGGAGCTGTCGTTCAGCTTGGCGGACAACACCCTCGGCGCCTCGTTCACCAACATCGTCTCACTGGCAAGTGGCATCGACCATGACGACCTGAGTTGGGAGAACGTGGCGGTGATGGACGGTGCATTCGACCATGGCGATACCGGGGACTACCTGAACGGCGCGTTTTTCGATGATGAACACGAAGAAATCGCCGGTGCGTTCGAACAGGATTCGATCGCTGGAGTGTTCTCGGCTCGGCAGTGAGGAAGCAGCTTGCAGGCATTGGCGGTGAACTGAAGCAGCGAATGCGCTTCGCTGATCCGTCGCTGCTATCAGGCTGAACAGAAGGCTTGCACTTCCAAGCTGTCGGTCGTGCTCGGCGCATAACAAAAAAGGCGGCGGCCCGAAGGCCGCCGCCGCAATTGTGGAGCCGGAAGGCTGTCGGGAGACAGCCTTCCGAATTGACCTTGGTCAGAAGGCCACGTAGATGGCGCCCATCAGGAGCGTGTCCTCATCGTCGGCACCGCCACCGCTCTCTTCGAGCGCGATGTACTCAACCATGACGCCCATGCCGCCACCGATCGCGTACGAGGCACCGAGAACCAGAGCCGTCTCTTCTTCGCCGGTAGCGTCATCTTCCTGCGTGGCATAGAGGATGCCAGGGGTAATGCTGCCCAGCGCGTACTTCGCACCGATGGCCATACCATTGATACCGGTGTTGTCGAACCACGAGGCACCGACGGTCGCGCCGCCCATGCTGACCGTGCCGGCGAGCGACTGCGAATCAACCTTCTCGCCATTGGCGTCGTCGCCTGACGTCTGGAAGGCCGCGCCGACTGAGACGTTGGCCCCGCCCATGTCTGCGGAGTACGCACCAGCGATGCTGACGTAGTCCGGCTTGTTGCCGTCCTGGTCAACGGCGTTCGGAAGCGAGGTGCCCTGATTGGCCGCCATGTTGGGCGCGTAGGTAACCATTGCACTCAGGCCGCCTATCGAGGGGGTGGCGTACGAGATCGCCTCGGAAGTCCCGCAGTAGTTCGTCTCGGCAAACGTCGCGTTCATCGTGTCGAAGCCGGTGAACAGGGTGTACCAAGTGAAGTTCACGCCGGCAGGAACCAACGCGATGGGACGCGGAAGCACCGCACAACTGGCAGGAGCGTGGGCACCGACGCTGATGGTGCCGAAGCCGCCACCAACGCTGAGGGACAGGATGTCAGGCGCGTAGTTCGTGGTGGACTCGAAACCGGTCACGTCGATGTCCATGTCACCCATCATCATGCCGGTGTCCATGTCCATCATGTCGTTGATGTCGTCGGTGCTTACAACCGCAGTTCCACCGGAGCCACGCTGATTGACCTGGTACGAAATGCTTCCGGTGATCACAAGTCCGTTATCGAGGGTGTTGTTGTAGCCAACATTGATTCGGCTAAACAGACCACGGTCCAAGCCGTCTTGACCAGTGTCGGACGTCCCTCCGACGACCTCAACGACGCCGCCGACGGTGACCTCGCCCTGCGCATGCGCGGTTCCAGCAAATGCGAAGAAGGTAGCCAGCGCAAGGCCAAGACCTGACACCGCTACCCGACGAAGAATCTGTGCCATAAGGATGTTCCCCTGTGGTTAACCGCGGGACCGCGGGCGGCCCTGCTATCTGGCCCCGAGGCGGCTATCCGGCCTTCCCGAAACCTAACGGCCACAGACCCTTACGAGGTCCTGGGCCGACAAAAGACTGCCGACATGGGACACCGCCGTTCGCAAACGGCGAAACCCTGTCGGGATGAGACGGAAAAATTACCCTACTGGACAAAAATGCCAAGGGTAACGACCTCCCTCTCAAGCAATCCTGCAGCATGAGTCACAAAATTGCAACACTGCGCTATCGGAGCGACGGATGGCGTGGTTTCAAGAGTTTAGCTAGTCCTCGGCCCATCGCGACCAGCCAAGTGGAGCGCCGATTACGCTGCATGAAGCGATGTATGCCGACCGCGGTCCTAGTCCGGGCGCATATGCGTCGCCGGCATGGTGGTGGGCGGACCAAAGCTTGATTGGCGCGATGTCGAAGGGAACAACGACTGGGGTCTGCGTACGGCATTGCCCAGTTGATGCGCAAATTCTAACCCCCCGACGCAAGTGCAGGCTTGCGGGAGCGCCCCGGCTGACAAGGCTCTGCGCTACCGAACCAACCAGTTGACCAACCTTGCTGTCGAGCATAGCGTGTAGTCACAAGTCGAGGACGGCAGGGGCAGTTGAGTCCGGCGGTTCCCACAGACTCAGCGGAGGGCCTAGTTACATGACGCGTCGGGTGAAAGTAGGTGAGGCGAAGACCCACCTGTCTGCACTTTTGGCTCGTGTCGAGGACGGCGAAGACCTGATCATTTGCCGTGGTTCAGTGCCAATTGCCCGCGTTACGCGGATAGTTGGTGAGCGATACGAGAACGTGCGGGAGGTCCTGCGCCGGGAACGCGCCAAGCAGAAACCGGTTACGACGAATGAGATTTTGGCTTGGCGCCACGAGGGACACAGTTACTGATGACTTTCGTGATGGACGCCTCCATTGCAGGTGCCTGGCTCTTGCCGGATGAAGATGCAGCACTCGCCGACGTGGCACTGGATCGGCTGACCAGCGAAACTGCCAGAGTGCCCAATCTTTTCTGGCATGAGGTGAGAAACCTCTTGCGAACGGCCGAACGCCGCGAACGAGTGATCCCCGGATATGCCGACGCGTCGATGGCGCGGATCCGGAGGCTACCCATCGAGTGTCCTGACGAAATGGAAGACCATCACGTCCTGCAGCTCGCACGTGTCCATGCACTCACTGCGTACGACGGCAGCTACTTGGCTCTCGCCGTTCACGAGGGCTGTCCGTTAGCGACTTTGGACAGTCAGTTGCGCGCTGCAGCCCGCGCCGAAGGCATCCCGCAGTTCTCCGATCATCTAGGATCGTAGCGGGTGAGCTGTGCGAGGACGGGCACGACCGGATTAATACGATTCCGAGGCACCAAAAGGCCGGTGCCGGATTCTCATACGCTGGGTTGCGGCCGGTATCGCTGGACCCGGGTCCGGTCTTGGTCCTTGCGCGCCTGCACGAGGTCGTAGGTGGTCTGGCGTCGCAGCCAGAACTCGGCATTGGACCAGCCCGCCTTTTCCAGCCGAAGAGCCATTTCCGGAGAAATGGCAGCGTGCCCGTTGAGTACCTGCGAGAGTGTGTGGCGGGCAACGCCAAGCACTTGCGCCGCTGCGGTCACGTTCAGACCGAGCGGTTCCAGACAGTTTTCGCGAATGCTGCGCCCGGGATGCGGAGGATCGCTCATCGCCATGTTTCGGACTCCTTCTAGTGATAATCGATCAGGTCGACGTCGTAAGCGTCGCCGTCCTCGAAACGAAAGGAGATCCGCCGGTTTCCGGATATCGAGATGCTCCGGTGCCCGCTGGATCGCCTTTCTGCAGGTGGAACCCGTAGTCCGGCAGATCGAGGTCAGAGGCATGACATGCGTCGTCAAGGTCGGCCAGGGCAAGCGCGGCGCGGGTCACTAGGTCAGGCGCCGCCCTCCTGGGATCGGCTCGAACGCACATGCGGTTGCGGCCTTGATGACGGCAGGCTTGGATGTTGAACCGTGTGAACCGCATACCGACACATATATATGTATATGTGCGGAAACTACTTCCGGCGCCGCATGGCTGTTCCACGACGGCTTGGCAACAGCCGCGCGCGGCTTCTCGAATAGGAAGCGCAGACCCTGCTGCAGGCAGTCGGCGGCCATCGAGCCAAGGCCCCCGGTCTGGTAGTTGTAGCTACACGTTGCTACACTTATGCCCATGCGAGTTGTCGGGATCAGAAGTCTTAACAGCCGGCTCAGTCATTATGTGCGGCTGGCAGCATCAGGTGAGACAGTTCTGGTCTCCGACCATGACCGGGTAGTCGCGGAACTTCGCCCTCCCGCCGAGACTCGCAGTCCGATTCTTGCGGATGCGGTGCTGGCGGAAGCAGTGCGGCAGGGGTGGCTGACGCCGCCTGCAGTCGCGACCGGCGGAGCGCCGCCGGTCGCTGAGCCGGTGGCACCGTTGCGTGATCTCCTGGACGAGTTGGAAAGCGACCGGAGTGACCGTTGATCTATCTGGATACGTCGGTCGCGCTTGCCTACCTCCTGGCCGAGGACCGACGCCCGCCGGCTTCGCTTTGGAACGAGACGCTGGTCTCCAGTCGGTTGCTTCAGTACGAGATCTGGAACCGGCTGCACGCGCGGAGCTTGGCCGATTCCCATGGCACTTCGGCACGGGCGCTCATCGCAGGTGTCGCGCTCCTGGAACTGGTTCCGCCGGTGCTGGAACGAGCCCTTGAGCCCTTTCCTGAATCCCACCCCGTGCGCACGCTCGATGCGCTCCATCTTGCTTCGTGCGAATACCTCCGGGCAGCGGGCCAGCGTGTTTCCCTTGCGAGCTATGACAGCCGGATGACCGGCATTGCCGGCGCCCTGAATATCGCCCTGTTCGATCTGGAAGGATTCCAGGGTCGGGGTTGAGGCCTGCGACGATATTGGGCCAGGCGGCCCCACGGTTCGATGGCCGGGAACGCGAGACCCTCCTGGACCGGCACGCCAAACGCGCTGGCGATGCCCGAAACGGCCGCAGAAATGCGTCGCGGGAATTCAGCGCGGCCCCCACCCGGGTGCGGATGTCGCATGCAGCGTGGTCACACGCACGCCGCAGGTTGCCGGAGCATCTGCGCATTCGTATATAACTTTCAGTCGAGGCGCGGGCATCTCTGTCGGCCGCCGGGCGGAATCATTCATGTCTTGGAACAATCAGAACGGCCCCTGGGGTTCGGACCGCGGGTCCGGCGGCTGGGGGAGCGGGCCCGGAAGCCCCCTCTCCGGTGGCCCGCCGCAGAATCCCCTGGGTGACGCGGCCAAGGCCGCCCGCAAGTTTTTCCAGTCGTTCATCCCGGGCGGCAAGAAGTTCATCCTGCTTGGCATCGCGGTCGTGGCCGGGCTCTGGCTGGCGAGCGGCTTCTATACCGTGGGTCCGCAGGAGCAGGGCGTCGTGCTCCGGTTCGGCGAGTATGTCACGACCACCCAGCCCGGCCTGAACTACGTGCTGCCGCGCCCGATCGAGGAAGCGATCGTGGTCCCCGTGACACGCACCCGGAATGTCGAGATCGGTTTCCGGAGCGGCGGCAACGCGGCCCGGAACATCGACGACGAGAGCCTGATGCTGACCGGCGACGAAAACATCATCGATGTGAACTTCGTCGTGCAGTGGGTGATCGGCAACGCTGGCGACTTCGTCTTCAATCTCCGGAATCCGGATCAGAATGTCCGTGACAGCGCCGAAAGCGTGATGCGCGAGATCATGGGCCGCACGCCGATCGAGTTCGCCCTGGCGGAAGGCCGCGACCAGGTGCGCCAGCAGGCGCAGATCCTGCTGCAGGAGATCCTCGACCGGTACAAGACCGGCATCGTGGTCTCGGCGCTGCTGCTCCAGCGCGCGGACCCGCCGCCGCAGGTGATCGACGACTACCGAGACGTCCAGCGGGCGCGCGCCGACCAGGAACGCCTGGTGAACGAGGCGCAGGCGTACGCCAACCGGATCGTGCCGGAGGCGAAGGGTGAGGCGGCGCAGATTCGCGAGGGAGCGGAGGCCTACCGGCAGCGCGTGATCGCGGAGGCCGACGGTGCGGCGCAGCGCTTCCTGTCGGTCTACAACGAGTACGAGCAGGCGAAGGACGTGACCCGACAGCGGATCTACCTCGAGACGATGGAAGGGCTGATGAGCAACATGAACAAGGTCATCGTCGACGATTCGGGCGGAGAGGGGGTGGTGCCCTACCTGCCGTTGCCTGAGCTCCGCCGCCGGGCCCTTGAGGGGAGTGCGAACTGATGTCGCGCATTGCCGGAATCGCGCTGGGCGCGCTGGCTGCGGTCGCGGCCGTCGCAGCCTACGAGAGCTTCTTCATCGTCGACGAGCGCGAGCAGGCGATCGTGCTGCAGTTCGGGGAGCCGCGGCGCGTGGTGCAGGAACCCGGCCTGCAGTGGAAGATTCCGTTCATCCAGAACGTGACCGTCTTCGATCGACGGATCCTGCTGTTCGACAATCCGGTCGAGGAGATCATTTCCTCCGATCAGAAACGCCTGATCGTCGACGCGTTCGCGCGCTACCGGATCGTTGATCCGCTGCTGTTCTTCCAGACGATCCGGTTCGAACTGGCCTTGCGCACCCGGCTCGGGTCGATCATCAACGACAGCCTGCGACAGGTGCTCGGCGGGGTGCCGCTCCAGTCGGTCATCTCCGAGCAGCGGGCGGAGCTGATGAGCGCGGTGGCAGATGGCGTGCGCACGGAGGCGCGCCCGTTTGGCATCCATATAGAGGACGTGCGGATTCGGCGGGCTGACCTGCCGAACGAGAACTCGGAAGCGATCTACCGCCGGATGCAGACCGAACGTCAGCAGGAGGCGGCGCAGATTCGGGCCGAAGGCGAAGAGGAGGCGCGTCGCGTGCGCGCCGCCGCCGACCGGGACAAGACGGTGATCCTGGCGGAAGCCGAGCGCGACGCGGAAGTGTTGCGCGGCCAGGGTGAGGCCGAAAAGAACCGCATCTTTGCCAGCGCGTTCGGGCGCGACCCGGACTTCTTCGCCTTCTACCGCTCGATGCAGGCGTACGAGAAGGCGTTGTCGGCCGACGACACGACGATGGTGCTCTCGCCGAACAGCCAGTTCTTCCAGTTCTTCGGCACCGACGCCGCGACCCCCGCCGAATAGGGCGGACGCTTGCAGTTGAACGATCTATGGGCAGCGATCGGGCTTGTGCTGGTGATCGAAGGCGCACTATATGCGCTGTTCCCGGACGGCATGCGGAACGTCCTGAGGCGTTCGCTCGCCATTCCGACGTCCACGGTGCGGGCGGCCGGCATCGCGAGCGCCGGCGGCGGCCTGTTCGTGATTTGGCTCATCCGGGGATAAGGCACCGTTTCCCCGGCCGGAGGTATTCCATGATCCGCCCGTCCCTCGCCTATCGCGCAGTCGCTGCGCTGTGCTTCCTCGCCGTCGTCGGGTCCGCACCGGTCCCGGTTCGAGCGGCAGAGACGGTGCTTCCCGACTTCGCCGACCTAACGGAACGGCTACTGCCGTCGGTGGTCAGCATCGCGACGGTCATGCGGACGGCCAGCGGTCAGCGGCCCCGGCCCCAGTTCCCGCTGCCCCCCGACGCGTTTCCGCCAGATTCGCCGTTCCGCGATTTCTTCCGCGACTTCTTCGATCGCGGACCGCAGCAGGCGCCGAGCCCGCGGCCGCCGCGCAGTTTCGGGGGCGGGTCCGGATTTCTGATCGAGGCCGACGGCTACATCGTCACGAACCATCACGTGATCGAGGACGCCGCCGAGATCGCCGTGACCCTGCACGACGGGAAGACGTACACCGCCGAGGTCAAGGGTTCGGATCCGAAGACCGACCTGGCACTCCTCAAGATCGAGCCGGACGAGCCGCTGCCGGTCGTGGAGTGGGGAGATTCGGATACGGCGCGGATGGGGAACTGGGTCTTTGCGATCGGCAATCCATTCGGGCTCAGCAGCACGCTCACCGTAGGCGTGATCTCGGCGCTGGCGCGTGACATCCGCTCGGGCCCCTTCGATTCCTACATCCAGACGGATGCGGCCATCAACCGCGGCAACTCGGGCGGGCCTCTGTTCAACCTCGATGGCGAGGTTATCGGCGTCAACACGTCGATCTATTCGCCACCGGGCGGGGCCGGGGGATCGGTCGGCATCGGCTTCGCGGTGCCGTCTTCCATCGCCAAGACGGTCGTGGCCCAGATCCGCGAGTTGGGGCGCACCCGCCGCGGCTGGCTGGGTGTGCAGATTCAGGGCGTCGGGGAAGACATTGCGGAGTCGCTCCGCCTCGAGGAGCCGGCCGGGGCACTGGTCGCCGTGGTGTTTCCCGACAGTCCGGCCGACCAGGCAGGAGTCCAACCGGGTGACGTTCTCCTGAAATTTGACGGCAACGACATCCCGACGGTCCGTGATCTCCCCCGAATGGTGGCCGGGGCCGAGGTCGGCAGCGAGATCGAGATCCATCTCTGGCGTGACGGCAGGATGGAGACGGTTCGGGTGAAGCTGGGCGAACTCGAGGCAGCGGAGGCGGCCCTGGCGAGCGCCGAAGATGCCGAAATCGAGCCTGCCACCGCCGAGACCCTGGGGCTCACGCTGGCGACGCTGACCCCGGACGAGCGGTCGCGCCTGACCATCGAAGAGGACGTGCACGGTGTCGTCGTGACCGGCGTCTCGCCTGATTCGGATGCAGCCGCCAAGGGGATGCAGGTGGGCGACGTCATCGTGGAGGTCGGGCGCAAGCCGGTGCGGACGCCGGCTGCGGCGGTGGACGAGATCGATCGATTGCAGCAGGAAGGGCAGACGTCGATCCTGTTGCTGGTCAATCGCGAGGGCAACAGCCTCTTCGTGGCGCTGCGCACCGCCGAGAGCTGACCCGGCGGGGCCGCCCCCCGCGCGCATGGAGACGGACCGGCTCAGGGTGTTCGTGGTGGCCGGCCCCACGGCGTCCGGCAAGTCCGCACTGGCGGAGGCGCTCGCCCGACGGTTGGGCGGCCAGGTCGTCAACGCGGACAGCGTGCAGCTCTACGGCGCCTTCAGGATCCTGACCGCCCGACCGGGTCCGGCGAGCGAGAGACGCCTGCCGCATCGCCTGTACGGGATTCTCGGGCCGTGCGAGCGCTGTTCGGCGGGGCGCTGGCGGAGCCTGGCGCTGGACGCCGTGGCGGACGGTCACGCGGCGCGGCGTCCGTCCGTGGTGGTCGGCGGGAGCGGGCTCTACCTGGAGGCGCTGCTCCGCGGGTTCGCCCCGATCCCGTGCGTGCCGCACTCGGTCCGGCAGGAGGCGACCCGCCGCCTGGAGGCGATCGGACCGGCGGCCTTGCACGACGAGCTGCGGAAGATCGATCCTGTGCTGGCCGCCCGCCTGGAGCCGGGCGACCGGCAGCGCATCGTGCGCGGCTGGGAGGTCTGGCTGGCGACCGGGCGGGCCCTCTCCTCGTGGCAGGCGTCGGCGCCGGCACCGACCGATCTGCGGGTTCGCCGAATCCTGCTCCGCCCGCCGCGGGAGGCGGTGCGGGCGGCGATCGAGTCCCGGGTGGGGCGCATGTTCGCCTCCGGTGCCCTTGACGAAGTCCGCGCGTTCCTGCGCCTCGACGTGCCGGAGGACGCACCCGTCCGCAAGGCGCACGGCCTGCGCCCGCTGACCCGGCACCTCCGGGGGGAACTCTCGCTCGACGCGGCCGCAGAGCTCACCGTCAACGAGACCCGGCGCTACGCGCGCCGTCAGGACACGTGGTTCCGCGGGCGCTTCACCGCCGATCACGTGCTGGCGCATCCGCCCGAGGTCGTGGCGAGCGAAGCCGAGGTTCTGGCTGGGATCACTCTCGACGCTTGAGGTCCTGAAGCCCGGCAGCGCAACGCTCGATTCGCGTCGAGAATCACTCTCGGGCCGATCAATCGGGCGGGGTTGTCTTGTCGCGAGCCCATGCAGCGGCCTCGGCGAGATCTTCGTCCGTGATGCCCGGATCGGCCAGCTTGGATCGCACAGCATCGGCCCGACGCAGCCGCACGGGCGTGGGAATGATGCGCCGGTTTTCTTCAGACATGTCGAAACACTCGGTGCAGTTCCTGGATGCTCGCGAGGATGAGATCACATTCGTACGGAGCAACGCCTTCGTCACCAGAGGCGAATTACACCATGGTTGTCGAACACGTCATCGACAGACACAACGGCTAACCCTCGTGCCAAAGCCTGAGCTATCAGCATCCGGTCAAACGGATCTCGGTGGGGGCCGGGCAAGTGCCCCGCTCGCTCGGCGTCGGCGACGTCGATCGCTAGTGCCTCGAACCCCTGGCTGGCGACTTGGCCCGCGATGTCAAAGGCCGCGGATTCGCCGTCAGGGAGTCTGCCGATACGGAATTTGGTGGCGATTTCCCATGCCGACGCCGCGCTCACCATGATGTGATGCGCTTCATCCGCAATGACGTGGCGGGCAGTAACTGAAAGGCGCTCACTGTCGACCAGCCACCAGAGGAGCGCGTGCGTATCCAAGAGTACACGCACCTCTACCGGCTTTCCCAGGGCGCCAGTTCCTCCTCCGGCAACGGATCGAAGAAGCTCTCGGGAATGTTGACCTTTCCCTTCAGAACGTCCGCTTGGCGCTTGGCAAGTGGCTTGCAACTGACCAGGCGTACGACGGGATCGCCCCGGCGGGCGATCACGACTTCTTCTCCGGCTTCGACCCGTGCCAGCAACCGGGAGAGTTGGGTCTTGGCCTGATGGACATTTACGACCAGCATCAGGCTGCACCGTCGGTGGTTTCACCCTAGCTAGAAAAATAGCTAAGATGCCTACCGGGTCAAGAATTGAAATGGGAGGCGGTGCGCCTGTTGCGTATCGGCCCGATGCGGCTGCGTCGTCGAGACGGCTCTCAGTGTCCGCCGGTACCGTGCCAGTCGCGTGCTGGCACGTCCACCGGAAGTCGGGGCAGAGGAAGCCGATGTGTTCACGTTGGAGGCACTCGAGAATTGAAGTGGCAGCCGAACAGCGGCTGCTGTAGGCATTGCTGGTCACCGCTATCCCGGCGCTCGCGCACGTTTCCGCAGACTGCGGCGAGGTCGGTACGCCTCCCTCCAAGTACGCAGAAAACACGAAATCCCGAAGTCCAGCTTCGAGATTTCGTGTTTGCACTGCTGCCTTTAGGCCACACACTACCTGCCTCGTCCAGGGGAGCTGCAGGTTGTTTGGGCGAAGCTCCTACGCGGCCCCGTCGTGGCTCTTCTCGTGCCCCGACGGTGCGGTAAGACGACGCTGGCGCAGGCATTGGCGGCCGAGCACTTCTTCGACCCAAAGTGATCCGGGGAGCGTCCGTGCGGTGTTGCGTGACATGCCGCTGAAACACGTGTGGATCGTGTATCCCGAGCCCGACTCCTACCGGCTCAACGATGCGGTCAGCGTGCTGCCGGTGACCGGTCTTGCCGACGGGGTGAACGGCCTCGGCGCCTGATGTCATGGTACATGTCGATGACGATCAACACCCGGCGCTGAGGCCGGAAGGCGGGGCCCGGCCAGGACCCTGGGTGCGGCAGAGACCACGTACCGTGCCCCGCAGCCGGACGGTGCCCGCCGGCGCGAGAATCCCGGGCGCTGCCCACGGATGGCGGCTCGAAAGGTTGCCCCGCGACACGCCTGCCGCCACGATAGGCGTGACCGGATGCAAGTCGCCGGGACGGGGGCCGGACCATGATCAGCATAGAACCGCTCGATGGACCGTTTGGCTGCGCTGCCCACGGCGTGGACTTGGAGGCGGGGGTCACGGACGATCAGTTCCGGACCTTGTCCCAGGCCCTTTACCGGCATCGCGTACTGGTCGTGAAAGATCAGGCCTGCGACAAGGACGCCTATCTCCGGTTCGGGCGCCAGTGGGGCGTGCCGATCCAGCACGTCGTGGATACGGCCCGGATGCCGGGTTATCCCGACCTGTTGGAGGTCGGCAACGTGGCCAAGCGCCGGCAGGATCGGCTGACCCGCAACAGTGCCGCGTTCTGGCACACCGACCAGTCCTACGAAGCGGACGTCGCGACGGCGACCATGCTGTACGCCCGCAAGGTGCCGGACCAGGGCGGAGAAACGCGGATTCTCGACATGAAGGCGGCCTACGACAACCTCGAGGCGGACCTGCGCCAACGCATCGACGGGCTGACCGCCATGCACTACTACGGGGCGACGTCGGGCCGCGACGGCGAGCTGCCGACCCCGAAACTGACCGACGCGCAGGCAGCCCACGTGCCGCCGGTCCCGCACCCCCTCGTGCGTCCCCATGCCGTGACCGGCGAGCGCGTCCTGTACGCGATCGGTGGCACGGCGTTCGACATCGAAGGCATGCCGCCCGAAGATGCAGACCAGCTGATCCGGACACTCAAGGCACACTGCGTGCAGGACCGGTACATCTACGCCCACAAGTACGAGGTGGGCGACATCGCCATCTGGGATACGCAGATGACCATGCATTCCGCGACTCCCATCGGCGCTCCGAACGGCCCAGGCACGGAACGCCTTCTCTGGCGGATCAGCGTGCGGGGCATCCCGGGCATCTACGCGCGGGCCGCCGCCGCCGCATGATCGACCTGCATTATTGGCCGACCCCCAACGGCAAGAAGGTCACCATCCTGCTGGAGGAATGCGGGCTTCCCTACACCGTCGTTCCCTGCCACATCGGCCGCGGCGACCAGTTCGCGGAAGATTTCCTGCGCATCAGCCCCAACAACCGGATGCCCGCGATCGTCGATGACGAGCCGGCGGACGGCGGCGAGCCCGTCACCATCTTTGAATCCGGGGCGATCATGCTGTACCTCGCCGAGAAGGCCGGACGGTTCCTCCCCCAGGACCTGCGCGGGCGGTACGAGGTTCAGCAGTGGGTCATGTGGCAGATGGCCAACCAGGGACCGAAAACGGGTGAACTCGGGCATTTCACCCGTGCGGGTCCGGACGCGGGCGACCAGAGCTACGCGCTGCGACGCTTCGACGACGAGGTCAACCGTCTTTACGGCGTGCTGAACAACCGACTGTACGACCGTCCCTATGTTGCCGGCGATCACTACACAATCGCCGACATGATCTCTTGTATGGGGCAGATAGCCCGAAGGGCAAGAAGTTATCAACAGTGGCTGGGGGCGCGGTTTCTGTGGAAAACTCGCCGCTGACGTGCCGGTGTTCTGTTCGTAGATTTTGTGCAATTCCGCGCCCCTGCGCCGTTGG
>JAJDYI010000031.1 GCA_022825235.1 Alphaproteobacteria bacterium | reverse complement strand
CCTGGGCCGAGACCGCACCGGTGGCCACGGCATGACCTCATCCCATCTGTGGATAATCTGTGGAGCTTCTGTGCAGAACCGCCGTCAGCACCGAATCACAGGCGAATCACCGCTTGACGCGAGACATGGATGCTTATCCGTCGTCGGTCTCTGGGCAGGGCTGAGTGCCCTCTCCCTGGCCGTTCCCCCGGCGTTGGCCGACGACACTGCGGACAGCCTGTCCGAGAATCTGGGCAGCATCGATTTCCCCAACTCCGGTGCGCCTGCGGCTCAAAGCGCGTTCCTCACCGGGATGAAGGCATTTCACAGCTTTGAGTTTGCGGCCGCCCGCGAGGCCTTTCGCGAGGCCCAGTCCATCGACCCGGACTTCGGTCTCGCCTACTGGGGAGAGGCGCTCAGCTACAACGCTCCCCTGTGGGCCGAGCAGGACCGTGATGCGGCCCGCGCGACACTGGCAAGGTACGGGGCAACGCCGGACGCGCGCGCGCAAAGGACGCCGCGCGGCCGGGAACGCGGGCTGATGGAGGCAGTGGACGCCCTCTACGGCGTCGGCGACAAACTCTCCAGGGACATCGCCTATTCCGAGACGATGCGACGGCTCCATGAGCGGTTTCCCGACGACGATGAGATTGCCACGATCTACGCGGTCTCACTGCTGGGCACGGTTCGTCCCGGTGACGGGGGATTCAGCCGGCAAGTGCGGGCCGGCGCGATAGCGCTGGACGTGTTCGGACGCAATCCACGGCACCCCGGGGCTGCCCATTTCATCATCCACGCGTTCGACGATCCTGAGCACGCAATCCTCGCCTTGCCGGCAGCCAGGGTTTACGCCGAGATCGCACCGGCTGCGCCGCACGCCCTGCACATGCCGTCGCACATTTTCGTTCAGCTCGGAATGTGGGAAGGTGTCGTCGCCTCCAACGACGCGTCCTACAAGGCGGCGCTTGACCAAATCGAGCTAAAGGGCGTTGCGCGCGGTCGCTCCGAATACCATGCGCTGCAGTGGTACCACTACGGCCAGCTCCAACTGGGCAATGACGGGATGGCGCAATGGGCCCTTGATGAAGCATTTCGAACGTTGAGGCAGTTTCCGACCGCGAGAGTCCGAAACGGCACGATGAGCATGCTCGCCCGCCACACCCTGGAGCAGGAGGCCTGGTCCGAGTTTGACCATGCCGTTCTGACGGACGCCGAACGCAACCACTCGGCCGTGCAGCTGGCCGCCGGCCTGAGCGCAGCGCACAGGGGAGACTTGGCGGCGGCGGAAGCTGCGCTGGCCAGCATTCGCGAAACCCATCAGCGCCTTATGCGCGAGTCATCAACGGCTTACCGTGCCAGAATTGCAGCGGTTGAGGAAAAGCAGCTGGAAGCGGCACTGGCGCTGGCACAGGGAGACGCTGTTGCAGCGGAAGCCCTCCTGGTGGAGGCAGCCGCCCTCGAAGCTGAGCTGGATCCGCCGTCCGGTCCGCCATTGCCGATGAAGCCCGCGTTCGAGATGTACGGCGAGTTCCTGCTGGCGCAGGGCCGCATGGAAGAAGCAGCGGTGCAATTTGGCAAGGCTCTGGAGCGCACGCCCAACCGCGCGAAGTCCGTCCAGGGGCTGGCGCGCACGCGGTAGACGGTACCGGCCATTCCAGGTCAGCAGCCGGTGATCGCACCGGGGTGCTCAGCGTCCGGGCGGCTTGATCATGCGGCCGAGCTGCTCTCCCCCGAACACGTGCACGTGGAAGTGCGGCACCTCCTGGTAGGCGTGTTCCCCGTGGTTCGAAAGGAACCGGTAGCCGTCTGCCTCGATACCCGCATCGCGCGCAACCTGGCCGATCGCGCGGATCAGGGACTCGATTTCCGGGCCCGTGGCACGGGACGAGAAATCGGCCATGGACACATAGCGTCCCTTCGGAATGACGAGGATGTGCACACGGGTCTGCGGCTGGATGTCCCGAAAGGCCAGCGTGTGTTCATCTTCGAAGACTTTGTCACAGGGGAGCTCCCCCCGGACAATGCGCGCAAAGACGTTGCTGTCGTCGTACACGTGTCCTGCCGCGTTCATCAGCCCTTCCCTCCGGATGAGGATTGGTGCTCGTGGCCGCGCCGGCTCGTTCGATCATCGGACGAATGATGGGCGCGTTTGGCCAGCTCGGCGGCCACCGCTCCCGGCTCCACGCCGGCGGACTGCCAAAGCACCAGCAGGTGGTAGAGGAGGTCGGCGCTCTCGGTCACGACCGCGTCCGGGTCACGGCGGACGCCGGCGATGACCGTCTCGGTTGCCTCCTCGCCGACCTTCTGCGCCACCCGGTCCACCCCGCCCGCCAGCAGGCGTGCGGTGTACGAGGATCCCGCGTCCCCTGCACGGGCGCGAGCGCCGATGGTTTGCCACAGGTCTCCGAGGGCCGCAGCCAGCGTCGCGGGTTGATCAGCCATCGGTCTTGCCTTCCACGGAGGGTCGGATGTCGGTTGCCACGGCGTCCCGGAACGCCCGGAAAAAACATGATCGTGCACCGATGTGGCAGGCTGGTCCCGTCTGGTCGACCAGCGCAAGCAAGGTGTCGCCGTCACAGTCCACCCGCAGGTCCATCAGCCGCTGGACGTGTCCAGAGGTTTCGCCCTTGACCCAGGCGGACTGCCGGCTGCGCGAGAAATACGTGACCCGGCCGGTGGCCAACGTGGCGTCAAGCGCCGCGCGGTCCATCCACGCCAGCATCAGCACTTCGCCCGTGTCGTGCTGCTGGGCGACGACCGGAACGAGTCCATCCGCGTTGAAGTGCACCACGTCCATCAGACTCATGCTTGTTCCTCCGCAGCGGGCACTTCCGGCCGAACGGGAATGCCGTCGGCCCTGAGCGCCCGCCGTACATCGGCGATAGCGGTGTCACCGTAGTGGAAGATCGAAGCCGCCAGAACAGCGCTCGCGCCTCCCTCGCGCACCGCCTCCGCCAAGTGGGCGGCCGAACCGGCGCCGCCGGAGGCGATGACGGGCACATCGACGGCATCACTGACCGCCCGGGTGAGTTCGATGTCGAACCCGTTCCGGGTGCCGTCTCGATCCATCGACGTCAGCAGGATCTCGCCAGCCCCCATGCCGGTGACCCGGCGGGCCCACTGCACGGCGTCGATGCCGGTCGGTCGCCGGCCACCGTGGGTGAAGATCTCGAAGCCATCGCCGCTGCGCTTGGCATCGATCGCCACCACGATGCATTGCGATCCGAACTTCTCCGCGGCGCGGGCCACGAGGTCAGGATCTCGAATGGCGGCAGTATTGATCGAAACCTTGTCGGCGCCCGCCAGCAGGAGTCGCCGGATGTCGTTGATGGTCCGAACCCCGCCTCCCACGGTCATTGGCACGAAACATTTTTCGGCGGTCCGGCGGACGACATCGAGCAGAATGCCGCGATCCTCGTGCGAGGCGGTGATATCGAGGAAGCAGAGCTCGTCGGCCCCCTGCGAGTCGTAGAGCTGCGCCTGCTCGACCGGGTCGCCCGCATCCTGCAGGTTGACGAAATTGGTTCCCTTGACGACGCGACCGTTCTTCACGTCGAGACAGGGAATGATCCGGACCTTCAGCACGGCTCAGGCGGCCAGGAGCCGGGCAGCCTGGTGCACATCAAGTCGTCCCTCGTAGAAGGCGCGGCCGACGATGACGCCATCGATGTTGGCTTCGTCCAGCGCCTTGATCCGCTCGAGGTCGGCGGTGGCGGCGACGCCGCCGGACGCCACGACGGGAACGGGGCTGGCCTTCGCCACGCGGCGCAGTTCGGGAATGTTTACGCCCTGCAGGACGCCGTCGCGCGAGATGTCGGTGTGGATCACCGCAGCGGCTCCGAAATCGGCGGCACGGCCGACGAAGGATTCGATGTCGACGTCGGTCGTGTGCGCCCAGCCCTCGATCGCGATCTGGCCCGCGCGCGCGTCCGCCGCCACGGCGACCCGGCCGGGGTGGGCGCGGCAGATCGCGCGCGCGCTGCCCGGGTCGGTCACGGCAATGGTTCCAAGCACGACGCGCTCCACCCCGGCATCCAGCCACGCCGCGGCGGCGGCCGCGGACCGGATTCCTCCCCCGAGCTGGACCCGCATCGACGTGGTTTCCAACACCGCCGCGATGGCCTCGGCGTTGGGCGATCCGCCGACGAACGCGCCGTCCAGATCGACGACGTGCAGCCACGTGCACCCGGCATCCTCGAAGCGCCGCGCCTGTTCCGCCGGTTCGTCGCCGAACACGGTTGCGCGCCCAGGATCGCCCCGCTCCAGGCGCACGCACCGTCCGTCTTTGAGGTCGATGGCAGGATAGAGGTTCACGAGATCTTCTTTCGGTAGAAGTGTCCCGCAATCATCTTGTTGCCCACCTGGTGATAGTCGGGAAGCGTCCCCCAGCGTTCGTACCCGTTTGCTTCGTACAACCGGATGGCGCGCTGCTGGGTCACCCGTACATCCAGGCAGATCTGCGTGAAGCCCGCCGCCGCGGCCTGCCGTTCCGCGTGATCCAGCAGGGCGCCCGCCAGGCCGTGCCCGCGTGCCCAAGGCGCAACGAAGTGGGTATCGATCGAAGCCGAGAACGCGCGGGCCTCGTCGCGGGTGACCGGCCGGACGACCTGGACCGACCCTGCGATGACCCCCCGGTACCGGGCGACGATCAGGGTCCGGTGAGGCACCACAAGGACACCCTTCCAGTAGGCCTCGAGCCGCTCGTCCGAAGGCATCGAGACCCACCCGAAGCCGATGCCGTCGTCGAGCGCCTTCCGGGTCGCATCGCACAGCTCGGCGAGTTCCCCCGGGCGGAACCGCTCGATGATGTCGGTGGCGGCGTCGCTCACGGCGTCCACCGGATGAAGTTGGCGAGCATGCGCAGGCCGATGGCCTGGCTCTTCTCCGGATGGAACTGGGTACCGATCAGATTGTCCCGTGCGAGCGCCGCGACGACCGGTCCGCCGTGGCAGGTGCGCGCGGCGACGTGTTCCGGCCAGTCGGCGTGGACCGCGTAACTGTGGACGAAGTACGCGTGCGCATGCGGCTCGAGACCGGCAAACACCGGGTGGGGAGCCACGTCGAGAAGTTCGTTCCAGCCCATGTGCGGGATACGGTAACCCGGTGCCGGGGCCATCCGGGCGACGCTTGCCGGGATCCACCCGAGCCCGGCGTGCCGCCCGTGTTCCTCACTTTCCCGGCTCATCATCTGCATGCCGACGCAGATTCCGAGAAACGGGACGGCGTCGTCGATCACCCGACGCTGCAGGGTCTCGGTCATGCCGGCAATCTGCCGGAGACCCCGCATGCAATCGGCGAAGGCCCCAACGCCCGGCAGGACGATGCGATCGGCCCTGCGGACGACGGCCGGGTCCCCCGTCACGGCCACCTCGGCATCGCGCGCGTCCGTCCGGAGGACGCGCTCGAATGCCTTGGCCACCGAGCGCAGGTTGCCCGATCCGTAGTCGATGATGGCGGTGATCATGGTCGTACCGGTGTTGCTGTGATGCCGCGACTACGCTGCCCCGGATCGGGCGTCGTTCCGCAGGACGCCCTTGGTTGACGGGATCTCGCCGGCTGCCGCCGGGTCCACCCGGACGGCCTCGCGCAGGCTGCGCGCCAATCCCTTGAAGCAGGATTCGATCACGTGGTGGTTGTTGACGCCGTACAGATTTTCGACGTGCAGGTTGCAGCCGGCGGCCTGCGCGAACGCCTGGAACCACTCCCGAAAGAGCTCGGTATCCATTTCGCCGAGCCGGTTTTGCGTGAACGCGACCTTCCAGACCAGGTACGGACGTCCCGACAGGTCGACGACCACCCGGGACAGCGTCTCGTCCATGGGAATCAGTGCGTGACCAAACCTGCGGATACCGCGGCGGTCTCCTAGCGCGTCGGCCACTGCCCGCCCGACCGCGTACCCCGTGTCCTCGGTGGTGTGATGGCCATCGATGTGCAGGTCGCCGTCGGCGGCGACTTCGAGGTCGATCAGGCTGTGCTTGGCGAGCTGTTCCAGCATGTGGTCGAGGAACCCGATGCCGGTGGCAACGCTGCGTTTGCCGGTGCCGTCCAGCGACGCGGTCACCCGTATCGAGGTCTCACCGGTCGATCGTTCTACGCTGGCGGTGCGCATGCGACATGTCGCGAACCGGCACGAGTCCGTGTGCCGTCGTCCGCGCTCCTCGATGATGAGTGTCCTGCCGGTCCCCGACCGTCAGAACCGCAAGGTGGTTTGACCTGCCGGTTCCCCGTTCACGAGGCACTCGTCCCCCGTCAGCTCGATGTGGTCCGAGTTGCTGGTCACCTCGCACGTCAGGGTGCCTTCAGGAAACTGGACGTAGACCGTTACGGGGAAGGCTTCGGGGATGAACACGACGCTCTCGCCGGCCTTGACCCACCGGAGCCAGTAATTGATGGACACCTTCGCCCGGAGCTGCGGGTCGGAATTGGTGACCGTGAACGCGCTTGCCGGTGCGACTGCGGTCATGGAGCCGAGGGTCGCGATCAGCATCCCCAGCATCCCCCGGCGCAACGCTCGCGAGACGTCCGTGAATGTGCGCATGGCCATCTCTCCAAGCATGTAAAGAGAGACCATGGCCGGGCAAGCCCGGCCATGGTCTCGACAGCCGTTCAGACGCGCCGAGGCGCGCCGATGGCCTTTACCAGATCGCGACCGGCGAGCCGATCGAGCCCGTCGCGCCCTTGACGGGTACCGGGCTGTAGAAGTACGCGAACTGGTAGACGCCTGCATCCGCCAGGACGGACAGCTTCAGGTTCTCCTGATTCACGATTCCGTGCCTGGTCTGCAGGTACGTGTGGACGCAGAAGGCGCACGCGGGGTCCGGGTTCGGGACCGCGTCGCCCGGCCACGTGTCGAAGCCGGTCACGCCGGCCTGGACGGTCTCGGCGATCCAGCGGGCGACTTCCATGCCGATGCCGGGGCAGCCGTCGTTGAACGCCGGCGGGTTTTCCCAGTGCCGTTCCCATCCGGTCCGGATCAGGATGGCGTCGCCAGCCATGGGCTCGTAGTCGGCCATGCCCTGCGCCTCGAGGGCGGCATTGACGTCAGCCATGGTCACGACGTCACCCTTTTCCATCGGGGTGTCACGGACCGCCGCGATGTCGAGCAGGATGCCGCGCGCGATGATCGGGTTGAGCTTTTCGCTGCCGAGGAAGTTCAGCCCGTAGGGGTTCCCCATCTGCTGCGCGGTGAAGCCGTTGTACCAACGCATCTCGGTCTTGTCGCCGACCGCGCCGACCTGGACACCGATGTGGCCGAGACCATCGAACTGGGTGCCGACCTGGCCGATTTCCGTGGACAGGAACTCGTCGTTCCACATGATCTGGTTCGCGCCGAAGGCCCCGCCAGTCGGTGTGCCGGGGATCCGGAGCGAGAACTTCCGCTCGCCGAACAGCGGCATGCCGCTCACGTAGTCGTGCCCGATCTTCATGGCCTTGCCTTCACTGATCTGCGCAAGGGCACGCATCACAACCTCGGGCTGCGAGTACCAGTTCGTGGAGCCGGCTTCATCGCCTTCGCCCCAGAGCGGGTGCGGCCACCACTTGGAGCCCAAGGGGGTGTCCATCACGTCGCCGTCAACCCACGGCTTGCCGACGCAGTCGCCCCAACTATCGGGTCCACATTCCGCGCTCGCGGAAGCTGCCCAGCCTGTGACGGCGAGCGCCGCCGTCAATGCGACAAGTTTCTTCATGACCTGTCTACTCCCTCCATTGAATCGCCCTTTCAGGCCGCCGCCTGTCCGAACGGCCGCCGATGTAGGCAGCCGCACAGTCCGGGCAGTATGGCGAACCTTAACACGTCGCCGTACGGGCGAAAAAGCACGGAATTATTACAGATTTTGATCCAAGGCGGCAAGTGCGTGCCCATTCCGGTCAATCGGAGATCGGTCGCCGGCGCAGATCGCCGCTTTGAAATAGAGGCCGCGCGCCGGTGCCGTGGGTCCTGCTGCCGCCCGGCTCCGGGCGGCCAGCGCACGGGCGGGAGCGTCCGCGCCAGCGCGCCCAAGCCCGACCTCGACCAGCGTCCCCACGAGGATCCGGACCTGCCGGTAGAGAAACGACGGGGCCCGGGCGCGCACGGTGACCTCGGGCCCGCTCCGCGCCACCGACAACTCCGTCAGCGTGCGTAGCGCCGAGTTCGCCTGACAGCCCGCTGCCCGGTAACTCGTAAAGTCGTGGAAGCCGACGAGCGGCCGCGCGGCGGCCGCCATCGCGGCGGCATCGAGCGCGCGGGGCATCCACCAGACGTGATCCCGTCCGAACGCCGGCGGCGAGGGCCGGGTCAGGATCCGGTACAGGTAGCTGCGCTCGACGGTCGAGAACCGGGCGTGGAACTCGGGGGCGGCCTCGCTGCAGGCCAACACGACCACGGCGCCGCCGGCGATCCGGGCAAGGTGGTAGTTGAGCCCCATGCGGACGGATTCGGGCGGGCGCGGACGCGCGAGATCGAAGTGCGCGACCTGGCCGAGCGCATGTACGCCGGTGTCCGTCCGGCCGCTTCCCTGCACGGCCACCGTTTCGCCGGCGTAAGCGGCGACCGCCGCCTCAAGGGCGGCCTGGACGGAGAGCCCCGTGGCCTGACGCTGCCAGCCCCGGAAGCGGGAGCCATCGTACTCGAGGGTGAGGCGGTAGCGCGTCACCGGACCACCTGGCGGTCGATCAGAGAGCCCGGGCCCGCTCGCGCAGCGCGAATTTTTGGATCTTGCCGGTCGAAGTCTTCGGCAGCGCGCCGAAGATCACGGTCTTCGGCGCCTTGAAGTGGGCAAGCTTTTCCCTGCAGAAGGCGATGAGCTCCGCCTCGGAGACAGTTCCCGCGTCCTCCCGGAGTTCCACGAACGCGCACGGCGTTTCCCCCCACTTGGCGTCGGGCCGGGCAACGACAGCTGCGGCGGCAACACCCGGGTGCCGGTAGAGCGCGTTCTCGACCTCGATGGACGAGATATTCTCGCCGCCCGAGATGATGATGTCCTTCGACCGGTCCTTCAGTTCAATATAGCCGTCCGGATGCGCCACCGCGAGGTCGCCGGTGTGGAACCATTCGCCTTCGAAGGCCGCATCGGTCGCTTCCTGGTTCCGCAGGTATCCCTTCATGACGATATTGCCGCGCATCATCACCTCGCCTAGCGCTGCGCCGTCCCGGGGCACGGGTTCGAGGCGCCCGGTATCCATGACCTGAAGCCCCTCAAGGGAAGGGTATCGGACGCCCTGCCTGGCCTTGCGCTGCGCCTGCTCCGCGGCCGGCAAGTCCGCCCACTCCTCCTGCCAGGCGCACACCACGGCTGGTCCGTAGGTCTCCGTGAGGCCGTACACGTGCGTGATGTGGAAGCCCTTGGCCTGCATCGCCTCGATCACGGTCGCGGGTGGTGGTGCCGCCGCCGTCATCACCCGGACGGAGCGGGGGAGCGGTTCGGTGAGCCGGGCGGCGGCCTCGGTGACGGTGGCAAGGATGATGGGGGCGCCGCAGAAATGCGTCACCCCGCGCGTGTGGATGGCTTCGAGGATCGCGTCGCCCTCCACCCGGCGCAGACAGACGTGCGTGCCGCCGAGGGCAGTGACGGTCCACGGGAAACACCAGCCGTTGCAGTGGAACATCGGCAGCGTCCACAGGTAGACGGGATAGTGGCCGAGTTCCCAGACCAGCTGGTTGTTCACCGCGGTGAGGTAGGCGCCGCGGTGGTGATAGACCACGCCCTTCGGATGGCCGGTGGTGCCCGACGTGTAATTGAGGCTAATGGCCTCCCACTCATCGTCCGGCATGCGCATGCCGTGCACCGGCGTGCCGGCGCCGGCGATGTCTTCGTAGTCGGTGCCGACCGGCTGCGGGGCCGGGCCCTCGGAATCCGCCGACCAGATCACGCGCGGCCGCTCGGCTGCCGGGATGTCCGCGAGGGCCGCCTTGACGAGTCCGCGGTACTCGGTGTCAGCCAGCATCAGCCGGGCGCCGCCGTGCTGCAGGATGTAGCCGACCGTTGCCGCATCAAGACGGGTGTTGATCGTGTTCAGCACGGCACCCGACATCGGCACTGCGTAGTGGCATTCGAGCATTGCCGGCGTGTTCGGGAGCAGCGCGGCCACCGTGTCGCCCGGCCGGATTCCCGCCGCCTGGAGCCAGGACGCAACGCGGCGGCACCGCGCCAGGCATTCCGCATACGTGGCGGAGCGGCGCCCATGCACCCAGGCGCGCCGCTGGGGAAAGACATCCGCGCTTCGCAGCAGGAACCACAGCGGCGTGAGGGGCTGGTGGTTCACCGGCCGGCGCGGCAGGCCGTCCGCATGGGGATGCGCTGCTGACGGGGGGCTCATGGCTGTTCGCTCTCCGTGCGGAACTCGAGCGCGCCCGACTCGCCGGCTGCCAGTGCGCACGCAACGCCGTCGTGCTCGACCCGCAGCAGCGTCCAGGAACCGCTCTCCGGTGACCAGTGCAATTCCACGACCGCCTTCCCGTCGTCGCTGACGCCCCACCAGGCCCGGGTCTCGCCGTGCAGCCGGGCGAGGGCGCTCGTGAACTCCTGATGGTCACGGCAAAACGTCGTGCGCTGCAGGGTCCGCCATTCCGCCTGGCCGGCTGCCGGAACGGCGATACCGGCCAGCAGGATAACGGCGGCACGCAGGCCGCTGGTCCGCGCGGGATCGAAGGCAGGACGATCACGCCAGCGGCGCCTCGCGAGCACCACCGCTGCAACGACGCCGTTGATCGGCAGCCATAGGAATCGACCAGCGTCGGCCGTAAAACTCGGCATCTCGCTCCTCGCGGCCCGCCGCTATTCGGGGAGTGCATGCAGGAGCGCCTTCACGACCTGTGCCGCGTTGTCGGCAGCCAGCCGGAAGAAGATGTCCAGCTGGTTTCCGCCGGCACTCCCGCCGGCGAGGTCGGACAGGCTTCGGATGGCGATGAACGGCACTTCGTTCGCCCAGGCCACGTGCGCCACGGCGGCGCTTTCCATGTCCAGCACCCGCGCGCCGAAGGTATCGAACGTGTAGTCGCGGAATGCGGCATTGTCGATGAAGGCGCCGCCCGAGACCCCCGCACCGCCGACGACAACTCTTGGCGCGCGTTCCAGGCAGGCGCCCTCGGCGGAGCAGCGCCCGAGCGCGACGCCGCCGGCCGCATCGCGCGCGGCGGCGAGCATGGCTTCATCCGCGGGAAACCAGAACCGGGTCTCCGGCGCTGGCGCGCCCGCGCGCTGAACGGTGACGGAGCGTGGAAACATCATCCCGAAGTTCCCGTGCGGGTACTGGAAGAAGGGGGGCTTCTCCCATCCCTCCGGGCCGTCGCGCGCGAACACCATTTCGAGGTACTGGCCCCAGCGATCCGCAATGACGACGTCCCCGATGTCGAGTGCGGGATCCACCCCGCCCGCAATGCCCGAGAACACGATCCGGTCGATGGTGAAATGGTCGATTGCAAGCTGCACAGTCATGGCGGCATTGACCATGCTGATGCCACTCAGGAACAGGACGACAGCGCGTCCCTCGAGACGGCCGGTGGCGAACTCGACGCCGTTCATCACATGGATGGTCGCCCCGGTCAGTTCGCTCTTCAGGATCGCGAGTTCCGGTGCGAACGCGGAGACCACGGCAATGCGGGGGGCGTCATCCCGGACTCCGTGCGCGGGCACCGGCGCGGCAGCGGCTGCGCCAACCGACCCAAGGACAAGCAATGCGGCGGGCAAGGTCCCCAGTCGAAAAAACTTCATGATGGTCTCCCTGCGGCCATGAGCTGGAACCCGAGGGCCGTCTCGATCCGGATCGTGCCGGGTAAGCCCGGCCAAGCCAAGGCGCACGGCACTGCGTGATCGGTTTGCCTCGGACCGGCCCTGCCGAAACCCCGGAACCTGGATCTTGCCCATTCGCGGCCGTCCATGTTGCGGCCCTCCCGCGTGATTACCATGGCGAGCTCCTGGCGGGTGACTTCGCGCTTGATCGGCGCTCGATCCGCCCCCGGAGACCAAATGATTAATGGCAGAAGGCTCTGCGAGTGGCGGACTCCGCGGAAAGTTGAGGCTGGGCTCGGCAGTGCAAGGTGGGACGCGAACTCTCCAAGTCCAGAAAGGGCGGCCTCGTATTCCGAATCGGACGCCACCAGGCTCTAGATTGGACGAGACGCATATCCCAAGTGGGAAGGGATTTTCTCCGTACAGCGCGTTTTTTGCAGCAGCAGGCCGAACCCTGCGTGCTCAGGGTGCTGTAGGACACGCAGATGGTGGCACCCGGCGCGTCCCGTCAATCCGAAAAATGACGCCGGCAAGTTGTATCCGACAGGGGCGAGCCTTGCTTGCCACGGCGCGACCAGCAAGCGCGGAACCGACCGGCACCATTTGAGCATCCGTAAGGCGAGGAACTCACGGCAGCGGCTCCCCGCGCCGATACAAGCCTGAATCAGCAAGGATCTACCGTCGCGGCGAGCCTATTTCCCAGCCGCCGATTACGTAGTACGATCCCCTTTGAGGGCCAGTAGATGACCGACAATGTCACCAACCAGCTTCTGCTTGAGCACCTCAAGGCCATCCAGGCCAAGCTGGCGGCCATGGATGGACGGATGAACGAACTCCAGGCAGACGTTCGCGGGATCAAATCCCACATGGCCGGATTCATGCACTCGGAAGTTTCGCATGACAGCACCATCGCAGCCATGCAGGAACGCCTGGACCGAATCGAGCGGCGTCTCGAGTTACACGACTGAGCCCGCTCCATCCGTCATCCGGGTGTTGGTGCCGGCAGCGGCTGCACCAACCGACCCAAGGACAAGCAATACGGCGGGCAAGGTCCCCAGTCGAAAAAACTTCATGATGGTCTCCCTGCGGCCATGAGCTGGAACCTAAGGGCCGTCTCGCGGCGGATCGTGCCGGGTCCGCCCGGCCAAGCCAAGGCGCACTGAGTGGCGTGATCGGTCCATCTCCGACCGGTCCTGCCAAAAGCCGTGAACCTAGATCTTGCCTATTTCCGGCCGCCCATGTTGCGGCGCGCCCGCGTGATTTCCGTGGTGAGCCCCTGGCGGGCGACTTCGGGCTGCCGGGGCACTGCGACCCCGCCACGGTCCTTCTGCGTGGATCTCTCTGGCCGGTGGAAGCTCCCCGGCGGCACGATCCAGACCCCGACACCTGCCGGAACCGGCCCCAAACACTGCCCGACGTCAGCACATCCGGCAGTGGTGAGCAAAGCGGGCCAATCGGTCTTCTGTGACATCGGCCATGGCCCGGTGCTTCAGAACGCAATGCGTGTTTGAGTGATCTCCGCCCCACTCACGATCCCGAATGGAGCTCCTGCCTCGCGGCCGCTGGACCCGTTCGCATCGGCTATGCTGTACCCCATCCAGGATACGTTGCCTCTGCACAGGGACGCCACCCATGACCAAGACCGCGATGATCCGAGCGCGTGTCGAACCCAAACTCAAGCACGACGCCGAAGCGATTTTCACTCGACTGGGCCTCTCCGCCACTGAGGCCATTACGTTGTTCTACAAACAGGTCACCCTGCGCCACGGCATGCCGTTCGCTGTCAACATTCCGAATGCACAGACCTGCCGGGAGCTGCAGGAGGCGTACGACGGCAAGGACCTCATCGAGTACGAAAATCTGGATGCACTCAGGGCGTCCGTGCCTGACGACTGAGCCTCTACGTGCGCCTCCGCACTTCGAAGCGGTTCCGCCGGGACCTGCGTCGCGCCCGCCGCCGTTAGCGGGACCTCGAAAAACTCTGGGCCGTCGTGGAGCGCCTGCTTTCCGACCAGCCTCTTCCCCCTCACTGCCGTGCCCATCGGCTATCGGGCCGAAGGGCCCGTTCCTGGGAATGCCGTATTGAGCCCGACTGGCTTCTGATCTGGCATATCGACGGCGATGCCCTGGTGCTCACACATACCGGTAGCCATGCCGACCTATTTCGATGACCGGGTGCAGATAGCAAGCGCCGGATACAGGCCTAAACACTGACACCAGCGGTCAACACATGACAAATTCGCGATGAGACGGAATATTGATCTCCCATTGCCCCATGCGGGAGGTTCACCACTCGCTGTCAGGGACTGAACGCGCCGGGCATGGTGCCTGGCGCGCCAGCCTAGGGCATGTATCCATTGCATCTTCAGGCGCCCCTGACGGACAGGTTGGCGAGGAACTGCCGGGCGCTCGCATCCCAACCGCGCCCTTCGGCAAACCGCCTGCAGGCGGCGCGATCGAGTTCGAGCGCCGCCTGTGCGGCCCGGCCCAGGTCGCCGTCCAGAACGGCGACATCGGGAGCATCGCCCACCACGTCGAGCGGGCCCGGCACGGGATAGGCGGCCACCGGCACGCCGCTGGCGAGTGCTTCCAGCATGACGTTTCCGAACGTGTCGGTGCGGCTCGGAAAGACGAAGACGTCGGCCTGTGCGTAGGTGCGCGCGAGATCGTCGCCGGTGCAGGCGCCCGGAAACTCGACGTCGGGAAACCGGCGCTGGAGCGCTTCGCGCGCCGGCCCGTCCCCCACCACCATCTTGCGTCCCGGCAGCTGGAGGCTGAGAAATGCCTCGAGGTTCTTCTCGACGGCCACCCGGCCGACCGTCAGCCACAACGGACCGCTGCGGCTCCGGTCGCAGGGGCGCGGGCGAAACAGCGACGTGTCGACCCCGCGCCCCCACAGCCCGACCCGTCCGAATCCCCGCCGCTCGAGTTCCGCGACCAGTCTCGGCGTGGCGGCCATCACGGTTTCGGCATGACAGTGAAACCGGCGTAGCCCCGCGTAGCCCAGTTCTTCCGGCAATCCGGTGCGCGCCGAGAGATATTCCGGAAACCGGGTGTGGAACGAGGTCGTGAAGGGCTTGGCTGCGCGGCGGCACCACCGGCGCGCCGCCCAGCCCAGCGGCCCTTCGGTCGCGATGTGCACGGCGTCCGGCTCGAACGATTCGATCGCACCCCGCACCCGCCATGGATTCAGGGCGAGCCGGATCTCGGGATACGTCGGGAGCGGTGCGGTGCGGAAGCCGTCCGGTCCGATCACCCGTACGGTGTGCCCCATTGCCTGCAGTTCGCGCTGGACGGCGACGAGCGTTCGGACCACCCCGTTGATCTGCGGGTGCCAGGCGTCCGAAACGATGACGATGCGCACGGCGGATCAGGACGCCTGCGCCAGCCTCGTCCCCTGGCTCTCCAGGCGGTTTCGTGCGCCGCCCTGGAGGATCTCCAGTCGGCCGTCAAAGTGTTCGACGAGCGCGGTGCAGCTCTCGGTCCAGTCGCCGTCGTTGCAGTAGAGGACATCACCGATGAAGCGGATCTCGGCGTGGTGAATGTGGCCGCACACGACCCCGTCGACGCCCCGGCGGCGGGCTTCCTGGGCGAGCACGATCTCGAAGTCGGCGATGAACTGCACGGCATTCTTGACCCGGTGCTTCAGGAACGCCGACAGCGACCAGTACGGCAGCCCGCAGAGCCTGCGGACCTGGTTGAAGACCCGGTTGCAGCGCAGCATCACCCGGTAGGACCGGTCGCCCAGACAATAGAGCCAGCGAGCGTAGCGTACGACGCCGTCGAACCCGTCGCCATGCACGACGAGAAACCGTCGGTCATCGGCGGCGACATGGATCGCCTCGGTGCGGATCTTGATGCCGGCCATGTCGAGGCCGTCGAATTCGCGAGCTGCCTCGTCGTGGTTGCCCGGGATGAAGATGACCTCAACGCCCGCGTTCGCCCGGCGCAGGAACTCGCGGACGACTGCCTGATGGCTGGCCGGCCAGTACCAGGACTTCTTGAGCCGCCAGCAGTCGACGATGTCCCCCACCAAGTAAAAGGTGCGGCACTCGATCGTGCGGAGGAACGCCAGCAAGTCGTCCGCCCGGCACCCCCGCGTGCCGAGATGAATGTCGGAGATCCACAGTGTGCGGACCCGCCGGGGAAAGCCGACGATGTTCATGGCCGGAACGCGCCCCGCAAGCAGCGACGGCCGCCAACAGCGCGGCGACCGTCATCCAAGCAGGCGTGATGTCAGCAGATGGCGTGGTGCGTTCCGGTGTCGATTCCGTGAAGAGTTCTTGACAGTCGGGGAACGGGCTGCGGCAGGGCCTACTCGTCGGCCACCTTCACGACCAGCTTGCCGAAGTTCTTGCCCTGTAGCATGCCGATGAAGGCCTCGGGCGCGCGTTCGAGTCCCTCGACGACGTCCTCGCGGTAGCGCAGCTTCCCTTCCTTGATCCAGCGCGCCATGCGGCGGAGGGCGATCGGGTACTTCTGCGTGAAGCGGAACACCAGGAAGCCCTCGACTCTCGCCTGGTTGATCAGGACATGCCGCAGGGACCGCGGCCCCATCGCCTCTTCCGTGTTGTTGTACTGGGAGATCTGGCCACAGATGGCGACCCGTCCCCATTGCGCCAGATTGGCGAAGGCCGCGTCGGTGACGGGACCGCCCACGTTGTCGAAATAGACGTCCACGCCGTCCGGGCAGGCCTCCCGCACGGCGGCATTGAGGTCGCCTGCGGTCCGGTAATTGATGCCGGCGTCGAAACCGAGCTCCTCGGTGATGTACGCGACCTTGTCATCGGAGCCGGCCGTGCCGACCACCCGGCAGCCGCCGATCTTCGCGATCTGACCGACCGCGGCCCCCACGGCGCCGGACGCGGCGGACACGAGGACCGTGTCACCGGGAACCGGCCGCCCGACCTCGAGCAAACCGAAGTATGCGGTCATGCCCGGCATGCCCAGGATCCCGACCGATGTCGAAATGGGCGCCAGCGAGGGATCGACCTTGCGGATCTGCGCGGCCGTGGCGATCGCGTAGTCCTGCCATCCGAGGGCAAATCCCTGGACGATGTCGCCTTCGTTGAAGGCGGGGTCCTGGCTCTTCTCGACGCGCCCGCAGACACCGCCGGTCATGACCCCGCCGACCGGATTGGGGGCGGCGTACGACTTGCCGGCACTCATCCGGCCGCGCATGTAGGGGTCGAGCGAGAGCCACAGGGCGCGCACGAGCACTTCGCCGTGTCGCGGCTCGGGGACCGGTTCCTCTTCGAGTCGGAAGTTCTCGGCGGTGGGCAAGCCCATTGGACGGGAGGCGAGGACGATCCGGCGGTTGGCGGCCATTGGCGGGGTCCTAGGTTAGGTGGGAAGTGGGGGCACCCGCTCGGGTGCCGTGTGAAGCGAGGGGTTCTACCCGATCAGCCCGGTGACGGGCGACGAGGGGTCGCCTGCAAACTTACGGGGAATGCGGCCGGCGAGATAGGCGTCGCGTCCGGCACGCACGGCGGCACGCATGGCCCGGGCCATGCGCACCGGGTCGTCGGCGCCGGCGATCGCCGTGTTCATCAGGACCCCATCGCAACCCAGCTCCATCGCCAGCGTCGCGTCCGAGGCCGTCCCCACACCCGCGTCGACGATGACCGGGATCTGCAGACGTTCCACGATGAAGCGGATGTTGAGCGGGTTCTGGATGCCGAGACCGGAACCGATGGGTGCGCCGAGCGGCATGACGGCGGCCGCCCCGAGATCCTCCAGGCGTTGCGCCAGCAGCGGATCGTCGGTGCAGTAGACCATCACCTCGAAGCCCTCGCGGACCAGGATCTCCGTCACGCGCAAGGTTTCGGGCATGTCCGGATACAGCGTGTCGGGGTCGCCCAGCATCTCCAGCTTCACCAGCGTCCAGCCCCCGACCTCCCGCGCGAGGCGAAGGGTGCGGAGGGCATCGTCCGCCGTGAAACAGCCGGCCGTGTTCGGCAGGTAGGTGTAGGCCTTCGGGTCGATCACGTCGGTCAGACGCTCGGCGTTCGGGTCATCGAGATTCACCCGGCGCACGGCGACGGTGATGATCTCGGCGCCGGAGGCCTCCAGCGCCGCCCGGTTCTGCTGAAAGCTCGCGAACTTGCCGGTGCCGATGATCAGGCGCGAGCGGAAACGTCGGCCCGCCACCTCCCAGCGGTCGTCGTCACCGCCGCCCACCAGATGGACGATCTCGATGCTGTCGCCGCGCTGGAGCCTGAGGGTTCCGAAGTCGGCCCGCCGCACGATCTCCCGGTTCCGCTCGACCGCGATCTTCCTGGAGTCCAGCCCCAGGTCCCGCAGGAGATCGTCAAGCAACAGGTCGGGGGCGACGGTACGCTCCGTACCGTTGACCGTTATCTCCACCGAATCCCACCCCGCGCGCGGTTTCCGTTCGTCGGAATCTCAAGGCATCGCCGTGCCGTTACTGTAGATTCCATTCATGGCGGAGACTACCACCGTGTTCGTGCTGAACGGCCCGAACCTCAATCTGCTCGGCACGCGCGAGCCCGGCATCTACGGACCGGAAACACTGGCCGACGTGGAGGCACTGTGCCGGCGGACTGCGGGCCCGCTTGGGCTCGGAATCGACTTCCGGCAGACCAATCACGAAGGCGTGCTGGTCGACTGGGTCCAGGAAGCGACCGGCCGGGCCGGCGGGATCGTGCTCAATGCGGCGGGCTACACCCACACCTCTGTCGCGCTGCTCGACGCGCTCAATGCGTTCGCGGGGCCGGTCATCGAGGTGCACGTCTCCAACGTGTACGGACGCGAGGCGTTCCGCCATCATTCGTACGTCTCCGCCCGGGCGGACGGGGTTCTGTGCGGGGTCGGCGTGGCCGGCTACGCTCTGGCGCTGGCGGCCATCGCGCCCCTGCTCGATGCCCCGCCGGCCGGCCGGGGCGCGCGGACGTGAACCCAGGGACGGCGAGTCTGGCATGCCCAATTTCCCGGTAGACGAACCGCTCCTCCGCCGGCTGGCGGAGCTCATGAACGAAACCGACCTGGCCGAGCTCGAGCTGACGGACGGACGACGCTCCGTCCGGCTCGCGCGCGGCGGCCGGCCGGCGGCGCCGATTCCCGCGGCACCCGCGCCGGCGCCCGACCCTGCGCCGGCCACCCCGCCCGACCCCGAACCGGCCCCCGCGTCGCCGGATCCGGACCGTCCCGAGGAATTCGCGGACCACCTCGGTGCCGTCACGTCACCGATGGTCGGGACGCTCTACGTGGCGGCCGCGCAGGGCGCCGAGCCATTCATCAAGGTCGGCGACCAGGTGGGCGAGGGCGACCAGATGTTCATCATCGAGGCGATGAAGACGATGAACGCGGTCCTGGCGCACCGCAGCGGCACCGTGGCCCAGATCTTTGTCGAGGATGCGACGCCGGTCGAGTTCGGCGCCCTGCTGGCCATCATCGAGTAGGCAGCCGATGTTCAGCAAGGTGCTCATCGCCAACCGGGGGGAGGCGGCGCTCCGCATTCTCCGGGCGTGCCACGACCTGGACATCCGGACCGTCGCCATCCACTCGACCGCCGACGCCGACGCGATGCACGTGCGGCTCGCCGACGAGTCGGTCTGCATCGGCCCGCCGGACGTGCAGTCGAGCTACCTCAACGTGCCCGCCATCATCACGGCTGCCCATGTCAGCGGAGTCGATGCCCTGCATCCGGGATACGGCTTCCTGTCCGAGAATGCCGACTTTGCCCAGATCGTGGCCCTCCACGACATCACGTTCATCGGGCCGAAGGCAGACCACATTTCCATCATGGGCGACAAGGTGGAGGCCCGCCGGCGGATGCGCGCACTAGGCGTGCCGGTGGTCCCCGGCGCCGAGGGGGCGCTGGCCTCGCTGGACGAGCTTCGGGCTTTCGCCGGGGAAATCGGGTTCCCCCTGATCGTCAAGGCGGCGGCGGGCGGCGGCGGCCGGGGAATGAAGGTCGTTGAGGCGGAAGCCGAGCTGGAAGGTGCGTGGCAGCTGGCGCGGGCGGAAGCGCAGGCGGGGTTCGGCGACGACACCGTGTACGCCGAACGGTACCTGGCGACCCCCCGGCACATCGAGTTCCAGATCCTCGCCGATGCGCACGGCAACGTCATGCACCTCGGCGAGCGGGACTGCTCGGTCCAGCGGCGCCACCAGAAGATGGTGGAGGAGGCGCCTTCGCCGGTGCTCGATGCCGACGCGCGGCGGCGGGTCGGCGACATCATCGTCGGGGCCGTCCAGGAGCTCGGGTACCTGGGACTGGGCACCGTGGAGATGCTCTACGACGACGGCGAGTTCTATTTCATCGAGATGAACACGCGTCTCCAGGTCGAGCATCCGGTGACGGAAATGGTGACCGGCATCGACCTCGTGTGCGAGCAGCTCCGCATCGCCGCCGGCGAGCCGCTCGGCTTCGAGCCGGATGCGGTCTCCATCACCGGCCACGCCATCGAGTGCCGGATCACGGCGGAAGACCCGGAAACGCTGACGCCGCGGCCCGGCCGGGCGGCGGGCTACCACGCACCGTCGGGGCCTGGCGTCCGGGTCGATTCCGCGATGTTCGGCGGCAGCGAGGTGTCCCCCCACTACGACAGCCTGATCGCCAAGCTCATCGTCCACGGCCGCGACCGAGACGAGGCGGTGCGGCGGTTGCGGCGCGCGCTCCGCGAGTACGCGATCGACGGGTTGGCCAACACCATCCCGCTGCACCAGCGCATCCTCGAGCACCCGGACTTCGTGGCGGGACGGTACGATGTCCACTGGCTGGAACGGGAGCTCATGAACCGGGAAAGCACGTGACGACGACGGCCGTCTTGCCGATGGCGGGCGTGCTCGAGGCGTACCGGCGGGGCTGGTTCCCGATGGCGCAGAGCCGCGGCGACCGGAACGTCTACTGGATCAACCCGGACGTCCGGGGGGTGCTGCCGCTGTCGCGATTTCATGTGCCGCGCCGCCTGGCGCGGACCCTCCGGCAGCGCCCGTTCGGCATCACCGTGGATCAGGCCTTTCCGGAAGTGATCGGCGCCTGCGGTCGGTGCGACCCCCTCCGGGACCGCACGGAGACGTGGATCAACCCGGCGATCCGGACCGCGTTCCTGCAGCTGTTCGTGGAGGGCTACGCCCACTCGGTCGAGTGCTGGCGGGACGGCGAGCTCGTCGGCGGTCTCTACGGGCTCGCACTCAACGGCGCGTTCTTCGGCGAGAGCATGTTCTCGGCCGAGCGCGACGCCAGCAAGATCGCGCTCGTGCACCTGGTCGACCGGCTCCGCGTGGGCGGCTTCACGCTCTTCGACGCGCAGTTCGAAAACGACCACCTGGACCAGTTCGGACAGGAACGTCTGTCGCGGGCCGCCTTCCGCCGGCACCTGGACGCGGCGCTGGCACGGAATGCGGACTTCTTCCGGATCGGCCGCGCCGGGCAGGTCGCCGATGGCGTGTATCCGGACGCGGTGCGCCTGCCCGTGGCGGCCGGCGGGCCGGTCCCGCGTGAGCTTGGCCACGCCGCCGCCGTTTCGTCCGCGTAGCCTGGCAGCGACGCCGGGCCCCTGGGCCCGGATAACGACGCAGGGCCGTCTGCCCGGAGAGCGCTAGCGCGGCGCGCCCCCCTCTGGTTCCTCCGGCACGGCTGCCGCAGCCGGATCCGTCTCCGGCATCATCCGTCTCGCCTCCCGACAATCCAGCACCCAGACGTCGTGCGTCGGGTACTCGAGGGCGGACAGACCGGGGCTCGAGGCGAACATCCACCCCCGGAAGATCTCGGCCCCGGCGAACCGGCCCGTCGGATCGCGTTCCGTGATCACCAGGAAGGCGGCACTCTCGGGCACGTCCTCGGGCGGGGGCTCCCAGCAGCGGGTCGGCACGATTTCGAGCGGTCCCACCCGTGTCGCCGCGTCGAGCGGGGCTTCGATTTCGTACGCCCGTGCCGGCCCCTTCTCGAGGACCCGCAGCACCACGACGGGGCCCTCGGCGACAGCAGCGCTCAGTCCGAAAACGGCTCCGGCAAGTCCTGCACCGAGCGCGCCAAGACGGCGCGCACCTGCTCCGGGTCGGCGCCCATCAACACGCCGTCTTCCAACGCGTCCCGGGCGAGTTCCCGGATTTCCCGGATGTTCTCGTTGAGTACCTTGATCTTCTCCGTGCAAGACAGCGGCGTTTGGTCCGGTGCAAGCCATTGCTCGGGAATGAGTTCCGAAGATGCGGTCACAGGGCGTCCGGGTGCACTACCGATTCCCGAAGAGCTTCGAGATGGCGCGCAGGAAGTCCACGGCGGATTCGGTGTTCTCGATCGTATCGCCCGGCGCCAGCATCGTGTCATCGGCGCCGGGTGACACGCGCAGGTGGGCCCCCCCCATCAGTCCGTCGCTGGCCACCGAGATGAAGGAATCCGTCGGCAGCTCGACTTCGGGTTCGAGCATCAGTGTGACGACTGCTTCGTAGGTGGCCGGATCGATAGCCTGGCTGACAACCGTGCCGACGGTGATGCCGCTCACGCGGACCGGCGAGCCGACGGTGAGGCCGCCCACGGAGGCGAACCGGGCGGAGAGCTCGTAGCCGCCGCCGGTCTGCAGGGCGGTGCGTTCGTGGGCATAGACCAGGAAGTACGCGGCGGCCGCCAGAACCACGGCCCCGAGGAGCGTCTCAAGGGCGTTTCGGGTCAGGGGGAGTCTCCTCGTCAAGTGCAGGCGTCCAGGGCTGGTACGGACGCGGCGACCGGGGAGCGGCACTCAGCAGCGATCCCGGCGGGCGGTGGGCGTCCGCCGTGCCGGTCGGATTCGGGCGGTGCGGCCTCTCCCACGGATAGCGATCGGGGGTATCGTCGCCCGGTGGCTGGTTCGTCGTGTGCGTGAGCCATGCCTGCCAGAGCGGCGGCACCGCCGATCCCTCGGCCGGTCCGCGATAGAGCACCCAGCGCCGTTCCCGGCGACCGGTCGCCTGGCGTTCCCGGTAATACCGGTTGCCGAACTCGTCGACCCCGACCCGGGTACCGAAGAGCAGCACCGTGAGCCAGGTTGCGGGACTGTTGGACACGCGCGTTGCCAGCTATATCCGGGCCCGGAGACGGGTCGCCTGTCACCCCTCCGGCGCCGGATGAGGCCTCCAAATTGCCGCCGTCCGCCTAGTGTGGCAGGAATCGGTCGGAACCGCACGCCCTATATGCGTCGTGTCGCCCCTCTGCCCCGCAAGCCCAGGATTCCCTGATGACCGGTCCATTGATGCCCAAGGCGACGGCCCTCTGGCTGATCGACCACACGACGCTGACCTTCGAGCAGATCGCACGGTTCTGCCAATTGCACGTGCTGGAGGTGCAGGGAATCGCCGATGGCGACGTCGCGGCCGGCGTGGCCGCCCGGAATCCGGTGGTCAGCGGGGAGGTCGAACAGGCGGAGATCGAACGCTGTCAGCAGGATCCGGCCGCCGATCTTCGGACCAACCCGAATCTGAGCGTGGAGGACGAGACCCGGCGCACGGGCCCGCGCTACACACCGGTGGCCCGCCGCCAGGACCGCCCGGACGCGGTGGCGTGGCTGCTCCGGCACCATCCGGAACTAAGCGATTTCCAGATCGGCCGGCTGGTCGGTACCACCAAGGGGACGATCGACAAGATCCGGAACCGGGAGCACTGGAATTCGCCCAACATCACGCCGCGGGACCCGGTGCTGCTCGATCTGTGCACGCGGGCCGAACTGGTGGAGGCGGTCGAGAAGGCGCGCCAGTCCAAGCGGTGGCGCGACCGGGAGCAGGCGCGTGAGGAAGAGGAACGGTCGAAGCCGCCCGAGGAAGCGCCTGATCCCATGCTCCTGCAGGCGCTGGTCCAGCCACAGGCGGGGCCCACGGACTAGGGGTTGGCGTCGGTCCTGCCGCGGGCGAGTCGCGCGGGCGGGGCCACCTGCGCCGATCTCTGGGACATCGCCAACGTCAAGCCCGGGCCGGTTCTGCTCGATCAGCGCGAGTGGACCGATGCGACGGCTGCGGTAGAAGAAGCGCGGAAGCTCGTCCTGCGACACGAAGCGCAGGCGGAATCAGAAGGGGCAAATTTTCGCAGCAGGCCCCTTTTGGATGATCCGGAACGGGGCAGGTGCGATCGCTCCGCCCCGCCCGGAATCACGGACTACTGGGAAACGAACGCCGCCATTTCCTTGGCGCCGGCCGCATAGATGCCGTTCAGCGTGGCGGCAAGATCGTCTGCCGCGGCCATGTCGGGCATGGCAGCACGGTCGAACACGCCCGTCCAGCTCACGATGCTTGTTCCCGCTTCCGCGCCCGCGGTCACCATGAAGGTGCCGTGGTACTGGATACCGGCGAGGAAGCCGGCGGTCATCGAATAGGTGTAGTGCATCGGCCCCATGGCGACCATCGGTTCCTCCACGACTTCGCCGTTGCCCAGTTCGAGGCGTCGGACGCTGCCCATACCGCCGTCGCCGGAAATGATTTCGCAGGTCACGACTAGGCTGAGGAAGTCCGCGAGGTTGCAGAAGCCGCCGACGCGGGCCCATGCGTCCGCCGGTGTAACCTGCACCGTCTCTTCGCCGTGAATGACCTCGATGTCGGCGGCGAGCGCCGGGCTCAGGCTGGCAACAAACATGACGGCGGCAAAGAGTGCGGCAGCGGCACCACGGACCAGATGGTTCATGAGAAGAGCTCCTTGGGGAGAGATGGCCCCCTGCCTTCGGAAAGGGGCGAAGAGTTCGCGTGATCAGATGGCACGGATATCGTGCGGCGCCACGATAGCATGGCCGAACGGTGGCCCGCGAATCTCCGTGGCGTCGCCAGGGCAACCTCCAACGCGTGATTTTCGTGCTCTTGGCCAGCCCCCGGCGCGGCCCTCCGAGACGCCGCGTATCCCGTGGGAGTCGCGGGCTGTGATGACTGGCCTCCGGGACGGCGGCAACGTGGTCGATGCAGCCGTTGCCGCCGTCGCGATGCCTGCGGTTATGGAGCCCGTCCCCCGGACATTGGCGGGTATGCCTTCCGCCTGCGCGCCCCGGGCCCTGCATCTGCCGGGGACCTCCGGGAGGTCTGGTTGCGACTGCTTCCCGCTTACGAGCCTCCATGCGGTGACTGTGCCGGGTGCTATGGCCGCCCGGGAACCGGTTCACGGACCTCCGTGTCCCGACCTCGCCCGCTTGCCGGATCCCGCAGGGGGCTGCGAGAGGCGGCGACGTCATGGACGACGTGATCCGCGCTGGCCGGCGGAGGGAAGCGGAGAGGTTCTCCCGTAACCCGAATACGGCTACAGCATGCCTGCCTGACGGGCGCGCGCCCTACGCGTGACACAGTTCCTCGACGGTCAGGTCGGGCTGGTCTGCCGGCACGCGGAAGATTTGCCCGCCGCGCCCACGGGCGACGGGCTTTGACTCGCGTCGGCGATCGTGGCAAAGGGGCGTCCCCGCTGCACCAATTCCACGAGGGACTTCTATCGTGCCGGAACTCGATCTCGGAGAGAAGCGTGCTTGCAGCGACTGCGGCATCCTCTTCTTCGACCTTAACCAGTCACCGCCGGTGTGCCCGAAATGCGGCAACGAGGTGCGGCTGATGCAGCAACGTACAGCGGCATCGTTGCAGAAGACCGAAGTTGCCAGCGATGACGTGGTGGAAGATGCCACCGACGAGACAAAGCAGGAGGAGGACGAGTTCGACGAGGACACCGATACGGTAACCCTTGGGCCCTCCCCGAAGCCGACGATCGAGGACGAGGCGCTGGAAGGCGAATAGCAGTGAGCGCTTGCGCGCTTGCGTTCGTTTGCTCACAATCCGACGCACATACCGGGGCGATGGGGCCGTAGCTCAGTTGGGAGAGCGCGTGAATGGCATTCACGAGGTCAGGGGTTCGACCCCCCTCGGCTCCACCATCCGGAAACCCAATAATAGCCGTAGATAGAGAGGTTTAGTTAGACAGAAGCTGTTTTACCTGCGCAAGAGAGGGCCAGTAGGAATACTCCAAGTGTTTGCCATATGTTTGCCACTCTGGTAGAGTGACCGGCAAGCGGCAGGTTTGATTGTCGGCAGGGCGCGAGGCCGCGCGAGCGCAACGGGGCGTCCCGGACCAGCCCGTCCGCACTGGTACTTGTGTGAATGTGGGCGTTCAGACGATGTCGAAGCGGTCGATTTGAGCAAACGCAAATTCCGAGAGAAGTCCGATCATGGCGAAGCGAAGCTCAAAGCTCACCAAGCGCGCCGTTGATGCCCTCAAGCCGAACGGTAAGGACGCGGTGTACTGGGACAGCGAACTCACCGGGTTCGGCGTGCGGGTCCGGAAGTCGGGCCGGAAGCATTATGTCGTCCAGACCCGCCTCAATGGGCGGCTCCGCTGGTTCACGATCGGCCAGCACGGGCCGTTCACCCCGGATGACGCAAGGACGGAGGCGCTGCAGATTCTGGCCGGTGCGAGGAAGGGGACCGATCCAGCCACCGTCCGCGCGACGTCGCCTGCTGCCCCGGTCATGTCTGACCTCGGCAAGCGCTTCTTGGAAGAGTACGTCGCGACCCATTGCAAGCCGACGACCCGCGAGGAGTACGCGCGGCGGGTCAGGCTGTACATCAACCCGACGATCGGAACGGTGAAAGTGGCGGCAGTCGCTCGCCAGGACATCGCGAAGCTGCATCACGCAATGCGCGACGTGCCCTATCAGGCAAATCGGACGCTGGCCGTGCTCTCGAAGATGTTCTCGCTGGCGGAGGTGTGGGGCTGGCGCGCGGATGGCTCCAATCCGTGCCGCCACGTCAAGGTCTACAAGGAACGCCCCCGCGAGCGGTTCCTGACGCCCGAGGAGACCGACCGGCTGGGCGAGGTGCTGCACGAGGCCGAGGTCGAGATGCCGTCGGCCGTGGCCGCGATCCGCCTGCTGCTGCTCACGGGCTGCCGCCTGTCGGAAATCCCGACCCTGCGATGGGAGTACATCAGGGCCGGGTGCATCGAGTTGCCTGACACCAAGACCGGCAGGCGGGCGGTGCCGCTGGGGCCGGCCGCGCGCGCCGTGCTGGACGGGCTGCCTCGCGAGGACGGCAACCCCTGGGTGATTGCCGGAAAGCTGCCCGGCGCCCATCTCACGGACCTGCAGCGCCCCTGGCGGCGCATCCGGGCCCGGGCCGGACTGGAGGACGTGCGGATTCACGATCTCCGGCACAGCTTCGCGTCCCGTGCGCTGGCGCTGGGCGAAAGCCTCACCATGATCGGGAAACTGCTTGGTCACACGCGCGTGCAAACGACCGCGCGGTACGCGCACCTCGCCCGCGATTCCATGCAGTCCGCAGCCGCCCGGGTCACCGAGAGCATCGGCGGGAACCTTCGCGTCACCGCCCCGGAAACAGCCCGGCCGTAGGCAAGCGCCACGTTTGGTGCGTTGTCAGTCGCGTTCTGCCCAACGGTCACCGCCATCCGCGCAGTGGAGCATCCGATCGCGCCCGGAGTGCGCCGCAGCAGCAGGGGCCCGCGCCTTTTCTTGATGTGCAACATCGGGCCGGCATCGGCCCTATGGTTTCGCGGGCGGCTCAGGTATGTCCGGCTCACCGTGATGCTGCACCCTTGTGCGCGTTAAGTGGCGAGCCGGCGCACCGACGCGCATGGACGCGAGCGCCCCACAACCTGCGGCCTGACAGCGGCCGGGGCAAGCACTGGGAGGGACTGGCATGAAGGGCAAACCGCTGGACGCCGGCGAGGCCGCTTTTCGACGACGCCGTCGCGGCGCCTATCGCCGGCGGGCCTCACGGCCGCTGTCCGTGCGTGCGCGAAGGGCCGCGACCGTCACCATCGGCCCCCTGGACCGGCTTACAAGGCAGACCGCGTACCTGATTCTTGCCGGCACCTCCGTCGGCGTCATGGGCCGTGAGGTCTTCCACGCCGCCGCCGCCGCGTCCCTGGCATCTGCCCGCAGCGGCCGCGAGACCGCCCTGGGCGGCCGGATGGTCCGGGAAGAATTCGACCTCCTCGGGATGCCGGCGGTGGCGGAGGTCTACCGCGGCGTCGGACGGGACGCATGGCGGCTGTACCGGAAACTGCGAGCACAAGAGGCGGCCCGGCAGGTGCAAGCGGAGCTGAAGGCTTCGGATTCCCCGGCCACCATGCACTGAACCCGGGTTCCCGCAGCCCGGCAACTGCGCCGGGGAGGCCGTAACCGCACCCCACCGGGCGAAGCGCCCCGCCCGCAGCCACTGACCAGCAGGGCGGAGCAGCGACGACCCGCCGCACAACTGGCGGCCAGGCGCAAGCCGTAGCGCGCCGCGCCCGCGCGCACGTTTTCTGACGACATTCCCACGCCGGTGAACGACGCCGCCGTTGCGCGCTCGCCGCCGCGGCGCCCGCCTGTCGGACCGCACTGAATCCCTCCCGACGCCGGATTGCAGCCCGCCCGACCCGTGCAAAACCCGTCACGCGTGCGCAGGACCGGTATGCGTCCTGCGCTCCACTGCTGCCCGTTGGATGCCGGGAGCGCACGTGTGCCGGGGAGGGTATCGAGTTTCCCAAACCCTCCATGCCCGCGCCGCGTTTTCTGCGCTTCGATTGCCCGCCCTGCGCCGGGGCATGACCTAGCGGGAAGGGAACCGGAGATAAGGAGATCGGCATGCCAGCGAACGGGAACCGGTATCTGAACACCCACCAGGCGGGCGAGTACCTCGGCCTGTCGCCCCGCACCCTCGACCGCTACCGGGTGAAGGGGAGCGGGCCGATTTACCACCGCTTCGGCGGCCGGATCCGGTACGTGACCGAAGATCTTGATGCCTGGGCGGAGAATCGCAGGCGCACCTCGACCTCCGATGACGGGACCGCCCTCGCGGGAGCGAGGCGATGACGGGCCTGCCGAGCCGCCCCGGCACGGTCCGCCTGCAGCTGGTCACCACGCTGGCATCCGCCGTGCTGGCCGCGGGCGGCATTGACGTGGCGTTCGCCACCACCGACACGACGTTCGACGCGCCGCTCGACACGGTGACCGACATGGTCTCGGGCACCGGCGGTCAGCTCGCGGCAGCCCTGGCCGTGGGCGCCGCCCTGGTCGGTTCGGTGCTCCGCTTCAACGCGATGCAATTGATGGGCGCGGTCGGGGTTGGCGTCGCGGCCGGCGCCGGCACGGGGATCGTGACCGGTCTCGTCGGCACCGCGATCGTCTGAGGACGCGGCCGTGAGCGACCCCCAGCGTCACGCGATCCCGCGCCGGCTCGACGACCCCGAACGCTGGCTGTTCTGGACAGTGGACGAGGCGGCCGTCCTGATGGGACCGGCGCTTCTGGGTCTCGCGGCCAATGCCTTCGTGCCGGGCCTCGTCGCCGGTGTCGGCGGCTGGCTGCTCCTCCGCCGGGTCAAGCGGGGCGGCGGGGCCAACATCGCGAGGTACGCCCTCTATTGGTTCCTGCCGGACTTCGTGCTGCGTCTGAAGGCGACGCCGCCGAGCCACGTCCGGCGGTTCGTCGGGTAGGGGGCGCCCGTGGATCGCGCAGTCATGGAGACCGGGCTCCGTCGCACCCGCGACGCCCGCGTGGCGCTCTCGGCCCTCCTGGTGCTCTCGATGGCGGCCAACCTCGTCCTTGCGCTCGGCCTGGCCGGACGCGAGGCGGTCACGGTGCTGGTGCCCGCGGTGACGGGGCCGGCCTGGGAGGTCGGCGGCGGTCGCGCCGGCGAGCGGTACCTCGAGGACATGGCGCGAACGGCGGCGGTGACGCTGCTGTCGCTGACGCCCGAGAACGCGGAGCACGTGCGCGAGGCCGCGGCGCGGATGAGCCACCCGTCGGCGCGCGGGGCCATCAGCGCCTGGGTGGCGTCGGAGGCGCGCCGCATGGCCGGGCGCGACCTCGCCGCGGCCTTCTACCCCGCGCGCATCGAGGCGGAAGTCGAGGCGCTCGCCGTCGACGTCGAGGGCGAGCTCGCGACCTGGATCGGGCGCGAGGAGTCCGCCCGCGAGGACAAGCACTACCGGCTCACGTTCCGCCTCGATGGCGGACGGATCGGCCTGGTGCGCTTCGAGGAGATGGAGAACTGATGATGTACCGAGACCGAATCGCACGCCTCGGCCCCCGGGTCGGCCAGCCCGCGGCCGTACTGCTGGCGGCGTGCGTGGCGCTTGCCGCCCTGCCCGAACCGGCCGCGGCCATCCAGACGCTGGATGCCTCGGACCACGCCGAGCTGGAGGCGGCGGTGTCCGCCGCGGGCATCACCCGCGTGGCCCTGGCCGACGACCGCATCCGGCGGGTCATCCGGAGCCCCGGCGGGTACGACATCGAGCACGATGCCGCCTCGGGCGACCTCTATCTCCGCCCCGTGGAGGCGCCTGATCCGGCGCCGGACGGGACATCCGGCGGCGCGTTGCCGATCACGCTGTTCCTGGGCACCGAGCGGGGCTTCACTTACCGCCTTACCCTGGTCCCGGATGCGCGACCCTCCGCGCAAGTGCTGATCCGCAATGCCGCCGCGGTTCAGCCCGCCGCACAAGGGTCGGCGGCCGTAGCGCACGACGCCCGGGTCGCGGAACTGGTCCGGCTGGTGCGGGCCGCCGCGCGTCATGAGGCGCTGCCCGGCTACGTCGTCGAGGCGCCCGCGCCGGCTCCGGCGAAGTGGCCGCCGGCGATCGAGACCTGGCGTGGCACGCGCTTCACGGCCCATGTCCTGACGGCGGGCGCGGACACCAACGCGGGCGCGCTCGCCGAAAGCTTCGGCGCCGGGGTCGCCGCGGTCTGGGTTGCGGCCCCGCATGCCGCCACGGCCAGGAACCGGATCGCGGTCGTCGTGACGGAACCGCGCGGCGCGGGCGCCGCCCGGTGAGTGCCGCCGCAAACGATGCCCGCGCACAGGCGGTCGACGCCGATGCCGGGGGCGTGCGCCGACGCCAGCTCCTGCTCTTCTCGGTCGTCGCCGCGGTGCTCCTCGTGGCACTGGCACTTTGGCTGGGCGCGGGTGGGGGCGGCAAGACGCCCGCCGCGACCGGCATCGACGCCGAGCTTGCGGGTCCGGACACCGCCGAGGAGGCGTGGACCCGCCGCTCCGAGGCGCGGATCGGGACCATCGAGGCGCGCCTCCGCGAGATGGAGACCGACGCGCGGCGCCTGGGCGCCGAGAATGAGCGGCTCCGCGAGAAGCTCGCCGTGGACGCGGCGGATGCGCGCTCGGTGATCGACCGCCAGGCCGCGATGATCGAGGACCTAGAGCGGCGGGTGTCCGAGGGGCTGGCTCCGAATGCGACCCTCGGGGACGTGCCAGCGTTTCCAGGCGCGCCCGTGGATCCGGGGCAGGGCCCCGATGGCGCGTTTTCGCTTCCCGAGGCCCCGCCGCCGCTGATCGAAACCTTCGAGCTGGACGACACGTCGTCCGGCGCCCCGGCGATCGAGGCCTGGAAGCCGCTTTCCACATGGCTACCCGCGGGCAGTCACGCCGAGGCAGTCGTGCTCGCGGGCGTCGACGCCTCGGCCGGCATTTCCTCCCAGGGCGACCCGCGGCCGGTCCTGCTGCGCCTGATCGGGCCGGCATGGACCGCGGCCGCGGGTGGTTCTGCGCTCAGCGCCGACGTCGCGGGCTGCACCGTGACGTGGGCGGCGCACGGGGATCTCTCCAGCGAGAAGGTGTACGCGAGGTTGAGGACCTTGACGTGTGCGGGGCCCGAGCCCGGGAGCGTGATCGAGACGGAGGTCGCGGGGTTCATCGCGGGTTCCGGCAAGACCGGCGTCCGCGGCCCGGTCGTGAGCCGCGAGGGGGCGCTCGTCCAGAAGGCGTTCCTCGCCGGCCTCGTGTCAGGCGCCGGGCAGGGGGCCGCGCAGGCATTCCGGCCGCAGGCCGTCGCGACAGGCGCGAATACGGCGGCCGTCGCCAACAACGGCCTCATGGACATCGGTCGGGCGGGCCTCGGCGCGGGCGCTGCGTCCGCCGGGCAGAAGGTCGCCGACTACCTGATCCGCCGCGCCGAGCAGTACCAGCCGGTCATCCAGCTGCGCTCGGGCACGCGCGTGAGCGTCGTGTTCCTGGAGGGTGCGCGTCTCGACGGCGGGTTGCTGGGCGGCCACGGCAACACGGGAGAGAGTGAATGAGAATGAAACGAGCCGCACTGACGATTGCCGGCGCCCTCGCGGCGCTCGTGCTGTCCGCCTGCTCGGCCACCCATGTCGGCGAATCGTGGCAGTGCCCGCTGGCCCAGGGAAGCTCCTGCACCAGCATTGCCGCGGCCGATCCGGCGGTGCCGGAAGGCGCCGCGGGATCGGCGGTCCTGTTCGGCGAGCCGCTGCAAGCGGCCCGCCGGCATGTGGGCGGGGAGGCTGCGGGCGGATGGCGCGATACGGGCCAAGCCTGCGAGGTCGGGTGCGGCTTCTTCGGCTGGCTGAAGGGATTGTTCGGGACTGGCTCCGATCCCCACGCACCCCGCCCGGTCCCGGAATCGCCCACGGACGCTGCTGCGACCGAACCACCAGCCGCACCCGCGCCCTCGGCGGAAGCCTCCCTCCGCGTTCCCGAGGTTCTGGGTCGCATCTGGATCGCGCCCTTCGTCGACGCCGACGGCGTTTACCGCGAGGCCCACTGGGTGCGGGTGGTGCTGCAACCGGCCGGCTGGAAGCTCCCGTGATCGGCCGCCTGCTGGAACTGTTCGAGGGGCCGGAGGCGCCGGCGTCCTGGTCGCCGCCGCCGGTGCCCGCGGCGCTCCACCAGATCCTCCCGTGGCGCGCCTGGGACGAGCGGAGCGAACTCTACGTGAATGCCGCGAGCATCGGCTTCGTGCTGGAGCTCCCGCCGTTCGTCGACGTCGACGAGGAAATCGCGGGCGCTCTGGCGGGGACCCTCGCCGACGCCGCACCCGAGCACTGCACGCTCCAGGTCCTGCACTGGGCGAGCCCACGCTTCGGGGCGACCTACGACGAATGGGCCGCGCCCCGCGCCCGTGCGGGCGGGGTCCAGGCGCGGATCGGCGAGCGCCGTGGCGCGCTCCTGCAGCCGGCCGGCTGGCGGAAGCTCCATGCCGGCGGCCCGCCGAACACGCTCTCCGACTACCGGGTCTTCGTCACCGCCTGCCTCGCGGGCCCGCCCGGCCCGGCCGCGGAGACCGGGCTCGGCGCGTTCCGCCGGGCGCTCGAAGGCACGCTCGCCTCGGCCGGCGCTCAGGCGCGGCGGCTGGAGCCCGACGCATTGCTTGCATTGGCGGCCGAACTCACCGCACCCGACGTCCGGGGCGCGGATGACGGCGGCATCCGGCCGCCGCCCCGGCGCTGGGCGCCGCGCGATCCCCTCCACGAGCAGTGCATCGCACCGGGCCGCGCGCTCACCGTGGCGCCTACCGGGCTCACGTTCCATCACCCCGACGGCGAGGACGTGGCCGTGCGGGTCCTCTCCGCGATCGCCTATCCGGACGTGTGGCCGAGCTGGCGGGGCAACGTCCTCATCGGGGACTTCCACCGCGACTTCCTGCAGCCGGGCTGCCCGGTGCTGACGGCGCTCGTCTTCACCACCGGCGACGAGGCCGCCGGCGAGAAGGCGTTCCTCAAGTCGGCGCGGGCTACCCAACAAGCCGGCACCGGGATCGCCCGGTACCTGCCGGGGCTGCCCGAGAAGGCGCGCGACTGGCAGGCGGTCACGGAGCGGATCAAGGACGGCGAGAAGCTCGTCCGCGCGACGTACCTGGTGGCGGTCTACGCGCCACTCGACGCCCTCGACGAGGCCGAGCAGGCGGTCCGTGCGATCTACCACGGGCAGGGCTGGCGGGTCACGGCGGAGCGCTACGTCCAGCTCCCGTCGTGGCTCGCGTGCCTGCCGATGGCGGCGGCCGGCGGGCTCGACGCCGACTTCGAGCGGATGGGGCGCATGAAGACGCTCCTCACCTCCAGCGCCGTCAACCTCGCGCCCGTCCACGGCGAGTGGCGCGGCCAGCCGGCCAGCCCGGACAATCCGCCGGCACTCTTCCTGATCGGGCGGCGCGGCCAGCCCGCGTGCTGGTCGCCGTTCGCGAACCTGGAAGGCAACTACAACGTCGCGGTCACGGGGAAGTCGGGCTCCGGCAAGTCCGTGCTGATGCAGGAGCTCGTCACGGGCATCGTGGGCGCGGGCGGCGAGGCGGTCGTCATCGACGACGGGCGCTCGTTCCAGCACACGGCGGAGGCGCTGGGCGGCAGTTTCATCGCGTTCGGCAAGGACGCCGCGACACTCAATCCCTTCGCCATGATCGACGCGGAGACCGCGAACCGCGACGGCGACTACCGCGAGGAATGCTTCGCGATGCTCGCGGGCGTCATCGGGCGCATGGCGCGGCGCCGGGGCGGCATCGACGACATCGAGGCGGCGCTGATCGACGAGGCGATCGCCGGCGCCTGGGAGGAGGCCGGCAACGCGGCCGACCTCGGCACCGTCCGCGCCGAACTGACGGTCCGGGGCGACCGCCGGGCGATGGACATGGCGACGGCGCTCGGCCCCTGGTGCCCGGGCGGGGCGATGGGACGGCTGTTCGCGGGCTCCGGCGTTCCCGACCTGGACAACGCGATGACCGTGTTCGAACTCGCGGAGCTCAAGGGCAGGGGCGACGTGCAGGGCGTGGTGCTCATGCTCGTCGTGTTCCTGGCCACGCAAAGGATGTACCACGGCCCCCGCACACGCGCGAAGGCGATCGTGATCGACGAAGCCTGGGACCTCTTGTCGGGCGAGGACAGCAAGGCGTTCCTGGAAGGGGCGGCGCGGCGCGCGCGGAAGTACCGGGGAGCCCTAGTCTGAAGTTCCCCCTGATTGCCACCGGATGATCGAGCCAAGTGCTTGTGCTGGCGGGGTTTGCGTGGCCATTCGCGCGGATGACTGTAGCCATGTAGATAGCGGATGGTATATTGACAATGGCGATTATATCGGTAT